>NZ_JBMPPM010000003.1:0-721118 GCF_049339885.1 Undibacterium sp. TJN25 | reverse complement strand
ATTTTAAATTGCAGGCTATGCCGCCGGTATGGTCCTCTAACTGACATGGTGTCGCTCCTCTTGTGAAGGCTCGACAAGCGTATCACTTCATCTTGCTACCTTGGTCCAGCCCGAGGGGTTCAGTCCAAAAGTGGGTCAGTTTTCAGTGCAAATCAACAACCGTACCGATCAGGACGCCCTACTGATCACAAAAATCTGCTTATCGACCGCCGCCAGGTGGGATGAGGCAGAGTCGCTGCAGATCACGCAATTACACAGTGGTATGGTGCATTACACCAAGACGAAGACGGATAGGAACCGCTCTGTTCCAATCGACGAAAAACTTGCCGATGAAATTCGAACATTCTACGAATCAAAGGAAAGCAACCTCGCCGGCCGAATTTTCAAAGGCTCAGTAGGCGCATTCAGGATGGCAGTAAAAGAATCCGGAATTGAACTCATGCCCGGCCAGCTCACACACGTTTTGCGGCACACCTTTGCCAGCCACTTTGTAATGAGTGGTGGGAACATCCTGACGTTACAGAAAGTGTTGGGGCATCGTGATTTGAAGACCACAATGATCTATGCCCACCTCAGTCCAGAGCATTTGCAAGAAACAAAAGTGTTGAACCCTCTTTCGCGGTTGACACTTGGTTGACAGTTTCGGAAATAAAAAAGGGCTCACATTTCTGTGAGCCCTTAGTCCTACTGGTGCCGGCTGCCGGAATCGAACTGGCCACCTGATGATTACAAGTCAACTGCTCTACCAAATGAGCTAAGCCGGCGAAACTTTTGAAATCGTTTGATTTCTCAATCAATCTCGAAGAACAACATTATAGGCTACTTTATTATTTTTAGCGAGGGTTTCGCAGATTTTTTTTGTGGTTCCGGCGCATCAGTTTCTGCCTGTCTTGCTTCGCCGCTGCTGTCGTTCTGTACAGCCGCCAGGCCCAGCACCGGCTTGACCGGCTGGACTACCTGAATTTCTTCATCGTTCTCGGCGCCCTCTTCCACCGGGTTGACATCGAAGGCCATGCCCTGACCGTTTTCACTGGCATAGACTGCCTGCACGTTTTCTATCGGCACATAGATGTCACGCGAGACGCCGCCGAACCTGGCCTTGAAGACCACGGCTTCATTATCCATTTTCAGGCCGCTGGTGGCGCCGAAGCTGATGTTCAGCACGATCTCGCCGTTGCGGACGAATTCCGTGGGCACGCGCACTGCGCCGCCATGGACTTTCACTGCCAGATAAGGCGTGTAGCCGTTGTCGGTGCACCATTCGTAAATGGCGCGCATGAAATAAGGTTTGGTAGAGATCTCTGACATATGCGGTACTTGGCGTGGTGCAACAGCAGTTGCTGCGCCAGCGTCCCTAAAATGGATTGTAGAAGAATAGACCCTGCTCTAAAAAACAACAAGGCTGACGTCAAACTTCTTTGTCAGCCTTGTGCTTTATCAGCCTATTGAGCGCATGCAGCAATTAACGGCGCATGACTTTCTCAGACGGGGTCAGCGCTTCGATGTAGGCCGGGCGCGAGAAGATGCGTTCGGCGTATTTCATCAATGGCGCAGCTGTCTTGGACAGTTCAATGCCGTAGTGATCCAGGCGCCATAGCAAAGGAGCAACGGCAACGTCCAGCATAGAGAATTCATCACCCAGCATGTACTTGTTCTTGACGAACAAAGGCGCCAGCGTGGTCAGGCGGTCGCGAATTTCTGCGCGGGCCTTGTCCTGCACCTTGGCGGATGCCGTGGATTTGTCGTTTTCCAGCGTATGCACGTGAACAAACAGTTCTTTTTCGAAATTGAACAGCATCAGGCGGGCACGTGCACGCATCAGCGGGTCTGCCGGCATCAGTTGCGGATGCGGGAAGCGTTCATCGATGTATTCGTTGATGATGTTGGATTCGTACAGGATCAGATCACGCTCAACCAGGATAGGCACTTGCCCATACGGGTTCATCGTGGAAATATCTTCCGGTTTATTGAACAGATCTACATCGCGAATTTCAAAATCCATGCCTTTCTCGAACAGAACGAGGCGGCAACGTTGTGAAAAGGGGCAGGTAGTGCCCGAGTAGAGAACCATCATTTTTATAGTTCCTTAGAAACAATTAGGGCGAGGCGCCCATTCTTATGCGCCTCACCCTGGGATAAAACATCCGCCTACGACGATAAGAAGCGGATGACTTGAGAATGGCGTTGACTGACTGAATATTAGGTTTTTTTCGTCAAAATCAATGCCGTTCGGCTTACGCCGATTACTTTACTTCTTTCCAGTACGATGCGTTCAGGCGCCATGCCAGTACGCTCAGGCAGGACAGGAACAGCAACACGAAGACGCCCAGGCGCTTGCGGTTGTTCTGTGCAGGCTCGCCCATCCATTGCAAATACGCTACCAGATCGGTTACTTCGCTATCGTATTCCGCTTCTGTCAGCTTGCCTTTGGTGACTGTTTCAAAACCGGCAAATTTACGCTCGGTCTTGCCGTGCTCATGCGGATCTTCCTCTTCGACGAACTTGGCGCTGCGTACACCTTGCAGCTCCCACAGCACGTGCGGCATGCCGACGTTAGGGAATACCAGGTTGTTCCAGCCGGTTGGGCGGCTGTCGTCCTTGTAGTAGGTGCGCAGGTAGGTGTAGATCCAGTCAGGGCCCGAACCGGCTTCGGATGCCTTGGAGCGGGCGATCACGGACAGGTCCGGAGGAACCGCGCCGAACCATGCTTTCGCATCTTTGGCCGCCATCGTGTTTTTCATCAGATCGCCGACTTTTTCGCCGGTGAACAGCAGGTTGGCCTTGATCTGGTCATCCGTCAGGCCGATGTCGCGCATGCGGTTGTAGCGCATGGCAGACGCCGAGTGGCAGTTCAGGCAATAGTTGACGAACAGCTTGGCGCCATTCTGCAGCGCTGCCAGATCGGTAGTGCGGTTTTCTGCGTGATCCAGCGGGTAGCCGCCTTCGCTGGCCAGTGCAAACACTGGAACAAAGGCAAGCACCGCGATCATTTTTTTAATTAATTTCATGCTTATCATTCCTTTTGGCGCTTAGTGTGCAGAAAATGTCACGCGTTTCGGCACAGGCTTGAACGTGCCCATTGTGCTCCACCATGGCATCAACAGGAAGAAACCAAAGTAGAAAACCGTGCACACCTGGGAAATGCGTTCAAACAGTGGGGACGGCGGTTGAATGCCGAGGTAGCCCAGAGAAACGAAGGCAATGCCAAACAGGATGTACATGTACTTGTGCCAGTCAGGACGATAGCGGATGGACTTGGCAGGAGACTGATCCAGCCAAGGCAAGGCGCCCAGGATGACAACGGAAGAACCGAACAGCACCACGCCCCAGAATTTTGCTTCCAGGCCGAAAGGCAGCATGCCGATGATCATCAACAGGCCCAGGGCCGCAATACCGGCCTTGACGATGCCGGGCAGCTTGGATTTCAGGTACACCAGACTGACGTAGCCAACGATACCGGCCATGACCACATACAGGAACTCGGAAGTGGTGGCACGCAGGATCGAGTAGAAAGGCGTGAAGTACCAGGTAGGAGCGATGTGCGGAGGCGTTTTCAGTGAATCGGCTGGGATGAAGTTGTTGTACTCCAGGAAGTAGCCGCCCATTTCAGGCGCGAAGAATACAACTGCGCTGAAAATCACCAGGAACACGGTCACACCGAACACGTCATGCACGGAGTAGTAAGGATGCGATGGAATCGAATCCACAGGATGGCCGTCCGGGCCGATGTTGTCTTTGACTTCGATGCCGTCAGGATTATTGGAGCCGACTTCATGCAGCGCGATCAGGTGGGCAGCCACCAGGCCGAGCAGGATCAGCGGGATCGCAATCACGTGGAAAGAGAAGAAACGGTTCAGCGTTGCATCGGAAACCACATAGTCGCCGCGTATCCACAGCGACAGGTCAGGCCCGATCAGCGGAATGGCGCCGAACAGATTGACGATTACCTGCGCGCCCCAGTAGGACATCTGGCCCCATGGCAGCAGGTAGCCCATGAAGGCTTCGCCCATCAGACACAGGAAGATCGCAAAACCGAACAGCCAGATCAGTTCGCGCGGCTTGCGGTAAGAACCGTACAGCAGCGCACGGGTCATGTGCAGGTAGACGATGATGAAGAAGGCCGAAGCGCCGGTGGAGTGCATGTAGCGCACCAGCCAGCCCCATGGCACATCGCGCATGATGTATTCAACGGAAGCAAACGCCAGCGTGGCATCCGGCTTGTAGTGCATGACCAAGAAAATACCGGTCACGATCTGGATTACCAGCACCAGCATCGCCAGCGAGCCGAAGATGTACCAGAAGTTGAAGTTTTTGGGCGCGTAGTAAGCACCCCACTGGTCATTCCACAGCTTGGTCAGCGGGAAGCGGGAATCGACCCAGTTCAGGGCCTTGGCGGCGACGGGCGCGTCTGCCGGCAATTTCTTTTCAACAAAAGCCATGATTAAGCCTCGCCTTTCTCATCTTTACCGATGATGACTTTGGTATCCGACAGGAACATATAGCGCGGAACGTCCAGGTTTTGAGGAGCTGGCTTGTTTTTGTATACGCGGCCGGCCAGGTCAAACGTGGAACCGTGGCATGGGCACAGGAAGCCGCCTGCCCAGTCGTCCGGCAGGGAAGGCTGCGGGCCTTCCTGGAATTTGGAGCTTGGCGAGCAGCCGAGGTGGGAGCAGATACCGACAGTCACCAGCAGGTCGCTATGTTCCTTGCGGGAGCGTGCCTGGTTTTTGCAGTACTCTGGCATTTCCATCGTGAACGGCTTTTCCGATTTCGGATCGGCGACCTTGTCTTCGGTCTTGTTCAGGCTGGCCATCATTTCAGGCGTACGCTTCAGGATCCAGACGGGCTTGCCGCGCCATTCGAAAACCTTCATCTCACCCGGTTTCAAATCGGATATATCTGCTTCCACAGGCGCACCGGCGGCTTTTGCTCGCTCAGATGGCTGGAAAGTGCTGACCAGCGCCCCTGCGGTTGCCAAACCAGCCACACCACCCGCCGCACACGTGGCGACGAGCAAGCCGCGACGGCCGGAATCGACCTGCTTTTCGATACTCATACCAACCCCAATCTGTCAAAATTCAAAACTTATACGAAGCTTAAACGGAACTTCTAGCAACCCTAAATTATAAAGGAGCGCAGTATGGTTTTAAAGAAAAACATTTCTCAAATTGGCAACTGAAGCAATTTTTCTACAAATCTGCGCTTATTTACAGGCCCATTAATAATGATTCCCATTTAGCATCTGGTTTTATTGCCAGGAAACTAAATTTAACATGCGGGTGCGTTCTTTTTCGCAAATGGCCGTTAGAATATTGTTACTTTGCTATACGAAGCCGGTTGGCAGGCCGTTGGCATCGCGCCCACATTGCCGTCATCCAGCTTCGGGCGGCTTTCATTTTCCGGAGGATACACAATGAGTATGATGCAAGAGTTCAAGGCATTCGCCAGCAAGGGTAACGTCGTCGATCTGGCGGTGGGTGTCATCATTGGCGCCGCCTTCGGCAAGATTGTCGATTCCCTGGTGGCGGACATTGTGATGCCGGTCGTCGGCCGCATCTTCGGCGGCCTGGATTTTTCCAATTATTACCTTCCGCTGAACGGCCAGGCCACCACGCTGACGCTGGTGGAAGCAAAAAAAGCCGGCGCGGTGCTGGCTTACGGCAATTTCATCACGATCGCGTTAAATTTCCTGATCCTGGCCTTCATCATCTTCCAGATGGTGCGCCTGTTTAACAAAATGAAACGGGAAGAACCCGCTGCCCCGGCGCCAGCTGCCGTGACACCGGAAGATGTACTGCTGCTGCGCGAAATCCGCGACGCACTAAGGAAATAAGCTCGCCGGCTTCCCATGGCACCATGGGAAGCCGCCTGCCTCACCTACACCGCTATCTCGCTATACCGGATTATCGATATCGATAAAATGATGGGCGATCCCGAAATGGCGGGCAATATGGCTGCCCAACGCCTGCACCCCGTAGCGCTCGGTCGCATGGTGGCCGCAGGCCAAGTACGCCACGCCGGATTCCCTTGCCAGGTGCACGGTAGGTTCCGAAATTTCCCCACTTAAATAGACCTTCGCTCCGGCGTCAATAGCGGTGCCCAGCATGTTTTGCGCAGCGCCCGTGCACCAGCCTATCTTTGCAGACTTGTCCAGCGCCTGCCCTGGATCGCCTATCAGCAAGGGTTTGCGGCCCAGCCGCAGTTCCACGCGAGCCGCCAGATCGCCGACGGTATGCAAACCCGCATCGCCGGCGGCGCCCAGCCAGCCCAGGTCATCTTCGCCGAACCTGCCGTCGGGCACCAGCCCCAGCACGTTCGCCAGTTGCGCGTTATTGCCCAGCTGCGGGTGCATGTCCAGCGGCAGATGGTAGGCGAAGAGCGAAATGTCGTTTTGCAGCAGCAGCTTCAGCCTGCGCTGTTTCTGGCCGATGACGCGCATATCTTCGCCGCGCCAGAAGTAGCCGTGGTGCACCAGCACCGCATCCGCCCGCATGTCCACGGCAGCCTGCAGCAGCGCCAGGCTGGCTGTCACGCCGCTGACCAGTACTTTAATGTCGCTGCGCCCTTCCACCTGCACACCATTTGGGCAATAATCACGGAACCGCGATATTTGTAGCTCGGTGGCTAGAAATTCCGACAACTGATCCCTATCTACTGTCTGGTTAGCCTGTTCAATGCGCTGCCCATGCTGCTTGTGCTGTGCGTTTGCTCCGCTTGCGAAGTCCTTACTCATTTTTCACCTGGTATCTGATCTTATGCGACGTCTATGGCTGTTGTTCGCACAAACCGTCACTGTCGGTTTGGCCCTATGGTTCATTGTAACCACCTTGAAACCCGATTGGGCGAATTCCGCCCTCGGCAGCCGGGGCATCCATGTCGCATCCACCGTTTCCATGCAGGAAGCGCCGCTGAGCAAGGTGCCGGCGCAGGGCTCCTACCGCGATGCCGCCAAAAAGGCGATGCCGGCTGTCGTCAACATCTATACCGCCAAGGAAATCAGGCAGCCGAATAACCCGTTGCTCAACGACCCGCTGTTCCGCCGCTTTTTCGGCGACCAGCTGGGCCGCCAGCAACCGGAGCGCCAGTCCAGCCTGGGCTCGGGCGTCATCGTCAGCCCGCAAGGCTACATCCTGACCAACAACCATGTGGTGGAAGCAGCGGACGAGATCGACGTAGTGCTGCCGGACGGCCGCAAGGCCGCTGCCAAGGTCGTGGGTACCGATCCGGAAACAGATCTGGCTGTCATCAAGATCGACCTGGATAAACTGCCCGCAGTGACGCTGGGGCACTCTGACCAGGCCAGCGTCGGCGACGTGGTGCTGGCGATAGGCAATCCTTTCGGTGTGGGCCAGACCGTGACGATGGGCATCATCTCGGCGCTGGGCCGCAACCACCTGGACATCAATACCTTTGAAAACTTCATCCAGACCGATGCGGCCATCAACCCGGGCAACTCCGGCGGCGCACTGATCGACGTCAACGGCAACCTGCTGGGCATCAATACCGCGATCTACTCGCGCAGCGGCGGTTCGCTGGGCATAGGATTTGCGATCCCGGTCACCACCATCAAGACAGTGATGGATTCCATCATCACTACCGGCCAGGTCACGCGCGGCTGGATAGGTGTGGAACCGCAGGACATAACACCGGAACTGGCCGACAGCTTCGGCATTCCGCAAAAATCCGGCGCCATCATTGCCGGCGTCATCCGCGGCGGGCCAGCAGACAAGGCTGGCATCAAGCCCGGCGATATCCTGGTGTCGATAGAAGGCCAGGAAGTGGCCGATACGACCGCCATGCTGAACCTGATCGCGCAATTGCAACCTAACCAGAAAGCCAGGATTACGGTCATGCGCAACGGCCAGGAAACCCAGCTAAGCGTACTGATAGGCAAACGCCAGCGTTCGCGCCGCGAGGAATGAATTCCCCTTGCTGAGCCACCGCTACCAAGACAACCCAAGAAAACACCATGCACATCCGCGACCTGAACCGTTTTTTATTTGAACTGTCCGAAAACAATAACCGCGCCTGGTTCGTGATGAACAAGCCGCGCTACGACATCCTGCGCGCCGAGTTCTTGCAGCTGGTGACCGGCCTGATCGCCGAGATCAGCAAGTTCGACCCGGCCATCCTGGGTTGCGAACCGAAAAAAGCGCTGTTCCGCATCAACCGCGATATGCGTTTTTCCGCTGACAAGTCTCCGTACAAAACCTATTTCTCGGCGTCCATCCTGCCCAGCGGGCGCAAGAAGCCGAGCGATGGCGGCGGCCCTGCCTATTATTTCCAGATCAACCAGGAAGGCGACCTGCTGTTTGCGATAGGCGAATACATGCCGCCTTCAGACCGCCTGAAAAACATCCGCAACCAGATCGTGGCCGACCCGGAAGGCTTCAGCAAGATGATCAAAAACAAGACGATGAAAAGCGTCTTTGGCGGCTTGCAGGAAGAAGGGAAACTGACGCGGCCGCCGAAAGGCTTCAGCGAGGATTTGCCGCATATCGAATACATCAAGCACAAGGGTTTCATGGTCTGGACTGAAATGCCGACCAAAGATATGGATCCCGATACGCTGCAAAGCACGCTGGTGAAGGGATTCAAGGCGGGCTACCCGCTGGCGACCTGGCTGAGGACTGCTTCGTTCTCCTGATACCGCCACCTGGCGGCATCAGACGGCAGCCAGCGAAGCAAAAATCACGCTATAGGTAGCCCGGATGGAGCAAAGCGCAATCCGGGAGCAATCCACGAATCTTACGGAATTCAATCTCCGAATGGCGCAATTTGAATGCCAGCGTTGCGGACATCCCCGGATTGCGCTGCGCTCCATCCAGGCTACCAATCGGATTTTTTAAAATCGGATTTTTTAAAGCAGGAAAATCAGGAAGCCTGGTCTTCTTCAGGCGGCGCCTGCGTAGCTCGGACGAAGGCCGGCGCCACCAGCAAACCCAGCTCAAACAGCAGCCACATCGGAATCGCCAGCGAGAACTGGCTGACCACGTCCGGCGGCGTCACCACGGCGGCCACCACGAAGGCGCCGACGATCACATAAGGCCGTATCGCCTTCAGCTGCTGCAACGTGACCAGACCCATGCGGATCAGCACGACAACGACGATAGGCACCTCGAAAGTGACGCCGAAGGCCAGGCACATCGTCATGATGAAATCGAGATAATTTTCTATATCCGGCGCCACCGTGATCGATGTCGGCGCAAAATCGTTGATGAACCTGAATACACGGCCGAACACAAAGAAATAGCAGAACGCCACGCCGGCCAGGAATAGCAGCGATGAAGAAATCACCAGCGGCGCCACCAGTTTCTTTTCATGCGTATACAGGCCGGGTGCAATGAATGCCCATGCCTGGTACAGCACCCACGGCAAGGCCACCATGAAAGCCAGCAGCAGCGTCACCTTCATCGGCACCAGAAAAGGGGAAATGACGCCAGTGGCGATCATCTTCGCGCCCACCGGCAGCGACGCGATCATGGGCTGTGCAAGGAAATCGTAAATTGCGGAAGGGCCGGGCCACGCAAACAGCGCCGCACAAACGATGGCAATGCCTATCGAGGCCTTTACCAGCCGGTCACGCAGTTCAACAAGGTGGGAAATAAACGTGTCTTGCATACCCGGCGTTTCTTGATCGCTCATGCAAGGTCCATTACAAGGTGAAAATACGGAAACATTGAAGCCTGCTTAAAAGAAGCTGGTGGGAGTGGCGCGCTTGGCCCTGTGCCTGGCCATCCGGGCAGCGCCGGACATCACATGCGCGCGGCGGCCGGTCTGGTTTTTATACCAGCCCGGTACGGCGGAAGTGCGCGCCAGCTTTTTACGGCGGAAGTTCTTGGCTTTCAGCGCCAGGTCCTCGGCGGTGGGCGGCTCGGTCAGCCCGCCGGCGCCGCGCTCGTCGTTCCAGGCGGAATGGATATCGTTTTCCACCTCCGACATGCCTTGTGAAATGGATTGCCCGACTTCCTGCGCGGTATCTTGCACTTCCTTCTGCATCTTGCGCAATTCTTCGAGCTCGATCTCGCGGCTGACCTCGGATTTCACTTCGTTGATATAGCGCTGCGCGCGGCCGAACAGCGAACCCGCCATGCGGGCTACGCGCGGCAGCTTTTCAGGGCCGATCACGACCAGCGCGACAACGCCTATCAATGCCAGTTTGGTTAAACCAAGATCGATCATAGCGTGTGCCCGGAGAGCAGTTCAGCCGACAAGTTAAGCGTCATCAATGCTTCGCTTTTTCCTTGGCTTCCACGTCTATTGTGCTTTTGTCGGCAACCTGACTTGGCGCTGCCTGCGGCTTGTCTTCGTCTTCCGCACCCTTGACACCGTCCTTGAAGCCTTTGACGGCCTTGCCCAGGTCGGAACCGATGTTGCCCAGTTTCTTGGTGCCGAATATCAGCATCACGATTACCAATACCACCAGCCAATGCCAAATACTGAATGAACCCATGTTTGTTTCTCCTAATGAGAGCAATGCTCTCCTGTGAATGAGGTAAAAAGCAGGTAAAGCAGGCAGCAAGCGGATAACAAACCGCTACAGCCCTGCCGGCGCGATCAGCGCTGTCCGCGCCAGGGTTTAGGCCCGCCTATGACATGTACATGCAGATGATACACCTCTTGCCCGCCGTCCGGCCCGGTATTGATCAGCGTCTTGTAGCCGCCGCTGACCTGGCCATCGCTGCCTGTCTGTACGTCGCATCGCTGCTCTTTGGCGATTTTTGGCGCCAAGGCCAGCATTTTACCTAGCAAAACGCCGTCTTGCGCATCGGCATCGCTCAAGGTCGCAATATGTTTCTTTGGAATAATCAGCACATGCACCGGCGCAGCCGGATTGATGTCCTTGAATGCCAGCAGCTCCTCATCTTCATAGACTATGGAAGAAGGGATTTGTTTCGCTGCAATTTTGCAAAAAATACAGTTATCCACGTTCAGGCCTGTCGGTAATATTGTTTTTATCGTATTAGTCGGGTGGCATTGGCGGTCTGTTCTTGCTTCGCAAGCTCAGTTGCCGCTTTTGTTTGATTCCTGCTGATCGCGCAATTCATCCTTGCGGGCAGCTTTTTCTTCTATGCCGGAAATGCCTTCGCGCCGGGCCAGCTCATCCAGCACGTCCTGCGGAGTCAGATTATAGTGCGCCAACATGACCATGCTGTGAAACCACAGATCCGCGCATTCATACAACAGCTTGGAACTGTCGCCCGAGATGCGCGCATCCTTGGCCGCCATCACGGTTTCGGTCGCTTCTTCGCCTATCTTTTTCAGGATGGCATCGTCGCCCTTCGCAAACAGGCGCGATACATAGGACTTTTCCGGGTCGCCGCCATTAGCCAGCTTACGCGACTCAATCACACCGGCCAGGCGTTGAAGGGTAATACTCATTTATATACGCTTTCTGGATCTTTCAATACCGGATCCACCGTCTGCCACTCGCCTTCTGCGGCATCGCCTTCAAATTTCTGGAAAAAGCAGGAATGCCGCCCTGTGTGACAGGCTATGCCATCCACCTGTTCCACTTTCAGCAAGACCACGTCTTCATCGCAGTCCAGCCGGATTTCGACGACCTTTTGCGTATGGCCGGATTCCTCGCCCTTATGCCACAGTTTCTTGCGCGAGCGGCTCCAGTAGACAGCCTCGCCCAGCTCCACCGTGCGGGCCAGCGCATCGCGGTTCATCCATGCAAACATCAGCACATCGTTGCTTTTTGCTTCCTGTGCGATCACCGGCACCAGGCCGTGCTCGTCCCATTTAACCTTATTGAGCCATTTTGCGTGTATGCCCGACATCATGCCAACCTCATGGGGATATGTTGTGCAGCCATGAACTGCTTGGCCTCTTGCACCGTATGTTGTCCATAATGAAAAATGCTGGCAGCCAGCACGGCGTCTGCGCCGCCTATCTTGATGCCGTCCGCCAGATCCTGCAGCCCGCCGACGCCACCGGACGCAATCACAGGGATGCTGACCGCATCCGATACTGCACGCGTCAGGCCCAGGTCAAAACCGACCTTGGTGCCGTCCCTGTCCATGCTGGTCAGCAGTATTTCGCCGGCGCCCAGCCTGGCCATGTTCCTGGCCCATTCCACTGCATCCAGCCCGGTGGCGTTGCGGCCCCCATGCGTGAACACTTCCCATTTGCCGGGAGAAACCTGTTTCGCGTCGATAGCGACGACGATGCATTGCGAACCGTATTTTTGCGCGGCATCCGCCACCAGTTGCGGGTTCGTAATGGCCGACGTGTTGATGCTGACCTTGTCCGCGCCGGCATTCAGCAGGCGCCGCACATCGGCGACCACGCGCACGCCGCCGCCTACCGTCAGCGGGATGAATACCTGAGAGGCCACTGCCTCGATAATCGGCAATATCAGGTCGCGCCCATCGGATGATGCCGTGATGTCCAGGAAAGTGATCTCATCGGCGCCCTGCTGGTCGTAGCGGCGGGCGATTTCCACCGGGTCGCCGGCATCGCGCAGCTCCTGGAAATTGATGCCTTTCACTACCCTGCCCGCGGTTACGTCCAGGCAGGGGATGATGCGTTTGGCCAGCGTCATGGTGCTTTACTCTTCATCTGTATCGCCGCTCAGTTCATCGGCCCTGTCCTGCGCCGAAGACAGGTCCAGCGTGCCTTCGTAAATGGAGCGGCCGCAAATGACCGCTTCTATGCCTTCGCCCTGCACCGCGCACAATGCTTCCACATCCTTGATATCGTGCACGCCGCCGGAAGCAATGACCGGGATCTTCACCGATTGCGCCAGCTTGACGGTCGCCTCAATGTTGACGCCGCCCATCATGCCGTCGCGGCCGATGTCGGTATAGACTATGGATTCGACGCCATAGCCTTCAAACTTGACGGCGAGGTCGATCACCTCATGGCCGGACAGCTTGCTCCAGCCGTCGGTGGCGACCTTGCCGTCCTTGGCGTCCAGGCCGACGATAATCTGTCCCGGGAAGGCGCTGCATGCGTCCGCCAGGAAGCCAGGGTTCTTGACTGCCGCCGTGCCGATGATGATGTAGCTCAGGCCGTCATCCAGGTAGCGCTCTATCGTGTCCAGATCGCGGATGCCGCCACCCAGCTGCACCGGGATTTCCTCGGTATCGGTTTCTTCAGCGTAATCACGCACCGCCTGGATGATGGCCTTGACTGCTGCTTCATTGCGCGGCTTGCCGGCAAACGCGCCGTTCAGGTCCACCAGATGCAGGCGACGGGCGCCCTGCCTTAACCAGTGTCGCGCCATTTCGGCAGGATCTTCGGAAAATACAGTGGCTTGGTCCATATCGCCTTGTTTCAGGCGAACACAGTGACCGTCTTTCAGGTCGATGGCAGGAATGAGCAGCATGGCTGGATGAAATACGTAGGTAGTTAATGAGTTTGACTATGACAAAACTTGAATCGTTACATCTATTGCCAGGGTACCCTAGGGATTCCAGTGTACAAAGTTTTTATAAAGTTGCAATCCTGCGGCGGCGCTCTTTTCCGGATGGAACTGCGTCGCAAAAATATTATTCCTGGCTACCGCGCATGCAAATGGCGAGCCGTAATCGGTAATCCCCACAGTATCGCCGGATTCCGCCGGGCTCGCATAATAGCTGTGCACAAAATAGAAGTAACTTTCATCGGCGATATCTTTCCACAGCGGATGAATTTTGCCTTCATGCACCGACTGCCGCACGCGGTTCCAGCCCATCTGCGGCACCTTGAAACGCGAGCCGTCTTCCTGCAGCTGTCCATCCAGCTGGAAACGCATTACCTTGCCGGGCAACAAGCCCAGGCCCGGCGTATTGCCCTCTTCGCTCAGATCGAACAGCATCTGCTCGCCGACGCAGACGCCGAACAGCGGTTTGCTGGCCGCAGCTTCCAGCACCGCGTCCTGTACACCAGATTCGCGCAGGCTGCGCATGCAGTCATGCATGGCGCCCTGCCCCGGCAACACGATGCGGTCGGCATCCCGTATATCCGCGGCTTCGCCGGAAACACGCACGTCGGCCTCCGGGGCCACGGCGCGCAGGGCTTGCGCCACTGAGCGCAAGTTGCCCACACCGTAATCGACTACAACAATTTTTTTCATTTTAGATA
Organism: Undibacterium sp. TJN25; assembly: GCF_049339885.1. Taxonomy (NCBI): domain Bacteria; kingdom Pseudomonadati; phylum Pseudomonadota; class Betaproteobacteria; order Burkholderiales; family Oxalobacteraceae; genus Undibacterium; species Undibacterium sp. TJN25. Next base: position 707,045 of record NZ_JBMPPM010000003.1, on the reverse strand, counting down.
GTAAGCACTGGCTAAGCGTAAGTACCGCTATGCGTTGATCGCAATTTTATATCGCAACTACAGACTGCCTTTAGTGGAAGGTATCGTTCCCGCTGAACGCGGATCGAGTTCAGCCGCCATGCGCAGGGCGCGGCCAAAGGCCTTGAATACGGTTTCGCATTGATGATGCGCATTTTCACCGCGCAGGTTGTCGATATGCAGCGACACCAGCGCATGGTTGACGAAGCCCTGGAAGAATTCATGCGTCAGGTCAACATCGAAGGAACCTATCATCGAGCGCTTGAAAGGAACGTGGAATTCCAGGCCTGGACGACCGGAAAAATCGATGACAACCCGGGACAGCGCCTCATCCAGCGGCACATAAGAATGGCCGTAGCGGCGTATGCCTTTTTTGTCGCCGATGGCAATTGCAAATGCCTGGCCCAGCGTAATGCCGACGTCTTCCACGGTGTGGTGGGCATCGATATGCAAGTCGCCGTCGGCTTCAATTTCCAGATCGATCAGGCCGTGCCTGGCAATCTGGTCCAGCATGTGGTCCAGGAAAGGCACGCCCGTATTGAGCTTTTGTTTTCCGGTGCCATCCAGATTGATTGCCACACGAATCTTGGTTTCGTTGGTGTTACGGCTTACTTCAGCGGTGCGTTGGGCTTGCATGATAGGTAGAAGACTAGGTTTTTAAAACGAGTTTAACACCAATGTCACGCCGCGCCATCGTCTTGACGATGGCTGGACGCTCATCAGAGGGATGCGGCCAGCGCATCCAGCAGGGCGGCATTTTCTTCCGGAGTGCTGACCGTCACGCGCAGGCAGTTCTCCAGCAGACTATGCATTTTACCCACATTTTTGACTAAAATTTTATGTTCCAACAATTTAGCGAATACTTGTTCGGCATTTTCGACACGAATCAGCAGAAAATTTGCTGCGGATGGAAATACCTTCACCTTTGGCAAGGCTGCCAGCGCTGTCGCCAGCTTGCCTCTTTGCTCACGTAATTGCGCGGCCTGCGCATCCAGCACGTCTACATGCTGCAATACAAATTCTGCCGCTGCCTGCGTCAGGACATTGATATTGTACGGCGGGCGGACTTTTTCAAACTCTGCCATCAGTGCCGCGCTGCCGGACATATATCCCAGCCGTATGCCAGCCAGGCCCAGTTTTGATACCGTGCGCATGACCAGCAGGTTATCAAACTGCGGCAACAAGGGCATGAAACTATCCTGTGCAAACGGCTGATAAGCCTCGTCCACCACGACCATGCCGGTATCGCCGACGGCGGCAATTATTTCCAGCATCGCCCCCTTGTCGAACAGGTTGCCGGTAGGATTGTTCGGATAAGCCAGGTAGACGATAGCCGGCCTGTGCTCTGCAATTGCGGCCAGCATTGCCTCCTTGTCCAGGCTGAGATCGGCGGCCAGCGGCACGCCGACAAATTCCAGTCCGGCAAACCGGGCCGACATCGCATACATGACGAAACCCGGCAGTGGCGCCAATACCTTGGCGCCAGGCTTGGCGCAGGCGACCGAAATCATCGCGATCAACTCATCCGAACCATTGCCAAGCACCACTTCATAGCCGGCAGGCACACCCAGCTTGCCGCAGATTGCCTGTTTCAGCGCTGTATAAGAGGGCACGGGATAGCGGTTCATTGCCACTTCGGACAGGCGCTGCGCCAGCTGCTGCTTCAGATCCTCGGACAGCGTATACGGATTTTCCATCGCATCCAGTTTCACGAAGCCGGCCGAATCGGGAACGTGGTAGGCAGACAGGCTGCGGATTTCAGGACGGATGATGTTTTCTATCAGGGACACAAATATGCTCCATACGGCAAATGCTTGCCGGCATTAAATAATGGGGAAGCGGCCACTGCCGTTTCCGAAAAAATGGTGAGGAGCCTGATATGCCCCTGTCTTACGTGGCCGGGTTCCGGTAAGATCCCTTCGCATTGCGATCCGCAGCATAACGCCGCGGACGCTGGATACCTGGTTTTGCCGCTCAAGCCGCCCCTAGTGCGCCTTCCTGTTCGGCGCCGCCGTCATCCAGCAGGCGCTGCTCTATCATCGCGCAATATTCGGGATTCAGTTCAAACCCCACATAGTCGCGGCCGCAATGCCGGGCCGCTACTGCCGTCGTACCGCTGCCCATGAAAGGGTCCAGCACTACGCCGCCCGGGGGGCAGGACGCCTTGATGATGCGCTCGATGATTTCCAGTGGTTTTTGCGTCGGATGCTCCTCGCGTTCTGGGTGCTCCCTGTGCAGGCGCGACACGCTCCACACGTCCTTGGGATTGAAACCCATCTCCAGCCACTTGGCGCCTTCGAATATCTTGCGCGACCTTGCCTTCTTGGTTTCCGCATCGTAGGGGATGCGGATAGCATCCAGGTCAAAGTGATAATCCTTGGCCTTGGCGAAAAAACCTATCGTGTCATGCACCGACGAAAATTTGCGCGTGCTGCCGCCCATCGAAGGTACGCGCCGATCCCAGATGATTTCATTGACCATGATCATGCGCTGTTTCAGCAGCACGAACACTTCCGGCGAATAGCGCCAGGTCAGGAAGGTATACAGGCTGCCGTTGGCCTTCAGCTTGGGCAGCGCCAGGTCTATCCACTGCTGCATCCACGCCAGGTATTCCGCCGACTCCATCTTGTCGGAATCATTGCCGTAATCTTTGCCCAAACCATACGGAGGGTCGGCCACCAGCAGATCGACGCTGCCGTCGGGAATCCGCGCCATACCCTGCAGCGCGTCTTCGCAAAAAATACGGTTGCGCCAGCCGGCGTCCATTTTTGTCATTTCAGCCTGTACTCGGCGCTGCGGGCATGCGCCTGCAAACCCTCGCCATAGGCCAGCTCAGCCGCCACGCGACCCAGCGTCTGCGCGCCCTGCTCGCTGACGTGGATGATGCTGGAGCGCTTCTGGAAATCGTAGACGCCCAGCGGCGAAGAAAAACGCGCGGTGCGGGAAGTCGGCAATACGTGGTTGGGGCCGGCGCAATAGTCGCCCAGCGCCTCGGAAGAAAAACGGCCGAGGAACATCGCGCCTGCATGGCGCACCAGGTCGGCCCACTGTTGCGGATTTTCTGCCGAAATTTCCAGATGCTCCGCGGCGATGCTGTTGGCGATTTCGCAGGCTTCCTGCATATCCTTTACCTTGATCAGCGCGCCGCGGTTGGCGAGCGAAGTGCGGATTACGTCCTTGCGCGGCATGCCGTCCAGCAGTTTGACGATGCTGGCCTGCACGGCCTCGATATAGGCTGCGTCCGGACACAGCAGGATGGATTGCGCCAGTTCGTCATGCTCGGCCTGCGAAAACAGGTCCATCGCCACCCAGTCCGGGTCGGTCGTGCCGTCGCAGATTACCAGTATTTCGGAAGGCCCGGCGATCATGTCGATGCCGACAGTGCCGAATACGCGGCGCTTGGCGGCTGCTACATAAGCATTGCCGGGGCCGACGATCTTGTCCACCTGCGGTATGGTCGCGGTGCCGTAAGCCAGCGCGCCGACTGCCTGCGCACCGCCTATCGTGAATACGCGGTCCACACCGGCAATCGCAGCAGCCGCCAGCACCAGCGGATTCTTGACGCCATCCGGCGTCGGCACGACCATGATGATTTCTCGCACGCCGGCCACCTTGGCCGGGATTGCATTCATCAGCACGGAAGACGGATAGGCGGCCTTGCCGCCGGGGACATAGATACCGACGCGGTCCAGCGGCGTTACCTTCTGGCCCAGCACGGTGCCGTCCGCCTCGGTATAGCTAAATCCAGCGGAACCGCATTCATCCTTCTGCCGCTCATGGTAGGCACGCACACGGGCGGCGGCAGTTTCCAGCGCGACGCGACGCTCCGGCGCCAGCGATGCCAGCGCCTGTTGCATTTCCTGCTGCGACAATTCCAAAGCCTGCACGGCGCTTGCACCCAGCCTGTCGAAACGGTTGGTCGCGTCCAGCACCGCGGCATCACCGCGTGCTTTGACGTCCGCCAGTATCTGCGCTGCTGCGTGGTCTATCGCTTCATCTTCGCCGGCTTCGAAAGCCAGCAAGGCGGAGAGCCTGGCGGCGAAATCCGCCTGCGTGGAATCCAGTCTGGATATGGGTAAAGACATAATATTCTCGGTCGGATGCGGGTGTGTCGCGGCAGCTTGCGCTGCCCATTTTCTGCCGTGCTGCCTAGGTATCACTACATTACTGTGTTGCCTGCTTTTCGTTGCTGTTCTTCGTTGCTGCTTTTCGTCGCTGCTTGCTTACTTGTTCCTGGACGCATTTTCGAACGCTTCCAATATCGGCTGCAGGCGTTCGCGCTTCAATTTCAGCGCTGCCTGGTTGACGACCAGCCGCGAAGAAATTTCCATGATGTGCTCGACTTCCACCAGGTTGTTTGCGCGCAGTGTGCTGCCGGTGCTGACCAGATCGACAATCGCATCGGACAGGCCGACCAGCGGCGCCAGCTCCATCGAGCCGTACAGCTTGATCAGGTCCACATGCACGCCCTTGCTGGCGAAATGTTCGCGCGCGGTTTCCAGGTATTTGGTGGCGACGCGCAAACGCGCGCCCTGGCGTACTGCGGTCTGGTAATCAAAGCCAGCGGACACCGCCACCGACATGCGGCACTTGGCGATCTGCAGGTCGATAGGCTGGTACAGTCCCTCGCCCCCATGTTCATGCAGCACGTCCTTGCCGGCCACACCGAAATCCGCGGCGCCGTATTGCACATAAGTGGGCACGTCGGATGCGCGTACGATGATGACCCGAACCTGCGGATCATTAGTCTGCAGGATCAGCTTGCGCGAGGTTTCCGGATCTTCCGTCACCTTGATGCCTGCCGCTTCCAGCAGCGGCAGGGTTTCTTCAAAAATACGCCCTTTGGACAAGGCCAGGGTAAGTTGCTGGGACATGAGGACTCTTTCTGTTCGCTTCTCGTTTGCTTCTTGTGTGCCTATATGCGCGTATGCATGCGTATAGCCGCTATTACTTGATGCGCCGGATATCGGCGCCTATGCCGGACAGCTTCACTTCCATCCTGTCATAGCCGCGGTCCAGGTGGTAAATGCGGTCCACCAGGGTTTCCCCTTCTGCCGCCAGGCCCGCGATCACCAGCGACGCCGATGCGCGCAAATCGGTCGCCATGACGGGCGCGCCTACCAGTTTTTCCACGCCGGTTACCGTTGCCGTATGGCCGTCGATCTCTATCTTCGCACCCAGGCGATTCATTTCCTGCACATGCATGAAACGGTTTTCGAAAATGGTTTCAGTCACGCGGCTGTTACCGGATGCGATGCAGTTTACCGCCATGAACTGCGCCTGCATATCGGTAGGGAATCCGGGATATTCCGTCGTGCGGAAGCTGACTGCTTTCGGCCGCCCGCCCATCTGCGCGCGTATCCAGTCCGAACCGCTGGTGAGGACCACGCCGGCTTCGCGCAGCTTGTCCAGTGCAACGTCCAGAATGTCGCTGCGCACATTGCGCAAGGTGACGTCGCCGCCTGCCGCGGCCACCGCGCACAGGAAGGTCGCGGTTTCTATGCGGTCCGCTATCACGGTATGAGTAGCGCCATGCAGGCTGGCTACGCCTTGTATGACCAGCCTGTCGCTGCCTATGCCTTCGATCTTCGCGCCCATCGCCACCAGCAGGTTGGCAAGGTCGGTGACTTCCGGTTCGCGCGCCGCATTCTCCAGCACCGTTTCGCCTTCGGCCAGCGTGGCGGCCATCAACAGGTTTTCGGTGCCGGTCACGGTAATCATGTCGGTAACGACACGGGTGCCTTTCAGTTTCTTGGCCCGGGCGTGGATGTAGCCCGCTTCGATGGTGATTTCCGCTCCCATCGCCTGCAAGCCCTTGATATGCTGGTCCACGGGACGCGAGCCTATCGCGCAACCGCCCGGCAGCGATACCCTAGCTTCGCCGAAGCGCGCCACCAGCGGGCCCAGCACGAGAATGGATGCACGCATGGTCTTGACCAGGTCGTAAGGTGCCTCCAGCTGCGTGATGGCGCTGCCGTTGAGCGTGACGACGCCATCCTGCTGCGTCACCTGCAGGCCCATCTGGCGCAGCAGTTTCAGCATTGTCGACACGTCCTGCAAGGACGGCACATTGTGCAGCACGATATCGTCGGCCGTCAGCAGGCCTGCACACAGGATAGGCAGCGCGGCGTTCTTGGCGCCGGAGATGCTGACATCGCCCGCCAGGCGCTTGCCGCCGGTGATCAGTAATTTATCCATTATTTCGCAAATTCGTCCGGCGTCAGGGTCTTCATCGACAGTGCGTGGATTTCTTCGCGCATGCGGTCGCCCAGCACTGCATACACTAGCTGGTGGCGCTGGATCAGGCGTTTGCCGGCAAAGGCGTCGGACACGATGACTGCGGTGAAATGCTGGCCGTCGCCCTCCACTTCCAGGTGTGAGCATTCCAGGCCGGTGGCGATATAGGTTTTGATTTGTTCAGGTGTAGGAAACACGATTCATTCTTTCAATTAGTCAGCACAGCGCATGGGCACTCTGTCCCATGCGGGTTCGGCCCGCTCAATGCCTGAGCTTGTAGCCACGCTTCAGCATCTGCACCGCCAGCGTTGCCAGCAATGCAAAAAATATCGATACTACCGACAGACTCAGCAGCGGATTCACATCCGACTGGCCGAAGAAACCGTAGCGGAACCCGTCTATGATGTAGAAGAAGGGGTTGAAATGCGATACGGTCTGCCATACGCCCGGCAACGACTGCATGGAATAAAATACGCCCGACAGGAAGGTGGCCGGCATGATCAGGAAATTCTGGAAAGCCGCCAGCTGGTCGAATTTCTCGGCCCAGATACCGGCAATCAGCCCCATGGTACCCAGCATCGCCGCACCTAGCAATGCAAAAATGACTATCCACAGAGGTGCAACGAAAGATAAATTTGCCAGCCACGCCGTGACGATGAATACACCCGCACCGACGGCCAGGCCGCGCACGATGGCCGCCAGCACGTAGGCGGCGAAGAGCTCCCAGTGAGACAGCGGCGGCAGCAGCACGAACACCAGGTTGCCGGTGATCTTGGACTGGATCAGCGACGAAGAGGAATTGGCAAAGGAATTCTGCAATACACTCATCATCACCAGGCCAGGAATAAGGAAGGCGGTGTACTTGACGCCGGGATACACCGGCACGTGCTCATCCAGCGCATGGCCGAAAATCAGCAGGTACAGCAGCGCCGTCATGATGGGGGCGGTAATGGTCTGCGTTGCCACTTTCCAGAAACGCAGGATTTCCTTGTAAAACAGGGTTTGAAAACCGATCATTTGTGTCCACCATCCATAATTTGCAGGAACACATCTTCCAGGTCCGCCTGCTTTAACTGCATATCCTCGACCACGCAGCCGGCGGTGCGCAATGCGCCCAGTACCGGCTCTACTTCCGCATAGTCGTTGACGCGCAATACGTATTCATCCTTGCTGTCGTGATGCATCAGCAGCCCTTTGAGGCTGTCCGGCAGCGTGCCTTGCGACAGGCGCACAATCAGCTGCGAGCCGGAGATGCGCTTGATCAGCGCCGACGTCGAGTCCAGCGCCACCACCTTGCCGGATTTCAGCATTGCGATGCGGTTGCACAGCGCCTGCGCCTCTTCCAGGTAATGCGTGGTCAACACCACGGTATGGCCTTCCTTGTTCAGGCTGGCGACGAATTTCCACAGCGTCTGGCGCAGCTCCACGTCGACGCCGGCGGTCGGCTCATCAAGCACGATGACCGGCGGCTTGTGCACCAGCGCCTGTGCCACCAGCACACGCCGCTTCATGCCGCCGGACAGCGCGCGCATGTTGGTATCGGCCTTGTTGGTCAGGTCGAGGTGCTCCATGACCTCGTCTATCCACTTGTCGTTGTTCTTCAAGCCATAGTAGCCGGACTGCATGCGCAAGGTCTCGCGCACGGTGAAGAAGGGATCGAACACCAGCTCCTGCGGCACGACGCCGAGGTTCCTGCGCGCGGCACGATAGTCGGTGATGACATCGTGGCCCTGGATGGTGACTTGCCCGGCATCGGGCTTGTTGAGGCCTGCGATAATGGAAATCAGTGTGGTCTTGCCGGCGCCATTGGGGCCGAGCAAACCGAAAAATTCGCCTTCCTCTATCGAAAGCGATACGCCGCCCAGCGCCTGCAGCGACTGGTAGCGTTTTTCTACATTGGTGATCTGGATGGCGGCCATGGTGGCTGGAGCACTTTACTAAAGTATGACTGAATTTAACGCGACATTTTCGCCCTTTGATGGACGAAAACCTTTGATTATAGGGGATTTCCGGGATTAAGACTGGAACCTGTTCAGGCCGCTTGACGGCCTGCAGGGTCCTTGGCCCGGGCCAGACTGGCCCGGAAAGGCAGGATCAATGTCGTTCTTTGCCGTCCAGCGCGAGCAGGTCGGCCACGCCGTAAAGCGTGATCAGGCTGCGCAGATTGTCCTGCACGCCATGGAATACAGCAGTTTTACCCAGCGCCGCGGCAGCACGCTGCCAGGCGATCATAACAGTAACGGCAACCGAATCAACCACCGTATAACCCGACATGTCGAATTCCGTGGAACCCGCCGCAACGGCCGCCAGCCCCGACTGCAGGATGGCGGTGGCGCTGCTTGCATTCAGCGCATTGCTTGCATGAAGGTCGTTGGCCGCTGCTTGCATGGAATCTGTCTTATTTAGGTGCTTTGGCAGGCGCGGAGGCCAGCTTCTTGTTCTTTTCAGACAAGGTCTTGATCAGGCCGTCGATGCCGGATTTGCTGATTTCGGAGGCAAAACTGCCTTTATAGGTTTCGACCAGCCACGCGCCAAGCACGTTGATGTCGAAAATCTTCCAGCCGCCAGGCGCTTTTTCCAGGCGATAGTTCAACTGGATAGGTTCGCCGCGCTTCTGGATTACTTGCGTGCGCACTTCCACTTCCGTATCTTCCGGCGCTGCACGGAAAGGCTTGTACTCTACCTGTTGGTCCCTGATCTGCGCAATTGCGCCGGAATAGGTGTACACCAGCAAAGTGCGAAATTCCGCTGTCAGCTGTTTTTGCTGTTCAGGCGTGGCTTCGCGCCAGCTTTTGCCCACTGCCAGCGACGTCATGCGCTGGAAGTTCACATACGGAAGGATCTTGGTTTCCACCAGGTCATTGATGCGCTTCTGGTTGCCGGACTGGATGTCCTTGTCGTTTTTTGCCGTGTCGATGACTTCGGTGCTGATGCGTTTTACCAATTGGTCCGCAGCTTCGTCTGCAGCCACGCTCGGGCCGGCGAATGCCAGCGAAACGAATGCCAATACCAGGAATTTATTAATCAGTTTCTTCATTTTTTAACTTTCTATGTGCGCTCGTGCGCATTTCTCGCTGCAAGTATTTAACTGGCACCACCCCACAGGGGTTGACCGACGTCATACTTGCTTACAAATTTGTCTACCAATTAAGCATGTCGGCGCTGACGCTGGATACGGTAAAAAAACACGAACCCGTATTCGGCATGCTCAACATCAATCATCGTTACTGTTGATCTGGCTGGCACGTCTTTGCAAATAGGCATCTCGGAAAAATACATATTTATCCAGTGAAGCCTCTTCGATCAGGTTGCCTGCATCCAGTACCGACGCACGCTTGTCGACCAGACGCACTGCCGTGCCGGTGTTGCGCACGTTAACCGGATACACATAACCCCATGGATCACCATAAACGTCGACCGGCGTCGCCAGTGCATCACGCAACGTGGACGGGCCGAACACCGGCAGCACCACGTAAGGGCCGGATTTTACACCCCAGGTTCCCAGTGTCTGGCCAAAATCTTCCTGATGCTTTGGCATGCCCGCTTCGGTAGCAATATCCAGTACCCCGCCGAGGCCGAACACGGTATTCACACCCACGCGGAAGATATCGCTCATGCCGTCGGTACCCTTGCCTTGCAGCAGGTTATTGACAGCATTCCAGACGTCGCCGATATTGCCGAAGAAGTTGCCTATGCCGGTCTGCACAAACGAAGGCAGCACAGTCTGGTACGCCTTCGCGGCCGGTTTCAGCGCCACGCGGTCCAGCGTGTCGTTGAAGCTGAACATTGCGCGGTTGAAGCCTTCAAACGGATCGCGTGCATTGCGGGTGGAGGTCGCGCCCCGTTCCGCCGTGCTGTTAGCCGTTGTTGTGCCTGTGCCTGCTGCGTCGGTTCCCGAGCCTGCTACCGGACCTGTGCTGGCACAGGCGCTCAATAACAGGGAAGCAGCGATTATCAGCGCTGCATTTGTTTTTTGTAATTTCATTTTTGGTCGTCCTTACCCTCGGCTGCCTTGCTGAACAAGAACTGACTGATCAGATTCTCCAGCACGACAGCGGATTGTGTCATTGTGATCTTGTCGCCGGCTTTCAGGTTATTGATATCCCCGCCCGCTTCCAGCCCTATGTATTGCTCGCCCAGCAGTCCCGATGTCAGGATTTTTGCCGAACTGTCCTTCGGAAACTTGTAACGGTCTTCCAGCTGCAAGGTGACGGACGCCTGAAATTTCTTGTCGTCAAACTTGATATCGGCCACACGGCCTACTACAACACCTGCGCTCTTGACGGGCGCGCGCGGTTTCAGGCCGCCGATATTGTCGAAGCTGGTTGTTACGTCATAAGTTTTCTGGGTTGAAAGCGAACTCATGTTCCCGGCTTTCAGCGCCAGGAACAGTAGCGCAGCCGCGCCTATCAGCACAAACAGGCCAACCCAGAAATCCAGCGATTTTTTTTGCATATCCACCTCCTGATGCATCTCTAAAGGCCTTCCCGTACGTTCGGGAAATGCCTGCATATTGTTATTACAGCCGGCTTACTGGAACATCCAGGCTGTCAGCAGGAAATCCAGCCACAGCACCAGCAGCGACGAAATCACCACGGTGCGCGTAGTCGCCCGCGACACGCCTTCCGGCGTAGGGCTGGCTTCGTAGCCCTGGAACAGCGCGATGAAGGTCACCGCAAACCCGAACACGATGCTCTTGATGACGCCATTGCCTATGTCCAGCCACACATCCACGCCGCCCTGCATCTGCGACCAGAACGCCCCCTCATCCACGCCGATCAGTTGCACGCCGACCAGATAACCGCCGATGACGCCCATCGCGTTGAATATGGCGGTCAGTATCGGCATTGCAATAATGCCGGCCAAAAATCTCGGCGCGATGACACGCTGCAGCGGATTGACCGCCATCATCTCCATCGCCGCCAGCTGCTCGCCAGCCTTCATCAGGCCGATTTCCGCCGTCAGCGACGTGCCGGCGCGTCCGGCAAACAACAAGGCCGTGACTACCGGCCCTAACTCACGCACCAGCGACAAGGCCACCAGCAAGCCCAGCGCCTGCTCCGAGCCGTATTTGTTCAGCGTGTAATAACCCTGATATCCCAGTACGAAGCCGACAAACAGGCCCGAGATCGCAATGATCACCAGCGAATAGTTGCCGATGAAGTGGATCTGGTCCGTCACCAGGCGCGGACGGCGCCACAAACCGGTACAGCTCAGTAAAATCGAAAAAAAACTACGCGCGGCATAACCCAGATTCGTTCCCAGCTCGCGCACCCACTGCCCCAGGCGGCTGATCATCGTTGCGCCCCCTTGCCCATGCCGGCACCCACACCGAGGTCATCTGCCAGGGATTTGCCCGGATAATGGAAAGGCACAGGGCCATCCGCTTCTGCATGCACGAACTGCTTGACATAAGGGTCTTCCGATGCCCGCATCTGGTCCGGCGTCCCCTGCGCGACGACTTTGCCCTGCGACAGGAAATACACATAGTCGGCAATCGTAAACGACTCATTGACGTCATGCGACACCAGGATGGAAGTCGAACCCAGTGCGTCGTTGAGGTTGCGTATCAGGTTTGCGGTGACACCCATCGATATAGGATCCAGTCCGGCAAAGGGTTCGTCATACATAATCAGTTGCGGATCCAGCGCTACCGCCCTGGCCAGCGCCACGCGCCTGGCCATGCCGCCCGAAATTTCGGACGGTTTCAGCGCGGCCGCGTTGCGCAGGCCGACCGCATTCAGCTTCAGCAGCACCAGATCCCGTATCATGCTCTCCGGCAGGTCCGTATGCTCACGCAAAGGAAAAGCCACATTCTCAAAGACGCTCAAATCGGTAAACAACGCGCCGTGCTGGAACAGCATGCCCATCTTGCGGCGCAATTCGTACAGGTCGCCGGTTGACAGCTCGTGCACCACCTTGCCGTCGACGGCAACCTGGCCCTGCTGCGGTTGCAGCTGGCCGCCGATCAGGCGCAGGATAGTTGTCTTGCCGGAGCCGGAACCGCCCATCACAGCGACGACTTTCCCACGCGGGAAGTCCATCTGGAGACCAGATAAAATCGTGCGGTCGCCATAGCCAAACTGTAGATTACGAATTTCGACGAGATTTGGCACGTTGAGATCAAAAGGGAGAAAAGTGAGATTGTAATGCAGAACCAGTTTATAAGTTGGTATTGAGCGTGATGTTACATAAAAAACAATCCCGTCATTCTTTGGGAAAAGATTGACGGGACTGAATATTCAACTGCAAAAATGCTTATATTGCCTGATATTATTTAAAATTTAGTCGGTTCGCAAACTATTAATTAATGAACTTGGAGTCAGCAAGCTTTTTATGAGGCTAAATTACATCATGCAAAATTATGTAAAGCCACAGTCTTGTTAACTTGCGGCAACACAATAAGCAGCTAACGCGGTAAAACCGAATCGCCCATCAGCGCGGTATCTACTTCGCGCGCGCATTGGCGCCCCTCTCGTATCGCCCACACCACCAGTGACTGGCCGCGCCGCATATCGCCGGCCGCATAGACTTTATCCACATTGGTTTTGTAGCAGCCGGCGCCGTCGGTTGTCGCCTTGGCGTTGCCGCGCGCATCCTTGTCCACGCCGAACGCGTCCAGCACCTGCTGTACCGGCGATACAAAGCCCATGGCCAGCAAGACCAGGTCGGCCTTCATTTCGAATTCCGAATTTTCCACTTCCTGCATCTTGCCGTCTTTCCACTCGATGCGCACGGCGATCAGCTTGTCCACCTTGCCGTTCTTGCCTTCCAGCCGCTTGGTCGCAACCGACCAGTCACGTTCGCAACCCTCTTCATGCGAAGAGGAGGTGCGCAGCTTGGTTGGCCAGTAAGGCCAGACCAGCGGCTTGTTTTCTTGTTCCGGCGGTTGCGGCAGCAGTTCGAACTGCGTGACCGATTTGGCGCCGTGGCGGTTGGAAGTGCCGACGCAATCGGAACCGGTATCGCCGCCGCCGATGACGACCACATGCTTGCCGCTGGCCATCAGTTGATCCTTGACCTTGTCGCCTGCATTCACCTTGTTTTGCAGCGGCAGGAAATCCATCGCGAAATGCACGCCCTTCAGTTCTCGGCCCGGCACCGGCAGATCGCGCGGCTGTTCCGCGCCGCCGGCAATGATCACCGCATCAAAGTCTTTTTGCAGCTGTTCAGGAGAAATCGTTTCTTTCGACCAGTTGGTGACATTCTCAGGGAAATCCTTACCGACCAGTACACCGGTGCGGAAGATCACGCCTTCAGCCTTCATCTGGTCAATGCGGCGGTCGATATGCGACTTTTCCATCTTGAAGTCAGGAATGCCGTAGCGCAGCAAGCCACCCGCGCGGTCGTTCTTTTCGAACACCGTTACCTCATGGCCGACACGCGCCAGCTGCTGCGCTGCGGCCATGCCTGCAGGACCGGAACCCACGACCGCCACTTTCTTTCCGGTCTTGATCAGCGCGGGCTGCGGCACGACCCAGCCGTTTTCCCAGCCTTTGTCGATGATGAAATGCTCGATCGACTTGATGCCGACCGGATCGTCATTGATGCCCAGCGTGCAAGCTGTCTCACAAGGCGCGGGGCAGATACGGCCCGTGAACTCCGGAAAATTGTTGGTCGAATGCAGGGTTTCCAGCGCCTGCTGGTAGTTGCCGGTGTAGACCAGGTCATTCCAGTCGGGAATGATGTTGTTGACCGGGCAGCCATTATTGCAAAACGGGATGCCGCAATCCATGCAGCGCGCGCCCTGTATCTTGGCCTGGCTGTCATCCAGGTGGACCAGGAATTCCTTGTAATGTTTTTTACGCAGCTGCGGCGCTTCCGCCGCTTCCTGCAAACGCTGAAATTCCATGAAGCCGGTTACTTTACCCATGTTTCCCTCTGTCTAATCTATGTCACCGGGCCGGGCCCGGTGCTGCAATGTCGTTTGATCCTGATGCGCTCACCCTATCGCGCACTCACACATGCGGGCGCCGGCCCTGCCGGCGCCCGCAATGCTCCGATTCTGTTATGCGGCGACCTTTTCCTTGGCAACCAGCGCCTGTTTGGCGGCATACATTTCCGCCAGCGCGCGTTTGTATTCAGTCGGGAAGACCTTGACAAACTTGGCCCTGCCGCGTGCCCAGTCGTCCAGCAGATTACGGGCGCGGGTGCTGCCTGTGTGCTTGAAGTGGCGCTCGATCAGGCTGCGCAGGATCGCTTCGTCGGTTTCGCCATCGCCACCGCGCAGGCGGCTATGCCACAGCGATTTGTCCATCGTCGCGGTCTGCACGTCGCCGGCCAGCACCTGTTCCAGGCTGACCATCGACAGATTACATTTCTCTTCAAACTCGCCGTCCGGGTCGTAGACATAGGCAATCCCGCCCGACATGCCGGCGGCAAAGTTACGGCCGGTTTCACCCAGCACGACTACGGTGCCGCCGGTCATGTATTCGCAGCCATGGTCGCCGGTGCCTTCCACGACCGTCACGGCGCCGGAATTGCGCACCGCAAAACGCTCGCCGGCCACGCCGTTGATGAAAGCCTCTCCGGAGATCGCACCATACAGCACGGTATTGCCGCAGATGATGTTGTCCACCGCCCAGCCGCGGAACTCGGTATTGGGGCGAATGATGATGCGGCCGCCAGACAAACCCTTGCCGACATAGTCATTGCCCTCGCCCACCAGGTCCAGCGTCACGCCATGCGCGAGGAAAGCGCCTGCCGACTGGCCGGCAGTACCTTGCAGCTGGATATGGATGGTATCGTCCGGCAAGCCGGCATGGCCGTATTTCTTGGCGACCTCACCGGACAGCATCGTGCCTACAGTGCGGTTCAGGTTCTTGATTGGGGAAATGAAAGAGACTTTTTCGCCTGTCGTCAGCGCGATTTTCGCCTGTGCGATCAGCTTGTTGTCCAGCGCTTTTTCCAGGCCATGCTCTTGCGACTCGACATGCCTGATAGGCGCGTCGGCAGCCACTTCCGGCTGATGGAAAATGCGGCTGAAATCCAGGCCCTTGGCTTTCCAGTGCGTGATCGCCTTGGACTTGTCCAGCAGGTCCACGCGGCCTATCAGCTCATCGTACGTGCGTATGCCCAGCTGGGCCATGATCTGGCGCAGCTCTTCTGCAACGAAGAAAAAGTAGTTGACGACGTATTCAGGCTTGCCGGAAAACTTGGCGCGCAAAACTGGATCTTGTGTGGCGACGCCGACCGGGCAAGTATTCAGGTGGCATTTGCGCATCATGATGCAGCCTTCCACCACCAGCGGCGCGGTAGCGAAGCCGATTTCGTCTGCGCCCAGGATGGCGGCAATCGCAACGTCGCGGCCGGTTTTCATCTGGCCGTCTGCCTGTACCCGCACGCGGCCACGCAGGCCGTTCAGCACCAGCGTCTGCTGGGTTTCAGAAAGGCCAAGCTCCCAAGGCGTGCCCGCATGCTTGACGGAAGACAAGGGCGAAGCACCGGTGCCGCCGTCGTGGCCGGCGATAACGATATGGTCGGACTTGGCCTTGGAAACGCCGGCGGCAATCGTGCCTACGCCGACCTCGGAGACCAGCTTGACCGAAATCGAGGCTTGCGGATTGGCGTTCTTCAAATCATGGATCAATTGCGCCAGGTCCTCAATCGAATAGATGTCATGGTGCGGTGGCGGTGAAATCAGCCCGACGCCGGGCACCGAGAAACGCAGCTTGGCAATGTACTCGGACACTTTATGTCCCGGCAACTGGCCACCCTCGCCCGGTTTGGCGCCCTGTGCCATCTTGATCTGGATCTGGTCGGCGGAGGTCAGGTATTCGGTCGTGACGCCAAAACGGCCGGACGCCACCTGCTTGATGCGGGACCGCAGCGAATCGCCGTCCAGCAAAGGCATGTCGACTTCAATGTTTTCCTTGCCGATGACCGATGCCAGCGTCTGGCCCTGCTTGATGGGAATGCCTTTCAGCTCTTGCTGGTAACGCGCCGGATCTTCGCCGCCTTCGCCGGTGTTCGATTTGCCGCCGATGCGGTTCATCGCAATCGCCAGCGTTGCATGGGCTTCGGTGCTGATGGAGCCCAGCGACATCGCACCCGTGGCAAAGCGCTTGACGATGTCTTTCGCCGGCTCCACCTGGTCCAGCGGTATGGCCTTGGCAGGATCGATCTTGAATTCGAACAGGCCGCGCAAGGTCATGTGGCGGCGCGACTGGTCGTTGATGATCTGCGCGTATTCCTTGTACGAATTGAAGTTGTTGGCCTTGGTCGAATGCTGCAGCTTGGCGATCGCATCCGGTGTCCACATGTGGTCTTCGCCACGGATACGGAAGGCGTATTCGCCGCCGGCATCCAGCGCGTTTGCCAGCACGGGGTCAGCACCGAACGCCAGCTTGTGCAGTCGCAGCGCTTCTTCCGCGACTTCAAACACACCGATGCCTTCGACATTGGACGCAGTACCCTTGAAGTATTTGTCGACCAGCGATTTGTTCAGGCCGACGGCTTCGAAAATCTGTGCGCCGCAGTAGGACATATAGGTGGAAATGCCCATCTTGGACATGACCTTCATCAAGCCCTTGCCGATGGCCTTGGTATAGTTGTACATCGCCTTTTCTGCCGACAGGTCGCCGGGCAGGTCCTTGGCGATATCCTGCAGCGTCTGCATCGCCAGGTAAGGATGCACGGCTTCGGCGCCATAGCCGCCCAGCAGTGCAAAATGATGGGTCTCGCGAGCCGAGCCGGTTTCCACCACCAGGCCGGCAGAAGTACGCATGCCTTTGGTAACCAGATGCTGGTGCACGGTTGACGTCGCCAGCAGCGCAGGGATGGCGACATTATTGGCGTCCAGCTTACGGTCGGAAATGATGATGATGTTGTGGCCGGACTTGACTGCATCCACGACTTCGGCACAGATCGACGCCAGGCGCGCCTCAATGCCGTCCTTGCCCCATACTACCGGATAACAGATATCCAGTTCGTAGGATTTGAACTTGCCGCCGGTGTTGGCGCTGATGTTGCGCAGCTTGGCGATATCGTCAAATCCCAGCACCGGCTGCGACACTTCCAGGCGCATCGGCGGGTTGATGTTATTGGTATCCAGCAGGTTGGGCTTGGGGCCGATGAAGGACACCAGCGACATGACCAGCGCTTCGCGGATCGGGTCGATAGGCGGGTTTGTTACCTGCGCAAACAGCTGCTTGAAGTAGTTATACAGCGGCTTTAGCTTGTTGGACATCACGGCCAATGTGGAATCATTGCCCATCGAACCTATAGCCTCTTCGCCACCGCTTGCCATCGGCGCCATCAGGAATTTCAGGTCTTCCTGCGTATAGCCGAAAGCCTGCTGGCGGTCCAGCAGCGATACGTCGCTGCCGGCAACTTCCTGGCCGGCCTTCAGCTCATTGAGCTTGATGCGCACCGACTTGATCCACTGCTTGTAGGGTTTGGCATTGGCGTAAGTGTCCTTGATTTCCTTGTCGTCGATGATGCGGCCGGCATCCAGGTCGATCAGGAACATCTTGCCCGGCTGCAGGCGCCATTTCTTGATGATCTTCGATTCGGGAATCGGCAATACGCCGGATTCGGACGCCATCACCACCAGGTCGTCGTCGGTGATGATGTAGCGCGCCGGACGCAGGCCATTGCGGTCCAGCGTGCCGCCGATCTGGCGGCCGTCGGTGAAGGCCATCGCCGCCGGGCCATCCCACGGCTCCATCATCGCCGCGTGGTATTCATAGAAGGCGCGACGGTTCTCGTCCATCATCGTGTGATTTTCCCAGGCTTCCGGAATCATCATCATCATCGCCTGCGCAATCGGGTAGCCAGCCATCACCAGCAGTTCCAGCGCATTGTCGAAGCTGGCCGTATCGGACTGGCCCTCAAAAATCAGCGGGTACAGCTTTTGCAAGTCTTCACCGAGCACGGCGGATTTCATCACGCCTTCGCGCGCGCGCATCCAGTTGAAGTTACCCTTGACGGTATTGATCTCGCCGTTATGCGCAATCATGCGGTACGGGTGGGCCAGCGGCCATTCCGGGAAGGTATTGGTGGAGAACCGCTGATGCACCAGCGCCAGCGCCGAGATGCAGCGCGGATCCTGCAGGTCCTTGTAATACACGCCCACCTGGTCGGCCAGCAGCAAGCCCTTGTACACAATGGTGCGCGCCGACATCGACGGCACGAAGTATTCTTTGCCGTGGATCAGTTTCAGGGCCTCAATCGCATGCACGGCGGATTTGCGGATCACATACAGTTTGCGCTCCAGCGCATCCGTGACCATGATGTCGGCGCCACGGCCAATGAAAATCTGGCGGAT
Source organism: Undibacterium sp. TJN25 (assembly GCF_049339885.1). Classification (NCBI taxonomy): domain Bacteria; kingdom Pseudomonadati; phylum Pseudomonadota; class Betaproteobacteria; order Burkholderiales; family Oxalobacteraceae; genus Undibacterium; species Undibacterium sp. TJN25. Next base: position 688,522 of record NZ_JBMPPM010000003.1, on the reverse strand, counting down.
GACAGGTTCCTTGCCGCGCACGGTAGGCGACATCGGCATGTCGCAATCCACCGGCACATCGCGCCAGCCCAGCACAACCTGGCCTTCTGCGCGGACGGCACGTTCGATTTCCTGTTCACAGGCAAGGCGGGAAGCGTGCTCTTTCGGCAAGAAGATCATGCCGACGCCGTATTCGCCCGGAGGCGGCAGCTCGACGCCCTGTTTGCTCATTTCTTCGCGGTAGTACTGGTCAGGAATCTGGATCAGCACGCCGGCGCCATCGCCCATCAGCTTATCGGCGCCGACAGCGCCCCGGTGATCCAGGTTTTTCAGGATCAGCAAGCCTTGTTCGATGATGGCGTGGGATTTTTTACCTTTGATGTGTGCCACAAAGCCGACACCGCAGGCGTCGTGTTCATTGGCTGGGTCGTACAAGCCTTGCGCATGCATACAAATTCTCCACTCAGAAATAAGGTTATTCCGAAGAATAGTGCAGCGCAAAATTTTATTCAACAGGAATAATAAGGGTCGGAGTAAAATTAAATAAACAGGATTATCAATTAATTTTAAATGGGGACATAGTAACTAATCCTAATTAATTTCCAACAAGCACTGATTACTCAAAATAAAAGTTTGCGTAGTCGCTGAGTCAGCAACTTATGTGCCAAAGCCTGTTTTTATAACAAGGAGGCGTCACAGTACGCGAGCCATGGGTATCGGAAGACACCTGTGACTTCAGCCATAGAAAGGATCAGCAACAAACATGCGCTATTACGCCGGCTCCTGCGGCTGCGGTTTTTTGACGAGATGTGGCCGCCCCCGCTTGCCGGGACTCACGCGGCGTTCGGTCTGCTTTTCCATTTCCGCCTTAAAGGCGGCAGAACCCAGCAGCCAGCCTTTTTCCGTCGCGCTGAGCAAGGCGTCGCCATCTTTTTGGGAAACGCCTTGTTCCACCAGTTCCTTATAGGCAGCTTCGCGCTGGAAAGGCGTATTCCCCATGCCCCAATACAGGGAATGCTCGGTAATCAATGCATCGTGCCGGGCGCCAGTGTGATGCAGGTAGCTGCTCCACGGATAATCTGCCGGTTCCCTGCCTAGCCCGCTCCGCACCGGGCTCAGTTCTATATAAGCGCTGCATTTCAAAAAATATTGACCCGGCTCCATCACCGTCGCTTTATAGCGCCCCTGCCACAGCGTGCCGGTGCGTTTATACTTGCGATTGAAATAAGGGACATAGTGGCGACCCAGCCACTGCATCATACGGCTCAGGCCTTCGGCGTCACTGGGCGTAGCCAGCAGATGCAGATGGTCCGGCAATAGCGCATATGCATGGACAGCAACCTTGAATTGCCGTGCCGCCTCCGCCATCCATGACAAGAAATAAGTGTAATCATCGGCATCCCTGAAGATATTCTGGCGATTATTACCCCATTGCATGATGTGATGCTGCTGGTGTGCGATAACCAACCGTGACAGGCGCGCCATAAAGAGAACCGAAAGAAGGTGGAGGAAAATGCCGATGCCGTATTTTAAATCACAGGCACTTGCTCTGGCCCTATTTTATTTGCGGGTGGTAAAAGAAATTCTCCGTCATGCTCGCTGCACCGGACACTGTGGCTATTCAGCTGCTGCCAGGGACGATTCACTGAAATCTTTCAGCCGGCAATATAAAAGGCCATATACTTTCCCTTAGATCAATAAATATAACATCACGCTGCCTGATGCACATCGTCAGAGCAGCGGACGACGGGAGATGAAGAGTGAATTTACGGGCCAAAATTGCGGTGTGCATGAGTATCGTCTGCGTGTTTTTCACGATAGCGATACTGGGGGCGCTGGCGGGCATGCAAAGCGCCAGGAACCAGTTTGAAAACTTCCTGGACCAGGACCAGGCGCTATTGCAAGCGACGACAGATATGTATGCGCAGGGGCTCCAGATGGGCCAGGCGCTGCGCAACGTGGTATTGAATCCCGCCAATCTGCAAGGCAAGAAAAACATGGACGCGGGCGCCGGCGACTTCGACGCAGCTCACAAGAAAGCCATGCAGCTGGCGCAATCGCAGCCCGATGTCCTGCGCAAATTGCAGGACATCGCAAAAATGCGCGAAAAGCAGGATGCCGCTCAAGCGTCCATTATCAGCCTGGCAAAAACCGATCAGGCTGCCGCCATCGAGATGCTGAATCTGGATGAAACACCGGTCTGGAGAGACATGCGCACCATCCTGCTCGATATGTCCAAGGCAAAAAATGCCGAAGTCGCGACGATCAAGACCGACCTCATTGCTTTTACCAAAAAGATGCTGATCGTCAGCATCCTGCTCGGAGGCGTATCGGTTGCCGCAGCAGCCGCAATTGCCTTCTGGCTGTCCCGCAACGTGATGGGACAGCTCGGCGGCGAGCCTGGCTACGCAGCGGAGATTGCACAAAGCATTTCTTCCGGCGATTTCACCAATGACATCCGGCTGCAAGCCGGGGACGGCAGCAGCCTGCTGGCCAATATGCACATGATGCAAAACAAGCTGTCCGCGATCGTCGGCCAGGTGCGCCATGGCACAGAAACCATCAGCGTAGCCTCGCAGGAAATCGCCTCCGGCAATGCCGATCTGTCTTCCCGTACCGAATCGCAGGCCAGTTCGCTGGAAGAGACTGCTTCCTCCATGGAAGAGCTGACCAGCACGGTCAGGCAGAATGCCGACAATGCGCGCCAGGCCAACCAGCTGGTGGTATCGGCCAGCAGCGTGGCCGTCAAGGGCGGCGCCGTGGTGGGACAGGTCGTTACTACCATGGGCTCGATCAAGGACAGCTCGCGCAAGATCGTGGACATCATCGGCGTCATCGACGGCATCGCCTTCCAGACCAATATCCTGGCGCTGAATGCGGCGGTGGAAGCAGCGCGTGCCGGCGAGCAGGGTCGCGGCTTTGCAGTGGTCGCGTCCGAAGTGCGCAACCTGGCGCAGCGCAGCGCCGGTGCGGCGAAAGAAATCAAGACGCTGATCAGCGATTCCGTTGACAAGGTGGACCAGGGCAGCAAGCTCGTGGATGAGGCCGGTAAGACCATGCATGAAATCGTCACCAGCGTACAGCATGTGGCCGACATCATGAGCGAGATCACGGCCGCCAGCCAGGAGCAGAGTTCCGGCATTGAACAGGTCAACCTGGCGATCACGCAGATGGATGAAATGACGCAGCAGAATGCCGCGCTGGTAGAGCAAGCGGCGGCAGCGGCAGAAAGCATGCGTGACCAGTCCGGACAACTGTCCGATGTCGTCAGCCAGTTCAAAATCAATACCGCTGAAGTGATACTTCCTGAGCGGGTACCGACCCATGCCGCTGCAAGGCCGGCAAGGACAGCCATGCAGCGCAGGCTGGCCTAGTTGTGCTCAATTATCAGTTATCGGCAAGGCTGACGGCGGGCGGGGCTTCACTATCCGCTGCCTCAAGCTGTCTAGCGGCGACGGCACGCACTGGCAGTGCGACGGTGAAGCAGCTGCCCTTGCCTTCTTCACTGGCAAGTTCTATGCTGCCTCCATGCTTTTGCACGATGCCGTAGCTGATGGCCAATCCCAAGCCGGTACCCTGGCCTACCGGCTTGGTCGTAAAAAAAGGATCGAAAATACGGCCTGCGCTATCCGGAGAAATACCGCTGCCGTTGTCGCTGATGGCGATCGTCACCACATCACCCTGAGACCGGGTAAGGATGCTGATCACGCCGCGCGTTTCCATTGCCTGCGCGGCATTCACCAGCAGGTTCATGAAAACCTGGCTGATTTCTCCGATCACGCATTCGACCAGCGGCAGTTCGCCATACTCCTTCACCACGTCGGCCTTGTAGCGGATTTCGTTGCTGGCCATGCTCAGCGTGCTGTCGAGCGCCTGGTGCAGGTCGGCGGGCACACACTGCGCCTGCTGCTCCATGCGTGAAAAATCCTTCAGCGACTGCACGATCTTGCTGACCCGGCCTATGCCCTCCCTGGCGTCGGCCATTACCTCGATCAGGTCGGCACGTACGTAATTGACGTCGATTCCCGCCTTGACTGCCTGCAGTCGCTTACTGGCTGTCAGATTAGGATCAAGCTGCATTTCTACGCCGCGATATGCGTCCAGCAGCTGCAATAGCTTGTTGGAGTGGCGTGACAGCACGGTAAGATTGGAATTGACGTAGCCGAGCGGATTGTTGATTTCATGCGCAATGCCGGCCGCGAGTTGTCCTATCGACGCCAGTTTTTCGGCTTGGGCCAGGCGGCTTCGCGCGGCCTGCAATTCTGCTTCTGCCTGCATTTTTCCTGCAATGTCCTTGGCGATTGCAAACACACCGACGATCTCTCCATCAACCACGATGGGCAGATTGGTAACGTTCACATGGAACAGGCTGCCGTCCGGCTTATGGCCTGCCATGTCGTAGTTTTGCGGCTTTCCCTGCATCGCCATCCTGATCATTACGCTGACCCGCTCACGGTCCTTGCCAGTGACAATCGGCAGCAGATACTCGCCGGAGGCGGTCTGGACGGAGTAGCCGGTAATACGTTCCACCGCTGCATTGCCGGACAAGAAGCGACCGTCCAGATCATAGGAATACACGGCATCGGGATGGAAATCGAACAGCGAGCGGTAACGCTGCTCGCTCTCCTGCAACTGCTGCTGCGCGAGCTTCAACTCGGTGATGTCGCGGCCTACTCCTATCATCAGCCCATCCGCAGCGGACCAGTGCGCGGACCAGCTGATGCCTACCGGCTGGCCGTTTTTGTGCATATAGCGGTTTTCAAAACCGTGCAGCTCAGCGCCCTCCATGATGGATTGCGCGGCGCGTATCGTTTCTTCCTTGTCGTCATCGCACAGGAAATCCAGAAAGCGGCGACCCAGCAATTCGTCGCGACTATAGCCCAACACCCTTTGCCACGCATCATTGACCTCCACCAGCACTCCTTCGGCGTCAATGGCACAGATCAGATCGCGCGCATTGGATGTCAGCAGCAAGGTCGATTCCAACTTTTCTTTGGCAGCTGCCAGCGCAAACTCTTTCCGGTCAAGCTGGCTACGCAGGCTGAACACAATCCAGGCAACCAGCACCAGCGTCACGCAGATGACCAGGAACCTGGCTTCCATTTCCGCCGTGTAGGTGAGCAAATGGCCGGGAACCGAAAAGTAGACCGCCATGTAGACCAGAGAAACCAGAGTGCTGACCAGGCTGCCCCAGCGGCCGCCGACAAACGACGAATAAATCACTGCCAGGATCATGACCGGTGAAGGATTCGGTATGCGGAACGGCGTGTCCTGCAGCCATTGCATGGCCGCTATCGACGCCACCGTCAGCAAGGGGCCGCTGGCGACCATCAATAGCTGCACATATCTTCTGGTATTCATGTTTCACCCCTCCGACATGGCAGCGTCGTCCCCATGCCCAGGCGCAGGCGGCGGTTTTCCACCAGCAGCTCGTGATGACGGAAAGCTTCCCTGACGGACGCGATCAGCATCTCGTCGTCCCAGGGTTTGACCATGAATTTATAGATGGCGCCGCGATTGATCGCTTCCGCAATGGAATCAAAATCGGCGTGGCCGCTCAGCACCATGCGCACGCTTTCTGGGTGAATGTCTTTTGCAAGCCGCAGGAATTCAGTGCCGCTCATTTCAGGCATGCGCTGGTCTGTCAATATGACCGCTACCTCGTTTTCTGCCAGGATTTCCAGCGCCCTGGACGCCGTGCGGGCCAGCAGTATGCAGTAGCCGTCCGGCTTCAGCAGCCTGGCCAGGATACGCAGGATGTTCTCTTCATCATCCACCAGCAGCAAGGTTCTGGAACTTTCTTCAGGGGCAGCAGGCATATTCAGCAGGCGCGGGCGCAATGTCAGGCGTTCCGTAATTTGCTCCGCAGGTTCCGGGCGGCACAGCAGATAGCCCTGCAGCTCGTCGCACTGGTGGCGCCGCAGGTAGTTCGCCTGCGCTTCAGTCTCGACACCTTCCGCCACGACATGCAGTTTCAGATTGTGCGCCATATTGATGATGGTACGGCAGATTGCAGCATCGTCAGGATCAACGGTGATATCCCGCACGAAGGACCGGTCTATCTTTAATGCATCAATGGGGAAACGCTTGATGTAGCTGAGACTGGAGTAGCCGGTGCCGAAGTCGTCGATGGAAATCCGCACGCCGATGTCCTTGATGCGTTTTAGCGCAGTAATGAACATTTCCGGGCTTTCCGTAGCCAGCGATTCGGTGATTTCCAGTTCCAGCATCGCTGCCGGCAAGCCGCTTTCCAGCAGCGCGCTTTCCACCATTTCACAAAATCCCTGATGCCGGAACTGCACCATCGACGCATTGACCGAAATAGGGAAATTCGACAGGCCCTGGCTATGCCAGGCCTGGTTCTGCCTGCAGGCTTCGCGTGTTACCCACTCGCCTATGGGGATGATCAGGTTGGACTCTTCCGCCACATGGATAAACTCCAGCGGCGGCACCATGCCGCGCTCTGGATGCTGCCAGCGCACCAAGGCCTCCATGCCGCAGATATCGCCAGTGCGGGTGCTGACTTTGGGCTGGTAGTGCAGCCGGAATTCATTGCGTTCCAGCGCTTGGCGCAGTTCGGTTTCCGTATCGCGCCGTTGCGATACCTTGACACCCATTTCGGAGACATAGAACTGGTAGTTGCCGCGGCCGCTGGCCTTGGCCTTGTACATGGCCATATCCGCCGATTTCAGCAGGTCGTTCACCGTCTCGCCATCATGGGGATAGATGGCAACGCCGATGCTGGCGTCGACGCTGATCTCCTGCCCATCGATCAGCAAGGGCGCGCGCAGGTTGCAGAACATCCTGCTGATCACCTCCTGCATCTCGCCAACAACGTGGATATCCGGGCAGATGACGACAAATTCATCACCGCCGAAACGCGATACCGTATCGCCGGCGCGCAGGCTGCAGACGAAGCGTTCGGCGACTGCCTTCAGCAAGCGGTCGCCGATGTTATGGCCCATCGTATCGTTGATGCTCTTGAAATGATCGACATCGACAAAGGCCAGCCCGATCAGGCGCTTATCTCTTTTGGCGAAGCTGATCGCCTGCGCCATCCGGTCTTCCAGCAGATTGCGGTTAGGCAGGCCGGTCAGGCTGTCGTGGCTGGCCTGGAAGGCCAGTTCATGTTCATAGTTGACGCGCTCGGAGATATCGGTCAGCGTGCCGACGAAATGGGTCACCGCGCCGTCGGTATCGCGCACCGGCGATATCTTCAGGCTGTTCCAGAACGGTGTTCCGTCCTTGCGGTAATTGCGCAATATCGCCCGCCCTTCCGCCTTGCCGCGCAGCGCGGCGCGCAGCTCTACCAAGCCTATCTGTTCGGTATCCCGGCCCTGCAGGAAGCGGCAGTTTCTGCCGACCACTTCATGCGACATGTAGCCTGTGACTTTTTCAAAAGCCTGGTTGACCGAGATGATGGGCATATCGGGAGCCACCGCGTCGCAGATCAGCACGCCGTCGCTGGTGGACTCCAGCGCGCGTTTGTTGAGGATCAGCGCCTGTTCCGCAGTCTTGCGCCCGGTAATATCCTGCAGCACGCCGGTGTACCTGAGCGGCGCCCCCTCCGCGTCCCTGTGCATGATGCTGCGCTCCTCGACATAGCGCAGGCTGCCGTCCTTGCGCAGCAGCTTATAGTCGATGATGCTTTCCACCTGGTCGTCGTCAAACAATACGCGGCGCGCAGCCGCAACCCGGCCCTTGTCCGCTGGATGCACCAGCTTCATGAACTCATCCACACCCAGGCTGACAACAGGCGGGTCTATACCCAGCATTTCGCATACGGCAGCCGAGGTTTTCATCAGGCGGCTGGTGCAGTCTATGCTCCAGTCGCCCAGCCCGGCCAGTTTCTGCGCTTCCAGCAACTGGTTCTGTATCTCCACCATTTTGCGGTAGTTGCGGTCGCGCTCTATCGCCACCGCCGCCACGCCGTTCAGGTTGGCGGTGGTGCTGACCTCAGCTTCGGTAGGGGGCCTGCTGTCCTTGTAGTAGTTAGCAATGGTACCGACCAGTGCGCCATCCGATACAAAAATCGGCATGGACCAGCAGGCCTTGAAACCGTAGCCCAGCGCCAGCTTCTTGTAGTCACGCCATAAAACGTCGGATGCGATATCGGTCACAACCACCGTCTCGCGCCGGAATGCCGCAGTACCGCAGGAACCGGCCGCAGGCCCTATCTTCTGCCCGTTCACTGCGTGGCGGAATCCTTCCGGCATGCCCGCGCCGGCAGCGTAATACAGACGCTGCCCGTCTTCGGCCAGCAGCATGACGGTCGCAGCCATATTCTCCGATTGCCGCTCCATCAGATAGGTCAGCTGCTGCAATACCTCTTCCAGCGGTTCGCCTCGGGTGGCGCTTTCCAGTATGCGCGCCTGGCCCAGAATCAGCTCCTCGCTCTTTCTTTGCAACGTGACGTCGCGCACCACGCACATCTCCGCGGTAGCGCCCTGATAGTCGAAAGGAGACGAAGACACTTCCATGTCGAAGTAACGGCCATTCATGCGCCGCCCGCGGACTACCACTGCCGGATTACGCAAACCCTGTTCTGCCCTGGCAGTGCGCCTTTGCATCAGCGGCCAGTCTTCCGGATGGAATAGCTGCTGGTAAGGGTAGCTTTGCATGGTGTCCGTATCGGCGGTGCCGAACAGCCTGCGGCCTGCCCTGTTGATGAAGCGTAAAAAACCGCTCTGGTAGATATAGATGCTGTCGGGAGACAGGTCAACCAGCGTGCGGTAGCGCGATTCAGTCTCGCGGATTGCCGTCTCTGCCGCCAGCTTGGCCTGCTCCTGCACCTCCTTGTCGACAAAGAAGGAGATCGCGCTTGCCATCTCAGCCAGCAGTTCTGTATTTTCTGTATCGAAATAGCCGGCGTGCGCATCTCCGATAGCAAATACCCCGGCAACCTGTCCTTGGCAGTACAAAGGGAAAGCACCGGCGGATTTGATGTTGGCCAGGCGCATCGAGGCTATCCAGCCGGCGTCGCTGGCATAATCGGCATAGGCATTGGTTAAACAGGGAGCACCGTCCAGCACGGCCCTGATCGCGACGCTGTGCTGTTGCAGGATGGGATCGTCCAGGTCATACCTGATTGAACGGACCCGTTGCAGCGACATGCCTGCACTTGCCACAGGCATCACTTCCCGCTGTTTCAGCATGCCTATCCAGGCGACGTCGCACATTTTCAAGGTCACTGCCGTGTCGCAGATACTCTGGAACAATTCAGCGGTATCACGGGAGTGGATGATCGCGTAGTTAATCTTCGCAAACACTTCATAGAAATGCTGGATACGCAGCAAGCGCGCTTCGCCTTCATTTTTTAAGCGGAGCCCGCTCAGGACGGAACGCCACAGCGAATCGTCTTTGTGCAAACCAGCCTGCAGCCAAACTTCCACCGGATACGTGCGGCCGTCGCTGCGTATGTGTGCCGTACCGAGTACATGGTAGCCGCCTACGCCGGCACCACCGATAAAGCCCGGACGCTGAAAGAGCTGGCTGTTGTAATCTGCACTGACATCAAGGGTGTCCATCCCCTGCAAGCCGCCGCTTCCGTAGCCCAGCGCAGTGCAGGCGCCATCATTGGCATATACGATGCGGCACGTATCGGCATTGACCAGGAAAATTTCGCTGAAGCTGCTGTCGATGATTGCCGCCATCTGGGCTGCGCCGTCATCCGCGCAATAGGCGCGCAGCATGGCTACCAGCAGATCGCACAGGCGGCGTAATGCTGTCTTTTGCGCATCGCTCAGCTTCCCTGGCCGGATATCGGCCAGGCACAGGAAACCGGACCGCCCTGATCCTGCATAAAACGGCAGACAAGCATAGAAACGCAGCCGGGGTTCTATGACAGCCCAGGGGTCGGAGTCGAACAAGGGATCACGCGCCAGATCGGACACCTCCATCGCGCCTCGCGGTAAAGCGTGTTCGCAAAAGGCAAGGCAACGTTGCCTATCCAGCCCATCGTCCCATCCGGACGCGGACGCCAATGCCTGCCAGCCGCTCTCCGCCGGCAGGAACAGCATTGCAGGCATGTCGCAGTAGCAGGCCGCCAATTCGGCAATTTCAGCGTAGACGGTGTGTTGCCGGAGATCAGATTGCGGCAAAACGCCGGCTGGCGCACCGTTCTGTTGCGTATCTGAAAGCGTGCCGGTTCCAGCCATCTGCTTCTCCTGTCACACTTGCTGTTTGAAAGGATACGAGAGGATACAGGGCCAGCAAAGATTGAATTTTTGCCGCACAAAAATACTATGGCAAATACAGTGCTGATCCACTTTCTGTAGTTTATAAAAAAAATAACATTTAGAACAGGAAATTATGCGCTCCCCATCCCAGCTGCCAGTTTAGGATTTCACTGCGGCAATATATGCATACATGCAAACGCCATCTGGCCGCCGGCTACAAGCTCGGGCACGGTATGATAGAGACTGTTGATAGACTATTTAATAAAGTTTGGTCGGCCAACCGGACCCTTTCCAGCAAATCGAGGAGTATCTCCATGCGAGTAGAAAGAAGTGAATTTTTCGGTGCGGACGGACAAAAGCTGTCTGCCCGGCTGGACGCGCCGGATGGCGACATCCGTGCCTATGCACTGTTTGCGCATTGCTTCACCTGTGGCAAGGACGTTTTCGCCGCCAGCAGAATCGCTCAGGCACTGACCGCCCACGACATTGCCGTGCTGCGCTTTGACTTTACCGGCCTGGGCGCCAGCGAAGGCGAATTTGCAAATACCAATTTTTCGTCGAACCTGGCCGACCTGGTTGCTGCAGCCAATTACCTGCGCGACCAACACCAGGCGCCACGGCTGCTGATCGGCCACAGCCTTGGAGGCGCGGCGGTACTGGCGGCGGCATCGGAAATGCCGGAAGTGCAGGCGGTGGTGACGGTTGCGGCGCCCAGCGACCCCAGCCATGTAACCGGCCTGTTCAGGGATCACATCGACCAGATCAATGCCGATGGGGAGGCCGAGGTGCAACTGGCGGGCCGGCCGTTCCGGATCAAGCGCCAGTTCCTGGTGGATGCTGCCGAGCACAGTCTGAGCGCAAAAATCGCCCGGCTAAAACGGGCCCTGCTGGTCATGCATGCGCCGCGCGATGCCACGGTGGATATTTCCAACGCAATGCAAATTTTTACGGCCGCCCGGCATCCGAAAAGTTTTATATCACTGGATGATGCCGACCACCTGCTGAGCCGCAAGGAAGACGCAATTTATGTGGCGAACATGATTGCATCCTGGAGCGAACGCTATCTCAATGTGAAACCTGCGAGCTGACGTCAACTCGCAGGCAAGCAGGCGGGCGAAAGAGATGGGGACTGAAGCAGGCTTTAGGAGGCTGCATTGAAGCGGCCCATGTGAAAAAAGCCTCTCCGCTTTGAAGCGGAGAGGCCATACAAATTGCTGCAATGCAGCGTACTACCGGTATCGGATTGGCGATCAGGCGGCTTCGGCCAGTTCCAGTGGACGGGTTTTCAGCTGGAATACTTTCAATGCCTTGTTTGCATCCGGCACTGCCATTACTTCCGGCACGCCGTTGATCAGTTCAGCGATGCGGTTTTCCAGTGCCTTGGCTTGCGTGGCCAGCACGAAATGGGCAGCCCTTTGAGTTTGCATGATGCTCCAGCGAACCACCAGCGCCAGGCCGGTACGGCTCAGCAGCGACCTCTCCTGCAACCATTGTTCGAAGGATCGGGTAGGCAGATCGCTTTCTATCCATATCAGCTGGTCTGATGTGTTCTTGTTCTGAGACTGGTTACGGATTTGAATTTCGTAGATCATTTTCAAGACTCCAAAAAGGGGAATCACCACTCGCGCGTCACAATCGGCTTGCAAGGATTCGTTAGTTACGTCAGAGAACGTACGAATTCTCGGTTCAGTTGACAAAGGATTGAATTTTATTTGGTACAAAACTTTACAAAATGTGAGATTTCATGACTAAAAATACTATTTAGACAATTTAAATCGCAATTTCCTGACATTTACGTCCGGCCAGCTGCGGCTTTTTCAAGTAAAACGCCTGCCGATAAATAGTAAAAAAGTATGACAGCGGCCTCCGTACAGCAGCCGTAAGTCCCTCAAAAAGCCGCTCTTACGGAGCCGTGATACAGTATCTTCCTTGCAAGCATGCACAGCTTTTTTGAGCATACTTGCGGCAGGATATTTGCCTTCCTGCCAATGTTTATCCTTATTCCGCTGGAGACACTATGTACATGACCTATTTCAATGAACGCTGGAGCGAGGGCAATACGCCGCTTTTCGGCGCAATGGACCACAGCGTATGGCTGGGTTCCTCCATATTCGACGGCGCGCGCTCCGTGCGCGGCCATGTCCCCGACCTGCGCCTGCATTTGCAGCGCGCAATCCACTCCGCCGAAAGGGTGGGGTTGCGCTGCCCGTACACCGTGGATGAAATGGAAGCGCTGTGCAAGGAAGGCATCAAACAATTCCCGGCGGATGCCGAGCTGTATATCCGCCCGCTGGTATTTGCTACCGACGGCCTGCTGATCCCCGAAGTGGATAAGTCAGGCTTCGCGCTAACGCTGTTCGACGCACCGATGCCGCCGTTCTCCGGCTTCTCTGCATGCCTGTCCGCACTGCGCCGCCCCGATCCGCTGATGGCGCCGACCGACGCCAAGGCATCCTGCCTGTACGCCAACACGACCAGGGCCTTACGCGATGCCAAGCAGCGCGGCTTCGACAATGCGGTGGTCTGCGATATTCACGGCAATGTCGCGGAATTCGCCAGCGCCAATATTTTCCTGGTCACGGCCAATGGAGAAGCCGTCACCCCCGTGCCTAACGGCAGCTTCCTGTCCGGCATCACGCGCGCACGCGTCATCGCGCTGCTGGCCAAGGCCGGCATTGCCGTTGCCGAACGCACGGTCACACCGGAAGAATTGACCACTGCGAGGGAAATTTTCAACACCGGAAATTTCGGCAAGGTCATGCCGTGCACGCGCTATGAATCCCGCGAACTGCCTATAGGTCCCGTCGCCAGTAAAGCGCGCGAGCTGTATATGGCGTTTATGGAAGAGAATTAAGACTCAGGAAAATGGCGGGATGGAGCCTGTTATGTGCATGCTCCATCTTCCTCAAAAAATTCCGCCTGCACGCGATTCTGCCTGTGCGGCGCCCTTGAATGCCGCTACGGATACGTGCACCGCTAACGCGCCGACCACAGCATCGCCACTCCCGACACCAGCATCAAGCCATCCATCAGCAAACGGAAGAAATCCGGCTCCAGCTTCAATACAAAACGCTTGGAAAAATAAGAACCTGTCATCAGTGAAGAACCGATGATGAGACCCTTGAGAATGGCCCCGCCCGGCAATGCGCCAAAATAGCGGAAGGTCAGCGCCTTGCTCAGGTATACACCGAGCGAACCCGCTGCCTCGGTCGCCAGGAAAGCACCTTTGACGAGGCCGTAGGCCAGGAAGATAGGCGCATTGATTGGCCCGGTAGACACCACGATGCCGGTCAGGAAACCAATGAAGGCACCCACTACCGCCAGGTGCCACAGCTTCAGGTTCAGCTGGCGCGATGCCAGCCAGCGGCGCGCCGGTATCATCAGGATGAAGAAAGCTCCAAGCGTGGCTTCTATGATATGCGGCGGCACCACCAGCAGCGTGCGTGCGCCTAAAGCGGCTGCGGGGATGCCGGTGATTGAATACACGCCGCATGCACGCCAGTCTATGTCGCGCCACCACACCATGATGCGCGACAAGTTCGCCATCAGCGCAGCAACCGCCATGATGGGGACCGCCTCGCGCGGCCCATATTCGATCACCAAAACCGGCATCAGCATGATGGAAGAACCGAAGCCGACAATACCGCTGATGGTGCCCGCGACCAGCCCGACCGCGAGGATGAAAAACCAGTCCATGCCCTCTTCCCTGTCTTATTCTCTACGAGTTTTTATATGCCCGACAAGCAAAGGGACGCCGATCAAGCGATCACGCGTCCCTCCGCTTTTTTCATCACGCCTTGCCGGCGCTCATCAAGGTTGGATCTACTTGCCTATCTGCCTAGGGAAAGCCGGCGCCGTCTTGTGCTGGATTTCCTTGTAGCTCTGCAGCTTTTGCAGCACGTTGGCAATTGCCGCATCCAGCTGCGTATCATTACCCTTGTTGACTTCGGCCGGATCGAGATCGACGTCGATATCCGGCGCCACGCCTTCGTTTTCCACATGCCATTCGCCGTCCGGCGTGAAGAAGCGGAACAACGGGACGACCAGGCTGCCGCCGTCTATCAGGTCAGGATTGGCGGAAATACCGATCAGCCCGCCCCAGGTACGTTTGCCGATCAGCGCACCCAGCTTCAAGCGCTTGAAGGCGTACGGCAGGAAGTCCCCACCTGAACCGGCATCCTGGTCGATCAGCATGGCCTTGGGCCCGTAGATCGCACCGCCCGGCGTATCGTAGATCAGGCCATCCCTGTCCTTCCAGCTGGACAGGTAAGGACGGCTCAGTACGTCGGTGATGTAGTTGGCTGCCTGGCCGCCGCTGTTGCGGCGTTCGTCGATGATCACCGCCTGTTTGTCCACCTGCGCGAAGAACATGCGGTTGAAATACTGGAAGCCGTCATCCGCCGTATTGGGCAAATAGACATAAGCTACCTTGCCATTGCTCTTCTTCTGCACATACTCGCGGTTCTTCTCCACCCACTGCCACTGGCGCAAGCCGCTTTCATTGGCGATAGGCTGCACGACCACGTTGCGGCCCTTGCCGGCCGCATCGCTGCTGACCGTCAGCGTCACCTGCTTGCCGACTGTATTTTCCAGCAGCGCGTAGATATTCTTGCTGGCATCCAGCGGTTTGCCGTTGACGGCCATGATGTAGTCGCCTTCCTTGATGCCCAGGCCCGGAGCTGCCAGCGGCGCAGTCAGGAAAGGATTCCAGCGGTCGCCGGTGTACAGCGTCTTGATGCGGTAACGGTCTTTATCCAGACTGAAATCAGCACCCAGCAGGCCGACGCTGGCAGGACGTTCGCTATACACATCACCGCCGCCGACGCGGTTATGGCCAACCTGTAGTTCGCCTATCATTTCCACCAGCAGGTCGTTCAGGTCTTCGCGCCGCTGCACGCTCTTCACCAGCGGATGGTAGCGCGCATAGATGGCATCCCAGTTCAGGCCGTGCAGATTGGGGTCATAGAAAAATTCCTTTTCCATCCACCAGGTTTCATTAAATATCTGCTCCCATTCTTCGCGTGGATTGACCAGCATGCGCACCTGCGACAAGTCCACCGGCTTGGCATCCAGCTTTTCCTTGGCATCCGATACTTCCAACGACCCCTTGCCATATTGCAGCATCAGTTTTTTACCGTCCGCGCTGATGTCATAGCCGGAGATGCCTTTTTTCAGCGATGTGGCCTTGCGGTCTTCAAAACTGAAACGGTACAGCTCCGCGTCATTCTTGGCGTCCACATCCGGCGGTTCTATACTGCTGCCGGGCTGCCTGCGCTCCAGGTAAAACAGCGCGCCGTCGGAAGCTACGGCCAAACTGTCGTAACTACGCTCCGCGACGGGCAAGGCAACAATACGCTGCTGCAAACCCTGCAAGTCGATGCGAACAGGCTTGACCGGTTTGTCCTTCTTGTCGGCATCCTTGCCGTCCTTCGCTTCGTCCTTGCCGTCGGCTTTTTTGGCCGCGTCTTTCTTGTCGCCGTCGGCATTGGCGCTGTCCTTGCCGTCCTTGCCATCCTTCTTGTCGTCGTCCTTTTTACCTTCGTCGGCTTCTTTCGGCAACAAAGGCGATTTGCCGTCTGCCGCCAGCACGGCAACAAACAGGCCACTGCGCACAGGGCGCTCTTGCGTGGACATGTCCAGGCCGACCTGCGACGGGCCGGAGTTGACGGATGCCGTGAAGTACAGGTAATCCTTGGCCGCAAAGACAGGGTTGTCCGCATGGCTCAGGCCGTCTGTCAGCATGGCGTTCTTGCCGGTCGTAAAATCATGCAGACGGATCTGGCTGAAGTGATTTTCGCCGGCCACCGTGTAAGCCAGCCAGCGGCTGTCCGCCGAGAAGGAAATGCTGAAACTCTGGCGCCGCAGGCTGCTGTCAATTGCCGTTACCGTGCCCTTGTCCAGCGCGATCGCATACAGGTTCAGGTGGTAATCCTGGTAGACGATGGTCTTGCTGTCAGGCGACCAGCCCAACAGCTTGTAATAAGCTTTTTTGCCCAGGCTGTGGCTCTGCGGTTTTTCCAGCGCAGCCTGGTCCCTGACTACCAGTGAATGCTGCAAGCCGCCGGTATTCGCACCAGCATCGGATATATAGGCAATATGCTTGCCGTCCGGGCTCCACAGCGCATCTTTTTCACGCACGCCGGAAGTCTCGGTGAGGTTGCGGGTGGAACCGTCTTTCACAGGCACGGTAAAGACGTCGCCGCGCGCGGTCAGCACTATCCGTTTTCCCGTGGGTGACAATTGTGCCGACGTGATGGTCCGGCTGGCATCCTTCCATTGCGGACGGGCCTGCTGCGCCTGCGCCGTGATGCTGACCTGGATGTCCCTGATCTTGCCGCTCGCAGTATCAAGCTCTTTCAGTGCGCCGCCGGCTTCATACACAATCGTCTGGCCGTAGGCACTGGCATTGCGCACGTCCCATAGCTTTTCGCTGGTGACCTGGCGTACTGTCTTGGTTTTGCGGTTGTAGGCAAACAGGTTGGCAGTATCGTCATTGCGGTCGGAAATGAAATAGACGTCGTCCTGCACCCAGATAGGATTGGTGTCGGTGGCATTTTCATGCGGCACCTTTTCTACCGCGTTGCTGGCTGGATCGATGATCAGAATCGCCGGCGTGGCGCCGCCGCGGTACTGGCGCCACCCTGCATTGGCGACATAAGCCTGGCGGTACGGGCGGTAGGCGAGGTGCTTGCCGTCACCGGACCAGCTGCCTTCATAAGCGACCGCTTCCATGACTTTTTTCTCAAAGCCGCCATCGACCGATATCTCATACAGCTGGTTACTACGGTTGTTGGCCACCTCGCGCGAAGATGAAAACAGAATGCGCTTGCCGTCCGCGCTCCAGCCGCGCACGATGTCCTGGCCCGGGTGCCATGTCAGGCGGCGTGGCTGGCCGCCATCCACCGACACCACATATACGTCGGTGTTATTGTCGTAGCTGGCGGAAAAAGCCAGCCATTTGCCGTCCGGCGAAAATTGCGGGGAAAACTCGGATGCCGGATGCGTCGTCAGCTGCACCGGATGCTGGCCGGCGCGATCCGTCAGCCAGATGTCGCCTGCGTACACAAAAGCCAGGTGGTCGCGCGATACCGCGGGCTGCCGCAGCAGCAGGTTCTGTGCAGCTTCCGCTGCGTAGATCGATGGCGCAGACAAACCTGCGCTTATCAGTGCCGCGGCAAGCGCCGGGCCGCTCAACAACTTCAATAACATAGCTTTCCCCATCATCTGAATCGGTTATATATTTTTTTGCGGAACTGGTGTGTTTGCAGCGGCAGCCGCTTCTGCCTTGCTGATGGACCGGCAGGTAAAGCCAAAGTTCCTCGCCTGACTTTACAAAAAAGGGATGCCCGGCAACGGACATCCCTTTTTTAGTATCGCCGTCTACAGTGCCGGCCTTATTCTACGTTCAGTTCTTTAAGCAGATTGTCGGCATGGTCGACGTGCTTCATTTCCCACAGCATGTAACGCAAGTCCAGCTGGATGGAGCGGGTATTCTCATCATTGAAATCCCAGTCGGAAATGATGGAGTCCAGCGTGCCGTCAAAAGCCAGGCCCACCAGCTCGCCGTTGGCATTCAATGCGGCGGAACCTGAATTGCCGCCGGTAATATCCAGCGTTGCCAGGAAATTGACCGGTACCGATTTCAGGCTGGGCTCATAGTACTTGCCGAAATCCTTGGCCTTGATCGCATCCAGCTGGGCTTTCGGCGCATTGAATTCGCCGGTGCCGGTCGCCTTGGCAACAATGCCGTTCAGCGTGGTGAATGCTTTCCAGCTGGTGCCGTCGGCACCGGCGGCGCGTCCTGCCACCTTGCCGAAAGTGACGCGCAGCGTGCTGTTCGCGTCCGGATACACTGCCTCGCCTTTGCTGTTCATGTAGGCGATATGCGCTTTCATGTAATTGGCATAGGCTTGCTGGGTTTTCCCGCCCAGTTCTTCATCACGTGCTTCGCGTTTCAGGCTTTCGTCATACATGGCCACGGCGGCCTTGATGAAACTGTCGCCACTGGCCTTGAAGTCTGCCGGCTTGCGTTCCAGCCAGGCTGCGCGCTCATCCTTGTCGCCCAGTTTGCTGCCTGCATACAGTTTTTCCAGCAGAGGCTTGATGTCGGCCTCTTTCATGCCGGCCTTCAGGCCCAGTGCCGCATCGAAATTGGCATTGTGTTCAGCGGCAGGCTGTGCCGCATATTCGCTCAGGAAGTTCAGCGTCAGCGCCTTGTCCACGCCTTCGTCGTAGCTGCGCTCTACTGCAGCCACGCTGGATTTGAAGCGCGGCAAGTCGCGTACCTGGTAGCCTGATTTGCGCTCCGCATCCGGTTTGGTGGACTCATTCGCCAGGCGATACAGGGTGCGTGCGGTATTCAGCAAGCGCGGCGACGAATAAGCCAGCAGGAAATCGCGGCGGTTCTGCGCATCGCGTTCGGCGATCAGTTTCTCCACCTGGTCGATGTCGGAGGCATAGGCTTTCTTGCGCGCGGCATCCGCATTCACCCAGGCTTTCAGGTCGGCGTGCTCTTTTTGCTTGCGCGCCAGGAAATCGCTGCCGGCATAGCTGTCCAGCATGCCCTGGCGGTTCTTGTAGTAATTGTTGATGCCGGCAACCTGGTTCGCATATTTCAGCTTCTTGTCTTCGCTGTCCTTGGTTTCACGCGCGATGATGGCCAGCTGCTCGCCGGAAGCCTTCACATACGCAGGATAGTTCCAGTCGAAGGTATACGATACTTCAGACGGCAGGCGGTGACGGTTGGTGCGGCCGGGATAGCCGGTCACCATGACGAAGTCGCCTTCCTTGACGCCCTCTTTGGCCAGGCGCAGGTAGTGCTTGGGCACGTAAGGGACATTATCCTTGCTGAAGTCGGCGGACTTGCCGTCCTTGCTGACATAGGCGCGGAAATAGCTGTAGTCGCCGGTCTGGCGCGGCCACATCCAGTTGTCGGTATCGCCGCCGAACTTGCCGACGCCCAGCGGCGGTGCATGCACCAGACGTACGTCCTTGATCTCCAGCTGCTTGATCAGGTAGAACTCCAAACTGCCGTAATAAGCGGCGACATTGCAGCGGTAGCCGGCGTCTTTTTCGCATTCGGCAACCAGTGCTTTCTCATTCTTTTCCATCGCGTCGGCGCGTTTTTTGCCGTTCAGCCTGGAGACATCCGCAGTGATGACCTTGGCGCTGACGTTGTCGACGTCGGTCGTTACAAACACGCGGCTGCCCGGCGTGGCGGGCAATTCTTCGGCCAGGGTCTTGGCGAGGAAACCGTTTTCCAGCAGGTTGCGCTCCGGCGTGGAATTGTGCGCGATACTGTTGTAGGCGCAATGATGGTTAGTCACCACCAGGCCTTGCGGCGACACGAAGGAAGCCGAGCAGCCGCCCAGGCTGACAATCGCTCCCATCGGGAATCCAGTCAGCTTGCTCAGTGCCGCGGGATCCAGCTTGAGGCCGGCGGCTTTCAGTTGCGCGGCGATGTCGGGCAATTGCTGCGGCATCCACATGCCTTCATTGGCGAAGGCCAGGTTGCTGAGCGCAGACAGGAGTATTAGCGATTTCTTCATTGGTTTTTTATCGATGGTTGAAAAAATATCGGAAGAGGAGACTTTCCAAGGATTGTTTAATATTTTTTCAGGGAGCGGGCACAGGGGATAAATCAAGGACCTGTGGCCAGCCCTGACCATGTTTGCAAACTATTAAACGGATGCTTAGAGGAAAGGAGTATCTTGGCTTGCAGGACGCTTGTCAACCTCATTTCCACAGCGGCATCCAGCTGGAAAAGAGCCGGCCCGCCGGTCTGCGGGCGCGAGGCAGGCAGCAGGCAAGCGTGGGCCGATCATTCTTTTGACTTGCGCAGGAATGTCCGAATTTTTTACAAAGCAGTGAACTATTTTGCGTGGAAGGAATCTGAGGCGGCCCATGCGAGGCAACACCGCCACAAATCAGGTAAAAGATTTCACAAAAAAGCGGCGGTGACGCGAAATTGCCACACGAAAGTCAGCTTTGTCCTTGGGCCTTACCGACGGCCCCGGTTCCTGCCCTTATCAAACTGCTCCAGCGCACGCTGGAGTTCATTTTGCATAGCGGGCGGCAAATGAGTAAACCGGCAACCGACCTGCACCTGCTCTCCCAGCAGGAAAGAGCGGAACGGCCGGCACAGGCGGATTTCAAGATCCGCCGTCAGTGCTATGCCGTCCGACAATTCCAGCCTGACCTTGCTTAGCCTGCGGCCGACCCGCAGCGCGGAGGCATCGGCCGGCGAGGCCCGTAAGCCGACTCCCCCCAATGAGAAGTCGTATAGCGGGATTTCATATACCAGGCCGTCCAGCACAAATACCGCGGTGTAGAACTGACCCAGCGGCGCCTCGAAGCGCACCGCGCCGCGCCGCTCCAGTATTGTGCATTGCTTGGGGAAGCCCATGTGGAACAGCGAGGGGCTGTCCGCCACGGGAGACCATGCCGTGTCCAGCGAAAATTGCAGCTTGTTGCCTTGCAGCGTCGTCACCAGCAACGCAGGCCCGGCTGGCGCCGAAGCACCGCCCATCAGCTTCAGCGCCAGGCTTTGCTTCTTCAGGTCTATGCTGTCTACCCGCGCCGTCAGGAAGCCGCCGCCGGAGGGATACACCGTAATGGCATTGCTGTCCTCCGCCAGTGTTTTCAATGCAGACGCAATGTCGGCGGGATGGCTGAGGTGGTAAGGCGCGATATCAGTCTGCTCGGGAATAGGCTCGACAGGCTGGAATAAGGGAAAACCGCCCGGCGATTGCGGACTCTGGTCAGGTGTGTTCACGAAAGATGCCCCATGCTGAAATAAGTGCGGTGCTGTGGAGGATGCTGGTATTTTTATTTTCCACAAGGCAATTATTTTGCCATAAGAACGGGATTTTTTGGCGAAATTCCGGCTTATTCTTTTATTAGCTGCCGCCGCTATTTTTGGGGGCGACGGATGGCGGCGGCACCGGGCGGATGCGGGTCTTCAGCACCTTGCCGGATGGCGAAAAAAGCACGATGAATTCGGCATTACCGTCGGCCTGCGGAGGCTGGCGGATGCCGGCACCGGGATCGCTGTAGTAATAGACCCAGACCTCAACCCCGCTATCGAAGCGCAATGTTTTGGTTTTGCCCAGCGTCGCGATGACGTCCGCCTTGTTTTGCCCGACAGTCACCAGGCTTTGCGTCGCGGCCGGCGCAATATGGGTGATGTCTGCCCTGGGCGGCGGGCTCGTCGCACACCCAGCCATGCAGGCAAGGCATGCCGTCGCCAGAATGCCGCGCCACGAGGGCGCCTGCCGGGGTTTCATTGCGCCTCCTGTTGCGGCGTTAGCACGGGAGGCTTTGCGTCATCCGGGTCTTCCGTATCTTCCATATATTCCAGTTCCACCAGCGTATCGTCCGGCCAGCTTTTATCCCCCAGCGGCAGGAAGTAAGTGCGGTCCACCAGTACCTGGCAATCGCAATATTTCAGCTCGGACGCCGACATGGGATGACGGCTGATGCCTGCGTACAGTTGGTCCACCGACAGGATGGCCGTGCGTGCGCCAGAGCGCAGCGTTACGCTGAAGAGCGGGCGCTCGGAAAAGAACAGATACTCGGGATCGGCCGCATTGCAGTAGTCAATAGCGCCCTGTATCAGCTTGACCAGTGCGCCCATGAGCGGAGAATCGTTCGACACCAAGCCAGCCTCCATGCCCACCTGACACTCCAGCCGCAGATCGCCCAGCCTGCGCGTAGCCGGCGGCAAACCCGGCGTGCGGATTTCGGTGCGCCACGTCATGCTGTCGGCCCTGCGGTTCGGCATGACCGCCGCATCTTCGGTGATGGCCTTGGCATTGCGCTCCAGTGTAAAGGTATTGTCCTGCGCAACCGGGACAGGAATGGACATCGTGTCGCCGACGATTTTCAAGGTAATGCCCTGCATATCGGTCTCCGGCAGCCGCGGCAGCAATTTGTAGCGCAGCACGGCATCGGGCGCCATGGCGTGCATTTTTTCAAACAGATCCATGCCTTTCAGCATTTTGCGGTAAGACTTGTCCACTGGATTGCGCAGGCTGCTGACCGTCACCGATGGTGTCTTGCCGGCAGCATCGGCCTGCCGCGCGCAGGCAGCACCGCAGGTAGCGGCAAGTGCGAGCGCGAATGCCGCCTTTAGTATGTCGCTTGCGAAAATGCCTGGTTTCATGTGCGCTGCCAAGAAATGCAATGTGTATAAATTTACACTGACATGCATACCGGCGCAGCAATCGAAAAGTAAGCAAATGTTTGTTGCCGCGGACGCCATGCGTCAGCCTGACCTGTAATTGCCGTAGCCCGCCTGCAATTTGACCCTGGCTTGCAACTGGAGTAAATTGAGGCGAACTCAAAAATCCATGTGGCAAGAATAAAATGGCAACTTCCCGAAGAGACAAGCTGGGCGCCCGCTCTGAGAAGCGCGTACAAGACATACTGAGCGCAGCGCGGCAGCTGTTTGCCAGCGAAGGGTATGAAAAAACCACGACGCTGGACATTGCTCACCGCCTGGGCGTGTCCGAAGCGACGGTATTCACCTACTTCGGCAGCAAGCGCGACCTGTGCATCGAGGTCATCCGCATTTGGTACGAGGATATTTCTACCGCGCTGGAAGGCGAATTGGCCCTGGTGGCAGGCACACGCGCCAAGCTGCAATTTGCGGTGAGGAAGCACCTGAAGACGCTACTACAGGAAGAGCGCGGTCTATGCGCCATGATATTGAGCGAAGGCCGCAGCACCGACCCTGAATTTGCCGGCATCATCGCCGATCTGAAACGCCGGTATATCGCGCCCGTCATGCAGTTGCTGTCGGCAGCTGTCGAGGCCGGCGAACTGCGGGCGGACATGCCGCTGAAGCTGATGCGGGACATGGTCTACGGCCCGATGGAGCATATCCTGTGGGACCGCATCCTCAACGACAAGCTGCCGGATATCGATGCGACGGCAACCCAGCTGACCGACATGCTGTGGAATGCTTTTGCACCGCCTCCGCAATCGCTGCAACGGCTGGCGCAATTCCGAGGTGAAGTAGCGGATGCGCTGACACGGCTGGAGCGGGCATCAGAACAACGCTAGCCCGGCAGATTCATAGTTACTTCAACAATTCCAGCTTGCCGACGATCTTGGAGATGGGCTTCTTTTGCCCTACCAGCGCCACGCCGACATATTTCATGTCCGCCGGATCGATGACGGCAACGGCGCTCTGGAACTCTTCATAATTCTTGGTCAGCTGGCCTTCCAGCGGAAAATCCACAACGTCGCAGCCCGCTGCCAATGCATCCGAGCGCAGCTTATGCAAGTCAGCCTGGGCCGCGCCCAGCATGGCGATGCCAACCGGGATCAAGCCCGGGTGTGCAAACCCGGATGCGTCCACCAGCGCGCCGCCGACCAGCTCCGGGTGGCGCTGGCCTATCGTCAGTGCAATGACGGCGGCGGCATTCGCCAGCCGCCCTACCGGCAGGTCCTTGTCCAGGACAATGACGCAGCGTGCCATGGGCGTCGCAGCTTCCACAGCGCTGGCATCGGATGCATTGACTGCGACTGGAGTTTCTTGGGATATCTGATTCAGCATGGCCGGCCCTTACAGTAGTTAAATTCTCGTGTTAAATTCATATTTGAGTATTACTCAATATAATTCAAGAAGACAAATGATGTCAATCATCGTCTATATCGGTATTCCGATTGAGCCAAACTCAAACCGTGCCGCAATTAGACCGAGTTACAGCCGGCCAGGCAGGATCAGGCAAATCTTTTGCACGATCCTGCTAACGCCAGTGCGCATCCCGGAGTAAAATTTCCTGATACAGGCCAGCGCCTTGCCCGCCCTCTTACGTACCCGCCATGATCCAGACCGATATCCCCTTCCTGTCGCTGATCAGTTCCCGGCAACCGACCGAACTGAGCCGGGGCATGCTGCAGCCTTCGTTTTGCATGGTGATGCAGGGCCATAAAAAGATACAGCTGGGCGAAGAGACCATCCACTACGGTCCTGGTGAATACCTCATTTCCACGATAGACATGCCGGCCGCCGGACAGATCATCGGCGCCACCGAAGCCGCGCCCTATCTCGGCGCGCGTATAGAACTCGATACCAGGGAAATCGCGGCGATCCTCATCGAAGCGAAAATCAGCGTGCCCGCCAACCTGAAATCCGGCCTTGGCGCCTTTGTCGGCAAGGCCGATGATGAATTGCAGGAAGCCGTGCGCAAGCTGCTGCGCTTGCTGGACAAGCCGCGGGACGCCGCCTTCCTCGCGGACTCGTTGAAGCGCGAGATTCTGTACCGCCTGCTGACCGGCGAAAACGGCCACCTGATTTACCGCAATCTCGTCATAGACCGCCAGCAATTGGGCATAGGCAAGGCAATAGAATGGCTGAAGCAAAATTTCGCGCGGCATTTCCAGATCGAGGAACTGGCCAAGGCAGCCAATATGAGCGTCTCCAGCCTGCACCACAAGTTCAAGGCAGTGACGGCCATGGGGCCGCTGCAATACCAGAAACAGCTGCGGCTCAACGAAGCACGCAAGCTGTTGCTGTCGGGATCGATGGACGCCTCCACTGCCGCCTACCAGGTCGGTTACGAAAGCCAGTCGCAGTTCAGCCGCGAATACCGCCGGCTTTTCGGCGCGCCGCCGATGCAGGACGTCAAGAGCCTGCGCACCAGGATGGAACCGGACGCCTTGCAGATTTAGGCAAACATCTTGCAGGAACCGGCCTGTCGGCAAATAGCGCCTGTCCCTAGAATGAACCCGTCATCACTCAGCGAGGTTCACATGAAAAATATCACCCAGATTTACATCAACGGCCAGTTCGTGACACCGCAGGGCAGCGAGACGATGGAATTGATCAACCCCAGCACCAATGCAGTCATCGGCCATGTCACTTTAGGCAACGAGCGGGATACGCAAGATGCGGTGGCAGCCGCCAGGGCCGCGTTCAAGACCTTCTCCAAAACCAGCAAGGAAGAACGCATCGCCTATCTGCAAAAGCTGCATGACGCAGTCAACGTCCGCCTGGACGATATGATTGCGGCAATGGTGCAGGAATACGGCGCGTCGCTGCAGTTTGCGACAATGTCCTGCCAGTATGCCGCCAAGAGTTTCCTGCAAGCTGCTGATGTGCTGCGCGGCTTTGAATTCCAGAAGGATATAGGCAGGTCCCGCGTTTCGCTGGAGCCCCTCGGCGTCGCTGCGCTGATCACGCCGTGGAACGCCAGTTCCAGCTTTATCTGCAACAAGCTGGCAACCGCACTTGCAGCAGGCTGCACGGTCGTCATCAAGCCCAGCGAGATGAGCGCGATGCAGACTCAGGTGATCAGTGAATGCCTGCATGAAGCCGGGCTGCCGCCGGGCGTGTTCAACATCGTCAACGGCCGCGGCGACGTGGTGGGCGCGGAACTGACACGTCATCCGGATGTAGCAAAAATATCATTCACGGGCTCCACACTGGTGGGCAAAAGCATCGCCCGCGGCGCAGCCGACACGCTGAAGCGCGTCACGCTGGAGCTTGGCGGCAAGTCGCCAAACGTGATCCTGGACGATGCCGACCTGCAAAAGGCCATCCCCCTGGCTGTCATGGCCTGCTACATGAACAATGGCCAGGCCTGTATCGCCGGTTCGCGCCTGATCGTGCCGGAAGAACAGCTGGACGAGGTCAAGCGCCTGGTAAAAATAGCGGTAGGCCAAACCCGGGTAGGTGACCCAGCAGACGCATCCACCACGATAGGCCCGATGGTCAGCAAAAAACAATATGAACGCGTGCAGCACTACATCCGCGTTGGCATAGAGCAGGGTGCCGAGTTGCTCGTCGGAGGCGAAGGCCACCCACAGGGGCTGGAAGCGGGCAATTTCGTCAAGCCCACGGTATTTGTCAATGTGACCAGGGATATGCGCATCGCCAGGGAAGAAATCTTCGGCCCCGTGCTGTCAATTATGACCTACAAAACCGAAGCGGAGGCGATAGAGATTGCCAACGACACCGACTATGGCTTGCAAGCCTATGTCAGTTCCGCGGATTACGACCGCGCCAGCCGCGTAGCGTCGCAGATCGTTGCCGGCAGGGTGCTCATTAATTGCCTGGACCATGATCCTTTGGCGCCTTTCGGCGGCTTCAAGCAGTCCGGCATAGGCAGGGAGTACGGCGTCTACGGCCTGGAAGAATATGTCGAGCCCAAGGCTTTCATCGGCAGCAGGGGCGCATAGCAACAACGCCCGCGAAGGCAAACGGGCAGTATCAATAAGTTAAAAGCGGAGCCTGAGGGCTCCGCTTTGTTTTGATGGCGCGCAGCAGGGAAATGAAAAAGATCGTTAATCCTTGATGCAGCAAGGAAATATTTTCTGTCGAAGCGTTTATAATGCCATTATCCAAGGCCGTGCTTTCCTGCATGCCTGAACAACATTATTTTGCATCTACCGGCAAAAACCCGGACAGCGCCAATCCCTATCGGCTACCATGCCCTAAACTAGGGCGAGCGTCCGAAACCTATACATACCCACCGCAAGGCAGGCACTCGAACCGGTTATTAAACTCACACTATGTTAGCTGCGCATTACGATTCCCTGCTGGTATTGATCTCGATTGCGGTCGCGGTCCTTGCCTCCTATACCGCACTCGATATGGCGGGCAGGATCGATTCCGCGCAAAAAAAGGGGGCATCCTGGTGGTTGGCAGGCGGCGCCATCGCCATGGGCATAGGCATCTGGTCCATGCATTTCATCGGCATGCTGGCTTTCAGGCTGCCGATTGCACTGGGCTACGATCTTGGCCTTACTTTCCTGTCCCTGGTGATCGCCATCATCGCTTCCGGTTTTGCACTATGGCGCATCAGCCAGCCCACATTGCCGCTGCGGCAGCTCGGCATCAGCGCCGTGCTGATGGGGGTTGCCATCGCCGCCATGCACTATACCGGCATGGCCGCAATGCGCATGACGCCTGGCATCCAGTACGACCCCCTGCTGTTCGGCATTTCGGTCGCCATTGCGATTGCAGCCTCCGGCGCCGCATTGTGGATTGCCTTCATGCTGCGAAAAAATACGCCGCGCGTCCGGCTTGCCAGAGCAGGCGCGGCGCTGGTCATGGGCGCCGCCATCGTCGGCATGCACTACACCGGCATGGCTGCGGCAAACTTCCCTCCCGGCAGTGTCTGCCTGTCGGCGGGCCAGGGCATAGCACCGGGCTGGCTGGCGGTAGTCGTCGGCGTGGTGACGCTGGCGATACTGACCATTGCGCTGCTGACTTCGGTGCTTGATTCCCGGCTGGAATCGCAAACCGCCAAGCTGGCCAAATCGCTGGCCGCCGCCAATCAGGAATTATCCCGGCAGGCGCTGCAGGACAACCTGACCAAGCTGCCCAACCGCACGCTGCTGGAAGACCGGCTGGAGCAGGTGATCTACAAGGCCGCGCGCGCGCATAGCCGGTTTGCGCTGATGTTCCTGGACCTGGACGGTTTCAAGGCCATCAACGATTCCCTCGGCCACCATATCGGCGACCTGTTGCTGATCGACGTCGCGCACCGTCTGCGCAATGCGCTGCGGGCGCAGGATACCGTCGCCCGGCTGGGCGGCGACGAATTTGTCGTGCTGCTGGAAGTCACCGATCCGGAAGACGCCGCCCCCATCGCGGACAAGATCGTCAGGATCATCGGCCTGCCCTACCATATCGACAAATACTCGCTGTCCGTCTCGACCAGCATAGGCATTGCGATCTATCCGGAAGACGGCAGCTCGCGGCATGACCTGCTGATCAACGCGGATGCGGCGATGTACCATACCAAGGCCGCAGGGCGCAACGGCTACCACTTCTTCGAAACCTCGATGAATACCAATGCGCACAACCAGCTGGAGCTGATGCAGGATCTGCGGCTGGCGCTGGAGCGCAAGGAATTCCAGCTGCATTACCAGCCCAAGTTTACCGCGGCCGGCGGCACGATGACCGGCGCCGAGGCGCTGATACGCTGGCACCATCCGCGCCGCGGCCTGGTGGCGCCGGACAATTTTATTCCGCTGGCAGAAAAAACCGGCCTGATCATCCCTATCGGCGAATGGGTGCTGAACGAAGCCTGCCGCCAGATGCGCGCGTGGCACGATATGGGGCACGACAAATGGAAAATCGCCGTCAACTTATCCGCCGTGCAATTCTCCAATGAAAACCTGCTGGACCTGGTGCAGTCGACGCTGGCGCGGCACCGGCTTCCGGCCCAATGCCTGATACTGGAAGTCACAGAATCCACGGCGATGCAGGATGTCGACGCCAGCCTGCTGACGCTGACCAAGCTGTCCGATGCAGGCGTGGATATCTCCATCGACGATTTCGGCACCGGCTATTCCAGCCTGCTGCACCTGAAGCGCATGCCAGCTTGTGAACTCAAAATAGACCGCGGCTTCATCAATGAACTGGAACGCGGCTCAGATGACGCCGCCATCGTCTCCGCCATCGTCGCGCTGGGCCGCTCGCTGAACCTGCGCATCGTTGCGGAAGGCGTCGAAACCGAGAAGCAAAAAGATTTCCTTACCGCGCTGGGCTGCAACGACCTGCAAGGCTATCTGCTGGGCCGGCCGATGACGCCGGACAACTTTATCGCTGCGGTGGAAGCGGCGCGCATCGCGGCATAGCGCATACTCAACGCAACACAACGCAACAAATTGCTTCTCGGTAGTTCCCCCTCGTCAATGCGATGAAACAAAGACCGATGCCGGCGCAGCAGGCGGGATCTCGCTGGCGGCACTACTAGCGGTCGCCATCATTGTGGGCATGTCGGGCGTTCACCTGATTCCTCAATCAGCGTTCAGGCTTGCTCGCGTATCTGCTATCGCACAATCAATTGTTCAAAACGACTCGCGCATTCCCACTGCAACTCCTTTAAGCGTCGCTCCGGGAGACACACCCAGGCTGTTGATCGCCAGGTCGTAGATGCCGTTCTTTTCATTCCTGAGCTGCGTGTAATAGGCAAATACGCTGGTGCGCTTGGACAAATTATAGTCGTAGCCCAGCGTCGCATGGACGGCGCCGGTGTCCGGGCCTTTTTTGAGGAAGCCGATTTTTTGCGTCGACTCCCCGCTCACGTCACCGGCAAAGGCGACGCCGAAGCGGATGACATGCCTGTCTATCTGATGGGTGGCAGAAAGATAATAGGACTTCCGCTGCAACTGGCCAGTGAGCGTGCCGTATTTCAGTTTTTCAGCAATGGCAGAAAGACGGGTGTCGCCAAACTTGTAGGCCGCGGCAATTTTTGTGCCGGTATCTTTTAAACCGGGCCCCTGATATTCGTGATGAATTTCTTCCGCCAGCGCCAGGTAATATGGCCCCTCGTCATAGATCAGGGCCGCCGAGGTCAGCGACGGCTTTGCACCGCCCACAATAACGCCCTCGTTAAAGCCGTGCGCAATCCGCGCCGAGATTCCCTGCCATTCCGGGGTCCAGTAATGCAGGCTGTTCTGCTGCCGCCGGTCGAATGAAGAAGTGTCGCTGACATTATCCGCCGTCGATGCCGAGCCGTTACCCATGATGCTCATATAGCCTGCCGTCGTCGGATAAAAAGGGTCTAGCGACGATGTCGCCGAGTTATACGGAGTGACCCAGTTGCCGCCAAACAGCGTGCCCAGCTGCCCTTGCAGGCCGACGCGCGTGTCGCGTGCAGCGACGCCGCCGGCGCCGGTATCGGGCGACACCGTTCCCTCGATCTGGAACACCGCCTTCAGGCCGTCGCCCAAATCCTCGTCGCCCTTGAAGCCGAGCACGGAGCGGTTATTCGACAGCCGGCTGACGGATGAACTTTTATTCCTGCCGTCATCGGAGTTGTGGAAATCTTCCACCGCGACATTGAGTCGGCCATAGATTTGCACAGAAGTGCTCTGCGCATGGCAAGCCGCACTCGCAAACAACAGGCTCGCCCACGCTGCTATAGATAATTTCATTCCGGCTCTCCCGCCACTATCGTTATTTCCTTAGTTCGCTCGGCCCCTTGCCGGTCCAGCGCTTCAGCGCCCGCCTGAAATTTGCGCCGTCACTGAATCCTAGCAGCATTGCAATGTCGTCTGTGCTCATTTGTGTGGTGCGTAGGTATTCCACGGCCAGCGAACAGCGCACATCATCCGTTATGGCGATGAACGAAGTGCCTTCCGCCTCCAGGCGCCGGCGCAGCGTGCGGCTGGTCATGACCAAGGCATCCGCAACCGCTTCCATGCTGGGAAAGATGCCGGGCTTGCTCATCAGCACCTGATATACCTCGCCTGCAACACCGACCGACACCTTCGCCTGCCCTATCAGGCGGTCGCACATGTCCTGCAGTAATTTGGCCGTCAGCTTGTGCGCCAGCTGCGGTTGCCGGTCGAGGATGGCGCTATCGTAGATCAGCTCGCATGCCTCCTGATCGAAATAACAGGGGCAACCGATATAGTCGCTATACATAGCGGCATGCGCGGGAGCCGGATACGAGAAACATGCCTTCAATGGAGGGCAGCGATGGCCGGCGACGTCCTGCAGGTGCGTGACGTGCTGCGTGAATTGCTGCTCGACGATAAATTCCTGCAACTCCCTGGATGGACTGGAAATAAATGCGTCGGGAAACGACCAGACAGCCCGGTCAGGATATTCATGCCACTCGATTTTCAGGGTCGGCGTCGCCAGCCTGTGGTATTTCACTCCCAGCTTGAAATAGTCCCGTAGCGACAGGCAAGACATCAGTGCATAACCATACATGCCGTAGGCAGACAGATGCAGGCGTCCGCCAACTTTAAAAGGGGTAGCGGGATCGGTCGATAAGGCGATGGCGTTCTTGCACACGGTTGCGTACTGACGCACGGAGGTGAGTACCGAGGCGTCATAAATTTCGTCCGGGCGGACACCGCTTCCTTCCAGGCACTGCTCCGCGGAAATGCCCTGCTCCGCGAGGACTTCCACGAGGGCGGCGATTTTGTAGGGCGCATAAAGACGCTCGTTCAGCACGGGGATGGACGACAAAATCACTCCTTAAAATGTCCTTTTAGGACTATCGTATGTCCGGGAAAGACCTTACCCCTATCAGAGTAACCGATTATCATCGATCTCACAATGCGCGCGGCCACTTGCCGCGCCTCATTGAATTATGAGAAGAGCAAATGAGTAAAACCACCAGAAAAGTCATCATTTCATGCGCCGTCACCGGCGCGACCCATGTCCCGACCATGTCGGAATATCTGCCTATTACGCCGGCACAGATCAAGGAACAGGCGATTGAGGCAGCGGAGGCAGGCGCCGCAATCATCCATTTGCATGCGCGCAATCCACAGGATGGCCGGCCCACGCCCGACCCGCTCATTTTCAAGCAGTTCGTCCCGGACATCGTCAAGGCGACGGATGCCGTCATCAATATCACTACCGGGGGAAGCACCCGGATGACGCTGGAAGAACGCCTGGCCTACCCAAGGATGGCAAAACCCGAGATGTGTTCGCTGAACATGGGGTCAATGAATTTTTCCATTCATCCTGTTGCAAGGAAAATTGCATCCTGGCGCCACGAATGGGAAAAAGACTATGTTGAAGGCATGGAAGACATGGTCTTCAAAAATACCTTCGACGACATCAAGAAAATTCTTCTTGAGTTAAGCGCGCACGGAACGCGGTTTGAATTCGAATGCTACGACGTCGGCCACTTATACAACCTGGCGTACTTTGTTGAGCAGGGGTTGGTGAAGGGACCGCTCTTCATCCAGGCTGCTTTTGGCATCCTGGGCGGCATCGGCGCCGATCCCGAAAACATGACCGTCATGCGCACTACGGCAGACCGGCTGTTCGGCCGCGAGAATTATCACTTTTCTGTGCTGGGCGCAGGCCGGCATCAGATGTCGCTGGTGACCATGGCAGCTATCCTGGGTGGAAATGTGCGGGTCGGCCTGGAAGACAGCGTGTACATCTCCAAGGGAGTGAAAGCGGAAAGCAACGCACAGCAGGTACGCAAGATCCGGCGAATTCTTGAGGAACTTTCCTTCGAAATCGCAACGCCCGCGGAAGCCAGGGAAATGCTGGGCCTCAAAGGCGGCGATCAGATTTCTCCTTGATCCGTGCCGGAACGCCGCCCTGGCAACCGGCGAAGCATCGCAACATTGGAACAACCACAACAAAAATAACTATTTTCAAGAGACATCATGAAAACTAACGCAGTTACAGGCGACGCCGGCTTGCACAGGCTGGCGACGCACAAGGCTTTTCTCAAACTTATTCCCCTGATGTGCGCGATCTACTTTATGTCCTTTCTCGACAGGACCAATGTAGCGCTTGCAAAGATCCACCTCGCGGCTGATGTCGGCATCAGCGCGGCAGCTTACGGCCTGGGCTCGGGAATTTTTTTCATCGGATACGCTCTGCTTGAAGTGCCCAGCAATCTCGCGGCCCATCGTTTCGGCCCACGCCGCTGGATCTCCCGCATCGCCGTATCGTGGGGCATATTGTCCACCGCCATGGTCTTTGTATCGGGGGAGTGGTCTTTTTACATCCTGCGTGTATTGCTGGGCATCGCTGAAGCGGGGCTTTTTCCTGCGCTGATGTATATGGTCACGCTGTGGTTTGCAGCCAAAGACAGGCCGGTGGCGGTGGGCTGGACTTATACCGCGCCGGCACTGGCGCTGATGCTGGGAAATCCCATCGGCGGAGCGCTGATGCAGCTTGATGGCGCCGCGGGTATGCACGGATGGCAGTGGATGTTTGTGATCGAAGGGCTTCCCAGCATTTTCCTGGGAGTGCTGTTGTACTTCAAGCTACCGGACCGCCCCAGCAATGCAACATGGCTCACGCCGGCTGAAGCGCAATCGCTGGAAGAGCATGCTGCAATCGATTCGCCGCAGCACACATCGCATTCGTCCAAGGACTGGGTAGCAGTGCTGAAACGCCCCACCACGATTCTCATCGGCCTCATCTACTTCCTCAACCAGGTCGCGTTTGTAGGCTTGTACTTCTTCACGCCCGCGATGATCAGCCAGATGCACATCAGCTCGCCCTTCATCGTCGGCCTGCTCTCCGCCAGTGTAGGAATGGGATTCCTGATAGGCGTGCTGGTATTGCCCAGGATACACCGGCGCGTCGAAAGCGACTCCCTGTATCTCGGCGTGCTGACGATCGGACTCGTAATATGCGCGATGGCCTTTATCGCCACCGCCAGCCTCGGTGGAAAGATCACCCTCTTTGCTGTTACCGCATTTTTTGCTGGCGGAGTATTGCCGTCTTACTGGTCTATTGCGATGAACAGGATGCAGGGTGTCCAGGCTGCGGCTGGACTGGCCTTTATCAACACCATCGGCTTGCTGGGCGGCTTTGTCGGCCCGTATCTGTTCGGCATGGCGGAAACCGCCACCGGCCGTAGCGACTCCGGCTTCACAGTCATCCTCGTGGCCGCAGTACTCGGGCTGTTGCTGGTGCCGCTGCTCGCTAGGGCGATCAGGAATGAACCCCTTTTTAACCGGGCCAATGACAGAACGTCGGCGCAACCAGAACTGAATCCAGAAAGAATGCAATGAGATTACGTGGAAATGTAGCAATTGTGACCGGCGGTGCGCAGGGTATCGGCAAGGCAACCGCTTTGAAATTTGCGCGTGAAGGCGCCAAGGTGGTCGTATGTGACCTGAATGCCGATGCCGTCGCATCGACAGTAGAGGAGTGCCGTGCCGCAGGCGGTGAAGCGCTGGGGTTTCGCGTGGATGTGACATCCCGCGCAAGTCTTGATGAAATGGTGGAGGCGGTACGTGGAAAATATGGCCGTATCGATACCCTGGTCAACAACGCAGGCATTACGCGGGATGCACGGCTGCAAAAGATGACCGATAGCCAGTTTGAAGAAGTAATCGACGTCAATTTGCGCGCGGTGTTTTATGCGGCACAGGCAGTAGTGGATACGATGATCGAAGGAGGAGGCGGCGTGATTCTGAACGCCAGTTCCGTCGTCGGCATTTATGGAAATTACGGCCAAACAAACTATGCGGCAACCAAGTTCGGCGTAATCGGCTTCACCAAAACCTGGAGCCGCGAACTGGGGCCCAAAGGTATACGTGTCAATGCCGTCGCTCCTGGTTTCATCGACACGCCCATTTTGTCCACCGTTCCTCAGGATGTCTTGCAGCAAATGCGAGATAAGGTACCATTGCGGCGTCTGGGCAAGCCGGAAGAAATTGCCGACATCTACGCTTTCCTGGCGAGCAACGAGGCAAGCTATATCAATGGGGCAGTGATTGAAGTGTCAGGCGGATTGACGCTTTGAAGCAAGCTTTTATCTGCATTTTTACGTCACCTTCAGTTCTTTTTTAATCTTTACGCCCCGCCTCAAGCGTAGGGCTCTTGTGCCGGAATATTATGAAAACAGTTGATCTTTTAAAGCCGGACGCGAAACTCCGCGTATTTATTTCCGGCGCCGCCACCGGCATAGGCGCAGCCATCGCAGAGGCATTTCTTGAAACCGGCGCGGTGGTATATATATGCGACATTAATCCTGACGCTGTCGAAGAAATGAAAAAGAAGAATCCGCTCATCCATGCCGGCGTCGCCGATGTCGGCAAGGCGGAGGAAGTGGATGCCGTCATGCTGGACGCCCAGAATAAACTCGGCGGACTGGATGTGTTGATCAACAATGCAGGCATCGCAGGACCGACGGGCTCGGTAGAAGACATCCCGCCGGAGGCCTGGGAGCATACGATCAACACCAATCTGAATAGCCAGTTTTACTTTCTCAGGCGCGCCGTGCCCTGGCTGAAACAAACATCCGACAGCCCCAGCATTATCACGGTCTCTTCCGTCGCGGGCCGCCTGGGATACCAGTTCCGGACACCGTATGCGGCGACAAAATGGGCCATCATCGGCCTGATGAAATCGCTGGCGATCGAACTCGGCCCGAGCAATATCCGTGTCAACGCCATCTTGCCCGGCGTTGTAGAGGGCGAACGCATGGACAAGGTCATCGCGGCCCGCGCGCAAGCGCTTGGGCTGACGTTTGATGCGATGCGCGAAGACTATGTGAAAAAGATTTCACTGCGGCGCCTGGTGACAACGCAGGACGTGGCCGCCATGGCGCTTTTCCTTTCCTCACCGGCAGCAAGAAACATATCGGGCCAGGCGATCAGCGTCGATGGGAATCTGGAGTATTTATAGTTGAATTAAAATCAGTGCGCAGAAGATGCCCTATTACGAGCAGCGTCAAATGATGCACATATAAAAAGCCTGCAGTTTTTCGACTGCAGGCTTTTCGCTTATACCGCTGGGAAAGAACTTCTTGGAACGAAACATCAACATCCATTTACTCCCTCCCCACAATGGGACAAGTAGATAGTGAGTGAAGTGAATAAATCAGACAGCATTTCCATGGTGGTGGACAGCAACCGGGTGACCGATGATGCGGAACTGGTGCGGCGCTGGGCCATCTCCGGATCAGAATAGCCTATAAGTCGGAGCTCGATGTAGCCCGGGATTTGCAAACGGCGAGATTAATTCGCGTGCTTCCTGAGATGCTTGGAGAACCGGCACCACCTTCCATGTATGTAGTGCATCGCTCATTGCTGACACAGGCTGCCCAATCCCTCGTTCTATTTTTTGAAAGAACAATGCCAAATTCATTTACTCGGTCAAACTGCAAAGCCATCGAAAAATAAAAAAACCCGGTAACTTCACAAAGTCAGCGAAATAAAGCTGAATTTTGAAGCGTTGCCAATTTTTGAAGCACTGCCATTTAACATGAAAAGCACAATCACTCTTCTTTCGGTAAATGGGAGCGTAGTGCAACCGCCAACGGGAAAATTGCCAATGCGGACAGTGCAGTATTAAAGGCAGCACCCTGAATCCCGATGCTGTCGCCGATAAAGCCATAAATGACAGGCGCAATTGCTCCCGAACCGATTGTTCCAGTATAAAACACCGCGAAGGCGCGCTCGGTTCCCCCTGGAGGTGCCAGTTCGGGCACTGTCCCATATAACACTGAAGAAGTACCGTTAAGCATCACGCCCAGCAACGGCAGCAACACAATGGTTGGCGTCAAAGAGAAAAACATCGCAGCAATGATGCAAATAACGGTGCCTCCCTCAGTCACCAGCACCGTGCCGAATACGCCGATACGCGCCCCTAGCCAGCCGCACGTGAATTTTCCTGCGGCGCCGCCGATAAAGACCAGTGCCAGCGCCGTGCCCACCATCGGTGGAGACGCCCCTTTTGTCTTCAGCAGGAACGGCAGAAATGTCAACAGGCCCATACGTACAGCAGTGTCGAGCACGCCTATGATGAACAGCACAGTATAAAGCCCGAGCCCGTCGAGCTGCAACTGTGGCCAGATACCTTGCCAACTGAATTCGTTATGAGTTCTTGATGGCAATCATTACAAACCTCTTCCGGGGTGATGCCACCGGACGCCGGGGCGGCATATGAGCGCGGCTTGCCGCGTCCGTACGCCTCTCATCCTGTTTGGTGGATGTTTCAGTGGACGATAACGTCGCCGGCGGCGTCGATGACGTGGTCAGCGACGCCTCTAGGGCAAAAACACCCTCTATTAAATTTCCGAATTCGCCACCTTTGATCGAACCAAACATCGCTTTGCAGCGAAAAACATCAATAGCCGAAAGGCAGAGTCAAGAATTTGGCAAGATCAGGTCTTCTTGCACTAACGTAGTGAGCGTGCACAGTTTTCAACGTGCTGATGTCGCCATTAGGACGATCTGTGGTGAGCCACCATCCCGACATATGATCCGGCGACGGATATCGCACCCCTTCCACTTCGTCACCTTCCTAAACTCCGTCTGAAATGACAACCATCTGATCTAGCCGCCCCGACCTTTTGACAAATCTGATGCTGGTCACGCCATTACGAAACAGAGGTACTGACGCCAAAGACAAAATCCATCCCTAGGCGAGCTACGGTCATCTAACTCCGCTTTGATAAACCAATATCCGTACTTGACGGTTTCGCCGAACTCGATTGCATTGCCAGCCGCCGCATAGTCCCCTATGAACTGGACAAACTCACTGCATTCATCCAGCAGCAAGAGACTATCAACTGTAGCGCTTATTTCGTAGCCAAGTTGATTCAACAGCCCCGCCGTTTGGCAGGTCAATCCCTCACTGATCACGGATATTTCGATACTCAATTTGCATCTCCACCTGGTAGACTCTGTGTACCCCTACTTAGCCACCTTCACCCGGCGACATGTCAAGCAGTGCGGATACAGCTCGCGCGCTCCACCCGAAGGGTTCAACGCACTCGGCGGCTGGTGATTGCGAATGTGATTGCTGCTAATCGTACCGGGATCTTTACTGCTGCGTGCGTGGGAACCAGTGTTGTTTGCCTGATCTCGTTAATCTTGTCGCGCTCGTCGTTGCTAAAGCCCCGACCGGGTCCACGCGCATGAGTCGACTCGCCAGCATGTGGGCCAGGTTGCAAGGTATGCTTCTTTCCATCCTCCGCGCCTTCGCTGTTTGTATCGAGAAACCCAGCAACCATATCGGTTCCTGGCCGATTTTGCGCACTCGCGCAAGCACCTCTGTATGTTCCACTAAGAAGCCTGATGGGCTGGCTTTGATGGCGTCGGCGCTGCCGCCGGCGCGAACACAACAAAAAACTTACAGAAACTCCACATCAACTCAACACGGTACAACGGTTTCTCAACAATTAACTTACACAGCAGATGCAAAACGGACTCGTCGAACCATCATCATGTCCCCATTTTGTACCCGGCATGTACTCTTTTTGTTATCCCGATATTCCCGTTTTGTACCCGCCGTGTTCACCGGATGTCGCTGTCTTGTAATCGTTTTGTTTACTTGACCAGCGGCCGGTCGTGGGTCACGGAGCTGAGCCTGCCGATCGAAGCATTAAACATGAAAAACGGATGCGTTTAACACGCATAGCCAAGCGCAGCGCGCCTATGCTTCGCGACCGGAGGTTGCGTGATGTATGGGAGACTAGCGGGGGAACGGGGACTCCCCGCACCTGTCCGGGCCTGGCGGCAACGCCATCAGGAGGCATTTCAGCCGGATACGGACAGCATACGGCCATAACGCTATGTGGTACGAGTAAGATACGAATAAGATACTGACAAGTTTTCGGCCCGTCGGCATGGCGACCGAGTGGCCTTTCCGCCCTCCCGATCACCGCCAGCGCCACAAAAAAATCTAATCAGGGTACATAAACTAGGTGGACTTCGAAAATATAATCCCCCGCTTCCTCATAAACCCTTAGTTGTAAAACCAAGTCGCTGGCGCCCTCATCTACTGTATAGAGATCAACCATAACGTCCCAATGCTGCCCATACCAATGACATACTGACGTGTTCCATGTATCCTCTGGAAGACTGACTAGCTCAGCCCCATAGTCCTCAACGTTTTCCTCAATCCCGGCAGCATCATCTTTAGAAATAGGACGAACTTTATTTATCCTTCGAGAGAGCGTGAAATCCCCATCCTTAAATGCGTCCACAATTTCTGATATGGTTTTTCTCCATACACTCGGAACAGGTTGTTGTTTCTTATCTTTTAAAACAGCTACCGTTTGGCTCATGGTTATTTCCTATGAAGATTTCCATGGCAATCAACGCAAACCTCTGCATGGTTTTCAGGAACAGTACGTCCACCATCTGCATGCCTATTTACGTGATGGCCGGCTGAATTTGATCCATCAATAGTTGCCCCGCAACCGTTAGCACATTTATTACCTTGATCTGCGCGCTTCTGCTCGCGCGCATCTTGGTCGAAGAAGCGCTGAGGATCTCGTTCATCCTTAGGTACACTACCTGGCCCTGTTGGCGGCTTCGGCAAAACACCTTTTTCCGATCCTTTATCTTCTCCACTCTTTGTATCACCACCTTTGGGCGCCTCAGCAGTATCACTCTTTTTAGGTTCTGATCGGCTTTGTAAAAGACGCTGCGTCTGATTGACTGCCTTAGCTCCGTAGTACGCTGTCGCGATTGTAAGGCCGGCGCCGACCGCGCAGCCCACCGGACCTCCGCCACAAAATGCCATTGCCGCTTGTCGCCCATCAGGATCACTGTATTTATACGGGCTGTTATCCGCATAGGCGTAACGATTAAAGCCGCTCCCGCTGTTCGCATCGGTAATCACGGGATCCATGCTCATCATACGCCCAGCTATTGGATCATAATAGCGCTGCTGCATATAAGTCAATCCAGTATCGATGTCACTCACATGACCGGTGAAACCAATGTCTGGAGTCGCAGTACCGCTTACTGTCATCCCATATGGTTCATAGCGAGTTTTGCTAATCAAGCCACCGGTTGAATTTGTTCTAGCTATTGGGCTGCCCAGTCCGTCAGTATGAAAATATGTTACGGTTTCTGTTGGTGCAGCTGCGACCGTAGTCAGCGTTTCCGTATAGGTACGCGTACCGCCTGTTCCAGTGGCAGTCCAAATGCAGGTAGATGGATAGCTGACCCACCCTGAACTAGCGACACCTCCAGAAGATCCACTTACTGCAACCGACGCGCTGCCTGCATAACCAGTTCCACTTGCCGAGCAACTATAGGACATAGCAGTAGAATCAGTCGAACTCCAGGTCGTCGTGTAGCTCTGTCCTGCAATTAGCGGATTCGGCGTACGCTGCACATTCAACGTTGGTGCCGGCGTCGCAGCCGACGTCGTCCAAGTTTCTGTGAACGTCGTGCTTCCTCCCGGACCAGTCGCTGTCCAAACGCACGTAGACGGAAATCCTACCCATGCGGAACTTGGGACAATTGTTGCAGTACCATTTACGGTTAATTGGGTGGCGCTGCCTGAAAATCCAGTCCCACCTGCGCTACAGCTATACGAAACAGAATTGGCATTTGTGGAGGCCCAAGTATAAGTTTGGGTTACGCCAACCGTGAATTGCGCGGGCGATCGTTGGATACTGATCGTCGGTGCCGGCGTCGCAGCTACCGTGGTCCAGGTTTCTGTAAAAGTACTGCTTCCGCCAGGTCCAGTCGCAGTCCATACACAGGTAGAGGGAAATCCTACCCACGCAGAGCTAGGGACTATGGTCGAAGTGCCGTTTACCGTTGATTGAGTAGCGCTACCAGAGAATCCGGTCCCGGCCGCCGCACAATTATAGGAAACCGAATTTGCGTTGGTGGACGACCAAACATAGGTTTGCGTTATCCCGACCGTAAATTGTGCTGGAGATCGTTGGATACTGATCGTGGGTGCAGGTGTCGCAGCTACCGTGGTCCACGTCTCGGTAAAAGTCCTACTTCCGCCAGGCCCGGTCGCCGTCCATACACAGGTAGAGGGAAATCCTACCCATGCTGAACTTGGGACAATTGTCGACGTGCCATTTACCGTTGATTGTGCGCCACTACCAGAAAAACCAGTACCGCTCGCCGTGCAATTATAAGTAACCGAATTTGCGTTGGTGGACGACCAGACATAGGTTTGCGTTACCCCGACCGTAAATTGTGCTGGAGATCGTTGGATACTGATCGTGGGTGCAGGTGTCGCAGCTACCGTGGTCCACGTCTCGGTAAAAGTCCTACTTCCGCCAGGCCCGGTCGCCGTCCAGACACACGTAGAAGGAAATCCTACCCATGCTGAGCTAGGAACAATTGTCCCCGTACCGTTAACAGTGGATTGCGTGCCGGTACCAGAAAATCCACTCCCACTCGCGGTACAGTTATAGGAAACGGAAGTGGCATTTGTGGAAGACCAAGTATAAGTTTGGGTGACTCCAACGGTAAATTGAGCGGGCGATCGTTGAATACTGATCGTTGGCGCCGGCGTCGCCGCTGATGTCGTCCAGGTTTCAGTAAAAGTAGCACTTCCACCTGCTCCAGTCGCAGTCCAAACGCACGTAGAGGGAAATCCTACCCACGCCGAACTCGGGACGATCGTTCCAGTGCCGTTTACGGTCCCCTGAGTACCAGTACCAGAAAACCCTGTTCCGCTTGCCGTACAGTTATAAGTGACCGAATTGGCATTGGTAGACGACCATGTATATGTCTGAGATACTCCAACAGTGAATTGGGAAGGAGACCGTTGGATACTAATAGTAGGTGCGGGCGTCGATCCTGCGACAGTAACCATCGTCTCGGTGATAGTTTTGCTACCAATATCATTATAGGCAGTCCACTGACATGTGGAATTGTGACCGACCCAAGCAGCGTCAGCTATACCGCTGACAGTGCCAGTATTGGTCACAAATGCATCAAAATCTCCACTTCCAACATAGCCACCTCCGCTGGAGGTACATTCAAAATGGACGCTATCTGCATTACTTGTTGCCCATCTGCCGTTATAGCTTTGGCCAGCCACCATTGGATTTGGATTGCGAACGAAGGTAATCGAAGGAAGGCCTGGGACACTGTTCGGGCTATTGGGTGCAGTGGAGCTTCCCCCTCCGACAGGGATATTGGTACCATCACTACTTTTGGTTTGCGCCTGCACACCCGGTGTCAAACATATCAACAAGCACCATATTAGAATTGCTTTAATGAGGCGATTCATTTGCTTACCTCCGCGATCAGGTGGCGATTGATGTAGATATAACGCACGGTATTGGCTGGGTTACTGCCCCCTGATTGGCTGCTATAAAGTAATTGACCAGCAGGTGTATAGATTTCAATCTTCATGGTTCCATCTGCACTACTGGTTTTTGTGCGGTGTCCCAATCCGTCATACGCGTAAGTCGCTTTTCCCGTTGCTGAGCTTAAGCGGTTACCTTGGTCGAAACTAAATAGCTGGCTACCGCGTTGTGAGATATTTCCCTGTCCATCGTAGCCATAGGTGAAGTTGAAATTACTGACGTTGCTGCTGAAGCTGCTAAGCCGGTTTTGTCCGTCATAACTATACAAATTGCTACGGCTACCAATCGTGCTACCGGTAAGATTGTCCAACACGTCATAAGCATACGTGGCATTGCTCCAAACGTTGGGCGCGCTAACGCTCGTCAGGCGATCCAAGTTGTCATACCCCATGGTGCGATTAGTGATGTTTTCCTGCTGATCTGTAATACTCGCCACATTGGCGTTCGCGTCATAGCTATACAGGTCTTGCAACACTGTTGTGTCTTTCGACATTTGAGGCAGACCGCGTGTGTTTTGGGTCAGCGTATGCGTAATACCGTTTCCATACGTGAAACCAGCAATGGCGCCATTGGGGTGATAGGTCACGCCGGTAGCATACGCTCCGACCTGCGTGGCCTCACCCAGTGCATTGGGTGCGTAATTAATTGCCTTACGATCGGCATCGGGATAGACAAGTTGCGAAAGATGGCCGTTGGCATCGTAGTTGTAATTAATGAAATAATTTTGGCCGCTATAGCTCAACGTTTCTTGCTTTGGCAAACGACGATTATAGTAGTCTGTTGTCCACGTCGACCCATTGGAACTGACAGTACTTGGCAATCCGTCTGGCTTGTAAGTCCTTCCTATACTTGGACTACCGTCGCCATACGTCGTGCTGGAAAGACGATTCCGTGTGTCATACGCATAGTTGATTTTGCTGGCGGCCGGGACGCTGCTGCGGTCACAAGTCAGACTCGTCAAAGACGATACTATGGCCCGCCAAGACACGTTGTTTGCACTATCGTAGTCCTGAAGCGTGGCCCCCGTCTCGGGCTCAATAGTTTTGCACAGGCGTTGGTTCGCGTCATACACGTAGCTTCGTATTGCAGATTTTCCGCCGCCACTTCGGGTAATACTGTTCGTTTTTCCGAAAAGGTCTCGAGCGATATTTACGGTGAGGCCTTCTGGAGCATTGATTGAGATTGGTGCTGAATCAATAGGTTCATCAAATGCCTGAAACCCGTTGGTCGTAGCATTTCCGCGAGGGTTAATTACTTGAGTTTGATAGCCAGTCAAATAGTAGGTGCTTGTGGTAAGCGGTCCAAGTTCACTCGACGCAACGCTCGACGTTGGTCTACCCAAAGCGTCATAAACAGATGAGGTTCCATCAGGAGAGGCAACGACTGAATTGATTGAGCGTTGTGGAAACGATTCAAAAACAACCTTGCCATTGTGATCGAATTTACGTAGAACCATTTTTGACGTCGTGGAGGGAATTGACGCGTCATAAGTATTGGATAAAACTGGCCGCCAGAGCGCGTCAACATAGGTAATAGTGTTTGCATTCCCCGCGGCGGTGGTTTGGCGCCAATGTCCAGGCGCCAAACCCATCTCGGTGCTACCTACAGGCTCAAATAGAATGGTCGTATCGTTCCATGCGACAGAGTC
Organism: Undibacterium sp. TJN25; assembly: GCF_049339885.1. NCBI lineage: Bacteria > Pseudomonadati > Pseudomonadota > Betaproteobacteria > Burkholderiales > Oxalobacteraceae > Undibacterium > Undibacterium sp. TJN25. The sequence continues at coordinate 645,224 of NZ_JBMPPM010000003.1, read as the reverse complement.
TCCGCCTGCACGCACAATCCGACTCAGGCGCCCCATTGCATCATAGCTATATCCTGTCGTGAATCCAGCCGCATCAGTTAGCGAGTTTATAAGTCCGATGTTGCTAACTATTGCGCTCTCGATAGCTCCATCCTGGTATTGGATGTTTTGGGCAAGTCCACGTTTATAGTTGCTAAACGTGGTTGTGTTATTGGCCCCGTCCTTCGTCGTGAGCAGTGTACCGTCTGGATTGTAGGTATAGCTCTTATCAAGAATCCCAAATTTCGTTGTCGACAGTAGCGCCGCTGTTGATGGATCGTATGCATTTCTCTCCATCTCAATGCCGCTGCTTTCGGTCACTGTCAAAATTTGACCAAGTATCCAGGGTATAGTCTTATCGTCGTAGGTTGTATTTTCCGTCCGGCTAAAGCCAAGGCTGCTCGACTTAGTAACGCTCGTCGGCCGCGCGAGGGTATCAAATAAATTAACTTGCCAATTAAAATTACTACCTTGCTGGGTTATTGCGCGTATTTTTTCGGGCATCAAGTGCGTATTCAGAACTCCATCACCTCTATCTTGGTCACTGTAGCCAAGTGGTTGAGTGAATGTACTATCGTACTGCGTCGTGGTCGTTTTCAATGCTGTACTACCATTCCAACCAATATCCACTTTTTGCAGAAGACCTTCATTGACGCGGAACGTGCTCCCAAAGGTATATCGCGTGATGTCACCTTTTGGGTCTGTTACGCTAACGATATTTGGCTCAATACATGCTGGGCACGTGTCCCATCCAGGATGGAATGTGTCATAGCTCGTTGTCCAGCTCATGTTAGGCAATCCGGGCCCCGATATCGTTTTATTGGTAAGAGAGAAGGCGTTTATGAATGCAGGGAAGTAGGCAGCGCTCCAGTCTGTACCGTCTCCATAGCAAACCAGCGGAACTCCGTTGCGGCCATGAGAGATAGGCGTCATCGTAAAAGATCCGATTGCGCCGGATGGATGAACCATCGTACCGGTCACAGCCGGGTTGCCTATTGCGCCAGGCATCTGATCGCAAAATGGTGCGGTGTCGCTATCAAGCGCTAACTCCACGCTGATCAAACCATGTGATGCCGTGTTATCACCTGAAATTGGCACACCATCAAGACCAGCAAGCTGCCAAGACGAGCTATCAGGAAGAGTTACGGCCGTGAGCATACTCCCTCCTGATGCGGCCGCTGCGTAACCGTATGTCCACGTGCGGGTACCGTCACTCACCGTTTGGATTTGGTGTGTTCCAGGTACGTACGTTAAGGTTATTGCTCTTCCGTCGCTACTCTGAATGCTAAGCAATTTCCATTTATCGACTGTGTCGTACGTGTAGGTAACGGTGTTTCCGAAACGATCCGTCACGAGCGTTGGCAATATCCAGACCTCGGTTCGCGGAACTGTGAAATTAGCCCTGCCTATACCGTTTGGCTCAGCAACGCCTCCACCTTTGTTAGGGATAGCGTTCGACCCCGCACTCGAACTTGGCTTCGGGTTAATTCCCGAAGTGTCTGGCGGACCTTCAGGAGGCAAACTTATCGGTGGTGTTGTTGGTCCATAGGTAGCAGGTTTACTGAGAGCCGAAGCGCCCCGTGAGACCAGCCAATCAAAGCGATATTTTGTTCCGTCTGGCGAGATCGCCAAGAACCCTTCGCCTTGTTCTTGTACTGGAGTGGATGCTGTAGTGCTCGCGAGACTACTTAAACATCGCACTGCCCACAATTTCTTGGTGACTAAATTTGTTGCAACCCCATCTGTCGGAACGATCGGGTTACCGGGAAGATTGCGTTTAAGAATTTCTTGATCACCTTCACCCGGAACATAAAGTAAATTTCCGTTCCAAATTTCCGCAGATCGAAATTTTAGGCTACTGGCTGAACTTACTTGAATAACGTCTGGAGGTGCACCGAAATTTGTGCATCGAAGAGATGATAGTTGCCCGTTCCCGTCCAATTTCTGCCATCCATTGACCGTCGAGAACATGCCATGAATGTGAGGTATTTCTAAGTCCCATTCGAGAAAGTGGCCCGCCCCGTAGTTTCCTTTTCCACCTGCCTGTAGCCGGCGCCCAACTGCGACCGGCAAGTTGTTATTGCCCGGTAGGCTGACGTCGCTTTGAATAAACTCCAGACCACCGTGATAGAGATTGACTTGATCACCGAACAAGTCAGTGCCCAGCGTCGTAACCGCCTCTGGAGCTCGAATTAGTTTTCCTTGCTCGGTAAATATTGTGGGGGTAGGTGCCGCATGGACGTATGACATTGCGAGTGCTGCGGTTATACCCGCAACGATCTTCAACATGGGGAGGGTTATCTTCCCTGTGTGGTCGCGCTCACACCTCATTAGTCCAAGAATCGGTAGATAAATACGGGAGGAGCGATAGAAATTGCTCAAAGGCGCGCAGAGCTCGGCTTTGTCGCTGAGTGCCAGATCGGAAAAACGCATTATTTTTCTCTTTCGGGGTGTGTCGGCGCCGCGGCTAACTACTTGCCCATATGCACCGAAGTAACAATAAATTTCTCTATGTATCCATATGTTTCTTTTTTAAAATATTGAAAAAACAATCAGTTGTCAATTGGAAATTGAATAAAAATAAATCTATTTAGACATTATTTTGTTTTGCTAATAAAAGTATTGAAAAAACAACGTTTTCTGCTCGATTTTTATGATGTGTTATATATTAGATATTATTATCGACTTAAAGTTAGTATTTTTGTATTGATAATTGTTGTAATGAAAAAATAGCAGTGCTAATCTTCATTGCACTCAAGTCAATTGTTGCATTGGGAAAAATTTACATCCGTAAAGGTTGTTATGATTAGTTACAAAACTAATACACTAGGCAATGTCATTTGCATATCAACTTCGATCTTTTGGCGCAAAAATTACCGGCGGCACGCTGCCAAATTTGTTGTCAAACACCAAGGTTTTACTCTCCTAGAATTGCTCGTCGTAATCGTAATCATCGGTTTGCTCGCGGCGTATGTCGGTCCCAAATATTTTGCCCAACTGGGAAAATCAGAGGTCACCGTCGCCAGGGCACAAATAGAGGCTTTCGAAAAGGCACTTGATACTTACCGATTGGACATGGGCAGATATCCCACTACAGAAGAAGGAATGGGCGCATTGCTCGTAAAACCAACAGAGACACCTGGTTGGAATGGCCCCTACCTGAAAAAAAATGTTCCGCAGGATCCTTGGGGTCACCCCTACCTATACCGTTCGCCAGGCACCAAGACAGATTTTGAAATCCTTTCCTATGGAAAAGATGGAGAGCCTGGTGGCGAAGGCGAAAACGCGGACATTAGTAATCAATAGCCCAGGAGCTCTAATATGCAGTTCCACGTCCGTGCGATATCGTCTGAAAACCGAATATGCAATGTGATCGTCCATGCGCCTGAAGAAACCGACGCACTTCGCCAGGTACAAGCCCGTGGCCTTTTTGCGATCAGTGCGACGGCAAGACCTGACTCCATATTGGGAACGCTTCTTCCAGGCCGGTCAACACGTGGTCAATTTTCCGTGGTGCTATTTAGCCAGGAGCTGTTAGCGCTGCTGAATGCAGGCCTATCTCTTGTAGAAGGACTTGAGGCATTACAAGAAAAAGAAACTGATCAATCCGCTGGATCCGTCCTTACACATTTGATTTCCGGCTTGCGCGAAGGAAAACGGCTCTCAGCGGCCCTTTCCCTGCAACCCCAACACTTTCCAATTCTATTCGTCGGGATCATCAAGGCAGCAGAAGGAACCAGCGATTTGCCGCAAGCGCTGTCCCGCTACATCGACTATCGCCAAAAATTGGATGTAGTCCGCAATAAGATCGTTAGTGCATCGATCTATCCGCTTATCCTGCTATTCGTGGGAGGAACTGTATCCCTATTTTTAATGATTTATGTCGTCCCCAAGTTTGCTTCGGTATATCAGGGAACAGGGCGAGAACTTCCGTGGATGTCGAAATTGTTATTGGAATGGGGAGGCTTCTCTGCGGCAAACACCAAACCTCTTCTGCTTGCAACCGCGTGCATATCTGGAGGTCTCTTGTTGTTAATTAGGCGCCTGTTAAAAAAAGGATCCATCGGTGATTTGATCTCGGCGCTTCCCGGCATTAGGAGCCGCGCTCGGATCTTTCAGTTGTCGCGTCTATACCTGACTTTGGGCATGCTACTAGAAGGTGGAGTACCGATTGTCATCGCAATGAAAACCGTGGAAGACACGATGTCATCAGCCGCCAGAGGCAATGTGCAAGCCGCGCGAATGATGATCGAGTCGGGAGTCGCTATATCTGAGGCATTCCAAAGCCACCAACTCACAACACCTATTTCCACCAGGATGCTCCGTGTAGGTGAACGTTCCGGAGAATTGGGTTCCATGCTGATACAGTCTGCCGCCTTTTATGACGGGGAAACCAGTCGTTGGATAGACCGCTTCACACGTAGCTTTGAACCCTTACTGATGGCTGCCATCGGTATCATCATAGGGACCATTGTTGTCCTACTGTATATGCCTATTTTCGATCTTGCGGGTAGTCTTTCATGAATAATCCAATCGACGTATTACGATCAATAGACCCCACCGCATTACAGCAAGCACGCGCACGCGCGGTAGTCTCGCAGCAAAGCATTGTCGCCGAATTGCAAACATCAATCGACGAAGACCCAAGGCAATTGATTCATTTATTGGCCGAACCTTTCGGCCTTCCTGTCTTGGAAATGTCAGAAATGATGGGAATGACACCAGCATTTAATTTAATGCCGTTGTCAAAATGTATGCAAAAAAACTGCGTATTATTGCGAGGGAAAACCGAGGCACAAAATCACCAAAAATCAGGACAACGCTTAATCGGCGTTTTTACAGATCCATTTGACGTCGATATTCAAACATGGGGTGAATCACAAGCCAAAAACTCCGTACATTGGTGTCTTGCGCTTCAATCGGATTTACATGCTTATCTCTCTAGACAGGAGGCATCTGCCCGTGCCGTAGATAATCTGGAGCCTGGTGCAAAAGATTCAAAGCGCGACGGAAAAATAAACGAAGTTCTTTCATTCGCGTCTGTTAGTGAAGCAGCGAGTCCGGCAATTCGGCTGGTAAATTCGACCTTATATGATGCGTTGAAGGCCGGGGCTTCTGATATTCATCTTGAGAGTACATCACAAGGCCTTGCTATCAAATATCGCATTGATGGCGTACTAGATCATGCCGCATCGGTCGATGGCGTCGAAGCGGCGGAACAAGTGATATCACGGTTAAAAGTGCTGGCAGAGTTGGATATAGCGGAGAGACGCATCCCACAGGATGGCAGCTTCAGGGTTGAAGCGGAAAAAAATGATATCGATTTACGCGTCTCTATTATGCCAAGTATCCATGGCGAAGATGCGGTAATACGCATCTTGGATAAACGCGCCATGATAGCGGCCTATGGCGCTCTGACTCTGGACGCACTGGGATTCGATACTGACTCGGTAAATCAACTGCGCAGCCTCGCCGAAGAACCATATGGAATGCTGTTAGTGACCGGCCCGACGGGGTCAGGAAAAACCACGACACTCTATGCGGCATTGACCGAAATTCACGATGGCCGCAATAAGATTATTACCATAGAAGATCCGGTGGAATACCAATTGCCAGGCATCCTTCAAATTCCAGTCAACGAGAAAAAGGGACTAACTTTTGCAAAAGGCTTGCGCTCAATCCTACGGCATGATCCCGACAAAATAATGATAGGCGAAATTCGCGACCGTGAAACTGCAGAGATAGCCACACAATCTGCGTTGACTGGTCACCTTGTACTCACAACAGTACATGCCAATAACGTCTTTGATGTATTTGGACGGTTCTCTCATATGGGCCTCGACCCCTATGCATTTGTATCTGCTTTAAATGGAATTTGGGCACAACGCCTAGTCAGATTAAACTGCCCTCACTGCACGACATCCTACGAACCGTCCGCGTTAGAAATTACACGTGCTGGCTTGCAGGACTCTGATTTCACAGATTACAGTTTCCAACAAGGCAATGGTTGCGGAGATTGCAGAGGAACAGGCTACAAGGGCCGACGCGCTATCGCCGAAATTTTAAAACTTGATGACGAAATACGCGAGCTGATTATAGAGAAGCGCCCTATGCGGCAAATCAAAGATGCGGCTTACTTGGGAGGCACTCGAAGCCTGCGTGAAGTCGCGCTGAATATGGTCAGAGCTGGCAACACAACACTGGAAGAGGTCAAGCGGGTGACATTGCATGCTTAAGCGGTTATCCGGCGTTGCGGGCTTATTTCCTACTTCAATCCTGGTCGGCATTAGCAATGAAAGCATTGCCATTTTCCGGGCGCAACGATTCTTTAGAAAGTTCGCCGAGCCTATTTTCGTAGGCGACTACTCTTTGGATATAACCGAGACCCATGACTCCGAACAATTTTTTTCTAAATTGCGCAACGTGTTACTGGCGAGCGGCTGTGCTGGAAAACCTATACAAATAGTGCTGGGGAATGAGCAAGTACGGCTATTTTTTGTGACGCCGCCTGACAGGCCTGCAAGTTTGAAAGATTGCCGGGCGGCAGCGGCGATGCGATTTCAAGCACTGTATGGTGAGCCGGTCGACAACTGGCGACTGGATGCGGATTGGGACGCCTGTGCTCCATTTCTGGCGTGCGCAATTCCGGAAATGCAATTGGCCCGCTTCAATGATGTTATTAGCAAACTAGATTCTAACCTGATTAGTATCCAACCATACTTCATCTCAGCATGGAACCGTTGGAGAAAGAATGTCAGTAACAACGACTGGTTTGGTGTTTCACAGAATAATCACTTCGCGTTAGCAACCCTCAACCATCGACGACTGATGTCAATTCGGACTATCCATATCGAGAACCTCTCTTCCGACCAATATTGGCTGGACGTCTTTGTGCGACGTGAAGCGTTGCGTTTAAACGTGAGCCAGCCGACAAAATTATTGATATGTGGCTCACCAATAGATTCTGAATTTACTTACACACAAGAGGGAACGGTGCATGTGAATCATGTCCGCCTTCCGCGAGAGTCAAAACAAAGGCTCTCCGACGCCAGACAGTTCATTATCAACACCAGCGGCCGAAAATGAGTCAATCAAATATCGATTTTTCTGTTGGCAATTGGCACCGTGCGTGGCACCGCTTGAAACTGGCAACGACCTTAAGCTTGATTTTGGCGATCGGTCTTTCAATTTGGTTTGCCAGGTCTGCTTTCAAACTATCTCAGCAACTTGAGCAGGAAAAAGAAAAGCTCGTTCAGCTGAAACGGACCGCTATTGCACCGGTTTCAGCCAAGCCAACTCCCTTATCAAAAATACCTGCTACACAGACGGCCTCCGTCAATATGGCGATCTCCCAACTCAACTTACCTTGGCGCGATGTATTTTCAGCGATAGAAACCGCAACGCCAAGCAACATAGCCTTAATTTCGCTAGAGCCGGACACTAAAAGCGCGCGACTGAAAGGAACGGCCGAGACTAAAAATGTGGATGACATGATTGCATATATGGAGAAATTAAAGAAAGAAGAATTTTTCTCTCATGTGCAAATATTAAGACACGAAACAATAGAATTGGATCCCAATCGTCCTGTCCGCTTCCATTTTGAAGTTGAATGGGTAAAGGATGTTCCATGAAAAACTTAAATCTCGCAAAACTGCTTTTGCAATCCTATTTGCTTGGAAAGCGATTTGGATTGGACACGGTATTGCTTATTCTCTTTATGCCTATTGCATTGGTTGAATGGTCATATGTGCTGCCCACTCTCCAGGCGCAAGTAGCGGCACAGAAAACCGCGATAATTAAATGGCAAAGTGAGAAAAAAAAAGAAACTGCACCAGTTATTCAGCAGTCCTCTGCAGCGCGTCACTTATATGATTTTTATCGCGTATTGGGGCAAGACGGCTACCAGGAACAGCAGTTAAAAACTATATTTTCAATTGCTAAAAAAAACGGCATTGCTCTGAGCCAGTCAGAATATAAGTCGTCCTATGACAAGAGCGGTAATTTTCATACCTTGCGTATTATCTTACCTGTAAAGGCCTCTTACGCGGTGGTGCGTAAATTTTGCGAGGAGCTCTTGGAAGCGATTCCTTTTGCGGCATTAAATGAAATAAATTTTAAGCGCGATACGATTGCGAACCCAACGCTGGAAACCAGACTGAGCTTTACCTTATATCTTTCTGACGGACACAAAAGTGTTGACGCAAGCGCAAAGAATAATGAGCTATGACAATGCGCCAATTCCTAATTGGATTTGCCTTAGTTGCCGCTCTGGGGTGGGTTTTGTTTGCCGGAAATACTTCGAATAGCGCCGCGCAAGATGCCATGGCATCTGTTACGAAGTCTCCAGTAATTTCACAGGACTCCTCGCTCTCTCAAGCAACGAACAAAAGTATTGCAGATGCGAATAAAGAAATTTTTACGCCTTCTGAAGATCGTATTCTTCAATTGAAGGAACGCGCGGACCTCATGGGCAAAGTACAAGCTGATGGTTCAATTTTTCTATCACAAAATTGGACACCGCCGCCTCCACCGCCACCTCCTTTGCCACTGCCACCGCCGCCGGCCGCGCCGTCGCTACCCTTTACCTTTATTGGCAAAAAATTTGAAGACGGCAAATGGGAAATCTACCTTGCGCAGGGCGATCAAACCTACATCACCACAGAAAACTCAACCATAGCGGGAATATACCGCATCGACAAAATTCAACCACCTACGATGACATTCACATATATACCGATGAATCAGATCCAGACGCTCCAAATCGGAGGAGGCGATTGATGCCAATCCGACCTATGAATAAGCTTCGATCACTCGCTCGGCATCGACGTGCCCTAGGTAACATCTTTTTTCTCGCGGTATTGCCTCCTTTGCTTGTAGGCTGTGCAGGCGAGCTGGCCTATCGCGACGGTAAAAATTTGGTATCGGAAGGGAGAATCGAAGCTGGCCTTTCAAAATTGCAAGAAGCCGTAGCCGCAAGTCCCAAAGACGCACAATATCGCATTGCTCTTTTACAGACGCGCGAACGCGCGGTGAACAGTTTTCTGTCGCAAGCAGACATGCTTCTTTCGAATGGAAAATTGCCCGAAGCAGAACAACTGTATCGGCGAGTAACTACTTTGGAACCAGGTAATGAGCGTGCTGTTGCGGGACTACAAAAAATAGCCGCAAGTACTCGCCACAGCGCGCTTAAATCAGAAGCTGATACTGCGTTGGCAAAAAATGATTTAGCTTTGGCAAATTTGAAGCTGATGGATATTCTAAACGAAGATCCCCAAAATGAAGGTGCGTTGTCTCTACTGAAAAATCTTAAAGAGAAAACTTCGACAGTAAATGCTGAGATCGCTCTTTCGTCCGCATATAGAAAGCCGATATCCATAGAATTCCGAGATGCGACGCTGCGACAAATATTCGAGGTTATTTCTCGCACGTCGGGTATCAATTTTTTGTTTGATAAAGATGTCAGGACCGAGCAAAGAACTGCGATTTCTCTGAAAGACACAAATATTGAGTCCGCCATCCATTTTACTTTGCAGACGAATCAGTTGGAGCGGCAAGTTCTCGATCCCAATACTATCTTAATCTACCCGAACATACCTGCAAAATTGAAGGACTATCAGGAAATGAGGGTTCGCACTTTTTATCTGACAAATGCAGAAGCAAAGAAAGTGGCAGAGACGCTGAAAACAATCGTAAAAACGCGTGATATCGTCGTTGACGAAAAGCTCAATTTGATTATCATGCGCGATAGCCCAGATGCAATCAGGATGGCAGAAAAATTGATCGCGTTGCAGGATCTTGCAGAGCCAGAAGTCATGCTCGAGGTCGAGGTGTTGGAAGTGAAACGAACGAGACTTCAACAACTCGGGATCCAATGGCCAGCGACGCTAAGTGTTACACCTTTACCGCTGGCTGGCTCTGCCGGAGCCAATGGGCTGTCAGGGCCACTTACCTTGTACGATTTACTGCATCAAAATAGTCGAACGTTGGGTGCTAACGTTGGATCCTTCGTTGCCAATGCAAATCTGCAGGACGGCGACGCGAACCTTCTCGCAAATCCAAGGATTCGCGCGCGGAATCACGAGAGGGCCAGTATTTTAATAGGAGAGCGAGTGCCAAACATTTCCTCGACGGCGACTTCTACCGGAATTTTGTCTGAATCAGTTCAATATGTTGAAGTGGGATTAAAGCTGAATGTAGAGCCCACGGTGTATCTGGATAACGATGTGGCGATCAAAGTATCAATGGAAGTAAGCAGTATTATTGATCAAATCAGGACGCCAGCAGGAAGCACCGCCTATCGTATTGGGACTCGAACGGCAAATACTGTGCTCAGGCTTAAAAACGGTGAGACCCAAGTACTTGCAGGTTTGATCAATGACGAAGAAAGGCGATCTGGAAATCGGATCCCAGGTGCAGGGGAAGTTCCCGTCTTAGGTCGTTTATTTGGTAACGGAACCGACGACTCACAAAAAACGGAAATAGTTTTATCGATTACGCCGCATCTCATCCGTAATATTCAACGCACGCCTTCAAACGATACCGAATTTCAAGCAGGTACAGAAAATAGCCTACGAAATAAACCCGATATGCGGTCAAACCTACAAGCAGAACAAAAATCCAATCCCGGCAATGATGCGAACTCGTCTAGATCGCTCCCAACGAACGCGACGGTTCATCAACCAGTACCCCAAGCTCTTGAGCCCAATGCCGCGCTAAAGATTTTTTGGCTCGGGCCACCCGAAGTCAAGGCGGGTGAGAGTTTTTCAATCGCCTTAAGTTTGCAGTCGACAGAAGGAATCTCTGAATTACCACTGGTCATAGGGTACGATCCAAAGCAGCTTCAGTTCGTTAATGCTGACGAAGGAGATTTTTTCAAACGAGGAAATGCCGCTACGAATTTCAGTGCTCAACCCGGACAGAATCAGATACTTGTATCGAGCAATCGCGCTGATGGTTCTGCAGTCGTTAGCGCTGGAAATCTTGCAATTTTCACGTTTCGCGCTTTAACTCCAACAGATTCATCCCAATTAAAGATACTAAGCGCCTCCGCTACGGGCTCCGGCAAACGCAAGATAGTATCCGTCTCATCGACTCAATACAACTTGAAAATTACTCCCTAACGCAAACATGCCATTCCCTGTTCGCCATGCATCGGGTATTTGTCTGCCTTCTAAATTTGCCGGCGGCTTTACCCTTATAGAACTTTTGGTTGCGTTGGCGATACTTGCAATACTTGCCGGCATCACTATACCGATTGCCCAGGTTACTATCCAGAGAAGCAATGAAAAAGAGCTCCGGCTCGCATTAAGAGAAATTCGGCGCGGAATCGACGACTATCACCGAGCATATATTGATGGTCGCATATTCAAAGATATCAGTGGCAACGGCTATCCTGGAAATTTGGAAATACTGGTCTCCGGTCTTCCTGATATCAGAGATCCTAAACAAGGGAAAATATTTTTCTTACGACGTATCCCGCGCGATCCGATGAATTCTGATTTGGCCGTCACAGAATCCGAATCCTGGGGCAAACGTAGCTATGCCAGCGAGGCCGACGACCCTAAGGAGGGTGAGGACATATACGACGTTTACTCTGCGTCATCAAAGGTGGGTCTAAACGGCGTGGGATACAGTAAATGGTGACTATATGAGGCAGCGGTCACAACGAGGTTTTACATTGATCGAGTTATTGGTCGTACTTGCTATCGTCGCTCTACTTTTAAGTCTTGCACTTCCGCGGTATTTTTCTAGCGTGGACAAAGCAAAAGAAGTAATCCTAGTAGAGAATTTACAGACGACACGGATGGTCATTGACAAATTCTACTCTGACACGGGACGGTATCCAGAAGCCTTGACGGAGCTGGTTCAAAAAAAATACTTACGAAACTTGCCTCTCGACCCTGTCACTAACAGTTCTACGACCTGGTTAATTGAGCGACCAGAAGAAAGCTCGAAGGGAAACGTATACAACATAAAGAGTGGGGCTCGCGGAAATAATCACAATGGCACACCATATTCTGAGATGTAATTGATGACATCAGATAATATGTCTCTGCGCCGGGCCAAACGCTATCCTCAAAGTAAAAAATTAACCTATGGATTCACGTATCTTGCTTTGCTGATTTTTCTTGCCATCATCGCCCTTTCTTCGACAGCCATCCTACAATTGGGCATAATTATTCAGCGCCGCGACGCCGAGGACGAATTGCTGGCAATTGGCATCGAGTTCCGCAATGCTTTGATTAGTTATGCCGCTGTCTCACCAGCTGGCTATGCAACTGCCCCACCTGACCTACAGGATTTAGTAAAAGACATGCGTTTCGCCATTCCGAAGCGGCATCTTCGAAAAGTGTATATCGATACAATTACAGGAAAGCAAGGCTGGGGGATCGTAATGACAACCGATAAAAAAGGGATTCTCGGAATACACAGTTTGTCCGAAAGGCACCCGATAAAAATAGCGAATTTCCCGCAAGAGCTCCGAGGATTTGAAAATAAAACATCCTATAGCAATTGGGTCTTCTCTGCGTATGGTCTACCTATAGTTTCCCCACATGTTGATTTGCCCTGAAAACTAATAATCATATAGCCGTCCTCCTGAGCTTTCCCTGAAATTTCGTCTTCCACAGATGACGTAAAATTGACGTTACTTTGGAAGGGTAAGAGATGAAGATTTCACGAAGCGCATATACGGCAGAATTCAAGGAACTGGCCGCTAAACGGGTCAAGGCTGGGGAATCAATCGAGGCGACGGCATGGAACTGGGCATGAGCGACCAGACGTTGCGCAATTGGATCAAGACAGCAAGCGTCGGCAAATTAAACGGTGCCGGCAGCAAGGTCATCACGCTCGAAGAGATGGAGCTGTCGCGCTTGCGCGCCGAGAATGCCAAGCTCAAGCGGGAGAACGAAATTATAAAAAAAGCAGCGACATACGTCGCGAAGGATGTTCTGTGAAGTACGCCTGATCGACGTGGAGACAAAGCAATACGCGTTGGCCGAACTGTGTGGGGCATTAGAGTAAGCATCAGCGGCTACCGCGCGTGGAAGCGCGGCGGCACGCCGCAGCGCAAACGCCTGACGGCGAATCAGACGTTGACCATGATCCGTGCATCCACGCTGAATTCAAAGGCGCTTATAGGAGTCCCCGCATCGTTCGCGAACTGCGTCAGCGTGGCTATACGGCCAGCAAAGAGCGTGTTGAGCGCCTGATGCGCGAGCACGGCATCCACGCCCGTCACAAGCACCGCTACCGGGTCACGACGGACTCGAAGCACCGCTTGCCGGTGGCGCGGAATCTGCTGGACCGAAAATTCGAGCCCGCGGCCCCGAACCAGGTGTGGACGGCCGACATCACGTATTTGTGGACGGACAAGGGCTGGCTGTACTTGGCGATCGTGTTGGACCTGTTTAACCGGGAACTGATCGGCTGGCCTCTCAAGCCACACATGACGACAGATCTGGTGACCGACGCTTTGACGATGGCGTGGTTCCGTAAGCGCCCTGCGCCTGGCGTGTTGCATCACTCCGATAGGGGTAGCCAGTACGCCAGCATGGCTTACCAAAGAAAACCGGCCGAATTTGGCATGACGTGTTCGATGAGCCGCAAGGAAAATTGCTGAGACAATTCGCCCACCGAGAGCTGGTTCGACAGCTTCAAGAACGAGCCATACCACAGTACGTACTATGCGACGCACACCGAAATGAAGGCGGCCAGCTTCGAATACATTGATGTGTTTTACAATCGCAAGCGGCAGCATTCAACCCTCGGCTATAAATCGCCTGTCCAGTTCCTCAAGCGCTGGATTAGCGAGCAAAATCAGGAAAGACGGGCAGCATAAGTGTCGTCTGTTGGAAGACGAAAAACAAAGGAAACCTCAGTAGAATTGTGACTTTAAAAATAATTTGCATTTTAACAATATTTTGTAACAATTTCATCCTAGTGAAAATTATTTAAAACATAAAAATGTGGGATTGATTCAAAATAAATTTGAATTTTTCAACCAGATCAAAAATAAAAATAGTTTCTTTCCACTTACAACATTATTATTCACCCGACCATAAATTACTCATATAACGTCTTAGTGTCTATTTACCTCTAAAACTTCCTTTCAAGCAAAGGGCCATGCGTGAATAGAATTTTCACTCATACCTCAAACAATCCACAGGCAATAACTTGGAAGCCCGCCGCGCTGGATAAAATCCGAAGAACACCCCCACCAAGCTGGAAAAACCGCAAGCAATAATGATGGCGCCGGAAGTAATTACCACTTCAAAGCTGCCGGTAGCGGTAATCGCCGCGGCAGCTGCGCTCGCCAGCAGGATGCCAACGAGGCCACCCACCAGGCAGATCACTACCGCTTCCGTCAAAAACTGCAGCAGCACGTCACGCGGCTTGGCGCCGATGGCCATGCGGATGCCTATTTCGCGCGTGCGCTCGGTGACGGAGACGAGCATGATGTTCATGATGCCGATGCCGCCGACGATCAGTGAGATGGCGCCTATCAGGCCCAGCAGCGCGGCGAGGCCGGTGCTGATTTTTTTGGCAGTCTCGGCGAAGGAAGCCAGGTTGTCCACGCGGAAGTCATCCGGTTCTTCAAACTTGATGTGATGGCGGTCGCGCAGGGTTTCATTGATGTCGTTGATGCTGTCGCTGAGCTTGCCGCCGGATTTGCCTTGCGCCACCACGTAGTGCACGTTGTTGGGAAACGGCATGCGGATCAGGTTGGCGCTGGCGGCGCTGATGGGCACCACGACGTAGTCGCTGAGGTCTCCGCCGTCCACCTGCTTGCCTTCGCCGTACAGCACGCCGACGACCTGGAAAGCGACGTTTTCGATACGGATGTATTTGCCCAGCGGGTCTGTCTTGTAGAAGAACTGGTCTGCGATCTTGTGGCCGATGACGACCATGCGCGCGGCAGCGCGCACGTCTGCCTCGCTGAAGGCACTGCCCTGGTCTATCTTCCAGTTGCGGATCTTGAACATGGATGGCGTGACGCCGAACACGGTCTTGGATGCAGTCTCATTTCCTACGGTGAGGTTGAAGCCGCTTTGCAGCACCGGTGCGGCGCCGGACAGCGACTCCAGCTCATTCAATGCGGCGGCATCCTGTATCGTCAAAGCGGGGGATGCGCCGGCGCGCAGGCGCTGCTGCTGCGCGCGGTCGCCGCCGGGGGAGATGAAGAGCATATTGGTGCCCAGCTGTTCCAGCTGCTCGGCGATGAAGCGCTTC
Organism: Undibacterium sp. TJN25; assembly: GCF_049339885.1. NCBI lineage: Bacteria > Pseudomonadati > Pseudomonadota > Betaproteobacteria > Burkholderiales > Oxalobacteraceae > Undibacterium > Undibacterium sp. TJN25. Next base: position 629,975 of record NZ_JBMPPM010000003.1, on the reverse strand, counting down.
ATACTGTCGCCCACGGCCAGCAGCAGCACGACGGAGGTGATGCCGATGATGATGCCCAGCATGGTCAGCACGGTGCGCAGCCGGTTGGCGCTCATGGAGCGGAAGGCTTCAACCACTACCTGTAGGAAGTTCATAGCGAGAAATTCATGGTCTTGGGTTTCGGTAGGTTCAGGTGCCGGCCGCCGCTTGCGGCTCGTGGCTCAGCATCAGCTGGCGCAGGCCTTCGGCGGAAGGACCGTCATACAGCACGCGGCCGTCTTTGAGCCGCATCAGGCGTTTGCTGTAGGCAGCAATGTCCGGCTCATGCGTGACGAGCAGAATGGTAATGCCCCGCTCTTCGTTCAGTTGCTGGAAGGAGCGCATGATCTCTATACTGGTTTGCGTATCCAGGTTGCCGGTGGGTTCGTCCGCCAGTATCAGCGGCGGGTCGCCGACCAGCGCGCGCGCAATGGCCACACGTTGCTGCTGGCCGCCGCTTAGCTGGCTGGGGGTGCGCTTGGCATAATCCTGCAGGCCGACGCGCTCCAGCTCCACCAGCGCCTTAATGTGAGCCTTACTGCGTGATACACCGGCATAGATCAGCGGCAACGCCACATTCTCAGCCACGCTCATGCGCTTGATGAGGTTAAAGCTCTGGAACACGAAACCTATCGTGCGGTTGCGTATCACCGCCAGCTCGGCGCGCGACAGCGTCAGCGTATCGACGCCGTTGAGGAAGTAGTTGCCGCTGGTGGCCTGGTCCAGGCAGCCGAAGATGTTCATCAGCGTGGATTTGCCGGAGCCGGACTGGCCCATGACGGCCAGGAAATCGCCACGCGGTACGGCCAGGTCTATGCCGAACAGCACCTGGGTTTCCACGCTGCCGGAGAAATAGCTTTTTGTGACCTGGCGGATGTCGATCAGCAATTGCGCGCTGGCCTGAGCGGCCGGCGAAGCAGCTTGCGCTGCCTGCCGCATCATAGGCCGTCTTCCGGCTTGGTGCTTAGCGCGCGGGTGATGACCTTGTCGCCTTTCTTCAGCGCGCCGCCCAGCACTTCGGTGTAGCGGAAGTTGGACAAGCCTATCTTGATGTCCACCGGCACTGCCTGGTTCTTGCTGTCCAGCGTGTAGATCTTGAACGAACGCGCGAGGTCGCTCTTGCTGCGGAAGGCCAGGTCATCTTCCGGTGCGGGCTCTTTCACTGCAGGCTGCGAAGCGGATGCTTCGCCCTTGGCGGCCAGCGCTTTTTGCTTTTTGGCTTCTTTCTCCAGCTCTTCATCGCTGAGGCGGAAGCGCAGCGCGGCCGTGGGTATGCGCAGCACATTCTGGCGGTTGCCGACCACCAGGCGCACCTGCGCGGTCATGCCGGGTTTGAGCAACTCATCCTTGTTATCCACATCCAGCACCACGTTATAGGTGACCACGTTCTGCACCACGGTGGCAGCCAGACGGAACTGGCGCATGCGGGCATCGAACTCCTTGTCCGGGTAGGCATCCACAACAAAGCGCGCAGCCTGGCCTTCTTTGAGCGCGCCGACATCGGCTTCGGATACGTTGGTGTCGATCTGCATCTTGGTCAGGTCGCGGGCGATCTGAAACAGGTTGGGCGTGGTGAAGGACGCCGCCACGGTCTGGCCCAGGTCGATGGTGCGCTTGATGATGATGCCGTCTATGGGCGCGCGGATCACGCTATTGTCCAAATCTGCCTGCGCCCGCGCCAGCTGTGCCTGCGCCAGCTTGATGTTGGCCTGCGCCACATCCACTTCGCGCTTGGACTGGTCCAGCGCCAGCGGCGACACATAGTTCTGCGCCACCAGGCTGACATTGCGCGCATGGGTGGCCTGCGCCAGCCGCAAGGACGCCTGAGCAGACGCCAGGCTGGCCTCGCACTGATGTATCTGGGCGTTGAAAATGGTCGGGTCCAGCTTCAGCAGCACCTGGCCTTTTTTCACACGGTCGTTGAAATCCGCATTCAGTTCGCTGACGGTGCCGGATACCTGCGAACCTACGTTGATCAGCGCCACCGGGTTGATGGTGCCGTTAGCGGTAACGGTTTGCGTGATATTGCCGACATCGGCAGCCACTTCGCGGTATTTTGACGGAGCAATGACAGGCGCCTTGGTGTACTGGCGATAGCCCAGGCCAGCGCCTGCCACTACCAGCAAGCCAACGGCCAGCATGATCTTTTTCCTGGTGAAGAATTTCATCGTTTGAGTCAGTTCCTTAGGGGATCCGCCCTAGCGCGGATCGGCGAGCCAGTATTATATTAATTTGCCTGAATTGCAATATGCCAAGAAAATTAAATACCGGAATCCGCCCCAGACTGTGTCTAGCCGTTACGATGAAATGTATGATCAGCGTTAATCAGCAGGCTGCTCCAGATTTTCCCTGAAAAATTTCGCGGTGCGTTGGTTGGCCCGCCTGGCGGATGCTTCATCGTAGTGCACGCCTTCATGGCGCGCGAAAGCATGCGAGCAGCCGGGGTAGGTATGGATTTCTACCTGCGGATGCTCTTTCAGCACTGCGGCGATATGTTGCCAGGTCGCCTTGGGAACGAATTCATCTGCCTCGGCAATATGCATCAGCAGCGCATGCCGGATGTTTTTTGCTTCGTCCAGATACTTGTCTATACCCACGCCGTAGTAAGCGGACACGGCATTGATGTCGGTGCGCGCCGCGGTAAGGTAGGCCAGCAGGCCGCCCAGACAATAGCCAACCGCGCCAACCTGGCCGGACGCGCCGGGTTCTCTGCGTATCGCCGCCAGCGTGTCGGCAATATCGCGTATGCCGGCTTCTACGTCGAAGGCTTTATACAGCGCCAGCGCCTTCTGCCATTCGGCATCGCTCTTGTCGGTGAGTGATACATTGGGTTCCTGCCTCCAGTACAGGTCGGGGCAGATGGCAAAATAGCCCCGGTCGGCGAGGTCGTCGCAGGTCTTGCGCATGTCGGCGTTGATGCCGAATATTTCCTGGATGACGATGATGGCCGGCGCGGGGATGAGGGCGGGCCGCGCCAGGTAGGCGGAGAAGTCGCCGTCTTTGGAAGAGATTGTGATAGTCTGGCTCATGATGGTGTGGTGCTTTATGAAGTGAGGATAAAGGAAATTTAATACCGGACAGTGCGCCGCCGTTATGGACCAAAAGCCTGAAGTTACGGGCCGGACAGGCTGCGCAGCCCTGTATAATCCGGATTCTCTCACCGGCAGCACGGCGCCGGAACGGGCAAAGCCGCAAACCGGTTTTGCAGTTTTGCATCACAACGGAAAAGCTGATGAGCTTCGACTGGAACGACATCCCCATCCTGCTGGAACTGGCGCAGACAGGCAGCATGAGCGCCGCCGGCCGAGTGCTGAATATTGATGCCTCCACGATCAGCCGCCGCCTGGCTGCAGCCGAAAAGGAACTGGGCGTGCGCCTGTTCATCCGCGACAATTCCGGCTACCACCCTACCGAGACGGGCCTGGTGTTCCTCGGCCATGCAGAGAAGGTCTCCGGCGAAGTGCGCAGCATGCTGGTGGATACGCGTAACGAGGCAGAAGGCGTATCCGGCCCGGTGCGGCTGACGGCCATCGATTCGCTGTTCAGCCAGTGGCTGGTGGGCCACATGCCGGCACTGCTGCAAGCCTACCCGCAGCTGCAACTGCAGTTGCAGCCGTCTAACCAGTCGCTGTCCTTCACCCGCCGCGAGGCGGACTTTGCGTTGCGGCTGGCGCGGCCGCAGGAAGACGCCGCTCTGGTGGCACGCAAGGTTGGCGACCTGGCCTACGGCGTCTATGGTGCGACGGCGTTTGCCCATGTCCTCCACGAACAATGGCCGCAACAGCCATGGCTGGCGTATGGCGATGAGCTGTCGGAACTGCCGGAAATGGTATGGCTGCGCGAGCTGGCGCCGCACGGCAGGCAGGTGATACAGGTCAGCAGCGTCAGCACGCTGGTGCAGGCTTGCAAGGCGGGCATAGGTCTGGCCGTGCTGCCTTGCCTGATGGCGGAAAAAGGCGGCTTGCAACGCCTTAGCCCCGACCCGGTATTACTGCGCCCTATCTGGCTGCTGACCCATCGTGCCATTGGGAAAATCTCGCGCTACCGCGCTGTTGCCGAATGGCTGGCGCAGATCTTTGAAGCGGATGCAGGGCTGCTGCTCGGCGAAGCTGCCAAGCCATACACTGCGGCCTGATTCCCTTCCCTTACTCTTTCTCTTGGTTTCCAGGCGGAGCAATCGCCTGACGCCCTTCCCGGCCCTTGCCATCAGTGCATGAGCCATCCGTTTGACATAAACGAGATACACCCGCGTTTTAATCTCCCCACATCGATGCAATCCTGCTCGACTTGTCTGAGAGAACATCATGCTGAAATTACACCGTAGCTCTGTCCCCCTTCTATCCCTTGTGCTCGCGGCCGGCTTGCTGAGCGCCGGCGCCCATGCGCAGAGCGCCAGGGAGATTCGCGGCGCGGCGCCGGTAGTTGCCATCGATAACGAAGCACCGGCAAGGCTGATCGTGGACCCGCCGCTGCCGGCTTCGCTGGCACTGGGCCGCGTCTTCATCCAGTACCGCACAGAGAACCTGCACATCGTGCCGGTGTTCGGCAAGGGCGCACTGGATGTATCGCCGCGCATCGGCCATATCCATGTATCCGTTGACGACGCACCATGGCACTGGGCCGATGCCAGCGGCGAACCGCTGATCCTCGTCGGACTTCCGCCCGGACCGCACAAGGTGATGATAGATCTGGCGGACCCTACGCATAAGGTCATCGCCAGCGAGACCGTAAAATTTGTCGTGCCGGATACGCAAACCCCTGGCCACGGTCACTGAGTGAAAAAAGGCCACATCGATTTGTACGCTTATGTATCCGGGCCTGCTTCAGATACGCCCACGGACAAAATGGCAGGACAACGACACATTATAGATACACGCAGCTCGTAAAGTACTCCCATACCAAACGCGATGAAGAGATTCGCGAACTGGTAGGGCTACACAGGCTTGATACAGAGCTCATCAGCCCCGGAACGCAATATCCACTTTTAATCCGACTTTTACTGAATTTTCATTTCTGGAGAATACACATGAACACCAAACACATCATCGCAGCTAGCTTGTTGATATTGACAGGCGCTACCGCATTTGCCGCGGACTACCAGACCGGCGGCGAGGCGTATGCAAGCTTCCCTATCCCGAACAGTTTCTCCAACGCGCCGCTCGGCCAGAAAACCCGCGCTGAAGTAAAAGCCGAATTGGCGCAGGCCCGTGCCGAAGGCCAGCTGGTGAGCGGCGATGCCTACCCTTTCCAGAGTGAAAAAACTGCGCCGACCACGCTGAGCCGCGCTGAAGTCAAGGCAGAAGCCATCAAGTCCGCCAGGGCTGGTGGCCGTGACATCAAGTACAGCGGCGGCGCTTAAGTTTCGCCGCGCTGGGCGCGGTGTCTTGCGCCCACAGATTACTCCCCGGGGAGCGCTGAGGTGGCGCCTCCCTGTTTTATGGCCTGCCCCTGAATTTCAGCGGCAGGCTTTTTTTATTGTTGTTCCGGATATGTTCCAAGGGATACATCATGACTGGCGCGCGCCTCTTCTCCAAAAAATGTCATACTTAACTATCCAACAAGGAGCAAGCATGCGTACTGCTGTCGCTATCCGCCACATCCATTTTGAAGACCTGGGCACTTTGGAAGAAGTTCTGCTTTCGCGCGGTTATCAGGTTGAATACCTGGATGCCGCCGTTGATGACCTGGACAGGCTGGATGCATTGCAGCCGGATCTGCTGGTAGTGCTGGGCGGGCCGATAGGCGCTTTTGACGAAGACATATATCCGTTCCTGTTGGCAGAACTGGACATCATTCAGCGCCGGCTGGAGCATGGATTGCCGGTACTGGGAATCTGCCTCGGTGCGCAGTTGCTGGCGCGTGCACTGGGAGCGGAGGTCTATCCCATGAGTGCCAAGGAAATCGGTTTCTCTACGCTGGAGCTGACACCGGAAGGCTTGCTGTCGCCGCTGTCGGCGATCGGGAACACAAAGGTGCTGCACTGGCATGGCGATCAGTTCGACATCCCGCCCGGCGCGGTAAGGCTGGCCGGTACCGGCATAGGAAAAAACCAGGCGTTTTCTATGGGGCCATCTGTATTGGGATTGCAGTTCCACGCTGAGGCCGATGCGCGGAAGATTGAACACTGGCTGCTGGGCCACGCCGGCGAGCTGGCGCAGGCAGGTATTGACCCGCGAGAAATTCGTCAGCAGGCACGCGTGCATGGAACATCACTGGCTGCGGTGGCGCAGAAAATGATGAACAGGTGGCTGCATGAGCTTGATGCCGGGCGCACTGTCGGCTGATTCCACGGCACAAATAAGAACAGGCCCGTCTCGATAGACGGGCCTGTTTTTTTGTTTAGCAGGCAGATAGCAGCGGTTTAGCCGGGCTGGGCCAGCAACTTGCGTATTGTCGCTTCCGTTTCCTGGTAGTCTCCTTCGCCAAAGTGGGTGTAGACGATCTGGCCTTTTTTATCGATCAGATAGGCAGCGGGCCAGAACTGGTTGTTATACGCGTTCCACGTGGTGTAGCGGTTATCCTGCGCTACCGGATAGCGGATATCGTATTTCTTCAATGCCGCAGCAACGTTGGAAGTGGAGCGCTCAAACGGATATTCAGGCGTATGCACTCCTACTACCACCAACCCCTGCGACTTGTACTTGTCGTACCAGCTTTTTACGTAAGGCAAGGTGCGCACACAGTTGATGCAGGTATAAGTCCAGAAATCGACCAGCACAACCTTGCCGCGCAACTGCTGCATTGTCAGCGGATCGCTATTCAGCCATTTTTCTATGCCGGCAAATTCGGGGGCTGGGGCACTGCTCGGCATGGGCGAGATTGCTGGCTGGGCTTCCGCCGCAGCGGTGCAGAACAGGGCGGTAGCGCACAGGGTTTTGATGAATGATTTCATGTTAAATTCCTTTCAGGTGTGGATAAAAGTCGGCGATCTGGGCGTAGATCAAGGTGTCATACTGGAAATAGATGGCAACGGCAGTGAGAACGATCAGCAGTCCGAATACCTGCTGCAGACGCTGCGCGTGGTTGGCCACAAAACGTACTCGTGTCTTCATGAACTGGCCGCCGTAGGCAATGGCGAGCATGGGGATGCCGGCGCCTATCGCATACAGCGACAATAGCGAAGCGGACCAGCCCACATCCTGCGCCTTGGCAACCAGCACCAGGATGGAAGCCAGCACGGGGCCGGCGCACGGCGTCCATACGGCGCCCAGCGACATGCCGAGCACAAAACCGCCGGCATTGCCGGAGCCGGTGTTGCCGACCTTGGCGCCGACGCTGGCGATGCGTTCATTGACGCTTTCCATGAGCCAGTCATACGGTTTGCGCCACAGCATGGAAAGGCCGGTCAGCGCCAGCATGGCGACGCCGACATCGCGCAATGTGTCTTGCGCCAAGGAGACAGTCTGCGAAACGCTGGCCAGCAGCATGCCCAGTGCGGCGAATGTCAATACAAAACCAAGCACAATGAACAAAGGCCGGGTGCGGCTGCTGCGCTGGATTGCCGTCCCCAGCACGATCGGCAGGATAGGCAGTACGCAGGGCGATGCGATGGTGAGTATGCCGGCCAGCAAGGCGATCGGCGCTTCTATCAGGTTGTGCATGGTGTACTCCTGTGGTTGGTATGAGCGTATTTAAAACCCTCCACGTATCCGGCTTGTGTCAAGACCCGGCACAGCTGCAGCGCTTTTGTAGCGCACAGGGGCAGGCGTACAATCGGACACAAAAGTTTCCCAGGGTTCTACGCCGGAGGACGGCTTTCTCTGCCGGGAAGCATGCTTTTGGCCATCTCTGTTGGAGCCGCTATTGCAATCGCTTTTGCAGCGGTTTCATGTCTGCCCGGCAAGCCCAGGTTCTTGACATACTTCAGATACACACGGGCTTTACCATGCAAGCAGATCGACGACTGCGGTGAAGCCGCCTCCTTGGGCCGGTAGCCGGGGCGATCGGGAAACCATATATCTGTATGAACAAGTATCTGAACTGAACCAGGGACGCCGGTACGAGCCGGCGACGCAACGGCGGCGATGCCGCACCAACCGGAGATAGACATGCCTGATGAAATCAACCAGAATCGCCGCCGCCTGTTTGGCGCCGCCACCATGACGTTTGTCGCCGCGCAGCTGGGTATATTCGGTTCTGCTCATGCAGAAACCGGCGCAGAAACCGGCTCGGCGGCGGCCAATCCGTCAACCGCCGGGCGCGGCAGCCATACCTCCTTCGGCGCGCTGAAGCAGGTGGATGCAGGAGTATTGAATATCGGTTATGCGGAAGCGGGTCCGGCCGATGGCCCGGTGATCATCCTGCTGCACGGCTGGCCGTATGATATCCACGCCTTTATCGATGTCGCACCCATGCTGGCGGCCGCGGGCTACCGCGTGATCGTGCCGCACCTGCGCGGCCACGGCACGACCCGTTTCCTTTCTGCGAATACGGTCCGCAATGCACAACAATCTGCTGTGGCGCTGGACATCATCGCACTGATGGATGCGCTGAAGATACCGAAGGCGACCATCGCCGGCTTTGACTGGGGCGGACGGACAGCCTGCATCATTGCAGCGCTATGGCCGGAACGCTGCAAGGCACTGGTGTCCGTCAGCGGTTACCTGATGACTAATGTAGACGACAGCGCCCGCCCCTTGCCACCGAAGGCGGAGTTCGACTGGTGGTACCAGTATTATTTCGTCACCGAGCGCGGCCGTGCCGGCTACGACAAATACCGGCGTGAGTTCGCCAGGCTGATCTGGGAAACCGCCTCGCCGAAGTGGGCGTTTGACGATGCTACATTCAACCGCAGCGCCGCGTCTTTTGATAATCCGGACCATGTCAGCATCGTTGTGCATAACTACCGCTGGCGGCTGGGCCTGGCGGCCGGCGAGCCGCAATACGACGAGCTGGAGAAAAGACTTTTTGCAGCGCCGGCAATCAGCGTGCCCACGATTACGCTGGAAGGCGATGCCAACGGCGCGCCACACCCGGACCCGGCCGCCTACCGCAAGAAGTTCACGGGCAGATATACGCACAGGAATATCAGCGGCGGCATAGGCCACAACCTGCCGCAGGAAGCACCGCAGGCTTTTGCAGAGGCGGTGCTCGAAGCAGCGCGGTATTGATGCTTGTAGTACAGCGGCAGCGCCTGCTGCCGCCGGCTTTTCCCACTGGTTCCCCTTCCCCCTCTTCTTCTCCTTCCTGTATCAGGCCAAGCCGCCGTTGGCGGCTATCGGCCTGATGCTGCTCCCACTGGCTGCGTTAACTACCGCATGTATGTACCGCATGTATCTGGGGCCACGTTGGATACAAAACCCCGTGTTCCGGCGAGCTTGTGAAACACGCGGGATACCATGCAGGCGTCTAATAGATGCTATCGATGCACGATCGCTTCGACATCATTTTTAGGAGAATTGCATGCTGAACCTCAGACACCTTATCTTGCTGGCCGTGGCTTCCGTCGCTGCGCAAGGCGCGATGGCCGGCGGCCTTACCGGCACCAGCGCCGACTACGGCAGCCCGGTGGCCAACGCCGCGGCGGACCGTAGCGTGACCGTAAGCCTCTCCACGACACATATCAATGTCAACAACGGCGAAACGGTGTGGTTTGCGCTTGGCGACCGCGGTTTTGAATGGCACTTCGATACGTTCGCCGACGGCACCGTGGTGGACCTGGCGAAGATTGCGCCACCGGGCGCGCAGCTGGGCAAGGTACTCGTGCACGTTGCGCGCAATCCGCTGTACCGCGGCTAAGCCGTCATTTGCGGCAGCGACCTGCGGCGTTCAATTTGCCGCAGGCACCTGCTTCTTTTGATCGCAAACAATCTGACCGAAGACGAACACAATGAATACGCGCAATATCCTGTTTCATGACGGCTGCGATGCCTGCCTCTCCATGGCCAGGCGTTTTTCCATGTCGCTGGATAGACTGGAAGTCGTTGACCTCAGCATCTCCCCTGAGCGAGTGCCCGATGCGTGGGAAGCAGGCGTCAAGCTGCTGCCTTCCCTGGTGCTGGGCGGGGATGTGTATGCGATCACGCCCCACTCCACAATCTGATCGGCGCCCTGGCATCATCAGCGCCGGCAAACGCCGCCGCGAATAGCAACAGGCCCGGGTGCAATGCAACCCGGGCCTGTTTTTTTTGGCGCCTGTGAAATGAGCAGGCCGGATCTTTGACATATCCGGCTCGCGCTACCCTGCTTACACCAGATTGATTTCCACGTTGATGTTGCCGCGTGTGAGTTTGGAGTAAGGGCAAGTCTGGTGCGCAGCATCCACCAGCTGTTGCGCTGCTTCGCGGTCCAGGCCGGGCAGGCTGACATTGAGACGCGCTTGCAGGAAATAAGCGTTGTCGATGGTGCCCAGATCGACTTCAGCATCCACTGCCAGGTCCGCCGGCAATGCGATCTTCATTTTGCCGGCAGCCAGGCCCATCGCACCGATAAAGCAGGCAGACCAGCCGGCGGCAAACAACTGTTCCGGATTGGTGCCGGCGCCGGAAGTGCCTGGGGAAGACAATTTGATATCCAGACGTCCGTCGCTGCTGCGGGATACGCCGTCACGGCCGCCGGTAGTATGGGTTTTGCCTGTGTACAGTACTTTTTGCAGTTGGTTCATGATGTTCCTCTATAAAATCGTTAAAGTATAAAAACGTAAAAAAGCCAAAAAGAAGATGTTTTATATCGCATCCGCTTAAATCGGATAAGTCACATAATATACTTTTGAACGGCAATGTCAATGCCCTTTCGATTAAATCGCATCCGATATACAATACGACATAAACCAAACGACTCACCGAGGATCCCCATGAAATCCAACGCCGCAAAAAGCGCTACGGAAGCGTCAAGCGAAAAACTTTCCGACTTCCTGTGCTTTGCGATCTATTCCGCCAACCTGGCCTTCGGCAAGGCGTACAAGCCCATCCTGGAAGAGCTGGGCCTGACGTATACCCAATACATTTCCATCATCGCGCTGTGGGAAGAAGACAATCAGACCGTCAGCGGCCTGGGCGAAAAGCTGTTCCTGGAATCCAATACGCTGACACCCATCCTGAAAAAACTGGAAGTCATGGGTTATCTGCGCCGGCAACGCGATCCGGGGGATGAGCGCCAGGTGCTGGTCAGCCTGACGGAAGCAGGCCGGCGGCTGCGTGAAAAAGGCCTGGGCATGAACCTGGTGAATGCCTGCGGCCTGAGTGCGGAAGAGTTTCCCAAGATGCAGAACTCGGTTGTCACGCTGCGCGACAACCTGATCAAGGCCACCAAGGGCAAGGCTTGATGCCGGTTTAATTCTGCTGCTATTGCCGCATCGTGTGGACGGATTGCCCGCACGCGATGCAGCGTCAGCTCAATGTCGTGAGCACGTCGCGCTGGAAAGGCTGTATCTCGTCCAGCCGTCCTTCGCGTACTTTCTGCAGCCACTGCGCGTCGCCAGCCAATGCGCGTCCGACTGCCACCAAATCGAATTCGCCGTTGCCCAGCCTTTCTTCCAGCGCTTCCATATTTGCGGCTGGCACCTTGCTGTTGTCGCCGCCGAACAGGCTGGCGAGGAAATCCGGGCCATCCAGACCAACTGACCCCACGGTAATGACAGGGCGGCCAGTCAGCTTTTTCGTCCAACCGGCCAGATTAAGCCTGGAGCCGGCAAATTCCGGCTCCCAGAAGCGACGCGTGGACGCATGGAAAATATCCACGCCGGCATCGGCCAGCGGCGCCAGTATCTGCTCCAGCAAGGCGGGAGTGGTCGCCAGCTTGCTTTCATAGTCTTGCGTACGCCATTGCGAGAACCTCTGGCTGATGATGAAGTCGGGGCCTACGCGGGCCCGTACCGCCTTGATGATCTCGCTGGCAAACAGTGCGCGCGCCGTGGTATTGCCTCCATAGCGGTCGGTACGCCGGTTAACGCCCTCCCACAGAAACTGGTCGATCAGGTAACCATGCGCACCGTGCACTTCCACCGCGTCGAATCCCAGATCCTTCGCCGCGCCGGCCGCCTTGGCAAAGGCAGCAATGGTATCGGCGATGGCCTCATCCGACATGGCGATGCTTTCTGCACCCGAAGCGGTCGGGCCTTCGCTCAATGCGTATGGCCGGGGGCCGGTGCCAGGTTTGCGTAGCAAACCCTGATGCCATAGCTGGGGCGCGATTTTCCCGCCTGCCGCATGTACCGCTTCCACCACGGCACGCCAGCCGGCAAAGCTACGCGGATCATGGAAATTGGGTATATCGCTGTCATTGGAAGCGGAAGGACGGTCTATCGTCGTGCCTTCGGTAATGATCAGGCCGACACCCCCTTCTGCCCTGCGCCGGTAATAGGCCGCGACATCAGGGCCGGGAATGCCGTCCGGACTTTTGCGCCGTGTCATCGGCGCCATGACGACACGGTTAGGAAGCAGCAGCGATTTATAGCTGAAAGGCGTGAACAAAGGGCTGGCGTTTTTCATAACAGGCAATTGGTTTCATAATAAGACCAATTCAGCATAACATTAAATGGTTTTATAATGCAACCATTCGTGATAACATGAACTTGTCACGCCGCTACACTCATCGGCCCGCGGCGATCAACAAAACCCGATAAGGGAGCAACACATGGTCAAAAGAAAAAGCCTGGAAGGAGATGTCTGCCCCATCGCGCGCACGCTGGATGTCGCCGGCGACTGGTGGTCGCTGCTCATCATCCGGGATGCATTGAAAGGCATGCGCAGGTTCAGTGAATTCCAGCGCAGCCTGGGCATACCCAAAAATATCCTCGTCACCCGCCTGAAGGCGCTGGCGCTGCACCAGATACTGGAAACGGCGCCGGCGGAAGACGGCGGCGCCCATCATGAATATGTACTGACGGAAAAAGGCCGCGCATTGGCACCGGTGCTGGCGGCGCTGAAGAGTTGGGGCAATGAATACCTGCCGCTCCCTGAACAACAAGCGGTATAGCGGCCGGTCTGCTTTCAGCTACGCCACTTTCCGTTACGCGCAAGCTCGGCAACCGCATCGGCAAACTCCTTCGGCGCTTCCTGCGGCAGATTATGACCGACGCCCGGAATCTGGCGATGGCTGCGCGGACCGGTGAACCTGGCGGCGGATGAGCGGCCGTCGGTGGCCGGAATAACGCCATCGGCCATGCCGTCCAGCGTGATCGCCGGCACAGTGATCGCCGGCAACGCAGCGAGTTTTTTCTCGGCGGCCTCATATTCAGGATAACCGGCCGCCAGGCCGAGCCGGTGGCGATAGGAGTGGATGACGATATCAACATAGTCAGGATGGTCGAACGCCTTGGCGGAGCGCTCGAAGGTCGCGTCGTCAAAATGCCAGGTGGGTGAATTATTCTTCCACAGGATGCGCGCGATGTCGCGGCGGTTTGCCTGCAGGCCGGCGCGCCCGCGCTCGGTCTGGAAATAATACTGGTACCACAGTCCCCATTCCACCGAAGCCGGCAAGGGCGCGCCCGCCTTGGCGATGTCCTGTATCAGATAACTGTTCACCGACACCAGGCCGACGCAGCGCGAAGGCTTCAATGCTGCCACGACGCAGGCAGCCCGGCCGCCCCAGTCGTAGCCGGCCAGCACCGCTTCCGGAATATGCAAGGCATCCATCAGCGCGAGCACATCCGCGCCTATGGCGGCCTGCTGGCCGGAGCGCGGCGTGGCTGCATCCAGAAAGCGGGTGCTGCCATGGCCGCGCAGGTAAGGCACGATCACGCGGTAGCCCTGCGCCGCCAGCATGGGGGCAACGTCGACGTAGCTGTGGATGTCGTACGGGAAACCGTGCAGCAGGATCACGGGACGGCCGTTTTCCGGGCCGGCTTCATGGTAGCCAATATCAAGCAGGTCGGTGCTGACCTGGCGGACAGGCAGCACAGGCGCCGGACCCGAAGGCGAAGCTGCGAATGCTGGTGTGAGGGATGGCAGTGCCAAGGCTGCTGTGCCGGCGGCGGCAGACAGCAGGAAACGGCGGCGTTGGAACAGGTTTTCTGACATGGCGATACTCCTTTAGTTGAATGGATGGATACCGGGTCTGGGGCCAGTGCAGCTAGCCCGTTTTGATACCGGTAATGAGTTCGCTGGCCAGCCAGCCGCCCAGCAGCGTACCGGCCCTGGCAATGCCATCGGCGTCCCCCAGGCGCTCAACGAGCATGCTGCACAGGGCGGCGAAGCTGCCGTGATGCTGAAGATGCAGCAGCGCTTCATACTCCACCGCGTCTACCTGCCTGACACAGCAGATATAGCGCCGGCGCCAGACGATGAGGCCGCCCGGCTCTGCCAGCATTTCCCCTTCAGGCACAGGCCGCCCCTCCCATAATGCCGACCAGATGGCCTCTGCATTGGTGGAAGCGGCATGGCTGATGAAAGATGGCGTGAGGCTCAGCCGGGCAGCATCCCAATCGACATTGGCAAGAGTTTCCACGGCTAGCGGTTCAGCATCCGGCGCAACGAAGGAATCAGACAGCGCCTGCTCTATCCAGCCCAGCTCCTGCACGTCGGGGTTGTCCGGGAAGCGCAGGGCCAGGGTTTTACCGAAGCCTTCCGCGTAGGCGTCCAGCGTCCAGGCATGCGGGGGATGGCTGTCGATATGGCGGATGGCCGCCGCCAGGAACGTGTCTTCGCCGATGAAGGTGCGGACTTGGGGGAAGGCGCTTTCCAGGCAACCCACAAGCTGGGCCCGGTAATTGTTTTGATAGACGGCCAGGCCGGCGTCGATGTTTTTTTTTGCACCGTCACCCAAGCTGCTCGCCGTCTCATCAGACGGGCTAACCAGCCAAGAATGGAAATGTTGTTGCAGCTCTGCCAGCATCATGCGGCCTCCGCGATGCGCACCGGCATAGTGGTTTTGTTCGTTGCATTTGCGTTGACAGCGCCCAGCCTGCGCGCAATGGACAGTTCATCCAGCAGATCGGCCAGCGGCGGGATATCGTCATCACGCTCTATCATGGTCGCGACGGCCCCCAGCAGCGAGACCGCTTTCGCATACAGCGCCCAGACGTCTTCGCAGACCGGGCTGTCATGCGTATCGATCAACATATCCCGGCCCCGGCTATGTCCGGCAAGGTGGATCTGGCGCACACTGGCGGCGGGAATGCCGTCCAGAAAAGCGAACGCGTCAAAGCCGTGATTGGTCGCACTGACAAAAATATTGTTCACATCCAGCAGCAGCTCGCAGCCTGTGCGCTTGCACATGGAGGCAAGAAATTCCCATTCTGTCATCGCCCCATTGAAGGCGATATAGCTGGAAGGGTTTTCAAACAGCATGGTGCGGCCCAGAGTGTCTTGCGCCATCGAGATATTGGCGCAGACGATGTCCAGCGCCTCTTCCGTATAGGGGATGGGCAGCAGGTCGTGCGAATTGAAGCGGCCTATCCGCGACCAGCTCAGGTGATCGGATACAAACAGCGGCTGCACCTCGTCCGCCAGTACTTTCAGCCGACGCAGATAATCGGGGTTCAAGCCATCCGCCGAGCCTATCGACATGGATACGCCGTGCAGCGCGACCGGATGCCGTTCGCGTATCTGGCGCAGGATATGGCGTGGCTGACCGCCCTCCACCATGAAATTTTCAGAAATCACCTCAACGAAATCGACGGAGACGGCGGTCTCCAGGAAATCACGGTAGTGTTCCTTGCGCAGACCCAGGCCGTAACCTGAAAACGGGAGATTGGAAACGGAGAGTGTGGATGCTGGCATCGCGCTTACCCGGTTGGAATGATGTAGGGCGGCTGGCCCGAACGAGGCCGGACCAGCCGTGACAGTATTACCTGCTTACTTCGGCTCGGTTACCGTGCCGCCGGCAGCCAGGCAGGCTGTCTTGGTCTTGACCAGCACGCCCTGCCCCTTGCAGTCGTTCAGGCCCTTGCAGTCATTTTTTGCCGTAGCGCACAGGCTGGTGCCCTTGCAGGTGTTGACGCCGTAGCAGCGGCCCGGCTGCTCTTTCTCTGCTGCCGCATGGGCGGGGCTGGCGATGGATGCGGAGGCAAGCGCGATCAGGGCGGCTGCGGTGGCGAGGCTGAAACTGGATTTGATGGTCATGCTCATGATGTTTCCTTTACTTATGTGGTACTGCTGGATGGTTGCGGAGCGCGGCGGATGCCGCAATCCGCAGGGGATTTACAGGATGCCGATGCCATGGCTGGATGACGCCTGCTTGACTACTTGACGTTCAGCGCCGCGTCCTCGATCACTTGTGCAACCTTTTCCGGCTGCGAGATATACACAACGTGGCTGGCCCTGATCTCAGTGACCTTGGCGCCGGCGCGCTGATACATCCAGCGCTGCAGGTCCGGGTTCAGCGCGTGGTCGTCGGTGGCAACGATGCCGTAGCTGGGTTTTTCATGCCATGCAGCGGCCCAGGTTTGCGCGCCGAAGGCAGCCGTGGTGGCCGGAATCTGCGACGCCGCCATGAAGTCGGTGCGGTTGGTGGACAGGTCGGCGGCAAAATCGGCATTGAACCTGGCGGCGTCAAAGTACAGATGCCCGTCCCTCGTAGGATGAACGGAGTTGCTGGGCGAAGGCATGGATGCCAGCAACTGGCTCAGGCTCTCACCCACATCCGGCATCAGGCCGGCGACATAGACGAGCGCCTTGACTTTTTGGCGCGCGCCGGCAATGCCGATGACCGAACCGCCCGAGCTGTGTCCGACCAGCACAACGGCGCCGTCCTGGTCGTCCACGATCTGGCGGGCGGCAGCGACGTCCTCATCCAGCGTCGTATGCGGCTGGGGGACGACGGTGACTTTGTAGCCTTTATGGATAAGGATGTCGTGTACGACACGCCAGCCTGAGCCGTCAACGAAGGCGCCATGGACAATGACAATGTTCCTGGCGCCGGCAGGCGGCGCAGTTTCTGCCGCAGCGGCAAACGCAGGAGCAGCCAGCGCCATTGCAGTAACGGTAAGGGTAGTGAGTAAGCGCATTGCAGTTCTCCGAGAGGCCGCAACGGCCTTCAGTAAGGGTGTGTGGTTAAGTCCCACGCCGTGGTCAGATACCTGCGGCACGGCAATTTTTTCAGTGGAACGGATCACGATGCAGCCTTCAGTGAACCGTAACCCTTGGGAGTCTTGATCTTGGTGCATGTGCCCTTTTCCACCAACGTCCAGGCATTACCTTGGTAGTCGACCTTGGAGGTGCCCGCGCAGGAAGTGCCTGCACCGGCGGCGCAATCGTTCTGGCCCGCAAGCGAGACGCCGAAGCATTTCTCCATCGGTTTTTGTTCGGCGGCATTCGCGCCGGATGCCAGTGCTGCCAATGAGAATGCGAGTGTGGCCGCGAGGGCTGCGTGTGTGTGTTTCATTTCGTTTCCTTAAAAAAATGGGTGAAGCGGATAAACAAACATGAGATAAGCCGGGCAGTTCGGACGATGCCCATCTGCCTGTA
The DNA here is from genome assembly GCF_049339885.1 of Undibacterium sp. TJN25. Taxonomy (NCBI): domain Bacteria; kingdom Pseudomonadati; phylum Pseudomonadota; class Betaproteobacteria; order Burkholderiales; family Oxalobacteraceae; genus Undibacterium; species Undibacterium sp. TJN25. Next base: position 612,612 of record NZ_JBMPPM010000003.1, on the reverse strand, counting down.
TTTATATTCGCATCCGATTTAATCGGATAAATTGCATGATACGAAGCATACAAAGCCATGTCAATCCATACCGATTAAATCGTATCCGCTAGATACATTTCGACATAAAGTAATGACGGCCGTGATCAGGAACGTGGACGGCGCAGCAGGCTGTCAAGCGACCATGCCCCCCCGCCATAGGCGATCAGCGGCAGCAGCAGTCCCGCCCAAGTCAGATGCGTGGGCCAGGCATCGGGATAGACGAAAATTTCTATCACCAGCGTCATCCCGAACAGCGCCGCGGCCGCGGGCCGGGTCAGCAAGCCAAGCACCAGCAGCATGGGAAAAAGATGCTCCGACCAGGTCGCCAGGTGGGCCGCCAACTCGGGCGAGATCAACGGCAGCGCGTATTCCGAGCGGAACAGTTCGTAGGTAGAAGGCTTGATGCTCATCAGCTCCTCCACCTTGGTGCGGCCGGACAGGAAAAATACCGAAGCAATGCCGACGCGGGCAATCAGCAGCAGCAGGGGTTGCGGCAATAGGCGCGTTAGCCATGCCGTGTGAAGGTGTTGCATGATGGTCTCCAGGGACTGAAAAAGAGAGATGCGTGCGCCCTTCCTCTGAGCCGCGCGCACTACATTTAAAACGCATCCGATATAAGCGGACAGTAATTATGGTACGTAAGCATCAGCGCCAGGTCAATATGCTCCGATTTAATCGCATGCGTCTAATACAATCTGACATAATCGAAAACAGGGAGGTATGAGGCAAAAAAATACCGCCATAAGGCGGTATCAACGAGCTCACATCGGCGGCGGTTTCAGGCAGCCTCGGCCGGTAGCGTCAGGCGCGCCTCCAGGCCCCCTCCTTCGCGACGATGCAAGGTCAGCTCTGCATCCATTGCCAGTGCAAGCTGGCGCGCGATGGCGAGGCCAAGGCCGGTGCCGCCGGTGCTGCGATTGCGCGAAGCTTCCAGCCTGTAAAAGGGCTGGAAGACGGCCTCCAGCCGGTCCGCCGGAATGCCCTCCCCGCGATCCAGAACCGAGATGCTGACCCTGCCACTCTGCGCCCCGGTGACTGCCAGTTCGGCGCTGCCTGAAAACTTGAGTGCATTGTCGATCAGGTTGGTCAGGATGCGGCGCAGCGCCAGCGGGCGCGTGACCAGCGGCGCGCCTATCTTGCCTTCCAGGCTGACCTTCTCGCCGGCATCAACATAATCGAGCATCAGGCTGTCCAGCAGTGCATCCGGGTCCAGCTTGCGCGGCGGCTCGGAGCTGCCTTGCAACGTGCGGGCATAGGACACGCCTTCGCGCACCAGCGCTTCCATCTCCTGCAGGTTGCGCTGCAGGGTCGCGCGATGATCGGTGTCCTCCATCAGGTCGGCCCGCAGCCGCATGCGGGTAATCGGCGTTTGCAGGTCGTGCGAAATGGCGGCCAGTATCTGCATGCGCTCGGTCATGTATCTCGCTATCCGGTCCTGCATCGCATTAAAGGCGGTGGCGGCGCGCGCGACTTCGGTCGGACCGTCTTCGGCCAGCCGCGTCGGCGCCAGGTCCGGACCCAGCGAATCTGCGGCGGAAGCCAGCTGCTGCAAGGGCCGCGTAGCCTGCCGGACTGCCAGCCACGACAGCAGTGCCAGCAACAGCAGTTCTGCAAACAGCGCCGCCACCAGCCAGGCCGATACCGGCATGCGCCGGGGCCTGACGTCGATGGTCAGTGGGCTGCCGTCCGACAGTTGCAGGTGCACCTGCAGATGTTCATTTTCCCCGGGCAAGGCATTGGCGCTGAGCTTGTAGTGCGTGCCTATTGCATCTTCCATCGCCGCGGCAACCTGGGTGGACAGCATTTCATCGGGGGCAACACCAGTGGTGCCGGAGCCCAGGATGAAACCATAGGTGCGGCGCTCCAGCCGCGGCAGCCATAACGCGCGCTCGGCAGCGGGCAGGCGGTCCAGCAACGCGACGGAGCTGGAGACGTCCTGTTCCATGTAGCCTATCATCATCTTTGTTGCCGCCTGCGTGCGCTCCTGGACTATCAGCACGAAGGAAAACGCGTGCGCCAGCACCAGGCCAGCCAGCAAGATCAGGCTGAGGCGCGCAAACAGGCTGCGCGGCCACCAGCGCCAGTTGGCCTCCGTCATTTGTCTATCTCGCGGACTTCTACCGGGGAGGCAAAGATATATCCCTCGCTACGCAGCGTCTTGATGTAGCGCGGCTCGCGCGCATCGTCCAGCAGGCGTTGCCGCAGGCGGCTGACCAGCAGGTCGATGGAACGGTCGAACTGGTCGGAATCGCGGCCTTGCGTCAGGTTCAGCAGCTGGTCGCGGGTCAGCACACGCTGCGGGTGATCGAGGAAGGCCCTCAGCAGCCGGTATTCAGCGCCGCTGAGTGCAACCATCGTGCCTTTGGAATCGATCAGGTGGCGCGCCATCGTATCAAGCTGCCAGTCGCCGAAGCTGAGCATCTGCACCACCTCGGCCTGTTCCATATTGGGCGGCAACATGCGCGCGCGGCGTAGGACGGCACGGATACGCGCCAGCAGTTCGCGCACGGCAAAGGGTTTGGTCAGGTAGTCGTCCGCGCCCATTTCCAGGCCGACGATGCGCTCCGTTTCTTCATTCAGCGCGGTCAGCATCAGCACGGGTACCGAACGCCATTTGCCGGCACGCAGTTCGCGGCATAGCAGCAGGCCGTCTTCGCCCAGCAGCATCAGGTCCAGCACGATCAGGTCCACCGGGCCTTCTTCCAGTACAGCCCGCATTTGCCGCCCACCTGCTACGGCGGTTGCATGCATGCCGTTCTTTTCCAGGTAGGTGGCCAGCAACTCGCGGATTTCTCGGTCGTCATCAACGATCAGGATATGGTCTTTGTTTTCCATTGCGTACTCAGTTGGGGCGTCGGCGGATGCGCGACACGCTGGTGTGGATCAGGGAACAGTTGACCGGCTTGGCCAGTTCTGCGCTCAGCCCGCCTGCCAAGAAAGCGAGTATGGCAAACAGGCGTTTCATGCGTCCTCCACCACGGACGAAGCAGCGCCGTTTGCGACGCTGGATTCCATTGCAAAAGAATCCACGCCCTCAAGGCAGCCGACGTTGACGCGCCAGGCCTTGGGGTTCAGCCGCGTCTGGTGGAAGGGGTAGATGCCGCAATGCTTGCAAAAGAAATGCCGGGCGGCGCGGGTATTGAACTGGTACAGCGTCAGCGCGTCTTCACCGCTCAGCACTCGCAGTTGCTGTTCATCAAAAGCAGCAGACATCACCGCACCGCGGCGGCGGCACAGCGAACAATTACAACGGGTGGCAGGGCTTAAGCTAGCGTGAACTTCAAACTTGAGGGCGCCGCAATGGCAGGATCCTTGGAACAGTTGCGCAGACATAATGTGCTCTCTCGTGGTGAAAGCCTGTTTTATAGCCGAATTCTAGCCGACTTTTATGTCCGAATGTAGTCTCGCCCAAGGGCGGATACAAGCGCGTGCAAAGCAGCGCCCTTTTTATGGATTTTCTCGATGTTTGAGAAAAAACTATTGGCTGAAAAGAAATGAAGCGGGCTGGTGGGACACGCAGACAAGCTGCCCTGTGAAAGCTTGGGCAGGCAAGCCTTCACAGGGCCTGAAGCGGCTGCCGTGAAGAGCAGGCCGCCCAAAAAACTACGCCAGGCTGCTCACGGCTGCCGGCACCAGGCGTCCGCCAACGCCGAAACGGTTAAGCGCATTCATCAGCGAAACCGCCACTGTCAGGTCCGCCAGTTCCTGATCATTGAACACGGCCGCGGTCTGCTCGTACACTGCATCGGGCACGCCGGTCTCGGCAACAAGGGTGACGCTTTCAGCCCATGCCAGCCCAGCGCGCTCGCTGAACAGCATCCCCGCTTCCTGCCACACCGGCACCAGCACCAGCTTGTCGGTGGAGACGCCGATCTTCAGCAGATCGCGGGAATGCATGTCGATGCAGTAGGCGCAACCGTTGATTTGCGATACACGCAGATAGACAAGATCAACCAGCTCAACGGAAAGGCTGCAATTCTGCAGGTAAGTTTTGACGGCGCTGAAACCTTTATAGGCTTCGGGTGAGGATTTAAGGGAATTGATACGCTTGCTCATGACGGTTCCTGGTTTGAAATGCCCGATTGCACAATTTACATGTTGCAAGCATTTGGCACAGCAAGGAAGATCCATATCCGGCGTTTTGGCCTGGGCCATAATGTAGCCGGATATGCTGCGTGCTTATTCCCGTCGGACCTGTCATCACATCAGTTTCAGCATACGCTTTGCCAGCTTTTCCGCCGTCGCAGCGGAATCGATGTTGGTAAAGCCCAGCAACAAGGCATGCTCCGCATCCTGTGCCGGGCTACGGTACATGCGGTCCGACAGGGACTGGGCGAACATGCCGTCTTCCCGCATGCGTGCCACCAGTGCAGCGTCAGAAACGCCATCCCGCGTGCGCAACACCAGATGCATGCCGCCGGGTTGCGGGTCGACCTGCATGTATTTCCCCAGCACGCGCTGCAGGCCGTCGGCGGCGATCTGCCGGCGCTCTCCGTAGAGCCGCCGCATACGCTGGATGTGGCGGGAAAAATGTCCCTCCATGATGAAATCGGCCACGATAGACTGCGTCAATGCCGGGCTGCCGCCGGAAAAGGCCCGGTTAACCGCTGCAAAATGCGCAGTCTGCGCTTCCGGGACGACAAGGTAGGCGAGCCGGATGGCCGGAAACAGCACCTTGCTGAAGGTGCCCGCATACAGCACGCGGCCATCACGGTCCAGGCTCTTGAGCGCAGGCAGGGGGCGGCTGATGTAGCGGTATTCGCCGTCATAATCATCTTCCACGATCCATGCGCCGGCCTGCGCAGCCCAGTCGAGCAGCGCAAAACGCCGCTGTAAGGACAGTGACATGCATAGTGCGCTCTGGTGTGCGGGTGTGACTACGGCGGCGCGGGCATGCGGCGCCAACCTGACACCCTGCGTAACGACGATGCCGTCCTGGTCCACCGGCACGGTTGCGAGAGCCATGCCGGCCCGCTCCAGCAACTCTGCCGTGGGCGGATAACCGGGCTGTTCTATCCAGACACCATCGCCGGGCTGCAGCAGCGCACGCACGATCAGTTCCAGCGTGGCCCGGTAGCCGGACGTGACAAATATCTGCGATGGAGAACAATTGATGCCGCGCGAAAACTGCAGGTATCGCGCAATTCCCTCACACAGGCCTTCCATGCCGGCGATTGCCGGATACGTCATATCGGGGGCCTGCATCGCACGTGCCGAACGGGCTGCCAGGCGTGCCCATATCTTGCGCGGAAAGGCGTCCAGCGCAGGCAAACCCATCTGGAAAGGCTGGAATCCGGATTGCTGGAAGCCGTTGCCGGCAACTGCCGTGCCGGATGGCCGCGGCACCGGCGGCACCGGTGCCCGCAGTTCCAGCCCTGGCGTGACGAAGGAGCCGGATTGGCCACGCGTTTCCACATATCCTTCAGCCACCAGCAGTGCATACGCCGCCTCTACCGTACCGCGGGCCAGGCCAAGTTCATTGGCCAATGCGCGGGCAGCCGGAATACGGTCACCCGGTTTCAGAAGACCTTCGGTGATGGCGGAACGGAAGCGCGCGTAGATTTGCCGGTACACAGGTTCTGCCGCCGTCGGGTTCAGCGACAAGAATTCTTGCATCTGCGGTCGTATCATGGACTAGTCGATATATCATTTCTTGGTTCTTCCGATTATGGCATCAAATCCCTACCATGGGACTGTTCCATTAATACCGAAAGGATTCCCGTATGAAGAAAGAGGCTATATCGGCGCTTTCCGTGCGAGCAGACGTTTCCAGCGACACATTGCGCGACGCTGAAAGCGAAGCAGACCTGCGCGCCTGCTATGCTGTGATGAAAGAACTCAGGCCGCACCTGGAAGGAGAGGCAGATTTCCTGCAACGCGTGGCACGCATGCGCTCGCAAAATTATCGCCTGCTGGCAGCATGGGAGGATGGCCAGGTTGTGGCGCTGGCGGGCTACCGGCTGCAGGAAAACCTGGTGTACGGGAAGTTTCTTTACGTTGACGACCTCGTCACTGCGGAAACAGCGCGCGGCAGGCGCTGGGGTGCGCTGTTGCTGGATGCGCTGACGATCATGGCGCAGCAATCGGCCTGCATGAGACTGGCATTGGATACTGCCGTCTCCAACTCACTGGCCCAGCGCTTCTATTTCAGGCAAGGCCTGCTGTTCGGCGCGATGCGCTTTCACAAACTACTGGCACAATAATCACTATGAACATCTTGCACATCACCTGCAGCCCTCGTGGCAAAAGCGCCGAAAGCTACCTGCTGTCCCAGCGCATCCTTGCAAGGCTGCTGGAAAAAAATCCGCAGGCAAACATCATTTCGCGAGACCTGTGGGCAGACCAGTTGCCGCATGTGGATAGCGACTATGCGGCGTCGCTGGGCGGCACGCGGCAATTCTCCGGCGAAGAATCGAAAACAGGCTCGCTGGGCATGTCCGAACGGCTGATTGTCGAACTGGAAAGCGCGGACTGCATCGTCATCGGCACGCCCATGCATAACTTTACCGTGCCTTCCGTGCTGAAGGCATGGATAGACCACGTGGTCCGCATACACCGGACCTTCAATGCCACGCCGGAAGGGAAAGTGGGACTGCTGGCCGACAGGCCCGTCTTCATCGCCGCTTCATCCGGCGGCCACCGCATCGGAGAACGCAGCCGCCAGCCGGATTTCCTGGAGCCCTACCTGAGGGCAATCCTGGCAACAATAGGCTTGCACAGGCTGACATTTTTTACCGTGCAAGGCACTGCCTTCGGGCCGGAGCCGCTGGCGGGTGCGAAGCTGGAAGCCGATCAGGCCATCGCCGGACATTTCAATTCAGCGCGTTCCTGACAGCGGCAGTTTCAAGGAAAGGGCCTCAGGATACGGAGGCCATGCTTGTCAGGCAGCAAACACCTGGTTGCGGCCGGCGTTCTTGCTGCGGTACAGCGCAGAATCGGCACGGGCGATTGCGGCCTGCAGGTCATCTGTGCTTTTTACTTCGGCAACGCCCTGCGACACCGTCACCTTGATGACGGCATCGCCGAGTTCCAGCGAGGCGGATTCTATCGCGGCTCGGATGCGCTCGGCCACAACCTGTGCCGTCTCCAGCCTGCAATTGGGCATCAGCGCGAGAAATTCCTCGCCGCCCCATCTGGCGAGTACATCGCATTCGCGCAGGTTTTCAGACAGTATTTTCGTCACGTGGACCAGCACCTTGTCACCGGCCTCATGGCCGTACTGGTCGTTGACGCGCTTGAAATGGTCAACATCGCACAGCAGCACGGTGACCGGCTCCCTGGAGCGCTGGGAACGCAGCAGTTCATGGCTGGACAATGCATGGAAACGGCTGCGGTTATGCAGGCCGGTCAGCGGGTCCGACGTGGCCTGCTTGAACAGGCGCAGCTCGGCGATGACGATGGTCTTGCGGTAGAACGCGGCAATCGAAGCAAACATGCCGAACACCAGCACGATATGTATCCACAATACGACTTCAATGCCCTTGCCCGGCAGGGGAGCAAGCGGGCCGAGGTGGTCGCACAGGCTTTTCAGGCCCAGGTAATAGGCCAGCAGCGCCACCACCATGGGCACGGCATAACCCCGCGTATTCGCGATGACGATGGCGGGAATGAAGAGCAGCAGATAGTAGTGGAAGCCGCTATCCCAGCCGATCAGCAGGGAGCCGAACGCCGCATGCGCCATCACCTCGAACCAGATCAGCCCCAGCGCCGCTGCGTTGTGCTTGCGGCTTATCAGCACATAGGCGCCGGCATACATGACTATGCTGACGACGTTGACCGCCGCCAGCGGCACCGATCCCAGTATGGTGAACAGGATGATATAGCCGATGTCGATGATGCCTGCCGTCAGCGCGACACGGCGCACCATGGCCCAATAGGCTTTTCCTGCGAGACTGGAGCCGCGTACGGCATGGGCAGATTGCTGCGTTTTTTCGGCGATCATGTTGGCAAGAGCTAAAGTGCGGGAATCTGCAGGGCGGAATACTTTACTCAGCAAGGCCGGCGCCTGAACTGGTATGAAAGGATTGCCCTTGCCCGCTTCGTCGCCATCGCCTTGCGTTTTCACAAACCGGATCAAAAACCGGTCTGTGCCCGGCCTTATTGATTTGCGTCTACATTTTACTCACTTGGCAAAACCGCGCAAGAATTTATTATGTTGCAACTACTGATACAAATCATCCGAATTACATCGCAATTGTTTTTGTACATGCGCCATTTCTGCGGCTAACCGCAGTGGCATTACGCGGCATTCTGCATCGCATGGCAGTCCACTTTATGCAGACTCAGCCTGCCATCTCAACTTGCGATACCGGCTCAAACTTGGCGAGCGCAGACGGGCGCAGCAGCCCTCTATACGTTCCCGCTGAAGGTGGTGGCGAGATTTCTGAGCATCTGGTCCGAATTGGCATCGCTCATCTGGCCGTCGGCGTTGAGAATGTTCCCTTGCAGAGGCGCGGTGCTCTGTCCGCCGCGGATCTGCTGCATCAGGTCCAGGATCTTCTGCGCATAACCTTCCTTCGCAAACGGGCTCTTGATGTTGTCGATGAATTCCTGGCCCGACACGGTGCCATCGCCGTCCTTGTCCATGCTCTTGTACAGCGCATCGGCATGCGACTGCGAACCGCCGGCCGCCAGTATCTGCGCGCTGAACTCTTCCCGCGACACTTTCTGGTCTCCGTTGGTGTCCACGGCGGCCAGTACATGGCCATTATAGATATCCTGGAAAAGGGCTTTGGTCACCACGGGTTTTGTATCGGCGGTTGCGGACGGGGACATTGGATCCGGCTGGCTGGAGGACGGTACGGCAGCCTGCGTCGCAGAAGCTTTTGTTTCTACCGGCACCTTTTTCAAGGCATTGGTAGCCAGGATCGCTGCATAGGCGGAAGAAAGCGAAGAGATGGAACTCATGAACTTGATCCTTGCGTAAAGTAGATGTGCAGCCTGGATTTCGATGGCGGCGGCCTGCTCTCAGACAAACCAAAGCCAGAGGAAGGACGAACAAACCGGTGCACGGAATTTGACCAGCATCAAGGATACCTGCCCAGGAAATTATCAATTCCCCGAATAGCGCAAATTACCCCTTTCTATTTAGCTATTCAAATTCAGCGGGACCATCGGCCTTCCAGGCCTTGTCTATATCGGCCACCAGTTGCAGCAGTACCGGCGCCAGGCGCGCGATGGGCTCGCTGTCGTCACCCTCGACAGACTGAAAACTGAGGTTAATCGCGTACAGCGTGCCGTCCGGTCCCCACAGCCTGGTCGCAATACCGAACAGGCCACCGGGTTCCCACTCTGCGGTGCAATAACCCAGCCTGTCGATTTCAGCGCTGCAGCGGGTGAGCTCCGCCTTCAGCGCCGGCCATTTCCGGCCAGCTTTCGAAGCGAACCTGTTCATCCTTTCATCGCGCTCCGCACTCTCCAGCCCCGTCAGGTAGGCACGCCCGATCGCGGTCATTTCCATCGGCACGTGCGAGCCGGGCACCAGCCTCCTGGTCTTGGACACGGCATCCTCCGATTCGCGGAAGGCCAGCAGGTAAATCATGCCGGATTGGTCGGAGATCGCCATGCCGATATTCACTTTCTCCCTGTCCGCAACCTGCTTCATCAGCGGCTCGGCAATGCCCAGTTGGGGATTGGCGCGCGAGTAGGCATCGCTCAGGCTCAGGCAGATGGACGACAGCCGGTAGGCGCGGCGCTGCAAATCATAGTTGAGGAAACCGGCATCCACCAGTGAGCGCGTCAACCGGCTGACGGTAGGCCGCGGCAGCCCGGTGCGCAATGCCAGCTCGCTGTTGGTCAGCACCGCAACACCTGCGCGGAACACGCGCAGCAATTGCAGTCCACGCTCCAGCGACTGGCTGCCGGCAGTATCTCGGGTAAATTTTTTGCTGCTTTGCGTCAAACGGCGGCTGGATGAAACCGCGGCATCTGCGGGAGAAGTAGGCATCGATTCAGGATGAAAGCAATTTCAATAAGTGAAATTGTAGTATAGCGCAGCCCAAACTTCGCTGCCTATAATCGGCTTCCTGTCGTTCGGAGACGCGAATGATCATGCGCATCGGTTCCATAAAAAAAATTGCAGATTGAGGATGGCGAAAAATGAGTGAGCAAGAAGAAATAGGCTTGACGCACGAAGGGCATGTCGCCCTAATGGAAATGCGGCGTCCGCCGCATAACTTTGTCGATATCGGCTTTGTCGGCAAGCTGGCCGACATGCTGGACAACCTGGACCGCGACGACAATTGCCGCGCCATCGTGCTGTGTTCCGGTGTTTCTTCATTTTGCGCGGGCGCCGATTTCAGCGGCCGCACACCCACCGCCGGTAATGCGCCCGGGGTTGATCCGTCACCTTTCTATGGACAGGCAATGCGCCTGTTCCGCAACAAGAAACCCATCGTCGTTGCCGTCAACGGGCCGGCAATCGGCGCCGGAATGGGCCTGACGCTGGTCGGCGATTTCCGCATCGCCTGCCAGGAAGCGCGCTTCAGCGCCAACTTCAATCGCCTTGGCTTTCACCCCGGCTTCGGCATGAGCGTCACGTTGCCGCACCTGATAGGGCCGCAAAAGGCAGCGCTGCTGTTTTATACCGGACGCCGCATCAACGGCGCGGAAGCGCTGGCGATGGGCCTGGTAGATGAACTGGTGCCGCAGGACCAGTTGCGGCAGCGCGCGCTGGAGCTGGCGCAGGAAATTGCCGCCTCGGCGCCGCTGGCAGTGGAATCCACGCGCGATACGCTGCGCCAGGGCATGGCCGACCGCATTGTCGCCGCCAACCAGCGCGAACTCGCCATCCAGCTGGGGCAGTTCCGCACCGAGGATTTCCGCGAAGGCGTGGCGGCGATGTCGCAGCGCCGCCTGCCGGAATTTCAGCGCAAATAGCCGGCCGGCCACAACACACAGCGCAGCACAAAAAAATAGCAAAAAAATCGGAGACAAGATCAATGAACGCAGCAGCAAACGCCAAGCCGGGCGCGCAGCAGAGCGCCGGGCCGCTCGACGGCATCCGCATACTGGACCTGACCTCAGTAGTGCTGGGGCCGGTAGCCACCCAGGTACTGGCGGATTTCGGCGCCGATGTATTGAAAGTGGAAGGACCGGAAGGCGACATGATGCGCGCCAACGGCGTATCGCAGAATCCCGGCATGAGTTCCATCTACCTGGCAATCAACCGCAACAAGCGCTCCATCGTGCTGGACCTGAAAACGCCGGCAGGCGTGGCCGCCATCAAACGGCTGATTCCCACGGTGGACGTGGTGGTACACAATATGCGCGTGGCCGCCATCGAGCGCCTGGGCTTCGGCTATGAGGCGGTAGCCGCGTTGAACCCGAAGATCGTGTATTGCGCAGCCACCGGCTTCGGCCAGGACGGCCCGAACCGCGACAAGCCGGCCTTCGACGATATCATTCAGGCGGCATGCGGACTGGCAGGTGTCAGTTCCATCGGCCGCGACGCCCCTACCTATATGCCCAGCCTGATTGCCGACAAGACCACCGGCATTGTCGTGGCCAATGCCATCATGGCTGCGCTGCTGCACCGCGAACGTAAGGGCCAGGGACAGTATGTGGAAGTGCCGATGCTGGAAACCATGACGGCGTTTGTGCTGGCCGAACACATGGGCGGCATGACTTTCGCCGGCTCCACAGTGCCGGCCGGCTATGCGCGCCTGCTGGAAGGCGGCCGCAAACCCACCCGCACCAGCGACGGCTGGATCAGCATGCTACCCTATACGGACAAGCACTGGCAGGCCTTTTTCCGCGCCGCAGGCCGGGAAGACCTGGCAGACAAATACAGCATTGCGGACAGGCTGAAGCGTAACGCCCATATCCGCGCGCTGTACCAGCATGTGACCGAGTTGACCCCTGGGAAATCCACCGCCGAATGGCTGGCACTGTGCAGCGAATTGGACATACCCGCCACCCAGATCTACCAGCTGGACGACCTGCCCGAGCATCCGCACCTGAAGGCAGTCGGCCTGTTCCAGGAAAGCCTGCATCCGACCGAGGGCAGTATCAGGGAGATCCGCCCTACCGCCAGGTTCAGCGCAACGCCGGTGTCGCTGCGCCGTCCCGCACCTTCACTGGGCCAGCATACCGGCGAAATCTTGCAGGAAGCGGGTTTCAGCACTGACGAAATTGCATCGCTACAGGCGGCAACCGGCAAGAAGGCTGCGCCATGACAAGCGCCGGCACTGCAAGCCCGCTGCTGGAAGTGAGCAACCTGCGGCTGGCATTCGGCGGCATCGTCGCACTGGACGACGTGTCGATGAATGTCGCCCGCGGCGAAATCTGCGGCCTGATCGGCCCCAACGGCGCCGGCAAGACCTCGCTGTTCAATTGCCTGAGCGGGCTGTACCGGCCCAGCCAGGGCAATATCGTCTTCGACGGCCAGCCGACGCTGACGCTGCCCGAACACCGCATGGCAGGCATAGGCATAGGCCGCACCTTCCAGAACCTGGCTCTGTTCAAGACCATGACGGTACTGGAAAACATTATGGTCGGCAGTTATAGCAAAACAAGCTCCGGTTTTATCGGTAACTTCCTGCGGCTGCCGTCTGTGCGCCGGGAACAGGCCGGCGTGGAAAAATCCGCGCGCGAAATCGCACGTTTCCTGGACCTGGGGAAATGGCTGGATGCGTTCGCCGGCGACCTGCCTTTCGGCATACAGAAGCGCATAGAATTCGGCCGCGCACTGGCTGCCGAGCCGCGCCTGCTGTTGCTGGATGAACCCGCCGCGGGGCTGAACCATGAAGAGCTGAGCGGCCTGAAACGCCTGATCCTGGATGCGCGGAAAAATTTCGGCCTGACGGTGCTGCTGGTGGAACACCATATGGAAATGGTGATGAGCCTGTCCGACCATGTGGTCGCACTGAACTTCGGCCGCAAGATCGCCGACGGCACGCCGGCACAGGTGCAAGATAATCCGGACCTGATCCGGGCCTACCTCGGCGCGGAGGCTGCATGAGCATGCTGCTGGAGGTCAAGGAGCTGTCTGCCTCCTATGGCGCAAGCCGTGTCCTGCAAGGCATCAGCTTCGGCGTCGAGGAAGGCAGCATCACCGTGCTGCTGGGCGCCAACGGCGCCGGCAAAACCACTACCTTGCGCGCACTGACAGGCATGGTGCGCACCGCAGGCTCCATCCGCCTGCGCGGCAAGGAACTGTGCGGACTGAACACGGAAAGTATCGCGCAACTGGGCGTAGCCCATGTGCCCGACGGCCGCGGCACCTTCCTGGGCCTGACCGTGGAAGAAAACCTGCAACTGGGCGCCTATAGCCGCAAGGACAAGCCGGGCGTTACCAAAGATATTGCACAGGTGTATGAGCTTTTCCCACGCCTGGGCGAGCGCCGCGGTCAGCAGGCCGGCACCCTGTCAGGCGGGGAACAGCAGATGCTGGCGATTTCACGCGCGCTGATGATGAAACCGACGCTGCTGCTGCTGGATGAGCCATCCTTCGGCATCGCACCGCTGATCGTCAAGGAAATCTTTGAACTGCTGAAGCAGATCAATCGCGAGCAAAAGGTCAGCATCCTGCTGGTGGAACAGAATGCGGCAATGACGCTGGCGATGTCGAACTACGCCTATCTGCTGGAAATCGGCCGCATTGTCATCTCCGGCCCGTCCCGCGAAATCCGCGAGAACGAAGCAATACGCAAGAGCTACCTCGGCAGTTGATCCAGGAGAACACAATGGAAGCATTCATACATCAAGTTTTTGCCGGGCTCGCCAACGGCAGCATCTACGCCAGCGCAGCGCTGGCGCTGGTGATGATTTACCGTTCCACCGGCATGGTCAATTTTGCCCAGGGCGAAATGGCGATGGTGTCGACCTATATCGCGCTGTCGCTGATGCATGCGGGCCTGCCGTACTGGGGCGCTTTTTTCCTGACTATCGTTTTGTCCTTCATCGGCGGCGTGGCGATAGAACGCTTCATCATCAGGCCGGTGAGCCATGGCTCGGAACTGTCGGTCGTCACTGTCTTCATCGGCCTGCTGCTGATCTTCAACAGTATCGCCGGCTGGATATGGGGCTATTCCATCCAGCAGTTTCCCAGCCCGTTCAGCCAGATGGCTTTCCTCAACAACAGCTATATCAGTCCGCACCAGCTGGGTGCGGTTGCCATGACCTTGCTGGTGCTGGGCTTGCTGTATGTGTTTTTCCGTTACACGAAAATGGGACTGGCGATGCGCGGCACCGCGGATAACCGCGCTTCCAGCCGTCTCGCCGGCATCCCGGTGGGCCGCATGCTGGGCATAGGCTGGGGTCTGGCGGCGGCAATCGGCGCCGTGGTCGGCATGATGGTGGCGCCGACAGTATTCCTGGATCCCAACATGATGATAGGCATTCTGCTGTACGCCTTTGCCGGCGCCCTGCTGGGCGGCATCAACAACCCGCTGGGCGCAGTCGCGGGCGGCTTCATCATCGGGGTGGTGGAAGATCTGCTGGGCGTCTATGTCGGCAATGAATTGCGGTTTACGGCGGCCATGGTGCTGATCATCGTGGTGCTGCTGTTCAAGCCGGCCGGCATCTGGGGTAAACAGACTGTCAGGCGCGTATGAACACCATTACATCCAAAGAGACCATGCAGATAAAAAGTGCAGCAAACGCGGCGGCGGGCAATAGCGAAAATAGGGCGGATGCCGAAAGCAGTGCCAGGTCCTGGCGTCCGCGGCGTGCCCAGGCCGGCGTCATGCTGATCGTGATCGCCGCGGCGCTGATCCCGCTGCTGATCACGCCCTACCAGATGTTCCAATGGACGATGATCGCCAGCTATGCGATTGCACTGCTGGGGCTGAATATTTTGATGGGCTATAACGGCCAGATTTCGCTGGGCCACGGTGCTTTCTATGCGATAGGCGCGTATGCCAGCGGCATCCTGATCGACCACTACGGCATGCCCTACCTGTGGACCATACCGGCAGCGGCAGCCATCGGCTTTATCGCCGGTTTCCTGTTCGGCCTGCCAGCGTTGAAGCTGGAAAACCTGTATCTGGCACTGGCAACCTTCGGCCTTGCCGTGGCAGTGCCGCAGCTGTTGAAATACGGCGCTTTCGACGACTGGACCGGCGGCTTCCAGGGCATCACCATTGCCAAGCCGGACGTGCCGCTGGGCCTGCCGATTACGCAAGACCAATGGCTGTATTACCTGTCGCTGGCGGTGGCGCTGCTGATGTTCCTGCTGGCGCGCAACCTGCTGCATGGACGCATGGGCCGCGCCATCATTGCTGTGCGCGACCACCCGGTTGCGGCGTCGGCAATGGGCGTCAACCTCGTCATGGTGAAATCGCTGACCTTCGGCGTCAGCGCCATGTACATGGCCGTGGCCGGCGCACTGGCAACCGTGTCGGTACAGTATGTGTCGCCGGACAGCTTCACGATGTTCCTGTCCATTACCCTGCTGGTAGGCGCCGTCATCGGCGGCCTGGGCACGTTGAGCGGCCCCCTGTTCGGCGCCATCCTGATCGGCTTCCTGCCCAATTTTGCCGAGCAGGTATCCAAATCCGCCGCCGGCGCCGTCTATGGCGTACTGCTGATTGCCTTTGTGTTCATCATGCCCTCCGGTATCGCAGGCGGCCTGGGCAAGCTGGTATCCAGATTATTCAAGACCAAACAAAAAAATAGCCCCATTTCCAACCAGGAGACAACAAAATGAGAATTCGTACGCATCACCTGATCCCCGCGCTTGCACTGGGCGTGGCACTATTGCCAGCGGCCGCGCTGGCGCAAAAGAAATACGATGCAGGCGCAAGCGATACTGAAATCCGCATCGGCAATACCGCTCCCTACAGCGGCCCGGCCTCGGCCTACCAGGAAATCGCCAAGGCGATGTCGGCTTATTTCGACAAGGTCAATGCCGAAGGCGGCATCAACGGCCGCAAGGTCAAGTTCATCAGCGTCGACGACGGCTACAGTCCCGCCAAGACGGTGGAACAGACACGCAAGCTGGTGGAACAGGACAAGGTGCTGTTCCTCAGCGGCAGCATAGGCACCGGGCCTCAGCTGGCCGTGCAGAAATACATGAACGTCAACAAGATTCCGCAGCTGTTTGTCGGCTCTGGACAAGGCCGCTTTTCACAGCCCAAGGAATTTCCATGGTCCATGGGTTTCAGCCCCGGTTATGCAGCGGAAGGCAAGGCCATAGGCCGCTATATCGCCGCGACCAAGCCGGATGCCAAGGTCGCCGTCATCGTGCCGGCCGACGACGCGGGCAAGGACTACCTGCGCGGCTTCAAGGAAGGCCTGGCCGACAGCAAGAAGATCAGCATTGTCTCCGAAGCGAATTACTCTACCGCCGATGCTACCGTGGATTCACAGATCACCGCCTTCAAGTCCTCCGGTGCGGATGTATTTTTCAACGAAGCGACGCCGAAGTTTGCTGCACAGGGCATCGCCAAGTCGCATGACATAGGCTGGAAGCCGATGATGATATTGCCAACCGTTTCCACCTCTGTTACTTCGGTGCTGAAGCCGGCCGGGCTGGAGAAATCGGTAGGCGTGGTCGCGCCTGCCTTTATCAAGGACCCGAACGACAAGGCCTGGGAAAACGACAAGGGCATGCAGGCCTGGCGCGCCTGGATGGCCAAATACAATCCCTCGGCCAATACCGGCGACCCCATGGCAGTGCAGGGCTACCTGATAGGCGAACTGACGACGGAAGTGCTGAAACGCTGCGGCGATAACCTGACCCGGGAAAACATCCTGAAACAGGTGACGGCCTTAAAGGACGTACAGCTATCGCTGATGGTGCCGGGCATACGCATCAATACCGCGCCGGATGAATACCGCATCTTCCATAAATTCCAGTTCCAGCGTTTCGACGGTAAAACCTGGCAATTGTTCGGCGGGCTGGTCGGCGACTGATACCGGCTGGCTGCAGCACAAACCTGACACGATAGCTGGCATGATGCCGCGCCGGAATCCGGCCGGCAGATAACAAGCATATGCGGCCCCGGCCGCCAACCGACGGCAGGCTGGTCCTGAGCCGTGCTGTCTCTTCACGAGTAAACACTATGCAAAGTTTAGCGATATTACCCTGTACGCTCGATGCCCATTGCGAGGAATTGCGTGCCGACGTACGCAGCTTCCTGACGGAAGCGATGGCCGGCTTTCCCGCCGGCGAGCGCGCCAAGAACTGGTCGGGCAGCGACCCGGAATTCAGCCGCAAGCTGGGTGCGCGCGGCTGGATAGGTATGCGCCTGCCGAAACAGTATGGCGGCCATGAGCGCTCGGCACTGGAGCGTTATGTGGTGCTGGAAGAGCTGCTGGCAGCCGGCGCCCCGGTCGGCGCGCACTGGGTCGCAGACCGCCAGAGCGGCCCGCTGATCCTGCGCTACGGCAGCGAGGAAACCAAACACGATCTTTTGCCGCGCATCTCGCGCGGAGAGCTGCGCTTCTGCATAGGCATGAGCGAGCCCGATTCCGGTTCCGACCTGGCCTCCATCCGCAGCCGCGCAGAGCTGACGGATGCCGGCTGGCTGGTCAACGGCAGCAAGCTGTGGACCTCCGGCGCACATAACGCACATTACATGATTGCGCTGCTGCGTACCGACGGCACCCGTGAGGAAAGCAAGCATGCGGGGCTGTCGCAATTCCTGATCGACATGAAAACGCCCGGCATCACGATACGCCCCATCAAGAATTTGATGGGCGATGCGCATTTCAATGAAGTGTTCTTCGAGGACGTGCTGATTCCGGCGGAAAGCCTGGTCGGCAAACGCGGCGACGGCTGGAGCCAGGTCACGGCGGAGCTGACGCTGGAACGCAGCGGGCCGGAACGTTATCTGAGCAGTATCCAGCTGATACTGGAGATGATAGACGCCGCTTCCGCTTCCGACAGCCACCATGCGCTGGTGATAGGCAAGGTAACGGCAGAAATAGCGACGCTGCGCGAAATGTCGCTGGGCGTCGCCGGCCTGCTCGCGCGCGGCGAAAACCCGGCGCTGCTGGCGGCCATCGTCAAGGACCAGGGCGCGCTGCTGGAACAGCGCATACCGGAACTGGCGCACGAGCTGTTTGGAGTACAGGTCGGGCAGGCCGCCTCAACCCTGGATGAGGTGATGTCATTTACCGTGCAGGCAGCGCCGTCGTTTTCACTACGCGGCGGCACACGGGAAATTCTGCGTGGAATCATTGCAAAAGGATTGGGACTGAGATGAGCGATATCAAAGACATGATAGCCGATGGCGTGAACCGGCTTTTTGCCGGCATCGTCAACCGCGACGTACTGGATGCAGCCGAATCGGGCGCATGGCAGGCCGGCCTGTGGCAGGCGGTAACGGAAAGCGGCTACGCGGACGTGCTGGGCGGAGAAACGGAAGATGAGCTGGCCGGAAAGTGGGCCGATGCTTTCCCTGTGTTCCATGCAATCGGTTTTCACCGGCTACCGCTGCCGCTGTCGGAAACCATCATTGCCCGCGCGCTGCTGCGCCGCGCCGGCCTGGCGGTACCGGCCGGGGAGGCGCCGTTGTCGGTCATCCAGCAACAGGCCGGAGACGGCCTGGCGCTGGAACTGGGTGCCGGCGCGCTGAGCCTGAACGGCACCGTGCAAGCGGTGCCCTGGGCCTCCGCCGCTGCCGCGCTGGTGGTCGCAGGCAGGATAGGCGACCGGCAGGTGCTTGCGGTGGTCGACACCAAAGCGCCGGGTGTGACACTCCGCTGCGGCATCAATGTCGCCAGGGAACCGCGCGACGAAGTGATTTTCCAGCATGCGCGCTGCGACGCATTTGTATTCTGCGATCAATTGCCCACAGCACCGGTGACACTATACGGCGGTCTGGCGCGTGCCGCAATGATGGCCGGTGCAGTGGAATCCATCCTGCGCGAGTCGGTGCAGTATGCCAATGACAGGGTGCAATTCGGACGCAGCATAGGCAAGTTCCAGGCAATCCAGCAAGCGCTGGCGGCGCTCGCGGGGGAAGTCACATCGGCCCAGACCGTAGCCCTGGCGGCATGCGAGGCAGCTGCATCCAGTCCGCGCGCTTTCAGCGTTGCCGTTGCCAAGATCCGCACCGGCCAGGCGGCGGGACTGGCAGCCAGCATAGGCCACCAGGTGCACGGTGCGATCGGCTATACCTATGAACATTCGCTGCACTATGCGACGCGCAGGCTGTGGTCGTGGCGTGCCGAGTTCGGCTCGGAAGCGGAATGGGCGAAACAGCTGGGGCGCGACGCGATTGCCCGCGGCAGCGCCAATTTCTGGTCCGACTTGACCGAGCGCGGCAATGCGGCCAACCGCTAAAGCGAGATCATGTTCAACCACGAACTGCTGAAGGACAAACGCATCCTGGTCACCGGCGGCGGCACGGGCCTGGGATACGCGATGAGCCGGCGCTTTGCGGAACTGGGCGCCAGCCTGGTGCTGTGCGGCCGGCGGCAGCAAGTACTGGAACAAGCGGCAACGGAATTGCGCAGAGATTTCGGCGCCGAGGTAGCCGCCATCGCCTGCGACATCCGCGACCCGGATGCGGTGGAAGCCATGATGCAGCGCATATGGGAAGACGGCGCGCTGGATATCCTGGTCAATAATGCCGCCGCCAGCTTCATTGCGCGCACGGAAAGCCTGTCCGCGCGCGCCGCCGATGCGATTCTCGGCGTGACGCTGCACGGCGCACTGTACTGCACGCTGGCAGCAGGAAAACGCTGGATAACAGACCGGCATGCGGGGACCGTACTAAGCATCCTGTCCACTTCCACCGTCACCGGCCGCGCCTACACGGTGCCTTCCGCCATGGCCAAATCGGCGCTGCTGGCGATGACGCGCAGCCTGGCAGTGGAATGGGGCCCCAAGGATATACGGCTGGTTGCCATCGCACCCGGTCCTTTTCCTACTGCAGCAGCTTCAGCCAACCTGAATCCTGCAGGCAGGCAAAACAGCGCAGGGCATGCCAACCCGCTGGGAAGGTCCGGCGACCCGGCGGAACTTGCCAACCTGGCAGCCTACCTGGTGTCCGGCTTCGCCGGCTATATCAACGGTGAAATGATCGCGATTGACGGCGGCCAGCACCTGCGTACCTCGGGCGCCGAGGACCTGTTGCGCTGGACTGACGAACAATGGCAGCAATTGCGCAAGACCTGAAGCCGCCCCACAGCGGCGAACAGGCCTTTCCAAGTATCAGCCGCCGATAAATTTCGCGATGGCAGACATGAACAGCTGCGGTTCCTGCAGTTGGGGGACATGGGCGCAGCCCGGCAGGATATGCAGTTCTGCATTTGGCAAGCCTGCAGCCAGCTCCCTGGACATGTCCGGCGGCGTCGCTTCGTCAAACTCGCCCGCCAGCACCAGTACCGGCACCGTCACGGAAGAAAGCTGGCCGCGCATATCCAGGTTTGCCAGCGCATTGCAGGCATTGTGGAAGGTTTCCAGATCCACCTCGATAAAGCGGCGGCGGCGTTCTTCCAGCAGCGCCGGGTGCTCAGCCTGGTAAGCCGGCGAGAACAGGCGGCGCATTGCGACGTCGGAGATACCCGCCAATCCCTTGGCCCTCGCTCCGGCGGACATGCCGACAAAAGCCGCCCGCCCGGCTTCCGAAAATGCCGCGCCGGAATCCGCAAGCACCAGGCGTTCTGCGATGCCTGGATGGCGGATTGCCGCCATCAACGCGATGAAGCCGCCGTAGCCATTGCCGAGGAAAATAGGCTTCTGTCCCAATTCCATCTTGCCGATAGCGCCAGCCAGCCTGTCCGCCATGGCTTCCACGCCGCCGTCTACCCGGTCCGATGCGCCAAAGCCGGGCAGGTTCAGGATAACGACCTTATGCGTGCTTGCCAGCGGGCCGGCTATCCTATCGAAGCTGGTGTCGTCCGCCAGCAGCGAATGAAACAGGATAATGGGTGTGCCCTCTCCGCCGATACGGGCACTGACCCGGTGACCATCCACGGACACCGTGATTTGCGTGAATACTGTTTGCTGCTCGGTATTGCTCATGTCATGCCTCTCTTGAACGTATAGCCATTAGCCGGTCTTCTTCCATCTGTTCCAGGCTGCGATTGCCTGATTCTACGCCGAATAGCAGCACAACCGCGATCATGGCGATCAGCAGGCCTATCATCAGCGTCAGCACGCCGCGTATGCCGAAATTGGTAAACAGCGACACCACCAGGAAAGGCGTGACGATGGTGGCGCCACGGCCAAAAGTATTGCAAATGCCGGATGCGCGCAGCCTCACCTCGGTCGGAAACAGCTCGGGAATGTAAATCGCAAATAGCAGCGCCACCAGCACATAAATGGGAACGGTAAGCGCAAAGCCTATCACCGGCAGCAAGACCGGATCGTTGACGAATGGGTAGATGAAACCGAACAGGATGGCAGCCAGCGCCGATATTGTAATGGTCGGCTTGCGTCCCCACTTGTCGGCGGTCAGCGCGCCTATGCCTGAGCCTATCGGTGCGCCTATTGACATCAGCATGGAATACTGGAAAGAGGTTGCAATGGTCAGGCCCTGCTTGACGAAGAAAGTCGGCAGCCAGGTAATGAAGCCGTACAGCAGCGTATTGATGACGATCAGCGATACGCAGCCCACCAGCATGCGCGGGCGCAGTGCCGGGCTCCACAGGCTGGCCAGGCTGCGCGACGGCGCTGCGGCAGTCTGTTTTTCCGGCACCGGCAGCGGCTGGCCGCGCGAGACTTCTGCTTCTATCTTCTGCATCAGCGCTTCCGCCTCTTCCAATCGCCCGACCGACTCCAGCCAGCGGGGCGATTCCGGCAGCGATTTGCGCATGTACCAGACCACGATGCCGCCTATGCCGCCCAGGATGAACATGGCGCGCCATGTAAACGCAGGAATGACGAAAGTGCCGATCAGTGCCGCAACCGGCAAGCCGCTGACGACGAACACCGCCATGCCGCCCAGCCATTTGCCGCGCACTCTTGCCGGTGCAAATTCGGTCAAGGTCGAATAGCCGACCACGTTTTCCGCGCCCAGGCCTATGCCCATAACCAGGCGCAGCAGGATCAGTATCGTCATATTGGGAGCAAATGCAGCGAGGAAAGAGGCGCCGCCGAATAGCAACAGGTTGAACTGGTAGGTGAAACGCCGGCCGAAACGGTCGCCCAGAAAACCGGTCATGAACGAACCCAGCATCATGCCGATGAAGGTGCATGACACAAAGAGCGCGTTTTGCGGCAGCGTGGAAAAGCCGCTATTGAGCGTTGATCCCAGTACAGTTGCCGCGATGTAGATGTCGAAACCGTCGAAAAACATGCCGATACCGATCAGCATCATCACGCGGCGGTGAAACGGGGCAATAGGAAGCCGGTCTAACCGGGCTCCTGCATTGACGCTTGCATTCATTTTTTGTCTCCTGGAGGTGCAATTTTTATTGTTGTATTGCAAAAATGACCGGTACGGCAAATTCAGGCTGCTGGCTGGAACTTGAGCGCCCGCCGCTGCCAGCAAAACATCGGCGAAAAGGCGGGCGGCTTGTTCTTAATTCAGGCGCGGCTGGCTGGCGGTATCCTTGTACCAGTCGAACGGCGCATCATCGAGCCTCACCATGACGCTCTTGGTTTCGAAATGCTGGTCGAAGGACTCTGTGCCGCACTCGCGCCCTATGCCGGAATCCTTGACGCCGCCCCACGGCGACGCCGGGTCCAGCCTGTGATGGTCGTTGATCCACACGATGCCGCATTTCAGTCTTGCCGCTACCCTGTGTGCGCGTGTCACGTCCTTGGTGCGGATAGCGCCGGCCAGGCCAAAAGGCGAATTGTTGGCCAGCGCAATGCCTTCTTCTTCGGTGGAAAATTTAGTCACCGATACAAAGGGGCCGAATACTTCTTCCTGGAAAATGCGCATGTCGGCCGTGACGTCGGCAAATACCGTAGGCTCGACAAAAAAGCCGTCCTTGAGCGCCGCATCGGCAGGAATGCGCCCGCCGGCCACCAGGCGCGCCCGGTCCTCTTCCAGACCTATCTTGATATAGTTCAGCACGCGCTGCTGCTGGCGCGCCGAGACCACTGGCCCTAATTGCACCGAAGGATCGATAGGATTGCCGATGCGGATGGACTTGGCCTTGACAGCGAGTTTTTCCACAAACTCGTCATATACTTTTTCCTGCACGATCTGGCGGCTGCCGCAGATGCAGGTCTGGCCGGCACCGATGAAAGCGCCGAAAGCTGCGTAGTTGACGGCCTGGTCCACATCGAAATCATCAAACACCAGCACCGGCGTCTTGCCGCCGAGCTCCAGCGTCTGGTGGGCGAAATTGTTGCCGGCCAGCGCACCGGTGATGCGCCCGGCTTCGGTGCCACCGGTCAATACCCACTTGGCAAGGCCCGGATGTTCAGCCAATGCCTTGCCGGTTGTCGGGCCCAGGCCGGTGATGACGTTGAATACGCCAGGCGGCAAGCCGGCCTCCACGAACAGCGCAGCCAGCCGCAATGTCGTCAACGGCGTGTATTCAGAAGGCTTGACGACTGTGGTGCAGCCGGATGCCAGCGTCGGCGCCAGGCTCTTCATCATGATCATCAGCGGATGGTTGAACGGCGTTGAATTGCCCACTACGCCTATCGGCGTGCGCAGCGTGTAGTTCAGGTAGTTGCCGTCCACCGGGATGACAGAATCGCGGCGCGCGATGGCCAGACCGGCGTTATAACGCAGGAAATCCGGCAGCCGCGATACCTGTGCCCGCGTTTCATTCAGCGAGCGGCCGTTGTTGAGGGTTTCCAGATGGTAGATTTCTTCCAGGTTGGCTTCGAATACATCCGCCAGCTTGTTGATCAGCTTGGCCCGCGTGCGGTTAGACATGCCGCTCCATTCCAGCGTTTCAAACGCGGCGCCGGCGCTGCGCACAGCCTTATCCACATCCGCATCGCTGGCATGGCTGATCTGCGCCAGCAGGACACCGGTCGCAGGATTGATGACATCCAGCAGGTCCGGGCGGGTGGCCGGGATTTCCTTGCCGTCTATGAATAATCCATGCAGCGGAACCCCGGCCTCATTGCTACTCGACATACTAGACATCTTCGTTCCTCTCAAAAATAAATCAAGCCACGACGACAAAGCGTGAAATTGCGTCAATCACCCGCTTTGAAGCCGCAGAGATATGCTGCTCCGCCAGACGTTCCGCACGCTTGTGCTTGCGCTCCTGCAGCGCATCGATAATCTGGCAGTGCTCCTTTACCAGTGTGTCGGGATTGCCGCGCTTGACATTGCTGACGCTCACCCGCACTACCCTTTCCATCTGGTCGATCAGTTCGCCCAGCTGATGCTTCAACCTTGCATTCATCGCCAGCTCCGCCAGGCTGTGGTGGAATGCGCGGTTATAGGCGATGAAACCGCCGCTCCATTCCGCCGCCTCGAAACGGCGGAACCGGTCCAGCGTCTGCAACTGCTCGTCACTGGCCTGCGTTGTAATGCGCTCCATGCACGCCCGTTCCAGCGCGCCGCGCAAATGAAACATGTCGTGCACGTCGGCCAGCGAAATAGACGCTACCCGGTAGCCCTGGCGCGGGGTGGACGTGACAAGACCTTCACGCTCCAGCCGCATCAGCGCATCGCGCACCGGCGATTTGCTGATGCTGAAACGCGCAGCCAGTTCCCCCTCCCTGATTTCCGCTCCGGGAGGCAATTCACAGCTAAGGATTTCAGCCCGCAATTGCGCATACGCCGAATCCCTGAGCAGTCGGCTGCCGGCAGCGCTTTGGAGGGGATTTGTGTTTAATGTCATGGTTGAGAAATATTATGGTTTACAATTTTTTATTAATTTGATGTATTACAAAGAATACAGAATTTACTTTATTCGACCTAATAATTGGCCATTACCTATGAAAACTTTTTATTTTGTTATATTTATTTTAATAAAATAATGTAATTTTATTTTCATTGTAATATATCACGATATATAAATTATTGATTTTTAAAGGGATCATCGCTGCCCTCCTAATGCACCCAGCGCAATGCACGAGGACAAAAGCTGGAACAAGCTGCGCCGGATCGAAAAGGAAAGTTCTGTATGAAAAAGACAGGCACGGTAACCCGCTGAAGGTGGCGGGAGTGCAGGTAATAAGGGAAAGAAAAAAGCGGGAAGACCCGCTTTTTGGCAACGTCGCCGGTTCCGCGTTGCCGGAACCGGGTTTCAGAAGGGTTATTTAAATACGGGTACGCGCTTTTCCTTGATGGCCAGTACGCCTTCGCGCGCGTCTTCCTGGCTGAAATCCATCATCTCGGCTGCCAGCGACGCTTCAAACGCAGGCCAGGCTGCCTGCGTCCAGTGGTTTAGCGAGCGCTTGGTGCCAGCCAGCGCCGAGCGGCTGCCGACGGCCAGCCTTTGGGTAATCTGCAGCGCGTCCTGCTGCAAAGCTTCCGCATCAACGACACGGCTAACCAGGCCTATGCGCTCAGCCTCTTCGCCGCCCAGGGTTTCGCACAGCAGCAGATAGTACTTGGCCTTGGCCATGCCGCACAGCAAAGGCCAGATAATGGCGGCATGGTCGCCCGCCGCCACTCCCAGCTTGGTGTGGCCGTCTATCAGCTTTGCGTTGCGTGCTGCGATGGAGATATCCGCCAGCAAGGCCACCGCCAGGCCGGCACCGACCGCAGCGCCGTTGATCGCGGACAAAATCGGCTTGTCGCAATCTATCATGCCGCGCACCAGCTCGCGGGCTTCGCGCATGACACGCTGGCGGGATTGCTCGGACACCAGCATGTCGTCCACCATCGCCAGTTCGCCTCCCGCACAGAAAGCCTTGCCTTCACTGCGCACGAGGATGACCCGCACATCCGGCCGGTTGCTGAGCCTGCCCCATACCGCAGCCAGTTCGGCATGGCCGATGGCATCCGTCACGGGCATGCCGCCGGCCGGCTGGAACACCAGGTGGGCAATGCCGTCGTCTTCGATGTCGACACGAAAATTGGTGGTTTGCAGCGGTAGGGAAATCGTCATTCTTCGCTTTTCCGGTGATGGATTAATATGTTTCGACGTGAAACCGGCCTTCGGCGACCATCTTCGCATGCAGGCCGGCCCAGTCCTTGCCACTTTCCTTGCAAATATCGCGCAGCGCCTCCATGACACCGGTTTCCATACCCTTGAGGCCGCAGATGTACACGTAGGTGTCGCCATCCAGCAGCTCGGACACGGCTTGGCCCGCATGCCGCATCTTGTCCTGCACGTAGGCACGAGGCTGGTCCGGCACGCGCGAAAAAGCCAGGTGCATGTCGATGAATTCGGCAGGTAATTTGCGCAGCGGGCCAAAGTAGGGCAATTCCTCCGACTTGCGCGCGCCGAAGAACAGCAGCAGCTTGCCGTTCTGCTCTTTGGCCTGGGTTTTCAGCAAGCGGCGACGACGCTCCGTCATTGCACGCATCGGCGCGGAGCCGGTACCGGTGCAGATCATCAGCAGGTTGGCGTTGGCGTGATTCGGCATCAGGTAGCTGGTGCCGAAGGGGCCGGCCAGACTGACTGTATCGCCCTTTTGCAGGTCGCACAGATAATTGGAGGCTACGCCCAGCGCCGGCTTGCCGTCATGGTCTTCCACCACGCGCTTTACTGTCAGCGACAGATTGTTGTAGCCTTCACGCTCACCGTCGCGCGGGCTGGCAACCGAGTACATCCGCATATAGTGCGGCTTGCCCGAAGCATCCGTTCCCGGCGGGATCACACCTATCGACTGCCCCTCCAGGATGGGAAAAAACTGGTTGCCGAAATCTAGCACGATATGGTGGACATCGCTTTCCGCATCTTCTGCGGTCAGGCGGAAGTTGCCGGCCACGGTGGCAGTAATCGGCGCCTTCAATGTATATAGATTGATATATGGATGCGCCGCCGACCACGGTGCAGTAATAGAAGACGGCGACACCGCCGCATTGACCTGCAGCGCGCCCATTCCCGGTTCACCACCAGGTTCCGCAGCCACTGCCAGGCTTTCGGCTTCTATCTCCTGCTGCTGCGGCAACTCATCCCAGCTCAGCTGTTCTTCCAACGTATAGGCGCCGGTTTTCGGCATCGTGCGCCAATGGTCGATGGAACCGGTAGGGCAAGGGGAGATGCAGGCGCCGCAGCTATTGCATTTGTCGGCATCGACAACATAGTTGCGGCTGTCGTGCGTGATGGCGTCGATAGGACATGTTTCTTCGCAGGTATTGCAGCGAATGCAAACCTCGGGGTCAATCAGGTGTTGCCTGATCAGGATGACGGCTTCGGGAGCGTTCATGATATACCTGACTTGTAAAGCAAAATGGGAAAGACGGGACACGCCGCAGCGTGCCCCTTGCTGCCGAAAATTAATCCAGTTTAATTAAAGCGCACATATTCAAAATCGATCGCCTGACGGTTGATGCCCACCGGCGGCGGCGCAATCCAGTTGGCCATCTTGCCGGGTTCGATGACACGGCCCATCAGCGAAGCCACATAGGCGCGGTCTTCTTCGCTCGGCAACCAGTGGCGTACTTTGCTCAGCCATTCCGCTTCAGAAATGACCTGGCCGTCCGGCGAGATGCGCATGCCGGCGAAGCCGCCAATATGGCGGTTGAATGCCTTGTGCGGTGTGCTCAGGCGGAAGCTGAGGCCGGCTTTCTCAATCACGCGATTCCAGCGGCCGACACCAGCGACCGAATCGCGGATGAAGTCGTCGCGCAGCACTTCGTTCAGCGCATTCAGCATCGGCACTTCGCGCTCAGTCAGCGAACCGTTGGACACTTCCAGGATGCGATAGGACTGGCCTTTCAACAGGTGGTCGTCGTCGCGTTTGGTTTCTTCATAACGGCCTTTGAGGCCGGACGTGTAGAAATTGGCTGCGTTGGAAGACTGGTCGGCACCGAACAGGTCGATGGTGACGCTGAAATGGAAGTTCAGGTAACGCTGTATCGTCGGCAAGTCGATCACGCCTTTTGCGCGCACCTGTTCCGGGTCTTCTATGCCATGCTGGCGCATCACTTCGCAGGTACGCTGGATCACGCGTGAAATGCCGGATTCGCCGACGAACATGTGATGCGCTTCTTCGGTCAGCATGAAGCGGCAGGTGCGCGACAGCGGATCGAAACCGGATTCCGCCAGTGCATTCAGCTGGAACTTGCCGTCACGGTCGGTAAAATAAGTGAACATGTAGAACGCCAGCCAGTCCGGCGTTTCTTCATTAAAGGCTTCCAGGATGCGCGGCTTGTCCTGGTCGCCGGAATTGCGCTGCAGCAGCGCTTCCGCTTCCTCGCGGCCGTCGCGGCCGAAATATTTATGCAGCAGGTAAACCATCGCCCACAGGTGGCGGCCTTCTTCCACGTTGATCTGGAACAGGTTACGCAAGTCGTATTGCGACGGTGCAGTCAGGCCCAGGTGGCGCTGCTGCTCAACAGAGGCCGGCTCGGTATCGCCCTGGGTGACGATGATGCGGCGCAGGTTGGCGCGGTGTTCGCCGGGCACGTCCTGCCAGGCGTCGCGGCCCTTGCTTTCACCGAAGTTGATCTTACGGTTTTCTTCTGCCTGGGCCAGGAAGATGCCCCAGCGGTAATCCGGCATTTTCACGTGGCCGAAATGCGCCCAACCTTCCGGCGTGACGTTGATCGCGGTGCGCAGGTAGACATCGTGATTCAGCGAGCCGCTCGGCCCCATGTCGCGCCACCAGTTCAGGTAATTCGGCTGCCAGTGCTCCAGCGCGCGCTGCAGGGTCTTGTCTTCCGACAGGTTGACGTTGTTGGGTATCGTTTCGTTGTAGTTGATGGTGCTCACGGGGCTGTCCTTTGCATGTATGGGTAATTATCCGGCCTGTATCCAGCGGCCGTCTTAAACGCGGTTCAGATCAAACTTGGCCTTGTTGCCGCTACCGTAGACTTTCAGCGCGCCCAGCTCGCCTACTGCATTGGGGCGGATGAAGATCCAGTTTTGCCAGGCCGTCAGACGGCCGAAAACGCGGGTTTCCATGGTTTCCTTGCCATTGAATCGAAGGTTCGCCTCCATGCCGGTCAGCGCATCCGGCGACATGCTGGCGCGCTCTTCCAGCGCCAGCCGGGTTTCATCGGCCCAGTCCAGGTCGTCGGGATCGGCGGTGATCAGGCCGAGTGCCATCGCTTCGGACGCATCCAGCGGCACGCGGATTTTGGCGCGCACTGCAGCCACTTCCGCTTCATCCTCATAGAAACGGCGTTGCAGGCGGGATTGGGCGGTGACCATGGGGAGCAGGCCGAAATTCATTTCCGAAGCAATAATCTTCGGTGCTTTTTTGGGTTCGTCCGGGCAGGCCAGCATATAGCTGCGGTCGGCAGCCAGCGCAATTTCCAGCAGCGAACCGGCAAAGCAGGAACCTTCTTCTATCAGCGCAAACAGCGAGCGCGAGGTGACGTCCAGGCGCGCAAAGGTGCGGCGCATAAAGCCTATGGTTTCGCGCACCAGCCAGTGCGATTTGTGTTCCACCAACGCGGCATCCACGTCCAGCACGTCGCGCGCGTCACCCTGCGTTTTCAATATCCAGGTGCCGATGTCCAGTTCATTGGTGCGCAAATGCAGGATGGCGTCATCCAGTTCTCGCGCCATCTGCAGTGGCCACCAGTTCACGCCTGCCGCTTCTATGCCGGCGATATCGGCCGGTTGCTCGACGGAAGGCGCTTTTACCGTCAACGTTGCAGTGCGGCCGTTTCGGTCTATTTGAACGTTGACGAAGCCGTATGCCACGCTGTCTTCACCGATTTTTTTGTTGAGTGGAGTAAACCGCACACCTTTGCCATTGGCCGGGCGGTCGCTCTGCTCTGCCAGTTGCAGGGCGCGCTCGCGCACCGCCTGCTGGAACTGCGCCGGCTTGACGACCTCATCCACCAGGCGCCAGTCCTTGGCGCGCTGGCCGCGCACGCCTTCCGATGTCGTACAGAAAATATCGGCATGGTCATGGCGCACCTTGCGCTTGTCGGTCAGCCGGGTCAGGCCGCCGGTGCCGGGCAGCACGCCGAGCAGCGGCACTTCCGGCAGGCTGACGGAAGAAGAACGGTCGTCCACCAGGATGATTTCATCGCAGGCGGCCGCCAGTTCATAGCCGCCGCCGGCGCAGGCACCATTGACCGCGGCAATGAATTTGAGTCCGGAGTGGCGGCTGGAATCTTCCAGGCCGTTGCGGGTTTCATTGGTGAACTTGCAGAAATTGACTTTCCACGCATGTGTGGACTTGCCCAGCATAAAGATGTTGGCGCCGGAGCAAAAAATACGGTCACGGGCACTGGTGATGACGACAGTGCGCACAGCCGGATGTTCAAAGCGGATGCGCTGCACTGCATCATGCAATTCTATGTCCACGCCAAGGTCGTACGAGTTCAGTTTGAGCTTGTAGCCTTCTTTGAGGCCACCGTCTTCGTTGACGTTCATCGTCAGAGTGCCGACAGGACCATCCACGGAAAGAGTCCAGTGTTTATAGGATTCGGGATTGGTTTCGTAATTGATGATGGTCGACATGGTGTCTCACTCCTTGGTAGCAGTATGGTGCATTCGAAATACGTTAAACGCACTATATTGCATGAAATAAGACAAGTCAAGCAATAACATGCATGAGACTATGCTGCTTTGCGGCGGCGTCAGACCGGCGGGCGGGCGCCTGAAACAATATTGGAGAGGGGGAATTGCTGCGCGGGACACCGAAAGAACGGCGTCCCGCGGAGGGGGAGATTATTTTGACAGCGCCATCGAGCGCAATTGATCGTCCAGCGCCAGGAAGGCGCCTTCCTGCGTCATGTCGCTGGTGTCGAAGGTCTCGTCGGCCTTGGAATAGAAAGGTGTGCGGCTCTGGATGATTTCCTTCAGGTCCTGCATCGCTTCGCGGTTGCCCGACATCGGGCGCGTATCGCCCTGCGCCACCACACGGCCCATATGCTCTTCCGGTGAGGCTTTCAGCCATACTGTATAGCAGTGCGACAGCAGCAGGTTGAAGGTGGCGGGGTCGGATACGATGCCACCCGGCGTCGCGATCACTGCCTGCGGAAAACGCTGTATAGCATCTTCCAGCGCCCTGAACTCATAGCGGCGATAGGCATTTTGCCCATACAGCGCATGAATCTCGGCCACGCTGCAGCCAGCCAGCGTCTCTATCTGCCGGTTCAGCTCTATGAAGGGGACCACCCAGCGGTCTGCCAGCATGCGCCCTATCGACGACTTGCCGGCACCGCGCAAGCCTATCAGCGCCACGCGCTGGCGACGCGACTTTTCGCTGGTCGGCGTCTCAAACACGCCGGACAGCGCGGCGCGCGCCTGCGCCAGTTCGATATCGGACCGGCCACGCAGGATCTCCCGGATCATCAGCCATTCGGGCGAGGTCGCGGTCTCGTCGCCTATCATTTCGGCCAGCGTGCAATTGAGCACGGCGGTTAGCTGCCGCAGGAATTGTATCGATGCATTGCCGACGCCGGATTCCACGTTGGCAAGATGCCGTTCAGACACATTGGCCAGCCGCGCCAGCGCCTTGCGCGTGAGCCCGCGGCGCGACCTGAGCGCGCGCAGCCGATCTCCCAGCGCAATTAAAAAGAGGTCCCTGGCCTCCCCCTGCAATTCGCCGGCAGGCATGTCGCCGGCGCCGTTATTACTTAAGTCATTCATGCACTGCGTTTCCAGAGTTGACGATCGCTTGATGAAATATAACATGCATCGCTGCTTGACACATGCAACATATTACACCTACACTTTAACGAAATTGCACTTTCAGTGCAGTTTTTAAAAAACTGAATGCACTATAGATGCAAAAATCAGGAGATTGTAAACGATGGACGCGCCGGCTTTTCAAAAACTTATCGCCCGCCTGACGGAAGAAATAGCAGGCATCCCGCTTGGCGCCGCCCTCGAAGCGCACCTTAACGCGGAACACGGGCCCGGCAGTCCTATTTACGACGCCATTTTCGATGCCTGCGTCAGCGGCACCAATGAAGGCTGGATGTGCAAGCATGAAGGCGGCGGCATACGCTATGGCAGGGTCATCAAACCCAGCGACGCAACGCACGGCTTCAGCGTCGATGTCGTGGATATGAGCGACATCGCCGGCCCCCACCATAGCCACCCCAACGGCGAGATCGACCTGATCATGCCGCTGACCAAAGATGCACTGTTTGACGGCCACCCGGCCGGATGGTGTGTCTATGAAGCCGGCAGCGCGCACCGCCCCACCGTCAGCCGGGGACGCGCCTTCGTGCTGTATCTGCTGCCGCAGGGCGCCATCCAGTTCACCGCAGCCGCCTGATCCGTATAGCGCGCCGCCCACTTTCTGAAAGAACGGACAACCATGAGCAATTATCTGCATAACTACCTCAGTGGCGAATGGCAGGCGCAAGCCGATGCCGCCAACCTGCTGCGCGACCCCGTTACCGGCGAACATATCGCCAGCACCGGCGGCCGAGCGACCGGCCTGGAAGCCGGCTTTGAATTTGCCCGCAGTAAAGGCGCCGCCGCCTTGCAGGCCATGACGTACGGTGAGCGCGCCGCCATGCTGGACCAGGTGCTCAAAGTACTGCAGGCCAATAGGGATGCCTATTACGATATCTCGCTGGCCAACTCGGGCACGACCAAGGCCGATTCCGCCGTCGATATAGAAGGCGGCTGCTTTACGCTAGGCTATTACGCCAAGCTGGGCGCAAGCCTGGGCGACGCCAGGACACTGCTGGACGGCACGCCCGCCATCTACTCCAAGGACAAGCTGTTCCAGGCACAGCATATTCTGACGCC
Organism: Undibacterium sp. TJN25; assembly: GCF_049339885.1. Lineage (NCBI taxonomy): Bacteria > Pseudomonadati > Pseudomonadota > Betaproteobacteria > Burkholderiales > Oxalobacteraceae > Undibacterium > Undibacterium sp. TJN25. The sequence continues at coordinate 579,984 of NZ_JBMPPM010000003.1, read as the reverse complement.
AGCACGCGGCGTGGCCCTATTCATCAACGCCTTCAACTTCCCTTCGTGGGGGCTGTGGGAAAAAGCGGCGCCGGCGCTGCTGTCGGGTGTGCCGGTTATCGTCAAACCTGCTACGGTCACTGCCTGGCTCACGCATCGCATGGTCGCCGATGTAATCGCGGCGGGCATCTTGCCCGCAGGCGCGCTGTCCATCGTCTGCGGCAGCTCCGCCGGCCTGCTGGACCAGTTGCGGCCCTTCGATGTGCTGTCCTTCACCGGCTCTGCCGACACCGCCGTGGCGATCCGCTCGCATGATGCGGTGGCGCGCCATTCGGTCAGGACCAATATAGAAGCCGACAGCCTGAACTGTTCGATGCTCGGACCTGATGCAGTACCAGGTAGTGCCTCCTTCGACGCCTACGTCAATGAACTGGTGCGCGAGATGAGCACCAAGAGTGGCCAGCGCTGCACGGCCACGCGCCGGGCGCTGGTTCCTTCCTCGGTCTATGGCGAAGTGGCCGAGGCGGTTTCCGCCAGGCTGGCGCAGATCAAGGTCGGCAATCCGCGCAATGAAGAAGTGCGCATGGGCTCGCTGGTCAGCAGGGAGCAATACGACAACGTACAGGCTGGTATACGCAAGCTCGCCAGCGAAGCAAAAACCTTGTACGACGGTTCTAGCCAGCCACTAGTGGATGCCGACCCGGCGGTTGCCGCCTGCGTTTCGCCGACACTGTTCGGCGTGCAGGATGCAGACCAGGCCGCTCTGGTGCATGACCATGAGGTATTCGGGCCGGTATCGACGCTGCTGGGTTACCGCGACACCGCACATGCGCTGGAACTGGCGCACCGCGGCCTGGGTTCGCTGGTCGCTTCCGCCTTCAGTGAAGATGCAGCTTGGCTGGCCACTACCGCGCAGGCACTCGCCGCCTCGCACGGCCGCGTGCATACGGTGACACCCGAAGTTGCGAAAACCCAGACCGGCCATGGCAACGTGATGCCGGGTTCCATCCACGGCGGCCCCGGACGTGCCGGCGGCGGTGAAGAACTGGGCGGATTGCGCGCGCTGGCCTTCTACCACCGCCGCAGCGCGATACAGGGATCGGCACAGACATTAGAGAATTTGTCCGCAACAGCCAAAGCCTGGACAGTATAAATACTGTCGATAACAAGGCGGCTACACCCAGCGGCAGGTTTGCCAGGAAGTTGGAGGAGACAGCAATGGACCAAGCAGCAATATTAGAAACGACACCGGCATCGGTACCGGCACCGGTGCCTGTATTCGTGCCTGAAGGGGTGCCCGAGCCCAAGCTCCCGGAGCAATTCAATTTTGCCCGGAATATCCTGGACCTGAACCGGGACCGCGCCGGCAAGCTCGCCTATATCGATGATACGCAAAGCATCAGCTATGGCGAACTGGAATTGCGCGCGCGCAAATTCGCCGCCGGGCTGAAACGTTTCGGCGTGCACCGCGAAGAACGCATCCTGCTGGTCATGCAGGATACGGTGGACATGCCGGTCGCCCTGCTGGGCGCGATGCTGGCCGGCGTGGTGCCGGTACCCGTCAATACGCTGCTGCCGGCAGCCGATTACACCTACATGCTGGAGCATAGCAGCGCCAGCACAGTCATCGCCTCCGCGGCCTTGTGGTCCATTGTGCAGGAAGCATTGGCGCCGCTGGAGCAACAGCCGAAAATCATCATCTCCGGACATGGCGGCACCGCCATACCGGGCACCACGGACTTTGCCGACCTGCTCGACGGCACGCCGCTTGCGCCACAGGAATTTGCGAAAACCCGCGCCGATGATTTTGCCTTCTGGCTGTATTCATCCGGCTCGACCGGCCGCCCCAAGGGCACCGTGCATTCGCATGCGAACCTGTTCTGGACGGCAGAGCTGTACGGCAAACCCATACTCGGCATCCGTGAATCCGACCTGGTATTTTCCGCCGCCAAGCTGTTTTTTGCCTACGGACTGGGCAACGGCCTGACCTTTCCGCTCAGTGTAGGCGCAACAACGGTGCTGATGGCCGAGCGCCCTACCCCTCAGGCGGTATTCAAGCGCCTGGTCGAGCATAAACCTACCGTGTTTGCCGGTGTGCCCACGCTATATGTCGCCATGCTGGCAGCGGACGGCCTGCCCCCCAGGGATGAAGTCGCGTTGCGCATCTGCGCATCCGCTGGTGAAGCATTATCCAAGGAAGTCGGCGAAAAGTTCCATGGCCATTTCAATTGTCACATCCTGGACGGGCTGGGCTCTACCGAGATGCTGCACATCTTCCTGTCCAACCGCGAGGGCGACGTGCACTACGGCTCCACCGGCACGCCAGTGCCTGGCTATCAGCTCGAATTGCGCGACGAAGCCGGCAAGGCGGTGCCGCAGGGCGAGATCGGCGACCTGTTCATACGCGGCCCGAGTGCCGCCCTGCTGTACTGGGCCAACCGCGAAAAGAGCCGCGCCACCTTCGTCGGCGACTGGGTCAAGAGCGGGGATAAATATTCCATCGATACCAACGGTTACTACACCTATGCAGGCCGCAGCGACGACATGCTGAAGGTCAGCGGGCAGTACGTATCGCCGATAGAAGTCGAATCCGCACTGATGGGCCATGATGCTGTGCTGGAGTGCGCGGTCATCGGTGTGCCGGATGCCGACGGCCTGACCAAAACCAAGGCCTTTGTCGTGCTGCGGCATCCAGACAAGGCATGCAGCGAACTGGCGGACGACCTGAAGCTATTCGTCAAGACGCGCCTGGCGCCGCATAAATATCCGCGCGATATTTCTTTCGTGCCGCAACTGCCGAAGACCGCGACCGGCAAGATACAGCGCTTCAAGCTGCGTTCGGCGGAAGCGCAGTAACGATGGATACGACCAGTGCAACCATTGCAATCAGTACGGCGGCGGAACGGGACCGGCAGAGTCGCTTTGCCGAACTGAGCTGGCGGGGCCAGCTGCTCAGTCTGGAATATCAATGGGTAGGCGTCAATGAATCCGCATTCCCTGTCATAGTGTTCCTGCACGAAGGGCTGGGATCGATCTCGCTGTGGAAGGATTTTCCGGAGCAGTTTTGCCGCCGCCACGGCTTCACGGGCCTGGTATTTTCCCGTTATGGTTATGGACAGTCCACCGCCAGACCGGCGGAAGACCGTTTCCCGGTAGACTTCATGCAGCAGCAGGCGGCGGATGTACTGCCTGGTTTCCTGCAGCAACTGGGCGTGGAAAAACCCTGGCTGTTCGGCCACAGCGACGGCGGCTCGATTGCATTGCTGTATGCGGCGCGATTTCCCGATGCGGTCAGCGGCATCGTGGTCGTGGCGCCGCATATCTTTGTCGAGGACATGACGGTAGCGGCGATCCGCGAAGCGCGCGAGGCTTACCTCACCGGCGGCCTGCGCGAGCGGCTGGCACGCTACCACAGCGATGTCGATTCGGCCTTCTGGGGCTGGAACGACGTATGGCTGGACCCCGAATTTCGTTGGTGGAACATAGAGGACAGGCTACACACCATCACCTGCCCCGTGCTTGCGGCGCAGGGCGAAGACGACGAGTACGGCACGCTGGCGCAGATCGGCGGCATACAGGAGAAGGTTCCACATACGGTATTGCAGGTTATTCCCCAATGCGGACACTCTCCTCATCGCGACCAGCCGGAAGCCCTGGGCAGCAAGGCAGCACAGTTTATCAAGACGGCCTCAGCAACAGCAGCAGCTTCCAAGACATAGCCGCAACATAGCGGCAGTATGACGACAATACGCAGTAGTAACCTATTGCACATAAAAGGAGACGAGATGAAGATCAACATTAGCGCGCTGGCGGCAGCACTGGCATGTTCCACCGCGCTGTTCGCATACCCTGCGCAGGCACAGACAGCACCGATCAAGGTTGGACTGATGCTGCCGGCCACCGGCACCTATGCCAACCTGGGCGAAATGATAGAGAACGGCTTCAAGCTGTATGTCGCCGAGCAGGGCGGCAAACTGGCCGGACGTGAAATCCAGTACTTCAAGGTGGATGATGAATCCGATCCCGCCAAAGCGACCGACAACGTCAACAAGCTGATCAAGCGCGACCAGGTGGATGTGCTGGTCGGCACCGTGCATTCCGGCGTGGCGCTGGCGATGGCCAAGGTGGCGCGCGAGACCAATACGCTGCTGATTGTGCCCAATGCGGGAGCGGACGCCATCACCGGTGCAATGTGCGCCAAGAACGTATTCCGCACCTCCTTCACCAACTGGCAACCCGCTTATGCGATGGGTGTCGTCGCTGCCAAGAACGGGCACAAGAAAGCGATGACGATCACGTGGAACTATGCGGCAGGCAATGAATCGGCCAAGGGGTTTGTAGACGGCTTTGAAAAAGGTGGCGGCAAGGTCACCCAAAACCTGACGCTGGCCTTTCCCAACGTGGAATTCCAGGCTTTGCTGACCGAGATCGCGGCGCAGAAGCCGGATGCCGTTTATGCATTCTTTGCCGGCGGCGGCGCAGTCAAGTTCGTCAAGGATTATGTCGCGGCAGGCCTGAACAAGACCATACCATTGTACGGTCCCGGCTTCCTGACCGATGGCACGATAGAAGCACAAGGCGCCGCGGCGCAAGGACTGACGACGACGCTGCACTATGCCGACAACCTGAATACGCCACGCGACAATGCCTTCCGCCTGAATTTTGCAAAGACCTATAAAACCAATGCGGATGTGTACGCGGTGCAGGGTTACGATGCGGCACAGCTGCTGGGGGCAGGCCTGAAGGCTGCCGGCGGCGATATCAAGAACCGCGACAAGGTCATTGCCGGCATGGCAGGCAGCCAGGTGGACAGCCCACGCGGAAAGTTCACGCTGTCCGCAGCGCATAATCCGGTGCAGGATATCTACCTGCGCCAGGTCAAAGGCAAGCTGAACGAGCTGCAGGGCGTAGCCATCAAGGCGCTGGCCGATCCGGCCAAGGGCTGCAAGATGTAGCGCGCGGGCCGCAGGCAATGTGCGGACTACTCGCCACATTGCCCGCCCCGCTGACGGCTTGCCGTTCCACCGCAGATCAGGAATTTCATGGAATTTTTTACCTTTCTCGTCCAGTGCCTGAACGCGGTTCAGTACGGACTCTTGTTGTTTCTCGTGGCCAGCGGGCTGACGCTGATTTTCGGCATCATGGGCGTCATCAACCTGGCGCACGGCAGCTTCTACATGCTGGGCGCCTATATGGCGTATGCGCTGGCGCCGCTGTTCGGCGGCCAGTTCCTGTTGCAGATGGCGGCAGGCGTGGCGCTGTCGGTGGTATTCGGCTTCGTGCTGGAATGGGTATTCTTCAGCTACCTGTACCAGCGCGACCATTTGCAGCAGGTGCTGATGACCTATTCGCTGATCCTGGTGTTCGAGGAGTTGCGCAGCCTCCTGGCCGGCAACGACGTGCATGGCGTGAAATTGCCTGAATGGCTGTCCGGCGCCATCCCGCTGGGCGACCTGATGAAGTATCCGGTCTATAACCTGTTCGCATCGGCAACCTGCATCGTCGTCGCGATAGGCCTGTACTACGTCGTTAACCGCACGCGGCTGGGCATGATGATACGTGCCGGCGCCAGCAACCGCGACATGGTGCGCGGCCTGGGCATCAATATCCGTCTGCTGTACCGTATCGTGTTTGCCGCCGGTGTCGCGCTGGCGGCGCTGGCCGGCATGATTGCCGCGCCGGTGACATCGGTGTACCCCGGCATGGGCGGGCAAATCCTGATCATCTGCTTTGTCGTCGTCGTGATCGGCGGCATAGGCTCCATCTCCGGCGCACTGATCGCCGCATTGCTGGTCGGTTTTGTCGATACCTTCGGCAAGGTCCTTTTTGCACAGTACAGTGGCCTCAGTGTGTACCTGCTGATGGCGGTCATCCTGATCTGGCGGCCGCAGGGCCTGAAAAGCAAGGGGTATTGAGCATGAGCATTCCATTAAGCCTGGCCGCGCTACCCAAGCCGCCCAAAACATCGGGCGCATGGTTGCTTCCGGTGCTGGCACTGCTAGCAACCGGCCTGCTGCCGCTGCTGCTGAGCGAATACGCACAGGATCTGGCAGTCAAAATCATCATCTATGCCATTTTCGCGCTCAGCCTGGAGCTGCTGGTCGGCACGACCGGCCTGATCAGCCTTGGCCATGCGGCTTTTTTCGGTGTTGCCGCCTACGCGACCGCGCTGATGCTGCCCGACAACGGCCCCGGCGCCATCTTGCTGATGCTGCCGGCGGCGATGCTGGCAGCCGGCTGCTATGCGCTGTTCGTCGGTGCATTGAGTCTGCGCACCAAGGGCGTGTATTTCATCATGGTGACGCTGGCCTTTGCACAGATGGCCTTCTTTATCTTCCACGATACCGGCATCGCCGGAGGCAGCGATGGCATCTACCTGACCAGCCGGCCTGCGCTGGCCGTCAGCGGCTTCATGCTGGTTGACCTGGAGTTGCCGCGCCACTTTTTCTTCTTCGCGCTGGGCAGTCTCGCGGCAAGCTACCTGTTGCTGGCGATGATCTTGCGCTCCCGCTTCGGCCGCGCACTGGCCGGCATCCGCATCAATGAGCAGCGCATGCGCGCCGCCGGCTACCGCACCTACGGCTACAAGCTGGCGGCTTTCGTCATCGCCGGCATGCTGGCCGGGCTGGCCGGTTTCCTGATGGCAGCCAGGACCGGCGTCGTCAATCCTGAAATGCTGTCCTGGCATGAGTCCGGCGCGGTGCTGCTGATGATCATCCTGGGCGGGCTGGGCAGCCTGCGCGGCGCCGTGCTTGGTGCGATTGCCTTTATCCTGCTGAAAGAATTCTATTCGTCGGAGGCGGTTTTCGCCGGCTTTGCGCAGCACTGGCAGCTGAGCCTGGGCGTGACCATGATCCTGTTTGTCGCCTTCCTGCCAAATGGCCTGATAGGCCTGGGCCGCAGGAGTACAGGCAAGAGCCGGAAACGCAGCAAAAAAACGACTATATCCGCGGGAGGACACCATGCCTGATATGCCATCCTCTGCCCCCTTGCTGAGGGCCGAGGGCCTGACGCGCCGCTTCGGCGGCCTGACTGCGGTGGATGCCGTCTCCGTCGATCTGCACGTCGGCCAGGTGCATGCAGTCATCGGGACCAATGGCGCCGGCAAATCGACGCTGATCAATATGCTGTCCGGTGAAATTGCCCCTTCCGGCGGCAGCATCGCGTTTGAAGGTGCCGATATCAGTCGCTGGTCGCAGCCGAAACGCGCGCGCGCGGGCGTGGGCCGCAGCTATCAGCGCACGACGATCTTCCACAGCTTCGACGTGCTGGAAAATTGCCGGCTGGCGGCCCAGGCATCGCTGCAGCGCCCCTGGGCGTTATGGCAGGCGGCATCGGCCTGCACCGCCAGCCTGGAACGCGCGCACGCTGCCATGGAAGCCGCCGGGCTGGCGCGCATGGCGCATACGCCGGCCGGCAGCCTCAGCCACGGCCAGCAAAGACAGCTGGAAATTGCCATGTGCCTGGCTACCGCGCCACGCGTGCTGCTGCTGGACGAACCTCTGGCCGGCATGGGCGCCGAGGAAACAGAACGCATGCTGGCCATGCTGGAGCAATTGAAACAAGCACATGCGGTGCTGCTGGTGGAGCACGACATGGACGCAGTCTTCCGCATCGCCGACCATATCACGGTCATGGTCAACGGCCAGGTCATCGCCAGTGCGGCACCCGGCGAAATACGCAATAACCCCGACGTGCAGCTCGCCTATCTCGGCGATGCGCATGTGCACTGAGGCTGACATGCTGCAGATACAAGCGATCAATACCTATTACGGCGAAAGCCATATCCTGCACGACGTGGACCTGAAGATAGCACCCGGCCAGTCGGTGGGTCTGCTCGGCCGCAACGGCATGGGCAAGACCACGCTGATCCGCACGCTGATGGGCTATGTGCCGGCAGCCTCCGGCAGCATCGCCTGGAAAGGCCGCGATGTCACCGGACAGGCGCCGGAACGCATGGCCAGGCTGGGCATAGGCTACGTGCCGGAAGGACGCGGCATCTTCCCCAACCTGTCGGTGCGCGAAAACCTGCAGATGAGCGCGCGCGCCGGCCCCAGCGGCAGGCAGGACTGGAGCTACGACAGGGTGTTGGACACCTTCCCGCGGCTGCGCGAAAGGCTGGACCATGGCGGCCAGCAGTTGTCCGGTGGCGAACAGCAGATGGTCGCGATAGGCCGCGCGCTGATGACCAACCCGGAACTGATGGTGCTGGATGAAGCAACCGAAGGCTTGGCGCCGCTGATCGTCAAGGAAATCTGGCGCGTCGTGCGGCAGATCGCCGAATCCGGCATCAGCACGCTGATCGTCGACCGCAATTTCCGTGCGGTGCTGGCGCAGACCGACCAGGCCGTGGTGCTGGAAAAAGGGCGTATCGTGCTGGCCGGCGAATCAGCCGGGCTGGCAGCGGCGGAAGACTCGCTGAAGCAGTATCTCGGTGTCTAAGTATCTCAGCATCTAGGTATCTCAGCGTTTAAAGCAGGCGCACAAAACAGACAGGCCGGAATCTTTCGAAGATTCCGGCCTGTCTGTTTTATGCGCGGGCGTCTTACTTGCGGTAGATGCCTACACCGAGAAAGACATCGTCGCTGACGCGCTTGATGTATGAAGTCTTCGGTTCTATCTGCTTTGTCACCGGGTTGACCCACTGGTAATCCACCCAGCCCGCCCCCTTGGACTGGGCCAGATCGGCCATCGCCTTGGAGAATTGCTTGCCGTCCGCATCTTTCAGCTGCGACAAGTCCTTGCCATTCATTTTGGCATTGGTTGCATGACAGATCATTTTGGCCTGCATGTCCTGCACGAACACATACAGCTCTCCCTGGATGTAGCCGCCGTTAGGATCGGCAAAATCCTTGCAGGCGGCTTCCACGCCTTTTTTCTTGACATCGGCCACCGCTTTATCCACCAGCGCCACGGCGGCGTCCTTGGTGGCGGTCTGTGCCTGTGCAGGGACAGCAGCGGCGAACAGTGCTGCCGCCAATGGGGCGAGGCCGAGAATGGCGAGTTTTTTCATACAAGTCTCCTTCGTGGTTTTATGGATATGCCATGCGTTGGCATGGTCAGGCTCTGCAGAACAGGCTTCTTTTAATTATGATGCATTGAAGCAATACCGCAAAGTGTTTTGTCAGCTGGCCGGCCTGACCTTGTTTGTTTTCAGGTCGACAAATGCCGCCAGCCGCTGCTGCGTATCGGGGTCGCTCTGTGCAACGGCTGCCATCAGCGCTTCCGTCACCATGCCGTCCTGTATGGATTGCTCGACAACACGCGGCAATACGTGCAGCACGCCGTAATTGGTCAGCGGCGCGTTGCCAACCACTTTTTGCGCCAGCTCCATTGCCTTGCCCAGGCCTTCTCCCGGTGCCACCAGATACTGGGAGACGCCCGCCCTGAGGCCCTCCTCTGCATTCAACACACGGCCGGTCAGCATCATGTCCGTCATGCAAGCCACGCCAACCAGGCGCGGAATGCGCACCGAGCCGCCGCCGCCGACGAACAGGCCGCGTTGCCCTTCAGGCAGCGCATAAAAGGAAGTCGATTCGGCAATACGGATATGGGTCGCCGCCGCCAACTCCAGTCCACCGCCGACCACGGCGCCTTTCAGCACCGAAATGACCGGCACCCGGCCGAACTGTATGCGCTCGAATGCATGATGCCAGGAGCGCGAATGGAACATCGCCTCTGCCGCACTGCGGCCGCGCACCTCGGACAAATCCAGCCCGGCGCAAAAATGCTCGCCGTCGCCCTGTATCACGACCGCCTTGAAGCCGGCGTCCAGTGTTTCAAAATAGGCTTGCAGCTCGCGTATCGTGGCGTCATTCAGTGCATTGCGCTTGGCCGCACGGGCCAGCGATACGATGGCGATATCGCCGTTCGTCTCGATACGCAGGTTTTCTGTGGCTTGTTGCTGGTTCATGCTGGCAATCTTTTATGAATACTAAGGCAGGGTTTTCGATGCGGCTTTGGCATCGATCAGGCCGATCAGCAGGTGGTCGCGCTCAGACTCCAGCAGCCCGGATTGCCTGCCCTGTAATTCTTCCTGCACGCCAGCGGTAATTTTTTGCTTCAGTTCCTCGGTGATCGACGGCGTGCCGAGGTCGGCCCACCAGCTCTCTATCGGTGGACCCAGGTGATCCAGCAGATGGCGGATGCCGCCTTCGCCGCCCGACAGGTGCAGGTTCAGGAAAGGGCCCATCAGCGCCCAGCGCAAGCCGGGGCCATAGGCAATCGCGGTATCGATATCGCCGACCGATGCGACGCCCTGGTCTACCAGGTGGAAAGCCTCGCGCCACAGCGCAGCCTGCAAACGGTTGGCGATATGGCCCTTTACTTCCTTGCGCGGATGGATGGGGCGTTTGCCGATTGCGGCATAGAACGCCATCGCCGTATCCACCGCCTGCTGCGAAGTCTGCTCACCGCCTATCACTTCCACCAGCGGTATCATGTGCGGCGGATTGAACGGATGGCCCAATACCACCCTGCCCGGATGCGCGCAGGCGGCCTGCACCCTGCTCATCAGCAGGCCGGAGGAACTCGATGCCAGCACCACATGCGCCGGCAGTGCCGCATCCATGCGGCGGAACAGCTCTATCTTCAGGTCTTCCCGCTCCGGGCCGTTTTCCTGTACGAAGTCGACACCCTGCAAGGCCGCTTCCAGTTCAGGATAAAAAGTCAGCCTGTCGGGTGATGCACCGGCTGCCAGGCCCAGCTTCTCCATCGTCGGCCAGTGGCGCTCTACCGTCTTGCGCAGTTTTTCTTCTGCGCCCGGCATCGGGTCCGTTGCCGATACATCCAGGCCCTGGGCCAAAAAATAGGCAACCCAGCTGGCGCCGATAACGCCGGTGCCGACCACGGCAACGCGTTTTACAGGTGTATCCATCTTGCATCCATTTCTGTGTTCGTTTTTGTACTCAGTGTGCTTACTCAGGCCTTGCGGGGCGCCAGCAGGGCCGTCAGTTCCTTGACCGTCTCAGCCACGCTCCTGTCTGAAGTCTGCACGGTAAGATGCGCGAGCTGATAGGCGCTTTCGCGCGCTTCCAGCGTGCGCAGGATGTTTTCCATCGCCTCTTGTTTCAGCTGCGGGCTGGCGATGCGCGCGTCATGCTGCGCCATCACCCTGGCAAAATGCTCTTCGGGCCGGGCCTTCAGCCATACGTTGTAAAACGAGTGCTGCAGCAGTTCAAATGTTGCCGGTTCCGCCACGATACCGCCGCCGGTTGCCAGCACCACTTCCGGATAAGTCGCGATGACGCGTTCCAGGCAGCGCTGTTCCAGCCTGCGATAGCCGGCCTGCCCGTAGATCCAGAAGATTTCATTCAGCGTGATGCCCGCTTCCTGTTCAATCTCTCGGTTCAGCTCAACAAACGGCACTTTCAATTTGGCCGCAAGCAACGGCCCCAGCGTAGATTTTCCGGCGCCGCGCAAACCTATCAGCGCCACCTTGCGCGGCGGCGCGCCGCCGCCCTTCCTGCCGGACACATGCTCAACCAGCACGCGCCGTATCTCCGCCAGTTGCTCCGGCGATTGCCGCTTCAGCAATTCCACGACCAGCGCGTAGTTGCTGCCGTAGCGCTCGTTATCGGCCAGCAGATTTTCAATCGGCAGGTTCAGCGCCATCGCCAGCCTGTACAGCACCGCAATCGAAATATTGCCGTCACCCTTTTCCACCCGCGACAGATAGGGCAGGGAAATGCCGGATTCGGACGCCAGCTGTTTCATCGTCATCGCGCGTGCAGCCCGTGCCGAACGCACACGCTGGCCCAGCTGCATCGACAGCTCCGCGGTTTCCACCGCGCCGGACTTGTCCACCAGCTTGTCTGCCGCCTGTTGCTGCCTTCCTCCACGCTGAATACTCTTGCCCGCCACCTTAACGGTCTTGACAGTGTCTTCCGCCGCAGTTTTTTTCATGTTTCCCTTGCGATCCGGCATAGTCGATGCTCTATTTTTAATTTCAAAGGCACATTGTAGTAGACCGCATTCATTTCGCCCTATTTCGCTGCATTCTTTGAACTTACAGGCCTATCACTCCACTATCGTGAATATCCGCATAAAGCCGATCCACCAGTTCAGGGCGATTGCGCAATACTGCGGCCTGGTTCACATAACCCTTGTCGGTAATTTCATTGCCGTCCACGGACAAGACTTGCTCCATGAACAAAGCATGCGTCGCATAGGTGGATGATCCGCTGCCGGTGCGCCGCACTTCTTCCATACCTTGGCGCACATGGGTGCGTACCGACTGATGCGCAAACACGTCTGCCAGCGGTGCATCGTCCGCCATGCCCGCGAGCCTGCGGCAGGCAGCGATATTGGGCAACAGCAGCAAGCGAATATCGTTGCGGTCATGCCCGGCGATGATGGCATCCTGCAGCAGCGGCGCCATTTTTTCTATCACGCGCAGGCGCAGCGCCCCGACGCTGACCCAGGTTCCCGTCGTCAGCTTGAAATCTTCAGCGACGCGGCCATCGAAGAACAGGCCCAGCTCCGGTTTTTTCTCATCCACAAAGCGCACTGCATCGCCCATGATGTAGAAGCCGTCTTCGTCGAATACCTTGGCCGACAGCTCCGGCTGCTTGTAGTAGCCGGGCGTGATGTTCGGCCCCTTGACGCGGACTTCCAGCTTTTCGCCGCAGGGCAACAGTTTCAGCGTAACGCCTGGAATTGGCAGGCCGATGACGCCAGAGCGTTCTGCCTGGAAGTTGCAATCGGTTGCCAGCGGTGCGGTTTCCGTCGATCCCCAGGCCGTCACCATCGGTATTACATAGCCCAGCTCCTGCATTGAAATTTCCTCCAGTGCTTCCCAAAGATGCTGCGGCAACGCTGCCGCCGCATAGAAAATCACCTGCAGCCGGGAAAAGAACCGTTCGCGCAAAGCGGCGTCGCTGCGCAGTATCGGCACCAGCATATCGAAGCCGCGCGGCACGTTCAGGTACATCGTCGGCGCCACATCGCGCAAGTTGGCGATGCTGATGTCAAACAAACCCGGCACCGGCTTGCCTGCATCCAGATACAGCGTGCCGCCGTTGGCCAGGATCAGGTTGAAATTGTGGTTGCTGCCGAAAGTATGGTTCCACGGCAGCCAGTCCAGCAGCACCGGCGGCGTCTGTTTCAGGAAGGGCCATACCTGCAGCTTGCCTTGCTGGTTGGAGCACAGCATACGCTGGGTATTGATCACACCCTTGGGCTCGCTGGTGGAGCCCGATGTGAACAATATCTTTGCCACGGTATCCGCACCGACGTCCGCATATTTTTCTGCAACGGCTGCTTCATCGAGATGCGTCAGCAAGCGCGAGAAACCGACGCCGCCGGCGGGTGGTAATTTGCCGTCGGCAACGACGACAGTCGCTTCATGCAAACCCTCAATCGCCGCCAGCGCACCGGCGAACAACGCGGCATCTGCCACGTAGATCACCGAAGGGTCCAGTCGCCTGACCAGGCTTTTCAACTTAGCATGGTCTTTCGACACCACCGAATACGCAGGAGAAATCGCCGAATAGGGAATGCCGATGTGCATGCACGCCAGCATCAGCATCGCATGCTCCACGCTGTTATCCGACAACACCACTACTGGACGTTCAGGCCCGATATTGCGGCGGAGCAGCCAGCTCGCAATGCGGTAAATACGCTCGCGCGCCTGCGCAAACGTCACACCGGTCCAGCGCCCTTCGCCATTGCGCTCCAGGATGAAGCCGCGGTCCGGCGTTTCTGCAGCCCAGTGCTCCAAATATTCGCCCAGGCAGCGCGCGTGCGCTTGCAGCGGCATCGGCGACTCAAGGAAGATGGCGCCATCGGCGCGCCGTGTCAGGCTTACCTGCGGCTCGGAAAAGAGCGCAGGTTTTTTATCGGCTTCGGGCATGCTCATGGACTCACTGCGCATTGATCAATTTCCAGTCACCCTTGTCCACCTTGACCAGTACCCGCGCGCGCGCATCGTGGCCATAGTGGTCGGTTGGGCTCATGTTGAACACGCCATGGGTGCCGACCACTTCGCGTTCCGCCTCGATCGCGTCGCGCAGCGCCTGCCTGAACTCCGGCGTGCCAGGCTTGGCTTTTTTCAGGGCCACCGGCACCGCCGCGGCAAAGATGCTGTAGGCATCCTGCGCGTGCGCACCGAATGAAGACAATGAGCCGGCGCCATACTTCTCTTCATACAGGCGCGTATATTCCAGCCCCGCCTTTTTCGACGGATGGCTGTCCGGCAACTGCGCGGCCACCACGACTGGCCCCACCGGCAATATCGTGCCTTCCACGCCCTTGCCGCCTACGCGGATATATTCCTTGGTCGCAGTGCCATGGGTCTGGTAGATTTGCCCTTTGTAGCCGCGCTCCACCAGCGCCAGCTGCGGCAGGGCAGACGGCGTACCGGAGGCGGCGATCAGGATTACGTCCGGCCTTGTGGCAACCAGCTTCAGCACCTGGCCCGTGACGCTGGTATCGGTGCGGTTGAAGCGCTCGACAACGGGGATTGTGATGCCCGCTGCTTCCGCCGCCCTGGTCATTTCCCTGAGCCAGCCCTCGCCATAGCCGTCGGTGTAGCCGATGAAGCCTATGGTCTTGACCTTGTTGGCCTTCATGTGTTCAGCCAGCGCCTGCGCCATGACCGCATTGTGCTGCGGCGAGCGGAATACCCAGCGGTTTTTGTCACCCGCCAGCTCTATCGGCGACAGCGATAGTTGAGGTGTCCTGGTTTCATTGGCTACCTCGGCAATCGCCAGCGCAGGCGGCACTGATGAAGAACCGATGATCAGGTCTACCTGGTTTTCAGTCACGAACTTGCGCGCGTTCTTGGTCGCCTGCGTGGCGTCAGTCGCATCGTCCAGCACGATGTAGTTGACTTTCTCCCCGGCTATCATCGCCGGGAATAGTGCCACGGTATTTTTTTCCGGTATGCCCAACGACGCGCCAGGACCGGTTGCGCACACCGACACGCCTACATTGATGTCCGCCCATGCAGGCGCCGCGGCGAACACAAGCATTGCAGCCGCAATGGGAACCGCCCGGCCAATCTGGCCAATTTTTTTATCCATGTCTCCTCCAGTAATACTTTGTCGTTATGTCGATTTTCTCGATCTGTTGTCAGCAAGGTATTTTGCTTAAATATACTATACGCAATATAAATTTAAAAGACAACTATAATTTTACAGCTGTTTTTACAGGAGTAGCGGACGCAACATCGCTATGGACGATAAAAAAGGCCGCACCCATTTGCATGGGCACGGCCTTTTCGGAGTGTAACGTGTAGCCTGTGTGCGGCGTTCAGGCCGCAGGCTGGCTGGGCGGCTTATTGCGCTTTCGCATGCTGCGACAGCGCAACGTCTTTATAGTCGTAGGTAGGATAAAACTCGGTGCGGTAGGCGCCCCATGCGGTATCTTCCAGCACGCGGTTCACTTCACGGATACGGGACGCGGGGAGCTTCAGCACAATTACCTGGCCTATGCCCATCGCCACATTCCAGCTGACTACTTCCATGCCGGCCGGTGGAAAGGCTTTGTAAAAGCCCTGTTTTTCAAGCTGCGCATTCAGTTCGCCCAAAGGGCGCGACTGGTCATGCCTGAGGAAAACCGTGAGCAGGACCGCATTGTCCGGCGTCGCGGCAGCGCTGCCCGCCTTGGGCGCGGCCACCGTCTGCGCATATGCGCCCGACGAAACACAGACAATGGCAGCGGCCAGCAGCCGGCTGAATATGCGGCGAAATCCCATCTCCATCATGCACTCCTCCAGGTAAGTTATGACAAACCTGCAAGATTATACGGCACAAAGAATATCGCCACCGGCAGCCATCGCCCCCACTACTCCCTGCTGCGCAACTTCTCCGGCAAGCCGTAAGCCAGGATCAGCACGCACAGCAGGGCCATGCAGCCTATGACATACAGCGCAGGCGTGGTGCTGCCCGTCATGTCCTTGATGCGGCCCACCATGACCGGGCTGACAATACCGCCCAGTTGGCCCAGCGTATTGATCAGCGCGATGCCGCCGGCAGCGCCCGCCCCCGTCACCAGCTTGGGCGGCAATGCCCAGAAGGCAGGGATGGCGGCGACCACACCGGCGCCCAGTGCGCACAGCGCAACGATCAGCAGCACGGTCTGCTTGTCGAACAGGCCTGCCATGAAAAAGCCCACCGAGGCCAGCAGCATCAGGCCGATGACGAACTTGCGGCGCTCGCCGCTGGCGTCGGACATGCGGCCTACCAGTACCATGCTGATGGCGCCGCAGATATACGGGATTGCCGTCAGCAGGCCGATAACGGTTGGGTTCTGCGTGCCTGCAGTACGGATCAGGTGCGGCGCCCAGAAGTTGAGCCCGTAGGAAGCGACCTGGATCAGGAAGTACACCAGGCCCAGCGTCAAAAAGCCGGGGGTTTTGATCGCACTGATGAAGGAATGGCCGCCCAGGTCCTTGTTCTGCTGTGCGATGCGGCTGCGCAGCAGGTCGCGTTCTTCGCCTGACAGCCAGGTAGCGTCTTCTATCCTGTCTTTCAGCTGGCTCAGCACGACCAGGCCCAGAACGATGCACGGCAGGCCGCCCAACAGGAACAGCCAGTGCCAGCCGCGCACACCCATCACGCCTTCCAGGTTGCTGAGGATAAGGCCGGACACCGGCGCACCAATCAGGCCCGCAAAAGCCGATGCCAGGAACAGCAAGGATGTGATGCGGCCACGGAACGCAGCCGGGAACCACAGCGTCAGGTAATACAGCACACCGGGCGCAAAACCGGCTTCCATCGCGCCGATGACAAAACGCAGCCCGTAGAATTGCCATTCGCTGGACACGAAGATCATCGCCGCGGTGGCAATGCCCCACGAGATCATGATGCGGGCAATCCAGCGCCGCGCGCCGACCTTGTACAGGAACATATTGCTCGGCACTTCAAACAGCACGTAGCCGACCACGAACAGGCTCGCGCCCAGGCCGTAGGCAGTGTCGCTCAGGCCCAGGTCGCCCTGCAGCTGAAATTTGGCGAAACTGATGTTGATGCGGTCGAAAAAAGCGAACAGATAGCAGATCATCACCAGCGGCATGATGCGCCACGCGACCTTGCGGACAACGGAGGATTCATCCAGCGGTATTGCTGCGCCGGCCAGGGTCGCGGCAAATGAGGTTTGGGTATTCATAAAGTCTCCTGTCGGGCGCATCGGGGCGCCGCTTATGGTGTGTTGTATAGGATACTGCTACAGCAAATCTGCCTGGTGCCAGCCGGAGCGGCATCAGGCCGCGGCGGCTCTCACCGGCACGGGATGCAGCTCCGTCGCCAGCCCGGCCTTGGCTACCTGGCTGGGTACATCATGGCCCAGCAAGGCCGGCAGTTTCCTGGACAGCCTGATCAGTGCCGGCAGGTCGATCCCGGTTTCTATGCCGGTTTCATGGCACAGGTTGACCAGGTCCTCAGTGCAGACGTTGCCCGATGCGCCCGGCGCAAAGGGACAGCCTCCCAGGCCACCTAGCGATGCATCGAAACGGCGCGCGCCGGCCTCGTAAGCGGCCATGACATTGACCAGCCCCAGGCCGCGGGTATTGTGAAAATGCAGTGTCAGCGCCGCTGCGGGAACGATGTCCAGCACCTGCTTCACCAGCGTGGCTACCTGCCTTGGATTAGCCATGCCGGTGGTATCCGCCAGCGTGATGCCCTGGATACCCATTTCCCGGTATTGCCGCACCAGCGACAGCACACGGTCTTCCGCTATCCTGCCCTCGAAAGGGCAGCCGAAGGCTGTCGCCACCGTACCGTTCAGGCTCACCGCAGCCTGCCTGGTCTGCTTCGCCTGCGCCGTCATCTCCACGATGCCGGAAAACGCTGACAGCGATTCTTCGCAGCGCATGCGCATATTGGCGCGGTTGTGCGCCTGGCTGGCCGACATCACCAGGTTCAGTTCGTCAGCGCCGGCCTGCAATGCACGCTGCGCCCCTTGCAGGTTCGGGATCAGCGCCACGTATACGACGCCTGGCTTGCGGGCGATGCGGGAAAACACTTCCGCGCCGTCGCGCAATGCCGGAATCGCCTTCGGCGATACGAAGGAGCCGGCTTCTATGCGCGAGAAACCCAGTTCAGACAGGCTGTCGATCAGCGCGATTTTTTCTTCCGTGGGCACCCAGGTAGGCTCTATCTGCAAGCCGTCGCGCGGCGACACTTCCTGCACTATCATGCGTTCGCCGCTCATTGCACGACCCCGCTGTCTTTCAGGCGCTGGATCTGGTCCAGCTGCATGCCGAGGCTGCCCAGCAGTTCTGCGGTATGCGCGCCCAGCGCCGGTCCTTGCCAATGTATCTCGCCCGGCGTGTCAGACAGCTTGGGAACGATGCCCGGCATTTTTACTTTCACTCCGCCCGGCAGTTCGGCCGACAGGATCATGTCGCGCTGCTGGTAATGCGGGTCGTTGACAATATCTTCCACTGAATAAATGCGCCCCGCCGGTACTTCCGCCTTTTCCAGCACTGCCAGCACATCGGCAATCGGCCGGCTGGACGTCCAGCCGGCGATGGCCGCATCCAGCAGCGCGACCCTGGCGACGCGGCCGTCGTTATGCGCGAATGCAGGGTCTTCCGCCAGGTCGCTACGGCCTATCGCCAGCATCAACCGCTTGAAGATGGGGTCGCTGTTGCCGGCGATGACGACATAACCGCCATCGCGGGTGGGATACGTATTCGAAGGCGCAATGCCCGGCAGCGAACCGCCGCTGCGCTGGCGTACATGGCCCAGCAGGTCGTATTCCGGTATCAGGCTTTCCATCAGGTTGAAGACGCTTTCCACCAGCGACACGTCCACCACCTGGCCCTGGCCCTGGCCTGTCTTGACACGCAGCACCGACATCAGCGCGCCCATGATCGCATGCAGGGATGCCAGCGAATCGCCGAGGCTGATGCCGACGCGCGGCGGCACGCCGTCAGGTTCGCCGGTGGTAAAACGGATGCCGCCCATGGCCTCGCCTATCGCGCCGAAACCGGGACGGTCCCGGTAAGGGCCGGTCTGGCCGTAGCCGGAAATGCGCACCATCGTCAGCGCGGGGTTCAGCGCATGCAGCACGTCCCAGCCCAGGCCCAGCTTTTCCAGCGCGCCGGGCTTGAAATTTTCTATCAGGATGTCGGCATCTGCAGCGAGCTGCTTGATGATGTCTATGCCTTCGGGGGATTTGAGGTTGATCGCAATCGACTTTTTATTACGTGATTGCAAATACCACCACAGCGAAGTACCTTCGTGCAGCTTCCGCCATTTGCGGATGGGGTCGCCGCTGTCGGGCGCCTCGATTTTAATGACTTCAGCGCCGAATTCAGCCAGCATGCGCGCCGCAAACGGCGCTGCGATCAAGGTTCCGATCTCAATTACCCGGATACCTTTCAGGGGTCCACTCATTACAGTCTCCATCTATCTTTTTTTCAGGATAGAGAAGAGCCTGTATGGCGTCCAATCGTAAATTTTCGATGAGCGTTCGCGAAAAGAGAACGCTCACCGGGAGGCGCTTCCGTCAGCCTGAGGCCGCAGCCTAGCCCGCATGCGCGCGCTGCTCGGCGCCGCACAGGTGCTCGTACAGCGCCTGCGTCACCGGCGACAGGCTGCCGGCATCGCGGACCACGATCAGCAGTTCACGCTCAGCCCAGGCCTCATCCAGCCTGACCGATACCAGGCCGAGCGGACGGCCTATTGCC
Organism: Undibacterium sp. TJN25; assembly: GCF_049339885.1. Lineage (NCBI taxonomy): Bacteria > Pseudomonadati > Pseudomonadota > Betaproteobacteria > Burkholderiales > Oxalobacteraceae > Undibacterium > Undibacterium sp. TJN25. The sequence continues at coordinate 560,369 of NZ_JBMPPM010000003.1, read as the reverse complement.
AGGAAAACGTCGTAAGGCACCAGGCCTATGCCCATGCCAACCTGCGCCATGCGGCAAACCGCATCGAAGCTGGGAACATGGATGCGCATCTTCAGCGCGCGGCCTGCGGCGCGCGCGGCGAGGTGGGTGCGGGAGTTGATGGAGCTGTCGGCATGCATGCCGACGTAGTCGCTGTCCAGCGTGTCGGCAAAACTCAGTTGCGGACGGCTGGCCAGCGGGTGGTCTTCGCGCATGACCAGTGCCAGCCGGTCGCGCCGGTACACCTGCGTCTGCAGTTCACGGGTGTCGACATCGGATGAGCAGATGCCGATATCGGCCCAGCTGTCCTCTACTCCCTTGACCACGCTGCTGCTGGGCCGTTCATTCAGGTCCAGCTTGATCTGTGCATGCAGCTGCATGAAAGCGCGCAAGTCTTCAGGCAGAAATTCGACAATGGCGGAAATATTGGCGACCATGCGGACGAAACCGCGTATGCCCTGCGCGTGCTCGGCCAGTTCCAGGCCCAGGCTTTCAACGCTGAGCAGCATGCGCTTGGCATGGGTCAGCAGGGTTTCGCCGGCCGGCGTCAGGTCCATGCCTCTGGCCTTGCGCACGAACAGCGCCACGCCCAGCGCCTGCTCCAGCTCAACCAGGCGCTTGCTGGCGGCGGAAACGGCAATCGCCTCGCGCTCGGCGGCGCGTGTCAGCGTGCGCTCTTCGTGGATCGCCAGGAAGAGCTGCAGGGTGGTGAGGTCGATGCGCCTCAACAGGTTGGTCAGTGCCATAGACGATTACGATAGCATGGAACAGCCTGCTTCCGCAGGCCTCAGTTTTCCTGAAGCGCAGGAGAAACGTCGTCCTTCGACATCGACAGGTCGCGCACATTCTTTTGCACGGCAACCGCAGCAAACAGGCTCAGCAGGAAAGCCATTGCGTAAAAGCCTTTTTCGCTGGGCGCCAGCGTCGCATTGAACAGGCCTACCGCCAGCAGCAGGATCGCCAAGCCGGTCGACAGCCAGCACAAACCGAAATAAATACCGGTGACAGGAATTCCTTCCATGCGGTCGCGCACCGATTTCTGCAGCGATACAGCGGAGAACAAACCATACATGAAGACGGTGAAGTAATAGCCTTTTTCATTCAGTTGCATGCCCGCATTCCACAGGCCCATCATGAAAGCGACAGCGCCCACCAGCAGCGCGGTCCATGATGCGCCGATGAAAGCGCCGGTCGGTTTCTGGATTTGCGGTTTCAAACTGTTCTCCTTTGTGGTGGCTTGCCAGCAATATAGCCTATCGTTGCAAAGTGAACAATCTTTGTGTGCGGCCGCGATACCGTGCTGGAGAAGCTGCAGCGCGAAAATCAGCGATGCGCTTGAAAGGAAGCCAACAGCAAGGCATTCCAGAATGCCGCACCCTGCGCCGTATTATCGAAGATGCACCAGACCTGCTTGCCCTGCCGCTGCTGCTCTGCCAGCGTTTTTTGCAGGTCGTCCAAATAATCGCTGCTGTATGCGGAGTAGTACATGTCCGGACTCCCATGCAGTCGGTGATAGACCAGCGGCGAGGCATCCGGCAGCTCTGCGTCCCTGAATCCCGGCGGTTGCGGATCGGCCTGCACCAGCGCAAGCCGGTACTTTTGTATCAGTTCAAGCGCGTCGGGGCCGAACCACGTGGGATGCCTCGGCTCCAGCGCCAGCGGCGCGTCTGTCTGTTGCCGCAGGCCGGCGATGAAGCGCCCGGCCACGCGCGGTTCAAATTGCAGGCTGGGCGGCAGCTGTATCAGCAGGCACCCCAGTTTTTCGCGCAAGTGCGCAACTTCTTTCACAAAGCTGTTCAGCTCATGGTCGCAATTTGCCAGCCTGAGCAGGTGGGTCACCGTGCGCGGCAATTTGACTGAAAAACGGAAGCCTGCGGGCACGCTGAGACGCCAGCGCTCGTAGGTGGCCGGCATGTGGGAGCGGTAGAAGGAGGTATTGATTTCCACGGCAGAGAACAGCTCTGCATAGCGTTGCAGGTGGCTTTTGTCGTGTTCCGCCTGCTGCTGGTGCTGCAATTGCTGCTGGAAAGGCAGCAGGACCGGAAACTCTTCAACAGCCTGGTCGGGCAATTGGCGTGGAACGCTCCAGCCGGCGCAGCCGAGATACAGTGAGGCCATAAGCGATACCGGGTTCTGACACAGATAATCGGTAACCTGTTATGGCGGCAAAAACTCTTGGTGATATTCAACTACGGTAATGCGCAAGCAGTCGACGGCATAACAGGTAGATTAAGCCATGTTAGCCGTGCGGATATTGCTCTTCTGTACGTTGGCGTACCCATCTGCGTGCCATGGTTTGGCACGCAGATGGGTGTATTACATGGACTTGCGGCGACGCATCACCAGCAAACCGCCTATGCCCAGCAGCAGCAAGGCGCCGGATGCAGGTTCAGGTACGGAAGACGGCGCAAACGACACGCCTTTGAACGTGGAGTCCGCAGGCGCGGACGCCAGCAGCGTAAATGCCTCGTCGCTTGCTTTTACCGATGCCGATAGCAGGTCGGTGATGCCGAACAGGAAGGTCGAGTCGGTGTCGCCTATGGTGTAATTGGTGGCAAACAGCTGCACTTCGCCGTCGTCCAGGGTCTTGCCCGTCAGGCCCAGCAAACCGGTAGTGCCGGAGGCGGCATCGTTCTTCACAAGGTTCAGGCCAGTGGACAGGGTATAAACCAGTACCCAGGTGCCGCTGCCATCGGTTTTGCTGTTGACCCATTTTTGCAGGCCGCCGTCGCCCACGGTAATTGCAGGGCCGTTTTTCACGGCTGCGCTGTCATTCTTGGGGATGCCGCTGTCGGCTACATACAGCGTGGACGCATTCGCAAAATAGTAGCTCTCGGGGCTAAGGTTAACCACCAGGTCCTTGGTGTTGATGCCGTTGCCGTTCGTCGCGGTAATCGTCAGTTTGCCGGTGCCGCCGGAATTGCCGAAACCGTTCAGCTGCGCAGGACCGTTGCCGCTGTTGGCCTGGCTGGTAGGCAGCGCACCGGGTGCGCCCAGCGTGCCGATGAAATCGCGATTACTTCCGCTGCCCTGCTTGCTGTCGGCGGACACATACAGCTGGCCGTTATAGACCTGCACTATCCTCGTATCCTGCGCCGACGCATGGCTGTCGGTATCGAGGCCGGTGATCGCCGTCGCCGACGAGCTGCCTTTGGTTGCGTAGAAAACGCCGCCGGTCTTGTCGCCGCTGACACCCTGGCCGGACACATAGAAGGAGCTGCCGTCCATCGTGTAGGCGCTACGCGGGTTGTTGCCGTTGAAAACGTTATACAGCGTAGTGGAGGAGTCAACGGTGCCTGCCGCATCGATCAATGCGACAACCCGGGCGATGGGCGTATAGGCCGACTGGTTTGTCATGCTGCCGGACTGCGCCAGCGCGTTGGGCTTGGTCGGATCGTTGACGGCGGTGCCGTACTGCGTAGGGTTGGCATTAAAAGTCGCCGCATTGATGCCGTAACCCATGATCGTCAAGTATTTGCCGTCGCCGGACAGTTGCAGCATGCCTTCAGAAGAAGAACCGTATTCGGCGGACACTGCGGAATTTTTGCCGGAACTGGTTTGTGGCAGTACCATCGCATTGACGTAGGATGCGCTGCTGGTGCCGTTGGTCTGGAACTGGAACAGCGTCAGCGGCGAAGCCTGGTTATCGGTATAGCTGCCGGAAGTAGCGCCATACACGCCGTTACCCTCTACGCTGACGACCAGGTTGCCCGGTACGAAAAACGGTGAAGCGGATGCCGGCATGGACATCAGCATTGCCAGCGTAGCGGCAACCGCAGCAGCGATACCGGTTTTTATTGCAGGAAGGCGATGCACTGCCGGCTGATGAAGGTGTTTCGTACGAGTTTGCGTCATGGTTATCCCCAGGGGTGTATGAATTCTTATAGAACTAAATTGTCAAAAATTTAGTTACAAAAAAATCATGCTAACAACCGGGTGTGACAATTACATGACATGCGCCACGGATTTCACAATGTTTAATGTTCCGTGCTCGTAAACCTCGATTCAGGCCGCTCCGTGTTGGCCGCGCGTCACAAACAGGCGCGAAAAACTGGCGAGACATGCGGCAGCGGCAAAGGCAGCGCCCAGGCCCAGCGCCAGTGCCTCACCGTTTTTGGCCGAGATGATGAAGCAAAATGCCACCAGCGCAGCACCGGAAGCCTGGCCTATCAGCCGCGCCGTCGCAACGATGCCGCTGGCGCCGCCGCTGCGTTCCGGCGGTGCGCTGCCCATGATCGCTTTCAGGTTCGGCGCCTGGAAAAAACCGAAGCCGATACCGCATATCGCCATGCGCCAGCAGATATCGAATACCGATGGATGATGGGGCATCAGGATCAGTGACACCAGACCGGCAGCCAGCGCCGCCAACCCTATGCCGCCCAGCAGGCCGGGCGAATAGTGGTCGCTCAGGCGGCCGGCGATCGGCGCCATGACAGCAACCAGTACCGCCCACGGCGTCAGCAGGAAGCCGGTTTCCACCGGCGAGCGGCCTAGCACCGCCTCAAAATAGAAAGGCAAAGACACAAAAGCCAGGCCCTGTGCGGCAAACGTGCAGACCGCTGTCAGCGCCGACAATGCAAACAGCGGCCGGCGGAACAGGTCCACCGGCAGCATCGGCGCCTCATGCCCGGCCTGCCGCCGCAGCAGCAGGAAGAAAAACATCAGTGTCCCACCCGCTTCCAGTACGATGGTCTTCACATCCACCATGTGCGCGGCATCGCCGAACAGCAGGATCAGCATGCCGAAGGCGCCCACATTGTAAAGCGCCGTCAACGCATCGAACTTGTGACTGGCGGCCTTGGTTACCGGTAGCGCCTTGCGCGCCAGGAACACTGCGACCACGCCCAGCGGTACATTAATGGCAAACAGCCAGGACCATGATGCAATCGACAATATCACCGATGCCAGTGTCGGCCCGACGGCAAAGCCCACCGCCACCACCAGCGAGTTGAAACCGAATCCCCGCCCCAGCAGCCGGGAAGGATAGATCAGCCGTAGCATTGCCGTGTTCACCCCCATGATGGCGCTCGCGCCAATACCCTGGAACAGCCGCGCGACAATCAGCGAAGGCAAATTCCACGCACAGGCACAGCCCAGCGACGCAATCGTGAACAGGGCCAGGCCGAAAATACAGATGCGTCGATAGCTGAAAATTTCACCCAATGCGGCAAACGGCAGCAGCGTGGCCACCATCGCCAGCTGGTAAACGTTGACGATCCACACAGAATCGGCCGGTGTCGCATTCAGCTGGGCGGCAATATTGGGCAGCGCAGTATTGGCGATCGCCGTATCCAGCGTTGCCATGCTGACGCCGATGGCCACGGAAACCATAGCCCAGCGCCGTTCCGCATCCGGCAAGCCATCCCTCTCGACTACTTCATTGTTCGTTTTATTGGCAATTTGGCTAGCCATTTTTATCTACACCTAAAATATTGCACCGCAAAAATATGATGATGCTACCAGCATCCGGCGCATTTCGCTGAAGACGAGGCAGTACAGGGCAGCGAAATGCCGCAAGCGCGGCGGATTATCTGAAGTGTAGTGAATTGTCTGAGGCGCGGCGTCGCCCTTACGCCACTGTGGGAATATTAGTGACGTGCGCCGCGCTGGGCTCGCCCTATCATCGAAACTCGCCGGTCTGCATTCCAAAAAAAATAGACAAGGCAAGGCCGATCCGCGCTTTCGCCATCCGTTCTTCTGGTTGGCATATGTGACATCGGGCGATCCGGCCGGTAACCTGTACCGCCAATAAAAAATCCGGCATATATGCCGGATTTTTTTACCGCAGATGCGGCCCTTGCAGCAATACGCTTATTTGGTAGGCGCTGGCTTCGCTGTTTCTGCCGTCATGTCTTTCTTCGCATCCTTGGCGACGTGCTTGCTGCCTTTTGCGTGCTTGGTTTTCTTGGCTGTTTTTTCAGCCGGTGCAGCAGCGGATGCGCTTGCAGCAGGTGCGGCCGGAGCAGCGGCGGTGGCCGATGTGGCGGCTTTCGCGGAAGCGGCGGGCGCAGCAGGAGCGGCTGGCTTGGCTGGTGTTTGAGCGAACGCTGTACCCATAGCAAAGGTAGCAGCAACGAGGGTGGCGATCAGCTTGTTCATGGTGTGTCCCTATCTGGTGGTTATCGTAAGCAGTCCTTACGTGCTCATATAACGGGGATGGGTTTCATTCTGTTGACGGGAAATGTGTTGCAAGTTGTTACGACACAGTTGTACACAATTGGCGCAGCTTATGTGCGCCGTTGTGCGCCGTGGCCCCACGGCGCAACCGAACCGGATGCTGCCGTACTACCTGTCTCAGCATCAGTTACCGTTAGCTATTTTCATGTCGCCTGTCGGAACCTTTGACTGCGGCATAATATGCGCGCTTGCCCCGGTACATCATCTGGTCGGCTCTTTGCACAACGGCCTCCAGGCGTTCTCCGGGCTGGCTGGTGGCGGAACCCATCGAGATGCTGAGTACGGAACCTGAGTAGAACTGGTTGTTGATTTCTATCAGCTCCTGGATACTGTCTATCAGCGCCAGCGCGTCCCTTTCTTCGCTGGCCGGCATGATGATGGCGAATTCGTCGCCGCCTATGCGGGCGGCGTGGTTGGGTTTATCGACCGCCTTGCCGAGAACCTCGCCCACGCGGCGCAGCAGCGAATCGCCCGCCGCATGGCCCAGCTGATCATTCGCTTCCTTCAGCCCGTTGAGATCGCCGATGATGATCGTAACCGGGTGCGGACCTTTGCGTTCCAGCCGGTTCAGTTCGTCCACCATGAAGGCGCGGTTATGCAGCTTGGTCAGTGCATCGTGCTTGCCCAGGAATTCCAGGTAAGCCTCGGCCTTTTTGCGAGCAGAGATATCGGTCAGCGCAATCAATATCTGGTCCCAGTTTTTTTCATGGCCGGGCAAAATGGAAAATTGCAGGTGTACATGCAATTGTTCGCCGGTCAACGCATAGTTGACCACTTCGCGCTGGTGAAACTGCTTGCCGTTCCACAGGTCGATCAGTTGTTCCTTGAAATGCGGTTGCAGATCGTCGTGGAAGATTTCACTCAGGCTGCGCAGCAGCGTCGGCTTGTCGGGCGACGCGAACATGCTCAGCGTCTGCTGGTTGACATCGATGATCCTGATCTCCTGCATGCAGCGTTCGACAAATTCCGGATGCACGTCGGTGAAGGTGCGAAAATCGCTGATGCCGCGCTCGCGCAGTTCGTCGAACAGCGTTTTTATGTGACTGAAGTCTTCGACCCACAGCGACACCGGCGAATGCTCGAACAAGCCGCGCGCATAGTCTTCACTCGCGGCAAGCTTGCGCCGGGCGCTCTCGCGTTCGCTGACATTTTCTATCGCTACCAGCACGCGTTCCCAGCTGCTTTCATAACCGGGCAGCACGCTGCCGTTCAGTTGTATGTCCAGGCGCTTGCCGGACAGGCTGTAGTTCACTGTATTGCTGGAAAATATCTGTTTGCCGTCCCATAGCTGAACCAGCTGGTCAACGTGCGTAGCCAGCATATCGTCACGGAAGATGCGGCCAAGATTGCCGACCAGATGCTGCAGGTCGTCCGCCTCAAACAGGCTCAGCGTCTTGCGGTTGACCTTCAGCACGCGGATCTGCCGCGAACAGGCGCTGATGCGTTCCGGGTCTTGCAGCAGGTAACCACGCAGGTCGGTGATCCCCTGCGCGCGCCACTGCTCCATCAATTGCCGGACGCCGCTGAAATCTTCCAGCCACAACGAAACCGGCGCCAGTTCGAACATGTCGGCGTCTACACTTTGATCGGGCTGGATAGGCATGGCGGTACGGAGTCGTTGTCGATGCACGCAGTGTAATAGTTTTAGGCGCAGCTGTGTCGGCGTACGCGCGCGCCCTGCCCGCAATCACGCAGAATCATGCATAGCCGTTGCGGAAATGCGAATACCTGAGGCAGACCAGCAGGTTCAGCCGCCGAAACCCTGCAGCACATTGACGACGTTGATCCCAACCTCGGCCACAGCATAACCGCCTTCAAAGATGAATACCGTCGGCAAGCCTGCGGAGGCAATCGCCTGTCCGACCTGCAGGTAATCGGCCGTACGCAAGGCAAACCCGGAAATGGGATCGCCCTCGAAGGTATCGACGCCGAGCGACACGACCAGCGCCTGCGCGCCGAAGCGGCGGACCGCCTCCAGCCCGCTTTGCAATACTTGGCGCCAGGCCGGGAATGCAGTACCGCGCGGCAGGGGAAAGTTCAGGTTGTAACCCAGCCCGGGACCGGCGCCGCGCTCGTCCGCATAACCGAGGAAAAATGGATATTCGGTGCGCGGATCGCCATGCAGCGACACAGTCAGCACGTCGCTGCGCTCATAAAAGATGCTTTGCGTGCCATTGCCGTGGTGGTAGTCCACGTCCAGCACGGCGACTCTGTGCAGACCGCTGTCCAACAGTGTCTGCACCGCCAGCGCGGCATTGTTGAGGAAGCAGTAACCGCCGAAAAAATCGGCGCCCGCGTGATGCCCCGGTGGACGGCTCAGCGCAAATGCATGGCGCGGCGCGGCCGCCGTGCCGGAAGCAACTGCACGTGCCGCCGAGATCGCGCAGGCGGCGCCCGCCCTTGCAGCGGTCCAGGTGCCTGCCGTCAGCGGCGTGCCGGCGTCGAAAGAAAACAGGCCCATGCGGGCGGCGAAATTATCCGGCAGTACGTCGTGCCGGAAGCTGCGCGTGGGCCAAACCGAAGGCAGCGCATCGATTTCCGCATTGGCCGGGTCCAGCGCCACCCATTCGTCCCATGCGCCGGCCAGGAAATCCAGGTAGCGGCGGCTGTGGATGCGCTCCAGCTCGGCGATGGTCACCTCCGGCGGTGTGTGCAGCGAGCCGACGGGGCGGCGCTGCAATTCGGCCAGCACGTGGTCCAGCCGGTCCGGCACTTCGTGGCAAGGCACCAGGCGGCCGCGAAACATTTCATGGCGGCCCTGGTGCAGGTGATGAACGGGGTTATGGAAGACTTGCATGCGCGGCTATCCTCAGCGTTTCGGCGAAAGACTATAGGATAGCCGTAAAGCGGCGCTGTCGCCTGCCGCTATGCGGCCGTTTGGCCGGCGGCTGGCAACGGCCGGAATGAATTAATAAACCGCAAGGTTTTGCAGGTTGACCTGTCGGATGTCCTTGGTGCCGGTCAGCGCCATGCTGACGTCCAGTTCCTTGTGCAGGATTTCCAGCATTTTGGTCACCCCTTCTTCGCCCATCGCACCCAGGCTATACAGGAAAGCCCGGCCTATCATCGTGCCTTTGGCGCCCAATGCCGTCGCTTTCAGGATGTCCTGGCCGGTGCGGATGCCGCCGTCAAACCATACTTCAATCTGGTCGCCGACCGCTTCCACGATGGCCGGCAAGGCTTGCACTGACGACATTGCGCTGTCCAGCTGGCGGCCGCCATGGTTACTGACCACCAGCGCATCGGCGCCGGAAGCCACTGCCAGTTTCGCGTCTTCCACATCCAGGATGCCTTTCAGGATCAGCTTGCCGCCCCACTCCTGCTTGATCCAGGCGACGTCTTCCCATGACAGCGTGGGGTCGAACTGGCTGGCGGTCCACTGGCTCAGCGTCTGTATGCCGCTGGCGCCGCCCTGCACATGGCCCGCCAGGTTGCCGAAGGTCTTGCGGCCTGTCAGCGCGCGCAGCGCCCAGCCAGGTTTGCTGGCCAGGTCGATCAGGTTGGCGATGGTGATGCGCGGCGGCACCGACATGCCGTTCTTGATGTCCTTATGGCGCTGGCCGAGTATCTGCAAATCCAGCGTCAATACCAGCGCCGAGCATTTCGCGTTCTTGGCGCGCTGTATCATCTCCCGCACAAAACCGCGGTCGCGCATCACGTACAGCTGGAACCAGAATGGCTTGGTGGTGACGCTGGCCACGTCTTCTATCGAACAGATGCTCATCGTGGACAGCGTGAATGGAATGCCGAATTTTTCCGCGGCGATGGCGCCCAGCATTTCACCGTTGGCCCACTGCATGCCGGTCAGCCCGGTCGGCGCGATCGCAACCGGCATCGTCACGTCATGGCCTATCATCGTCGTGCGGGTGCTGCGCTGGTCAACATTGATGGCGACCCGCTGCCGCAGTTTGATACGGGCCAGGTCATCGGTATTGGCGCGGTAGGTGCTTTCGGTATAGGAACCGCTGTCGGCGTAGTCGTAAAAAGCTTTCGGCACCCGTTTCTTGGCGAGAACGCGTAAATCTTCTACGCAGGTAATGACAGGCATGCTGTTTCTCCGTTCCGGTTATATCGTTTGATGTATCAATGTGCGGAAAGTGTAGGGCAAAACAGCGGCGCCATGGCGGAATTCCATTCAGCCGCTGGGTGAAGTATTTTCAGCGCAGGCCCCTTGGCGCGCATGAAAGCTGCCCCATTGAGTGAATTTAATGTAAAAAGAATAATTTCAATATCGACATTCGGCTTATAAAAAAGCCATCCGTGACAAACCGGATGGCTCTTGGGGCAACTCTGCGACGCGCGCAGGGTCAGTACACGTCGCGCCTGTAGCGACCTTCCGCGATCAGGTCGCCCAGCGCGGCTTCGCCCAGGATATCGGTCAGTACCGCATCCACGCCCGCGGCCATGCCGCGCAGGCTGCCGCAAACATAGATCACGGCGCCCTGCTCTACCCACTCGCGCAAGCGTTCCGCATTCTCGGCCAGCTTGTCCTGCACGTAGATGCGCTGCGGCTGGTCGCGCGAGAACGCCAGGTCCACATGGCTCAGCGCGCCGTCTGCCTGCCATTGCCCGATTTCGTCGCGGTAATGGAAATCATGGGCAAACTGGCGCTCGCCAAACAGCAGCCAGTTGCGGTGCTGCCCCTGCGCGATACGCGCGCGCAGCAGGCCGCGCAAGCCGGCCAGACCGGAACCGTTGCCGATGAAGATGCAGGGCTGGTCGCCTGCCGCCAGTTCAAATGCGGGGTTCGCCAGAAGGCGCAGGTCGATGTTGCCGCCCGTTGGCATGTATTCGGTCAGCCAGCCGGACGATACGCCGAGACCGTCTTCATGCCTGTTCTGCCGCACCAGCAGGTGGACCCTGCCTTCTGCCTCGACCGACGCCACCGAATAGCGGCGCGACACCAGCGGTTTCAGCGTATCTGCCAGCTGCTGCGCATGCATCCCGCCGAGTTCGCCGGCAGACGGCAGGTTGCTGCAGGCCAGCGCCTCGGCCAGCGTACTTGTCTTGCCCTGATACTGCACGGGCGCCGCGCCATCCAGGCCTAACCGCCCCAGCAACAGCGCAATGCGGTCCGGCGCATGGCGCGGCAGCACTTCTGCCAGCGCGCCCGGCTGCCACTGGGCCGCTGCACCGCCGGCAGCCAGCTCAAGGTGATAGATGGGTTCGCCCAGGCTATGCGGGTTCAAGAGTCGGCGCTCCAGCAATTGCCATGCGCGGTAAGGCGTTTCCTGTACATATCCCTTTACAGCGGACGCATCATTCGCAGATTCCGCCTTGCCGCTCAGGCCCGCCAGCTGCTTTTGCCAGCGCGACAATGCCTGCGCATCGCTATTGTCCGCTTCTATCATCGGGAACAGGGCTTGCGCACCCTGGTTGCGCAGCCAGTGGTCCAGCGTATGCCCGAAACCACAGAATTTTTCATAGTTGCTATCGCCCAGCGCCAGCATGCCGTACTGCACATGCGCCAGGCCGCTGGCGGGCTGGTGTGTCAGCTGCCTGGCGAATTTGCGCGCAGCGTCCGGCGGTTCGCCTTCGCCGAAGGTGGAGACGACGAACAGCACGCGGTGGTAGTGCCGCAGTTTTTCTGTATCCAGCTGCGACAGCGACAGCACCGTGGTGTCCACGCCGTCATTCTGCAAGGCTGCCGCAGTGCGCCACGCCAGCCCTTCGGCCCGGCCCGATTGCGTGGCGAAGGCCAGCAGCACCTGGTCCTGGCTGGCCACCTGGACAGAGCCGGCCGCAGCCAGACCGCGCGCGCCGGCGCGCAAGATTGCCTGCTCCGCCCTGACCTGGCGTTTTTTCCTGCGCCGGTCTAGGTACAGCATCCAACCGGTGATGGAAAACAGCGGCAGCACCAGCGCGGCGATGGTCATGAAGATCCTGCCCGGCAGACCGAAATAAGTGCCCATGTGCAGCGGATAGATCGCGGCGATGGCCTTGCCGCCGGTGGTTTTATCGGCGTAACGCAGATTCTGCGTGACCTTGCCGGTCAGTGGTTCGATGGAAATGCGGTTGCGCGCCTGCTCATGCGGCGGGTTCGGGTCCAGGTAGGTAATCTGTACCGGCTGCCCTGCCTTGTCGGGCATGCGGATGCTGAGCTTGCTGTATGGGCCGCCTTCTTTCTGGAACACTTCCCAGGCCAGCGTCAGGTCTGCCGGCGCTTCGGCTTTTTTCGGCTTGCCGACTTTTTTCTCTGCCTGCACCGGCGGTACCCTGCGCGGAGCGACGGCTTCGCCGGCTATCGTATTCAAGCCTTGCTTGAACCAGTCGAAAGCCCAGTACATGCCGGTGACCGTGGACACCAGGTACATCAGCAGTGCGCAGGTGCCGATGACGGAGTGCAGGTTCCACAGGAAAGAGCGCCCGGTCAGTGCAAAATCCAGCCGGAACCAGGAACGCAGCGACAGCGGCTTGCGCGGCCAGCGCATATACAGGCCCGACAGCGCCAGCACGAACAGGCAGGCAGCGATGACGCCGGCAACGAGCTTGCCAGTCTCGGTAGGCAGCAGCAGCCAGCGGTGCAGCTGCTCCACCCATTCAAAAAAATCCTGGCCTGCGGCGCGCGGCAGCAGCTCGCCGGTGTACGGGTTCGCATAGCGTATCTCGCCACGCCGAACACCCAGCGGCGGCGCATAGGTAATCTTGGCCGACTCGCCTGCTTCAGCCGAAATCGCCAGCGTGACGATGCGCCGCTCAGGGTCCAGCGCCCGGATCTTGCCCAGCAATTGCTCCGGCGCGAGCATCGGTGTGGCGACAGGCGCTACATGCACGATGCCAGGATTGAGCGCATCCACGATTTCTTCGTGGAAGCTTAACAGGGCGCCGGTAACGCCTATGACGATCATCACGGTACCGGCGGTAATTCCCAGGAACCAGTGAATTTGAAACCAGATTTTTTTGAACATGGGTCTGCTGCGGTATAAACGTCGCTAAGAAACGTGGCTATGCGAATGTTGGCTACAGGTGATTATTTTTGCGCCTCTCCGGCTGCCGGCCTGCGCGTCTCGCTTGCAGCTGCCGGCAATGACGGCAGCACAGGAGTGTGCGGCATGGCGGTTAAGCGTTTTCTAAGTACGAGCGCTTAGTGACCTGGGAGCAATTGACATGTTACCACGAATAGTAATGGTTCTCATTTTTATTCATGAGAGTACTTCGCAATGCGGCGTCGTGCCAACCCAGGCCATACGGGACCGGCTGATCCGCAATATTGATGATGCAATGTAGAACAGCAGCGGCGTTATACACGCCTATACGCTGGTGGCACCCCGGATGTGCTGATCAAGCGCGTTCGGCTTCTACCGCGACCTCCATCCTGCGCGACGGCATATGCACTGTGCTGGCGTGCAACCTGCATCTATTCCATCAATACCACCGAGCCCGTCGAAGTCCTGAAGCGGCCAGCATCATGTACCGCTTGATCTCAAACATTAAGTAATTGGCATGGATACTTACATGCTTAACAATAAAATTGCCGCTGTTTTTCGCTTCATGTTCATTTCATCCGAGAAAAGTATTAAACAATGTCAGATAACTTCACTATGTTGCCTTGAATCATTAAACATTGTTAGACCGGCGACACTGAGGCGATTGAAAGATGTAAGCTAATTTCCATACAGCATCCTTTTGAAAACTTTCCTCAGTGAGACCAATATGAAAACCACATCACAATTTAACGGCAGCAAAGCAGCCCAGTTATTTTTCGCAGTGTCTTCCGGCATCCTGTTGATCGCTTTTGCAAACCCCGCTCATGCAGTATCCACCGTCACCGCGACGATGACCAATACCGTGACGATCGCCAACAGCTGCACCGTCAGCGCGACCGGTTTCACCACCACGTATGATCCTTTGAACCTGAACGCCAGCACCAACCAGGACGTCAGCGCCTCCATCAGCACCAGCTGCACATTGGCAATGCCGGCCGTCATTACTCTCGGCCAGGGCGCCCACGCAGCATCGGGTTCCACTGACACGACACCGCAACGCCGTCTGTCCAGCGGCGGCGGCAGCCCCTCCTACCTGAACTACAGCCTGTATCAGGATTCCGGACGCGCCACTACCTGGGGTAATACTGCATTGACAGGCGTCGCCATGATCGGTACCGGTTCCTCCACCAACAGCAGCGTGTATGCGCGTATCCCATCCGGCCAGACACCGGGTGCCATCGGCACTTTCACCGACTCGGTCGTAGTCACTGTCACCTACTGATCTACGAGGCCGGGACGGCCCGCCGCCCTGTGGCGGCGGCCTCCTTGCCTGAGTACTGTTTTTTAGCCAAAAGTAAAAGCAAACGCCTGCAAATCCTTATCTAGGAATTCGATGGAGAAAGTGTGCTCGCCTATGGTTTTACTCTGCCGTATCAGCTGATAAAGCCGCTGTTCCTTCACCACGCCATTCCCTTTTTCATCGGTATCAACGCCATGGTCCGCCGCCGGCGCTACGCCATCCAGCAGCACGCGGAAACGGACTGGCTTGCCATCCTTGCCGGGGCCCAGCACCAGATGCAGGTCACGCGCATAGAACCTGAATACGATTTTTCCCGGTGCGCTGTCCAGCGTTGCTTTCTCCCTGTCCACCAGCCATTTTCCTTCCAGGCCCCACTGGTTTAACTGCAATGCCGGCGGCATTGCATACGCAGCAACCTGGTCCTGTACCAGCTTCGTCGACGTGACGAAGTTGGCGGCACGCTCATAACCGACATAGGTTTCCTGCGACTGGACATGCGCTTCGTCCGCCGCTGCCTGTATGCCGGTGGCGCCGGCTACCGCCCTGGAATCGGGCGGCAAATCCTTGACACCGGCTTCCGTCAGCAACTCGCGTATGGTGTGCTCGGCTTCATCGTAATCGCCTTCGCCAAAGTGATGGCTGCGGATCTTTCCGGCGGCGTCGATGAAATAGTGCGCAGGCCAGAAGCGGTTATTGAACGCCTGCCAGATGTCGTAATTATTGTCCAGCACGACCGGATACTTGACCCCCAGGTCCGCCACCGCGCTACGCACATTGCCAAGGTCTTTTTCAAACGCAAACTCAGGTGCATGCACGCCGATGATGACGAGGCCGTGGTCCTTGTACTTGTCATACCAGGTTTTCAGGTAAGGCAGAGTGCGCAGGCAATTGATGCAGGAATAGGTCCAGAAATCAACCAGCACAACCTTGCCGCGCAAACCTTCGCGCGTCAGCGGCGGTGAATTCAGCCAAGGGCCAGGACTGGTCAGCGCAGGAAAATCTCCCTGCACCGGCAAGCCGTGCGGCGCCTGGCTGCTCATCATCATTGAATTCTGGCCGGCCATGGAACCTCCTGCTGCGCCGCTCATCGCCATGCTGGCGTCTTGCGCAGCCGGCGGGTTGATGGCATTGATCAGCGACTGTTCCAGCTTGTTGGTGCTTTCCAGCGACAGGCGCGTCAGCACCTGCGTGTCCCACCCGAAAGCAATGGCGGCAACCGCCAGCAAGATGGCGACACCCAGGATACGTCGTATCCATTCGCCGGCGCCGAAGGTCTTTTTCATCGATGTAAACAAGCGGTTGCCGGCAAAAATCGCCACGCCCAGCGATGTCGCCGCACCTGCCGCATAAGCCAGCAACAGCAATGTCGTCTGCGTGTTCGGCCCCGAGATAGCAGCGCCGGTCAGCACGATGCCCAGGATGGGGCCCGCGCAGGGAGCCCACAGCAGCCCGGTTGCAAAGCCCAGCAACAGTGAACGCAGTACGCTGGTTTCAGGCGCTCCGCCGTCCGAAGACGCGGACAGGCGGCTGCCCATCGCGACAAAGGGCCGCATCATGCGGTCTGCCAGACTACGCGACAGCAGCGTCAGCGCAAACGCCGCCATCAGCACCAGCGACAATACCCGGCCGTACTGGTTGACATGCACGGCCCAGGCGCCGCCGACTGCTGCCAGCGTAGCGATGCCGGCAAACGTGACGGCCATCCCCAGCAGCATAGGCAGGGTGCTTTTGAGAAAGGGCTGATCGGCCCTGGCAAAGACAAAGGGAAGAACTGGCAATATGCAGGGACTGAGTATCGTCAGTACGCCGCCCAGAAATGCCAACAGTGCGATTATCATCAACAGCCTTTAAGAAATGTTGTAACAAAATATCCATCAGCCCTGCATGTGCAGGGCATCCACATTCGTTTCCACAGTATGTCGGTGCAGCACCGCATTCCTTACCCTGTGAAACCAGAAATTGACAGGTCGGGGAAATTCTTGCCGCCTTCGTTATATAAATTGGAATATAACGTACAATTAAAAAATCTGCTCCCGGGCATAAAAAACGATACAAAAACCCCGTATGAATGCATGAACACAAGCAAACCCGCAAACGGTCAGCCGGAGCCCGCGCATCTGGCGTTGGCCGCTGTCGCTGCCGTGCTGGAACACGCGCGGCAAGGCCTGCTGCCACCGTTTGCTGCGACACTGGGCCTGAATTACCGGGCTTACGCGGATATGCTGAGCCAGTACCCTGCCTTGCTGCGGGCATACACCGCCATCCCCGAACATGACTGTGCTGCCATCGCCAGCACCGGCCCCGAACTGTTCAGGGAGATGGTCCAATTGCTGCTGGACAACTGCATCGCAGGCGGCATGCAGACCGAATGGCTGGCCCGTGCTATCGCCGCCGCCGGCTTTGGCAGCCGCCACCTGTGGCAAGACCTGGGAATGTCGGGCCGCAGCGATGTCTCTGCGCTGCTGCGCCTATTTTTCCCGGCCTTGTATGCGGGCAATGTGCATAACTATAAGTGGAAGAAATTCCTGTTTGCCGAACTCGGTCGCCGCCACGGTATGTCTGGCCTGCGGCCTCCGAAATGCAACGGCTGCGATCAATTTCCTGTCTGCTTTCCGGAAGAAAATGAAGGAGAGGTCTCCGGCCCGGCCGCCGGCCAGTATTTGCGGCAGCTATGAAATTGCCCGATCAGAAGGATGCTCGGGGGAAATAGAAGGATTACTCTAGCCTGCGCCATATATCGTGCCCTACGTGGATTCCCTATGGCAAGCTAGCGCACCCAGAGCAGCGGAGCCCGCAAGCGGCAATGTTGTATTTGACGCAGCAGCCGATGCGGATTAAATTAAAATGCTGAAAGCCTGACAACCCGTTTTCCTGTTACCGGGGAAACAGGCCCACTATAAAAACGAGGAGACAGACATGGATATGAACCCCGCACCGGAAGTGATCGCCCAGACACTGGATGCCGCATTGGAGCGGCTGCGCGCGGCTTACCGCGCCGCCCCCAACCCCAGCCTGGAACAGCGCCGCGACTGGCTGAGCCGCCTGGCGACGCTGACCGAGCGCCATGCCGATGAAATCAACGAAGCCATCAGCGCCGATTTTGGCCACCGCTCCCGGCAGGAGACCGAGCTGGCGGACCTGTCGCTGATCGTCTCTTCCATCAAGCATACCAAGCGCCACCTGGCCGGCTGGATGAAACCGCGGCGGGCCGCTACCGCATTGCAATACCTGCCCGCAAAAAACCGGCTGATGAGCCAGGCGCTGGGCGTGGTCGGCATCATCGCACCGTGGAATTATCCGCACCAGCTGGCAATAGGCCCGGCGATTGCCGCCTTCGCCGCCGGCAACCGCGTAATGCTGAAACCCTCCGAATTCACACCGCGTTATTCAGCGTTGCTGGCAAAGCTGGTTGGCGAATATTTCAGCGCCGATGAAATGGTCGTAGTGCCCGGCAGCATGGAGGTCGGCAAAGCATTTTCCGAATTGCGCTTCGACCACCTGGTATTTACCGGCTCTACCGCTACCGGCAGACAGGTTGCCATTGCGGCGGCAAAGAACCTGACCCCGGTGACGCTGGAGCTGGGCGGAAAATCCCCGGCAATCGTCGATGCCAGCGCCGACATCAAGGCCACCGCAGGCAGCCTCGCATTCGGCAAGCTGCTCAATGCAGGGCAGACCTGCATTGCGCCAGACTACCTGCTGGTGGCGGAAAGCAAGCGCGACGAACTGGTAAGGGCCTTGATTGCCGCCGCCAGCAAAATGTACCCGACACTGGACGACAACCCGGATTACACCGCCATCATCAATGACCGCCATTTCGGCAGACTCAACGACCTTCTGGCAGACGCTGCCGAACACGGCGCGCAACTGGTGCCGCTGACAGGTTCCGCCGTGCCGGAAAAGGGCAAGGAACCAGGCAACCGCAAGCTGCCGCCAATGCTGGTGCTGAACGCAACGCCCGGCATGCGCATCATGCAAGAGGAAATTTTTGGACCGCTGCTGCCTGTAGTGACCTACAAGGACGATGTACGCGAAGCGATAGACTTCATCAATGAACGCGAGCGCCCGCTGGCGCTGTACTGGTACGGCACCGACAATGCCAGCCGCGACCTGGTACTGGAGAAAACCGTATCCGGCGGTGTGACGATCAACGATTGCCTGTGGCACCTGAGCCAGGAATCACAGCCTTTCGGCGGCGTTGGCGCCAGCGGCATGGGCGCCTACCACGGTGAATGGGGTTTCCGCACGCTGAGCAAGGAAAAACCGGTCTTTTACCAAAGCAGGATGAACGGTGTCAGCCTGCTCTATCCGCCGTACGGCAAGACCTTTGCGCGCATGGTGCGCCTGCTGAAGGCGATAGCGTAATACGGCTACGGCTCCCGGACGTCAGGCCTGTCATTTTCCCGTGTAGGCCGGCGCTCTCTTTTCCATGAAAGCCCGCGCTCCCTCCCGGGCGTCCGCGGAACCCATGACGGTACGGAAACCTTCT
Organism: Undibacterium sp. TJN25; assembly: GCF_049339885.1. Lineage (NCBI taxonomy): Bacteria > Pseudomonadati > Pseudomonadota > Betaproteobacteria > Burkholderiales > Oxalobacteraceae > Undibacterium > Undibacterium sp. TJN25. The sequence continues at coordinate 541,459 of NZ_JBMPPM010000003.1, read as the reverse complement.
TCCTCCATTTGAAAGCCGGCCGCGAGGGTAGACCCGTCCGCCTGTATCGCTACACGTTTAATCTGCTGTACTGCGAGCGGAGCGTTGGCGGCAATTTTTTGCGCAATCTCCATCGCGCGCGTCATTACCTGCTCGCCAGGAACGACGTGGTTAACGAGCCCCATGCGCAACGCATCTGCAGCGCTGATTACGCATCCGGTCAGCAGCAACTCCATTGCATGGCAATAAGGAATATGACGGGAAAGGCGTACTAGCGATCCCGCGAAAGGAATCAGGCCACGCCTGACTTCCGGCCAAGCTACCGTCGCATGCTCTGCAATTACCCGGATGTCCGTCCCCAGCATGATCTCAGCTCCCGCCGCCATGCAGAGGCCGTTGACAGCGGCGATAACGGGTTTGTTTATGGGGCGTTCTCTCAAGGGAGCAATGGTCTTTACTGCAGGATCGTCCAGCAGGCGCTGTTCCCACGCATTTTGAGGCGTCCGGTCTCCGGTCAGTAAAGGTAAAGTCGAGCCAAGGTCACCCCCTGCACAAAATGCCTGAGCACCGGCTCCCGTAATTATCGCCACACGCAACTGGGGATTGCGGTCAAAGTCCGCCAATGCATCGACGAAGCGGCACAGTAGCTCCGGATCCAGCGCATTGTGTACTTCTGGACGGTTCAAGGTAAGGGTTGCAATGCTGCCCTCTACTTCATATTTCAATACGGATGTCATGGCTCTCTGCTTCCATTATCGAGGTTTCCCGAATGCGGTGATTTGCCGGCCCTGGGATGGTCTGGAGCACGGCTCAACAAAACTCCAATCGCACAGGAAAGCCCGCAAGTGTCTTTTTCAGCAAGGGTAAATCTTGGACGCCGGCCTGCAGCATCGCCACGATGCCGCCCGCATCCGCCGTACAAGATACGCCGACTGCGGCGCCAAAATCGAGCCCTGCAAGCAGCTCCCGGATTTTTTCCGTCGCAGCAAGTGCGCGCAGCGCGGGCTTGTACACTTTACCTACCGGCGTAGTGGGCAAAACGTCGAGTATGACTACCCTCTTCGGCATGGCAGGACGCTCGTGGATATGCAAGGCCAATTCCGCCAGCAACGACGAGGGACTCGCACCCTCGGGATTCTTCAGGATAACAAAAGCCACAGGCAGCTCGCCCGCATAACTATCCGGTTCTCCGACTACGGCACAGGCACTTACTGCCGGGTTCTTGAGAAAAGCCTCCTCGACCATGCCGGGATCAATATTATGGCCGCTGCGGATGATCAGGTCTTTAGAGCGCCCTGTCAGGTAGAGGTATCCGTGCTGATCGATATATCCAAGATCACCTGACAAAAGCCACTTATCCCTCGTAAAAGTGCCCGGATTGAGCGCAGGGTCAAGATAGCCTTCGCTGACATGCGGCCCACGGATCGCAATGACTCCCAGCTCGTCGCTCTTGCAAAATACGGTAAGCTCCCCGGTGCCCTCCCCACCCGCGCCGTCGAGGCAGCCCAAGGGGATGGCGGCCACTTCAGAAAATGGCAGTCGAAGGCCGGCCGACCCTGCATGGCGGCCGGCAAGTGTGGGCTCGATAGAGACGATGCCGGCGCATTCCGTCATCCCGAAAATATTCCTGACCGGAATATGGTGCAGGCTTTCAAAGTTACAGGCCAGCTCATTGGACAGCGGCGAACCGCCGGTCAACGCGAGACGGACACTGCCGGCCTGCCCTTCCAGCCTTGGCACCGCCAATAATGCCGATAATACGGTAGGTACACAGCCCAGATGGCTGATACCGTGTTTCTCCGCAAAAGCCCATATATTCTTGACGAATGCCTGATTGCGCATCCCCGTCAGTGTCGGCAAAAACAAGGCTGCCCCCGCTGCAAGTGGCGCAAGTCCGTACACGAAGGTGCCTGCAACATGAAATAGCGGAAAGCCGTTCAAGATCACATCACCGGCTTTCATTCCGTAGTACATCGCTCCGAACCAGCTTGTATGCATTTCATTGCGGTGACTATGCCTGAGTATCTTCGGCAGACCCGTTGTACCGCCAGTATGAAACAACGCAGCCAGGGAATCGGGAGCAAGCTCGGACACCAAATCCGAGGCACTTGAGCTGGCTCGAACACAGTGTTGAAAGGAACCTGAAGCGCGCGTACGTTCATTAACATCGATTTCCAGCACATGCTGAACACAACCAGCCAATTCTACTGCCCTCATCACCTGTTGGTTGATTGAAAGCTCATCCGTAGCGGCAAGGGTGACGACCACTTTTACATGGGCGGCCTTGAGCAACTGTGCGATATGCTCGGCATTTAATAAAAAATTAATGGGAAAAACACAGCCCGCCAGTTGCGCACCCCAAAAAGCGAATTGCGCCGAAGGTATATGTGGGGCTAGCAGCGCGACAGGTTCTCCGCGCTGGATACCAAGCGAACGGAACAGATTGCCCGCGCGCTTGACGTTATCCCATAACTCTTCAAACGACCATACTAACGGAGCATCGTCCAGCTCAGCGCTTGGCTGATAAAAAATCGCCGGCGTCTGCCCATATGTATCGGCAGCATGGGCCAGAAAGTTTGCTGTGCATTGGAAGGGTACCGCTTCTTCATACTTTCGCGCCTCCATATCCCTGATATCCTGCATGCAGGAAAAATCAACGCGGTGTGTAGGGCAAAACGTGCCAGCCACGGCCGGGCGAAAATGTGGATGAAGACTGTCCATGCGATATCTGTCCCGGCAAACGGTTATTTGAAAAGCCCCCCGGGAGGCGGGCCCAGGAAAATTGAATAGCTAAGTTACTGAGCCAACTTCCATTTTCCGGCTTCTATCTTCACCATGACCTGGCCGCGGGCATCCAATCCATTATGATTGGCGGGACTCATCGTGAATACACCCTCAGGACTGACGACGTCTTTCATTCCTTCCAGCGCGTCACGCAAAGCCTGGCGAAATTCCGGAGTTTGCGGTTTTGCTTTCTTCAATGCTACCGGCACGGTCGCTTCCAGCCAGTTGAGCGCGGTCCATGCTGTAGAGCCGAACAGAGACCGGGTGCCGGCGCCGTACTTCGCCTCATATTTGCTCACATATTCAACCCCCTGTTTTTTAGTGGGATCGCTGACCGGCAACTGCTCGGCGACAAGCACCGGTGCCACCGCGAGGTAGGCGCCATCCACCTCTTTGCCGCCGATCCGCAGGAAGTCTCCATTGGCCACGCCGTGCGTCTGGTAGATCATGCCTTTGTAGCCGCGTTTGCTGAGCTCAATGTGGGGCGTCGCTGCAGGCGTGCCGAAGCTGACGATGAATACAGCATCCGGATTGGTCGACATCACCTTCAGTATCTGCGAAGTGGCCGATACATCCTGGGCGCCAATGCGTTCTACGGCCGTAATATTGAGCCCCTTTGCCGGCGCCTGCATGTTGAAGGCTTTCAGGAAACCTTCTCCATAGCTGGTTGTTACCGCGATAACGGCAACGTTTTTAATTTTCTTCGCTATCATGCTGTCAACCACGGCCTGCACCGAAATTGCCTCAGGCGCAGGCATTTTGAAGGCCCATTTGCGCGGCCCTTCCTGTGGTTCGACAATGGCATTACCGCCACCCAGCGCAATGATGGGCGTCGCATTGCGGCCGGCCACCTCCATCGCTGCAATCGACGGAGGCGTCAGCGAAGGCCCGACAATCACATCCACTTTGTCTTCCGTGATCAGGCGCGACGCCTGTTTGGCCGCTTCAGTGGGGTCGCTGTTATCATTGAGCACAATCAGATGCACCTTCTGCCCCGCAATCTGATCCGGCCACAATTTGATCGTATTCTCCGCAGGCTTACCCAGCGACGCGGCCGGTCCGGTCAAAGATAAAATAACACCGATATTGATATCGGCATGTGCAGGTATCGCAAGCAGCGCGACGGCCGAACTCATCAAGAGCTTCGCGTAAGCATGTGCCGCGTTTTGTCCTAGGGAATTTGCTATCTTCATTGATGCTGTCTCCGTTTTTATTTATAGGTGTATCAAAAGCAGGCATCCGGGTGACGTGCTGTGATGCCGGGCGGGAGCGTCATCCAGAACTCACTTCATTTTTGCCAAGTATGAAAGCCGCCTGCGCATGAGTGCAAAAAGTCGCGCTGCTGTTGCCTGTATACAAGCAAGGCCGGGCGGAGGCCAACACGCCTCTTATTTATGTTAGTCTCTTCTGGCGCTGCACACTCGTATTTTATTCTTATGAGTATGGAGAAATCATTGGATATGGTCTGTCCACCAAAAGGTTGACAACCGCCTATGAAGCTTAGCGGATGATATCGGGTCTGAATCCGGAGGAGACGTCAAATGAATGCCTGGACTTTACCGCACGCGGATAACCTCAATAGCCAGCCCAAGGCTGGCGCACCGGATCAATTTATTGTTCCCCTGATAGATTCAATCGGTGAACATGAATTCGGCAAGACGCTGATTTCCGGCCTGAACCAGTTGGTGTGTACGGATTTTTTTTCGGTCTATCAACTGGATACTGAGGCAGAACCACGCATGTACCTGTCGTCCAGCGTCGGAAAAACCGATGTCAGCGCAGCTTGCTTCAAAAGCTACCAGAAAAAGCTGCACGCCAAAGATGGCAGCTTTGACCGGGCCAAGAAGCTGGCGACAGACAATGAACTCGCGATGACCTACTCGCATCACACTGAATTTTCGCCGGCTCACAGGGCGGCAATTTACTCGCGGCATTGCATCCAAGACCGGCTTTCTATCGTTTGCAAAGCAGGCGATTCCTTTTTCGCAACCAACTTCTACCGGTTCGACAACCGTCTTCCATTCAGCGATGGCGAGGTGGAGGTCATCGGTTCGGTTTCCGCTCCGCTGATTGCCTGCATCAGGAAACACATTTCCGCCAACCTCAAGCAGGTGGCGCTTACCGGCTTCGGCAGATCAACGCTGGCGCCCACTTTAAGTGAATATTGCCCGCGCCTGACCGCCCGCGAGCTGGATGTATGCGCCGGCCTGCTGCTCGGCAGAACCTACGAAGGCATTGCGCTGGACTTGGGGGTTTCGCTTGCCACTGTAAAAACTTACCGCGCAAGGGCTTACGAAAAGCTGGGCATTCATTTTAAAAGCCAGCTTTTTGCCGTTGCAGCGCAGCTGGTCACGGGCTCAAACGACATGCCTTCCTGCCAGAATGACACGGGAACTTACAGAAACCACTGAGCTGCCTGCTTGCCCTTCAGTATATTCAAGAATTCAGCGGGGGCGTAATCCGGGATGCGCTATTCCACGCGAAAGAAAGCCATTTCGACGCGGTCGGGATAACGGGCGCCTGTGCCGACAAACACACTGTCGGTCAACCACAGCAGTTCGTCGTGGTCAACTTCGAAGCTAGGCACACAACGAAAGTAGATCAGGGCAGGATCCACCTGTTCGCCACGAACCAGCCGGGCGATCTGCTCTGCCGGTCCGCGACGGATCGCGTGGTTTTGTACATAGACCCGCGCCCCATTATCCAGCTGCAGGATATATCTGGCGTCGAGGTGGGAAGCGCTATCGGAAACCACCATCTGAAAATCGGCGCCACCAGCCAGCACGTCACCGTTGAGCTTTCCACTGACCGTACCCCCGGTAATCGGGATAATCCTGCGCAGGCCGCGGCTGTTCAGGCCCGTCACCTTGCCCGCCTCTACCGGCTTATCGACGAAGACAGTCAGGTCCGCAATATGTTCCAGCCTCGGCATCAGTAAAGTCATCAGGATCTTCCGGTAAGAATGGATTTGACAGGCATTGTATCCGCAACATGGGGCTGCATCTATTCAGTCGACATTTGCCTGACTACACAGCAGACTACGAGCAGCAGATGCCCGACGCCAGATCCTTGAGAATGGGGCAATCCGGGCGATGATCTCCATGACAATGATCCACCAGGTCCTGCAGGCTCTCGCGCATGCCGCTCAGCTCGCTGATCTTCTGGTTCAGCGCGTCTATATGTTCGCGGGCCAGCGCCTTCACTTCTGAGCTGGCCCTTTCCCGGTCCTGCCAGAGCGTCAGCAACTTGCCCACTTCTTCCAATGAAAACCCGAGATGCCGGGAGCGCTTGATGAATGCCAGTGTATGCAGATCATCCTGTCCATAGAGGCGATAGCCGCTGTCGCTGCGGTGGGCCGCTGCCAGTAAACCTATCGATTCGTAGTAGCGGATCATCTTGGCGCTCAGGCCACTATCTTTGGCTGCCTGTCCTATATTCATCTTGAAATTCCTTCAATCTGTAAAATGAGTAAAGCGCATCTCAACGCCAGGGTGGGATGCGGCTCCGTAATCACTCGATGTCTTTTGGCTTCCACGTCTTGAGCAATAAGGCATTGCTGACCACACTGACACTGGATAAGGCCATCGCGGCACCGGCCAGCACCGGATTGAGCAAGCCAAAAGCCGCCAGTGGAATGCCGATCAGATTGTAGACGAAAGCCCAGAATAAATTTTGCCGGATCTTGGCGTAGGTTTTGCGGCTGATATCCAGCGCGGCTGGAATCAAACGGGGGTCGCCACGCATCAGCGTAATGCCGGCGGCATGCATCGCCACATCCGTGCCACCGCCCATGGCGATGCCGACATCCGCGGCCGCCAGAGCCGGCGCGTCATTGATGCCATCCCCTACCATGGCCACCACGCCGTGCTTTTTCAGTTCGACGACCGTCGCGGCTTTATCTGCAGGCAGCACCTCTGCATGCACGTTGGCAATCCCCAGCGCTTGCCCGACGACACGGGCACTGCCCCAGTTATCGCCCGTCAGCAGATGGCTGCCGATGCCGCGCGCCGCCAATTGCGCCACCGCCTGCTGCGCGCCGGGCTTTAAGGTATCTCCGAAAGCGAACAGGCCCAGCACTGCAGGCTGTTCGCCGCGCTCGATCAACCAGGATAGTGTGCGGCCTTCGGCCTCCCAGGTTTGTGCCGATTCCGCCAGAGCTCCAGCTTGCAAGCCGCTTTCTTCCAGCAGGCGCCGGTTGCCCAGTACCAGATCGCGACCCAGCACTGTGCCCGCAATGCCGCGGCCGGCAAGGGAGCGGCTGTTCAGTACTTCAGGCAACTCCAGATTGCGCTCCTTGCAGGCAGCCAGCACAGCCTTGCCCAGCGGATGCTCACTGCCAAGTTGCAACGCACCTGCCCATTGCAGTGCTTCGTTTTCCGTGGCCTGTACAGCACTGAAATGTGCAATGCGCGGCGTACCCGACGTCAGCGTGCCAGTTTTATCGAACACGACTGAAGTGACGTTGTGAGCACGTTCCAGCGCTTCTGCGTCTTTGATCAGAATGCCGAATTTCGCAGCGACGCCTGTCCCGGCCATGATTGCCGTCGGCGTTGCCAGGCCCAGCGCACAAGGGCAGGCGATCACCAGCACCGCCACGGCATTGATCAGCGCACTTTCCAGTGAAGCGCCGGCCAGGAGCCAGCCGGCCAGGGTCAGCAATGCCAGCACCAGCACTGCCGGAACGAATATCTGGCTGACCTTGTCCACCAGTTTCTGGATCGGCGCCTTGGCCGCCTGTGCATCTTCCACCAGCCGTATGATCTGCGCCAGTACTGTTTCGGCGCCCAGCGCCTGAGTACGGACCAGCAGGCGCCCTTCGCCATTGATGGCGCCGCTGGTGACACGGTCGCCTTGCTGTTTGGGCACAGGCAGGCTCTCTCCGCTGATCAGCGCTTCATCCGCATGGCTTTGGCCTTCAACGACTTCGCCGTCCACCGGGAAACGCTCCCCCGGCCTGACGACGACCACGTCGTTGATGCGCAACGCGCTGATGGCGACATCACGCTCCTGCCCATCAATTAGCTGCACGGCACGTTCCGGACGCAATGCTTCCAACGCACGGATGGCGCTGGACGTCTGGCGCTTGGCCCGGCTTTCCAGATATTTACCAAGCAGCACCAGCGCAATAACCACTGCTGATGCTTCAAAATACAGATGCGGCATACTGCCCGGCGCCGCATTCGCCCAGCCGTAGATGCTCAAGCCGTAGCCGGCGCTGGTGCCAAGCGCCACCAGCAAGTCCATATTGCCGGCGCGGGCGCGTACGGCTTTCCAGGCAGCGACATAAAAACGCGCGCCCAGGATGAATTGCACCGGCGTGGCCAGCGCGAACTGTACCCAGGCAGGCAGCATCCAATGCCGCCCGAGCAGCCCCAGCGGCTCCAGCAGCATCGGCAATACGAGCGGCACAGACAGGCCAATCGCAAGCAGCAGCGACCAGCGCTCCCTGCTTAGCCGCTGCTGCTGTTCGTCAGCAGTTGCTTGCGTATCTTGCACCGGGCTGGCGGAATAGCCAGCCTTTTCAACAGCGGCAATCAAGGCCGTTGCATCGACATTGCCCAGCGTTTCAATATGCGCGCGTTCGCTGGCGAGGTTGACGCTGACGCTTTTCACCGCCGGCAATTTGGCCAGTGCCCGCTCTATGCGGCCTACGCAGGACGCGCAGGTCATGCCGCCGATGGCCAGTTCGACATGCCCACCCGGCACCGCATATCCTGCCGCATCCACGGCCTGGAGCAGAGCGGGGAGACTATCGGGGGGCGCCTGCAGGCGAACCTGTTCGGTGGCGAAATTGACGCTGACATTCTCGGCGCCGCTGACTTTGCTCAGCGCGCGCTCCACCCGGCCCGCGCAACTGGCGCAGGTCATACCGGAAATGGGCAGATCGAAAGTGATGGATTTACTCATGGCGAAACTCCTGGAAGGTTTTGATACCTGCAAGGATGAAGCTTCCCACGATGGGAATGTCAAGCGCCAGATAAATTTTTTTTTAGCAGCCGGCTTTCCATTCGTCCGGCACGAGCCACCGGGGCTATGCGCAGGGAAGCAGGCAATATTGCATGGGCATCAATCCAGCCAGTTTACCACTTGGCTAACGACAGGTTTGCCTAGGTTTTATCCTTATTCTTGTCGCCGGCCGGCGGCGTGCATGCCTCCACATTGATGCTGATATCGCGATCCTGCAAGCCTTCCCCGTCAGAAATATGCAGCGTCACCTCGCCCGCTTTCGCATCCTGCGGCACGCTCAGCGTGGCAACAACCTGGCCGTCGTCCACGGATGTCGTCAATTGCAGACCGTCGGTATCTTTCGCATTGGGGGCGTTCAGCAGTGCTATCTTGGGAATGCCGATGCCGCCGCTGACAAAAAACTTATATTTCTGCCCGGCCTGCGCTTTTAGCTCTTCCGTATCAGGAACAACCTTGAGCGCTACTCCATTGCCGATATCGCAAACTGGGATATTCTTGATCGACTTCACTATTTCCTGAAAGGCCGCCATCCTGTAGTTAAGATGATTGTGCGCTACATATAGTTTGCTCAATCTATTGCGCAGCTCTTTCCTTTGGTCCAGTGTGAGATACCCTTCCAGCCTGTCCGGGTTTATTGCCACCGTTACCGTTATTTTTGTTTCCGTTCCTGATTTTCTTGCCTCCGGTTTTGTCACAGTTGTCTTGATGGTTTTTTCAGTTGTCGTACTAACACCGCCTTTTACTGTGGTTTCAGTGGTTTTTACTTCCGTGGTAGAGGCCGGCGCGGCATCAACCGCAGGCGCGGGCGCCTTGCACTGGCTTGCGGCGCCTCCGCCGCTGCCGGCACTGTTTTTTGCGGCCGGTGCTTCGGCCGCGGAACTGGTGCTCACATCATCGGCAGCATCTGCCGCCGCGACAGGAACAGGTTTGAGATCGGAAAAGCTGTTTGCGGTATCACTGATCGTTTTTAAAGTCACCGCCAGTTTTGGCAGATCGGGCTGATTTTTCTGTACCGTGCCGGCGACATTCGCCACCACCAGTTCAACACGCCTGCGTAACGCAAAACCGGAAGTCGCTACACGCTGCTGGAGCGCGGTGCCTTTTTTTAGCAGGGCACGCGCATTTTGCAGTTCCCGGACGACAGCGGCGAATTCTTTTTTAATGTTATTTCCATAGCCGCCATCATCGACTTTTATGGAGGCGTCTGTCTGATTCGTATCCAGATCTGCCCCATCCTTTTTTGAACTACTTGCTTTTGGGTTCTTTAAAGTGGCTGCATCGACCGGCCTCTGGATTTTCCGCATTTCCCTTTGCAAAGATTCTTTATATCGATCGTATTGAACCTGTCTTTTGGACAATTGCCTGTCCGTTTCATCCACAGCAGCCTTTAGCGCCGTGATGTCACTGTTAAAGTCTGGAAGACTGAGTGGCCCTGCACCCGACTGTTCAGTACGCGTATCAAACAAGAGCGGTCTCACCCTGAGAATCGAGCAGCTTATCGCCCGGTATCCATCCAGGAAAGCCTCGTCGGCCGGATTATTCGACGCAAACTGGCCTGCGGTATAAGCACCGGCGCCTATTGCGCCGGCACGCGTCAGCCAGTCCCGCTGTCCATCCGTTGCAGCCGCTGCGCCACGGTAAACCGCCACGGCGCTCAACGCGATAAGACCTACACCCAGTGCCTGCCGGCCCATCACCCGCCTGTCCACCGCATCGAAGTAGGCATTGCGCTGGATATTCGCCTGCCGGATGGCTTCTCCCAATTCCCCTGCAAACGCTGGTACGCCATTAGCGCCGGACGTTTCAAGATCCAGGTCCGTGCTTGAGCGATTGAGCGATACGCAGCCGCTATTGAGCAAGGCGAGGAAATAAATGGACAGACGAAACCCCAGCGCGCGGCGGCCGATGATCATGATGTTCTCCCTGAGCTTGTAGCGAGGCCTCTTTTGACGGGCTCGCCATCACGTGTCACTTGTAATTTTTGTGGCGATAAACGATCTCACATTGAACCGCCTGCCGGCCATCGAAATTAATTTATTGCCAACGTCATCCTGCCCCTGAATTAAAAAATAAACACGCTGTCAACAATGACAGGCGGCAGCGCCGCCGGGCTATAACACCCTTGCATACCGGTCGGCGGGCGTCTTTATCCCCGTGCATTCGATGCTATCCGGCAAGCTACCGGCATTGCTTTGCTTAAAGATTTGCAGTTTGTTGACGTTAGTGTATGAACGGCCAACTGGCGGATATCTATTCATGACGACTCTTTCACCGATCAGCAAGACCCCGGCGCTATATACGCCGCCTGCAAGCACAACAGCGGCAACGCGAGGGGCGAGTACCACAGGGACAGCCCAGGCAACGCCGTCGGCCATCGTCACGCTCAGTTCAGCACAGGATTTGCCCAGCATGCTGGCGGCAGCGGCCACGCCGCTGATGTGGGAAACCAAGGCAAGCGATCCGCTCAGTTACCTGATGGCATATAACTACGCTTTTCAGGCTCCTACGGGCCGGTTTGCCGGCTTGGGTGCGGCCATGCTGGACCAGCTCAAAGGGGATGGAGCAGACTTCTCGCAGACCGTGCAAACAGTGCGACAAGCGCCGGCTGCAGCGCAGGCAACTCCGTATGGCGGGGTGGGTGCAATACAGCAGCCATCGCTGCATGGCGTGGGCGCGAACCAGATAACGCTCAGCATCACGACCAAAAGCGGTGTCAAGGTAAGCCTGTCGCTGGATAGCCAGGAAAACGGCTTGGCTATCCAGATGAAAAGCAGCGGACCGTTAAGCGATAACGAGCGCAGTGCGCTGACCAAGCTGTCCAAGGGCTTCCAGGATGCCATTGACGGCATCGCTTCCTCGCCGCCAAAGATCGACCTCGACGGCCTGACGCAATTTGATCCCAATGTATTGGCCTCGGTTGACTTGCATTCCAGCATGCAGACAGGTGCCAGCGAGAATCAGTCGCTGGATTTCCATGCCGATGCAGCAAAAAGAACGGTAGGTCTGAGCGGACCGGGTGGCGAAGCTAACATCAGCGTGGACCTGACCAAGCCTGCGAGCTGGGGAAGCCAGTCCCAGCAAGCCAAGGCCACTGCCAATTACCTGAAGCAGTTCGACCAGGCCGCCGCTCGCGGCCATGGAGATGCGACGCTGATGGGCATGTTCAAGGATGCATTTACCGAGATGAACAGCAACTACGGGCCGGTGCTGCCGCCCCAGATAGCCGCACTGCCGTCCATCACGCTGGAAGACCAGGATCATTCAATGCTGACCGGGCTTGCCGATTTCAGCGCGTCGGTCACGCAGGCCAAGACCTTCCCCAATCCCATGCGCCCCGGCGAGAAGGACAGCTTCTCTTACCAGGCCTCCCAAAGCACCGAGATTAAAGGCCTCGACCAAGCCAACCGGACCATTTCCCAGACCCAGCAGTCATCGCTGCAGGCAAGCTACCACCAGTCGACTATTCCAGATCTGCCTTTAATATTGACCGAAGCAGCGGCATCGCAAAATTACAGCTATTACTCCATAGACGACACGGCAACCAGCACCATGGACATGGCGTATAAAAAAGGCATCCTGGTCAAGGCCAGCCTGAGCCAGTCATCCAGCCAGTCCACCCGCGTGCAGAAATATGAAATGGGCCACCTGAAGGACGATACGACGACCCCCGAACAAGCTTCTTTGACGCAAGACCTGGTGAAAACGCTGATGCCGGATACGAAGAGCGACGACACCAGGACGCCGCTGGAGCGCTATCAGCGCAAGCAAATGTTGTCCTCAACCAATGACATGATTTTCCTGCAACCGGACGCGGTGCGCCTGAATGACGAGGCACAGGCGCTGGCTAAACCCGTATTGTCGATAAAATAATAATAAAAACAATTTGCAGAGTAGAATCAGGCATTCCACGAGTTGACTGCGGGGTTCCCAGGCAATGCATAAGACATCCCAGCTTATTCTCGCATCGGCGCTCTTTCTTCCGCCTATCGCGCATGCGCAGTTTGAGAAACAAACGCCAACAGGCTTCAGGTCCATGAAATGGGGTGCCAGCCGTGCAGAACTCGGGGCCATCGCGGAGCCGAACACGCCATCGGAACCGGACTGCTATCGCAAGGCCAACGAGGATTTAAGTTTGGGCGCGGCAAAACTGGCTTCCATCGAATATTGCTACAACGCCGACTGGCTGTACAAAGTCAAATTGCTTGCAGCGCCGGATGCTGAGAATAAGGCGAATTTCATCAAGGCGATATCGGACGAGTATGGATTGCTCGGCGCTGAAGACCAGGGCAACCAGAGCTGGGCCTCGCCGGAAATCATCATGATCCTGTCAAACAGGCCGGCCGGCGCCGCAGTTGTGGAAGCACAGCAGTTCGTTATCATGAGCAAACCTCTGGCAGACGCCAAGCGGAAGCTGGAGCGGGACAAGGAACAACGCGCTTCTGGAGAATAGCCTTTATAGGCTGTAGCCGCTGCGAGCTCTGCGTGGTCGGACATGTCTTACGGATGCCCCAGCCGCCTGCCTGCATCGGCTATACCTTGTTTTATCTATCATCGTGCCACTTCTCCACGAAAGATCTCAACAGCGGCAAACAGGGGTAACATGAAAATCATCTTGCGTTTGTTCAGCGCGGTCCACGGTGTGATGGCGCTGTTGTTTGCCGCTGCGGCGCTGATGCTGATTGCCGTCGCCGCGCGCCTGGGGTTTTCCGCATTTCAAGACGGGTTTGGGGTAGCGGGAGCGCAAGTCCTGATAGAGGCCATTGGCATACTCGCAGCAGCCGTCGTTGCCTTGCAGATCGCCGAAACCATCATTGAAGAAGAGGTCGTGCGGGATGCGGACATCAGCGCGCCTACGCGTGTCAGGCGTTACCTGTCCCGTTTTTTCGTGGTGCTGGTCGTTTCGCTGGCAATCGAAGGTCTGGTTGCCACTTTCCACGCAGTACATGAAGACTTGCAACAATTGCTGTACGCGGGAAGCCCGCTGGTTGCGGTGGGCATCCTGCTCGCGGCCTGGGGCGTGTTTATCTACCTCAATCGCTTCGCGGAAGAACTGGAGCCGGATGCCATGGCAGAAGCGAAAAGCGAAGACCAGAAGCTGCAATAGCACGGCACTGGCGTCTGCAGAGACCCTTAGGGAAGAGCTTTGACGGCCAGAGCGCTGAAGCGAGCCTCCAAGGGCTCGGAATTGTTGCGCAAATGACGCCTGTCGGGTAGCCTAGGACATCCTGTCATTGGGCAATACGCTATGAAATCCTGTCTGATCTGCAAACAACACGTCACGCAATTCGTGCCTTATAAAAACGGCATGACAGATGTACCTCCGCTGCTGCGGGAAGTCCAGTTCATCGGATCCGATGTCGTCAATTTTGCCTGCCCTCATTGCGGTTCGACCGACAGGGAGCGGCACCTGTTTATTTATATGAGTTTCGTGCCGCAGGTGCTGGACAAATTCAAGGGCGGCAAGGTCCTGCACTTTGCGCCGGAAAGATATCTGTCCCTGCTGATACAGAATCAGGGGCCGGCTGAATACATCAAGGCCGATATGTTCCCGCGCGATGCGGAAGTCAAAAAAATCAACCTGGAAGAGATCGGTTATCCGGATGAGTCCTTTGATTTCGTGATCGCCAATCATGTGCTGGAGCATGTCAGCGATGACAGGAAAGCCATCGGCGAGGTACACAGGGTATTGAAAAAGGGCGGTTATGCACTTTTACAAACACCCTACAGCGCCATCCTGCCGACATCGGTCGCCGAATTCACGCCGGGTTCCGAAGTGACCAGGGCCATGCTGTTCGGGGAGCCGGATCATGTCCGCCTGTACGGGCTGGATATTTTCTCCAGGATTTCCGAATCCGGCCTGAGCTTCATAGGCGGCGGACACGATAAATTCAATATTGCCGTTGACAGCAATGCTCTCGGCATTAACGAGGCGGAACCTTTTTTCCTGTTTGAGAAGTAAGCAAAACTCTCCGATATCGTCTCGCAACTTGCGCTCGATCTACGCCAAGCGGACACGAGCTATCAGGCAGCGCCAGCTTTGGGACCGATACCAGAATCTTTCAGCCTGGACGAGTAGCCAGCTAAGGAATCGGCAGCTTTACGCACTGCAAGACGCACCAAGTCACTATCGGCGACATGGCCGTCCCTATCCACTTCGTCGATTAGAGCAGGCCGCCGGAGGATGGAATTGGCGGCGATATTTTCTTTGCTACCAGCTTGATGCAAGGCTTGGTAGCCCCAGCCTTCATGGCTGGTATAGGTCAAGCCGAAGAACGGTAAGTCGAAGATCATGAATTCAGAATCAAACATGGGAATACTCCTGGAAGGTTTTGATACCGACAAGACTCGGGCTTGCCATAGTGGGAATGTCAAGCCTTGGATTAATTTTTTTTGAGCGGATTACCGGTAATCCGCCTTCATCCTGCTGGACTCCGGTATAACACCCGCCTGCCACCTTACAGATCCAGATGCAGCGCGGTAGCGCCTTCAGCGGGTAGCGCGCAGCAGATCAGGGCTTCGTCCGGCCCCACTTCCGCCGTGGGCGTCTGCGTATATGTCACTGAGCCGCTGAGGATGCGCGTACGGCAGCTGCCGCAGCTGCCGCCCCTGCAACTGTATTCCGGCGACAAGCCGCGCTGCTCGGCCAGCTCCAGCAACGTGCCGCCGCCCGGTATCCAGCGCGCCTCCTTGGCCGACCGCATGAACAACACCGGCACCGCCGTGCTCGACGGCGCTATCATCGACACTTCCGGCGCTCCCTCGTCAGCCTTGCGCTGCAGGCTGGACGGGCCAAACGCTTCGGCGTGGATGCGCCCATCGGCCACATTCACGCTACGCAACGCGTCGTACATTTGCTGCATGAATTCTCCGGGTCCGCATAGGTAAAAATCGTAGTCGTCGAACGGCAGCGTTTTTTTCAACAGTTCCAGGTCGATGCGTCCGGATGCTTCATAATCCTTGCCCGCCTCGACGCCTTCTATGTCGCCCAGCACGCGGATATGGCGTAAGCCGCCTTTCCCGGCCTGCACCAGCGAAGCAAGTTCATCGTCAAAAGCCCGCTGCGGCTTGCTGCGTGCCGACTGGAACAGCCATACCGGCCGCTGATAGCGCTTGCGCATACCCTCATGGATCAGATGCCGCGCCATGGCCAGCATGGGCGTCACGCCAACGCCGGCAGCCAGCAGGACGACCGGCCGACGTACAGAGGCGTCAATAGTGAAGCTACCTGCCGGCGCGCGCGCCTCAATGATGTCGCCCGGCTTCAGCATATCGTGCAGATGGTTGGAAAACCGTCCTTCACGCTTGACGCTGATGCGCAGCAGAACGTCCGACGGTGCACTCGACAGCGTGTACGTACGGATTTGGGATGCAGTTTCGCCAGGCAGCACCAGCCGTATGGGAAGATGCTGGCCGGCCGCCGTTTGCGGCATGCCGGCGCCGTCCGCCGGCGCCAGGTAGAACGAGCGTATCAGCGCGCTTTCGTCGGCGATCCGTTCAATACGGAACGGCCGCCACTGGTGCGCCAGTTCGGCAGCCTTCAGGCGTGCCGCCGCATCATCCCAGTTACCCGTGATTAAGGCATTCGGCGAAGCCCCGTTTTCAGCATCGGTCCAGCGCAGCGGCAACGCCGCGGGGCGGTGCACGATACGCTGGGGCTTGAAGCGCCACATCCGTTCCGCGCCCATGAAAGCGGCGATTTCCGGCGCATTCAATACGACTTCGGCGCGCCCTGCCATCTGCAGCAGGTCGCCACTGCGAAAATCCACGAACACTAGGCCGGCGCGCGGATTAAGCAGAAAATTTCCCAGCGTGTTGAAGAACAGGTTGCCGGAGAAATCGGGAATGGTCAGTGTGCCGTCCTCGTCTATTTGCACAAAGCCGGGTTTGCCGCCGCGGTGCGACGCATCCACCTGGCGCGCACCGTCGCGCTCGACGTAAGACGCAACGTAAAACGAATCGGCCGCCAAGATCATCGCCCGCGCACGCGCATCCAACGCCGTCAGTTCCGTCACGGCGCCGGGCCTGGCATCGGTGAACGCATACTGGCGCAACTGTATGTACTGTGGGCAGTTGCCATAGGCTTGCGTGGCCTCGATGTCGAATCCCGAACTGCCGCTACGCCGTACCACTCCATTCAGCCGGTTACGGCGCCGGGTATGCAGTTCGATGCCCAGCATGCCGATTCCATCGCCCTCTTCCATGCCCGCGTCGGCGGGATCGTCAGGCTCACGGTCCAGCTTCATGGCCAGGCGCTGAGGCACCGGCGAATGCATGAAACCGGGCTGACCCGCCCTTAGCGTCGCCCACACCTCGCCAGCCTTGTCCACTGCACCCAGCACCACAAAGGGCAGTTGCGCATAAAACTCGCGGTGCTGGTCCGGCATGTAGGCACGGGCCATTTGCTTCTGTCCAGGAACGACCATGCGTTCGACAGCACCTACACTGCGCTGTATAGTCAACTCCCCTTCATGCCAGGGAGACTGTGCAACGGCGATCGACGCGTCCATGGCTAATCCCTTTAAGCTGCCAGACCGACAGCGGTTTTTTCGAAAGGCAAGAAACCCGGCAGAGCCTCGACGCGGGCCAGCCATGCCAGCACGTGACCATAGCCGGACAAGTCGACGTTCCCTTCTGGCGCACTGGAAATGTAGCTGTACAGCGCCACATCGGCGATAGTCGGATGGTTTGCCGCCAGCCAGTCGCGTGCCGACAATTCCGCGTCGACCAGCGTCAGGATGGCATGTGAGCGATTGATCGTGTCTTTTGTATCCAGCGGGGCGCCGAACACCGTAATCAGCCGCGCCGCTGCAGGACCACGGGCAATCTCCCCTGCCGCCACCGACAGCCAGCGCTGCACCGCAGCCGCAGCGGCAGGCGTTTCAGGCAGCCAGTCCGTGCGGCCCAGCGACTTTGCCACATACACCAGAATTGCATTGGAATCGCTGATCACGGTTTCGCCATCCTGCAACACCGGCACCTGGCCGAAGCGATTCAGCTTGAGCAAGGCCTCGGATTTCTGCTCGCGCTTTTTCAAATCAACCAGCACCAGCTCATGTGGAACATCGAGCAGCGAAAGGAACAGGCGGGCGCGGTGCGAGTGGCCGGACAGTGTGTGATAGTACAGTTTCATGGTAATTTCCTTGTTGTAGTTGCGGTCAACCCGCTTGACATGCCGTAGTTTGCAGGCTGGACGCCGGCACTAAAAACTGCGTGATTCGCTTGCATATATTGATTGGTCAGCTCGACGACTTCTTCCAGCCGCGTGTCCATCGCAAAATGGCCGGCGTCGAGGATTGCAACCCGGGCTTGCGGGACGTCCCGCTTGAACGCCTGCGCGCCATCCACCGTGAAGGCCAGGTCGTGTTTGCCCCAGATGACCAGTACAGGCAGGCGATACGCACCCAGCCATTTCTGCCAGGCAGGATAAGACGCGATATTGGTCTGATAGTCATAAATCAGATCAGCCTGGATGGCAGCCTGGCCCGGACGGTTCAGACAGGCATGTTCATCCATCCAAAGATCGGGGTCGTAGGCCTCCACATCCGGGTCGCTGCCGATATGCCGAGCCCGGGTCACTGCCAATGAAAGCTGGCCGTCGCGTACCTCCTGCTCATGGGCGGCGCGGTCGGTCCAGAACGCCTTGCGCTTTGCCCACATAGGACCCAGCCCCTCCTCGTAGACATTCCCATTCTGGAAGATCGTTCCCTGTACCGCATAAGGACGCGCTACTGCCATCCGCATGCCAACCGGCGCACCGTAATCCTGCATGAACAGCACATAGCGATTCAGGCCCACGGCATCGGTAAATTTTTGAACGACTTCCGACAGATGATCGAAAGTGTAGGTAAAGCTGTCAGGAGCCGGCGCATCGCTATTGCCGAAACCCGGGTAATCCGGCGCGATCAGGTGGTAACGGTCACCCAGTTTGCGCATCAGGCCGTCATACATCCTTGAAGAACTGGGGACGCCGTGCAATAGCAGCAATGCCGGCTTGTCGGCCGAGCCCGCTTCGCGATAGGCGATTTTTACACCGTCAATGGTAACGCTGCGATACGTCAAGGGCGCCGCAAGCGCGGCAGAGCCCGCTGTCGCCCCCGCCAGCACAACGCTAGCCAGGGCAACGCGGATAAGTCGTTTTTTGTTCATCGTATTCTTCCTGTTCTTAGAGCCAGTACCTTGCTTGATACGGTGATGCCAGTTTCACCGATAACAAAAATGAAGGGAATTCCGATTTTTGACAATTCACTCTTACCAGGCCAGGAATAATTGCCTGGGATGCATTACCGAAATATGCGGCTTGGCGACAGGACTTCTGTCAATTTTGATGGAATCGCGGCACCCGGTTGCAGGCCGCCGAGAATAGCGGCCCGGGCAAGCGCATTGCCCTTGCTCTGAGCTTGGCAGAAAACATTGATTCAGGGAATTGATAAGGGGCGGCCCACCTGCCTGGCCGGATTCCCTTCGGCTTCCATGGGCAACTGGTCCCAAGGCAGCGTGGCTTGAATGCCAATTAAGGTTTGAAATAAGCCTGCCAGTCGGCGTCATTACTCCGCAAAGTGCTCCGCAATAAATCCGCGCAGCCACTGGTTGCCTTCGTCCTGGTTATATCGCCTGTGCCAGAACATATTCGTCTGCAATGACGGCAGGCGTAGCGGCGGCTTCACGTAGTGCAGGTTGAAGGGCGCAGCAGCCCGTTCGGCCAGTTTTTGCGGCACGGTGACCAGCAGGTCGGCAGTGCTGACGATATAGGGCACTGCCACGAAGTGCGGCACGCTGAACTGCGCTGCAGCTTTGATGCCGGCTTTTTCCAGGCTCTGGTTGATACTGTCGTAAGGGCTCTCGGTGGAAGCGACGATCAGGTGGCGGGCGGAGAGAAAATCTTTCAGGCTGATTTTTGCCGCCGCCAGCGGATGTCCGTTGCGGAACATGCAGACATACTCCTGCTTGAACAACCTGCGCTGGTACAGCGCGCCGGACACATTATCGAACGCGCCTATGGCCAGGTCCACCCGTCCTGCCTCCATTTCCGCCTTCAGATCCAGGCTGCTGGCGCGCACGGTGCTGATCTTTATCTGCGGTGCGAACTGGCGGCATTTTTCCACCAGCACAGGCATGAAATACACCTCTCCGACATCGGTCATGGCGATGGTAAATGAACGCTGGCTGGCGGCGGCATCAAAATGTTCATGCCGGTTCAGCGCGCGGCTGACCTGTTCCAGCGCGGCGCTGATGGGCTCCGCCAGCTGCTCGGCCAGCGGGGTGGGCTGCATGCCCAGCGCGGTGCGGACAAACAGTTCGTCGCCGAAGCTGCGGCGCAGCCGGGCCAGCGCATTGCTGACGGCCGGCTGCGACAGCCCCAGTTTCTTGGCGACCGCCGAAATCTGTTTCTCCTGGAACACTTCCTGGAACACCACCAACAGGTTCAAGTCTATTTCTCGCGGCTCTATCATTGCCTACCCCTACTATTCATTAAATCAATGGACTACATTTTTGTATTTATAACGTAAAAGAGTGCTGTTTGCACTAAAGTATCAGCTTGTTATGGAAAAGCGATGAGGGATGCGCCATGAATACGATGACCGAAGGCCACCAGGCCGCGCTGCAACAAAATGGGGATAGGGATGGGCAAAGGACTTACCAGTCTGGCTTTGCCAATGAATTTGCGACCGAGGCATTGCCCGGCGCCCTGCCCAAAAACCAGAACTCACCGCAGAAAGTGGCTTACGGCCTGTATGCTGAACAGGTATCCGGCACCGCGTTCACCGCGCCGCGCCACCACAACCGCCGCTCCTGGCTGTACCGGATACGGCCGGCAGCAATGCATCAGCCGTTTGCGCAGATCAGCAACCGCGGTATCGTCAGCCGTTTCGACGAAGTCGCCGCACCGCCCAACCAGTTGCGCTGGGACCCGCTGCCTATGCCGTCCGAAGCCACCGACTTCATCCAGGGATGGATCACGATGGCGGGTAATGGCTCGCCTGATGCGCAGAGCGGCTGTGCGATTCATCTGTATGCAGCCAACCGCGACATGACGGACAGCTTCTTCTATTCCGCCGACGGCGAGCTGCTGATCGTGCCGCAGCAGGGCCGCCTGCAGTTACGCACCGAACTTGGCATCATCGACGTGGAACCGCAGGAAATTGCAGTCGTGCCGCGCGGCATACGTTTCCAGGTCAGCCTGCCGGACGGCGAAGCGCGCGGCTATATCTGCGAAAACTTCGGCGCCTTGCTGCGCCTGCCGGATCTGGGTGTCATCGGCTCCAACGGCCTGGCAAATCCGCGCGATTTCCAGACGCCGCATGCGTGGTACGAAGACCGTGAAGGCGACTTTGAACTGATCGCCAAGTTCAGCGGCAACCTGTGGAGTGCAAAAATCGACCATTCGCCACTGGATGTGGTCGCCTGGCACGGCAACTACGCGCCGTATAAATACGACCTGCGCCATTTCAATACGATAGGCTCGATCAGCTACGACCATCCCGATCCATCCATTTTCCTGGTCTTGCAGGCGCCCAGCGATACCCCGGGTGTGGACACGCTGGATTTCGTCATCTTCCCACCGCGCTGGCTGGCAGCGGAAAACACCTTCCGCCCGCCCTGGTTCCACCGCAACATCGCCAGCGAATTCATGGGACTGATCCACGGCCAGTACGACGCAAAGTCGGCCGGTTTCCGCCCCGGCGGCGCCAGCCTGCACAACTGCATGAGCGGCCACGGCCCGGATGCGACGACCTTCGACAAGGCCAGCAATGCCGATACCAGCGCGCCGCATAAAGTGGACAATACGATGGCCTTCATGTTTGAAACCCGCCATGTGATACGGCCCACGCCGTATGCACTGGCTGCGCCACAGCTGCAGAATGACTACTACCAATGCTGGATGGGCATACAAAAGAACTTTAATCCGGAGCAAGCATAATGACCGTGCAATTGAATGAAACCCATGACGTGGCGCTGCGCAGCTGGGTCGCGTCGGCAAACCTGGCGGACAGCGATTTCCCGCTGCAGAACCTGCCGTTCGCCGCCTTCCGCCGCAAAGGAAGTGCGGAAGAATTTCGCATAGGCGTCGCCATAGGCACCCAGGTGCTGGATCTGCGCGCCGCCTTCGCTGCAGATGCCTTTGCCGGCATCGCTGCGCTGAATACGCCAGCAGCAACCAGGGCCTTGCAAAGCGACAGCCTGAACCTGCTGATGGGACTGGGCCAGGAAACCTGGTCGGCGCTGCGCCTGGCGCTATCGCGCCAGCTGCGTGAAGGCGCTGCGCAACAGGCCGGCCTGCAGGCGGCGCTGCTGGCACAGGGCGATGCAGAATTCAGCCTGCCGGCGCGCATCGGCGACTACACCGACTTTTATACGTCGGTGTACCACGCCACCGCCATCGGCAAGCTGTTCCGCCCGGACAACCCGCTGCTGCCCAACTACAAATGGGTGCCGATAGGCTATCACGGCCGCGCCTCCTCCATCGGCGTCTCAGGCCAGCAATTCCGCCGGCCGCTGGGGCAGACCAAGCCGCCAACGTCGGACAATCCTGTATTCGGCCCCAGCAAGCGGCTGGACTATGAACTGGAAATCGGCATCTTTGTCGGCAAGGGCAACGAGTTGGGCGATGCAGTGGCGCTGGACGATGCCGAATCGCATGTGTTCGGCCTGTGCCTGCTGAACGACTGGTCGGCGCGCGACATCCAGGCCTGGGAATACCAGCCACTCGGCCCTTTCCTTGCTAAAAATTTCGCTTCGACGATTTCGCCGTGGATAGTCACGCTGGAAGCGCTGGCACCCTACCGTCTGGCATGGCAGCGCGAACAAGCTGATCCGCAACCGATGGCTTACCTGGATTCGGCCAGCCTGCGGGACGGTGGCGCCTTCGACGTGCAACTGGAAGTACTACTGCAAACCGCCGCCATGCGCGAGCAGGGCATTCCGGCGCAGAGCCTGTCGCAATCGAATTTCCGCCACTCCTACTGGAGCGTGTCGCAACTGGTCGCGCATCACACGGTCAACGGCTGCAACCTGCAGCCCGGCGACCTGCTGGGCTCGGGCACGCAGTCCGGCCCCACCGCGCCGGAAGCAGGCTCGCTGCTGGAACTGACCGCAGGCGGCAAGGAAGCGATCAGCTTCCCCAATGGCGAGAAACGCATTTTCATCGAGGACGGCGACACGGTGACAATGCGCGGCTGGGCGCACAAGCCCGGTTGTGCCCGCATAGGTTTCGGTGAGGTGAGCGGCACCGTGTTGCCGGCACGCGCCATCTGACGCTACCGCACCCGCCAGGGTGCAATAACAGAACGGCCCTGTCTTGCGACGGGCCGTTCTCATTTCTGCCGTCAACTTCGCCCATCCTGATGGCATTTTGCTAAATTCTGCAAATTTTGCCGCATATACGAAAAACGCATATCAAACCGCGAAACTATTCGTTCTTGTTTTTTCTTGCACGCATTACTCTACATTCCTCGCATTTTATTTTAGAGGGGCCTAGGCCTCTCTGCCTCATACGACAACAAGGAAAATTGCAAATGAAACTGAAAAAACTGTTCGTGGCCGCCTCACTCGCCGTAGCCGGCAGCCTGACGCTGGCTCACACAGCTGCTTTTGCAGCTGACATCTCGCTACTGAACGTCTCTTACGACCCTACCCGCGAGCTGTACCAGGATGTTAATCAGGCATTTGCCAAACAATGGAAAGCCAAGACCGGCGACAACGTCACTATCAAGCAATCGCACGGCGGCTCCGGCAAGCAGGCGCGCTCCGTCATTGACGGTCTGGACGCCGATGTAGTCACGCTGGCGCTGGCCTATGATACCGACGCCATCGCCGAGCATGGCCTGACGTCCAAGGAATGGCAAAAACGCCTGCCGCACAACAGCTCGCCTTATTCATCCACCATTGTCTTCCTGGTGCGCAAAGGCAACCCCAAGGGCATCAAGGACTGGAACGACATCATCAAGCCTGGCGTTTCCGTCATTACCCCGAATCCAAAAACCTCGGGCGGCGCCCGCTGGAACCACCTGGCAGCCTGGGGCTATGCCTTGAAACTGCCGGGCGGCAGCCCTGCCACCGCCAAAGAATTCCTCAGCAAGCTGTACAAGAACGTGCCGGTGCTGGACTCCGGCGCGCGCGGCGCGACCACCACTTTTGTTGAACGCGGCATAGGCGACGTCCTGCTGGCCTGGGAAAACGAAGCGCTGCTGGCCATCAAGGAACTGGGTCCTGAAAAATTCGAGATCGTTGCACCATCGACCAGTATCCTGGCGGAACCCTCGGTTGCCGTCGTCGACAAGGTTGCAGACCGCCGCGGCACCCGCAAGGTTGCGGAAGCCTACCTGAACTTCCTGTACACCGATGAAGGCCAGGACATCATCGCGAAAAACTACTACCGCCCAACCACGGAAAAAGCATCGAAGAAATATGCAGCGCAATTTCCCAAGGTCAAACTGTTCACGATAGATGACACCTTCGGTGGTTGGACCAAGGCGCAGAAAGAACATTTCGCCGACGGCGGCGTGTTCGACCAGATCTACCAGCCTGGCAAGAAATAAGCCACCGCTAGCCGACACTTATCCTTTACCGCAAAGCGACACGCCATGAATATCCTGCTGCTCTCCGGAAGTCCATCCACCCCTTCGCGCTCCACGCGCCTGTTGCACCACGTTGGAGATCGCCTGGCTGAACTGGGCTACCGCACTTCCCGGGTGCAGGTCAGGGACTTGCCCGCGCAAGCGCTGCTGCATGCGGATTTCAACGATGATCATTTACGCGCCGCCAAAGCACTGGTGGCCCAGGCGGACGCGGTGGTCATCAGTACCCCCGTCTACAAGGCTGCCTACAGCGGCGTGCTGAAGACCTTCCTGGACCTGCTGCCGCAGGACGGCCTGGCCGGCAAGCTGGTGCTGCCGCTGGCCACCGGCGGCAGCCAGTCCCACATGCTGGCACTGGACTATGCACTGCGGCCAGTGTTGGCCTCGCTGGCGGCAAAGCACATCCTGCCCAGCATCTACGCCACTGATGCGCAGGTCGACTGGTCGGAGCAAGACGGCTTGAATATAGACCCGACAATCGCGCAGCGCATCGCCGAAGGTATCAGCCACCTCACCCACAGCCTGGTTGCCGTGCGCAACCAGGGAAAAAATAGCGACGCCGTGCAATTTACCCAATTGCGATGTAGCGCCTGAGGCATCCGCCGCCATAGCGGCGAAAAGCTGCTCCCGCACACAAATTTGAAAGCGGTACCCGCCAGCACACCGGTGCAGGGCCCCGCTTACCCAAAAATTCTTGATACAGGATGACAATGAGTAATTTTGACGATCAAAAACGCCAGGCCAAGCGCCACACGCTGGGATTGCTGTCTGCCGCCACGCTGGGTGCGCTAAGCGGCTTGGCCGTCGGGCTGCCGTCGCTGGCATCGGCGCAGACCAAGCCTGCACCGGGCGTGCTGCGCATAGGCTATCAAAAGTACGGCACGCTGGTGCTGCTGAAAACCACCGGCGCGCTGGACAAGCGGCTGGCGCAGCAAGGCATACAGCTGAAGTGGATAGAATTTCCAGCCGGCCCGCAACTGCTGGAAGGCCTGAACGTCGGCAGCGTGGATTTCGGCACAACCGGCGAAGCGCCGCCTATCTTTGCCCAGGCAGCCGGCGCCGATCTGGTCTATGTCGGCAACGAGCCGCCGGCACCCGCCGGGGAAGCCATCATCGTCCCTAAAAATTCGCCCCTGAAGACCGCAGCCGACCTGAAAGGCAAGAAGATCGCACTGAACAAGGGCTCCAACGTGCATTACCTGCTCGTTAAGGTGCTGGAAAAAGCCGGCATCGCCTACAAGGATATCGAACCGGTCTACCTGCCTCCGGCGGATGCCAGGGCTGCTTTTGAACGCGGCAGCGTAGATGCCTGGGTCATCTGGGATCCGTTTTTCGCCGCAGCCGAAAAGCAGCTGGGTGCGCGCATCCTGGTGGACGGCAAAGGCCTGGTCAGCAACCACCAGTTCTACCTTGCCTCCCGCACGTATGCACAAAAGAACCAGGAAGCGCTGCGCATTACCTTTGAAGAACTGGCCAAGGTCGACGAATGGGGCGCGAAAAACGTGTCCGACGTGACGGCTCAGCTGGCGGCGCAGATCGGCCTGGAACCGTCCATCGTGGAAGTGGCTGCCAAACGCTTTTCCTACGGCGTCAAGCCACTGACGGAACAGGTGATCCGCGAGCAGCAAAACATTGCCGACACGTTCGCCGACCTGAAATTGATTCCTAAAAAGATCAATATCCGCGACGCCGTCATCAACATCAAGCTGTAAGCCATAGACCGACATGAATACGCCCTCTCTGCCACTACGCCGCACCTTGCTGCTCGCCACTGCCGCCGCCCTGCTGCCGCAACTTTCGCTGGCAGCGCTGGCGGCAAATGATGTGCCGAAAGAATTGCGCATAGGCTTCCAGAAAAGTTCAGTCAACCTGACCTTGCTGAAACAACGGCAGGCGCTGGAAAAACAATTGAAAGGCGTCAAGGTCAGCTGGTTCGAATTCACTGCCGGCCCGCAGATGCTGGAAGCACTATCGGTGGGCAGTATCGATTTCGCCACCACCGGCGAACCGCCGCCGATTTTTGCACAAGCAGCAGGTAGCGGCCTGGTCTATGTCGGGGCGGAGCCGGCCAAGCCGGCCGTCAGCGCCATCCTGGTCAAGCAGAATTCTACGATCAGAACGCTGGCCGACCTCAAAGGCAGGAAAATCGCCTTCCAAAAAGGTTCCAGCGCCCATTACCACGTACTGCGCGCCGTACAGGCAGCCGGTTTGCAATGGAGCGATATTTCACCCATCTACCTGGCGCCTGCAGATGCGCGTGCCGCTTTCGAACGTGGCAGCGTGGATGCCTGGGCTATCTGGGATCCTTACTGGGCTGCGGCAGAACAAGGCTCGCAGCCGCGCGTGCTGACGACGGGCAAGGACCTGGTGAACAACCTGTCCTACTACCTGTCCAGCCGGCAGTTTGCCGACCGCTATCCCAAGGTGATCCATCTGCTATTTGAGGAACTGACTCGCAGCGACAGCTTTGTGCAGACCAACCGCAAGGAAGCAGTTGCCGCAATCGCCGCCAGCACCGGCCTGGACAATGCGACCATCGCCGCCTTCCTGACACGGCGCCCGCGCTCGCCGGTGGTGTACCTGACGCAAGGCATGGTGGAAGACCAGCAAAGAATCGCCGACAATTTCTACCAGCAAAAATTGATACCGAAACAGATCAACGTCAGGGACGCGGCATGGTTCCCGCCGGCCTCGGTAGCCGCGGCAGCCACAGCAATAATTGCAAGTAACAGATAAGCGTCAATCCACATTTTTCAACGCCAATTTTCAACCCGAATTATCAGCCTGAATTTCCAGCCCTATTCGGTACTAGTACGCATAAAGGAAAGATCATGAGTCTCAATGTTTTCTGGTTCATCCCAACCCACGGCGATAGCCGCTACCTGGGCACTTCACGCGGCGCGCGGCATATCAACTACGACTACCTGAAGCAGATTGCGGTAGCCGCCGACACGCAGGGGTATGACGGCGTGCTGCTGCCAACCGGCCGCTCCTGCGAAGACGCATGGGTGGTTGCATCCAGCCTCATCGGTGCGACAAAAAACCTGAAATTCCTGGTGGCGATACGCCCCGGCCTGTCCAGCCCCGGCCTGTCCCTGCGCATGGCGTCCACCTTCGACCGGCTGTCCAACGGCCGCCTGCTGGTCAATGTCGTGACAGGCGGCGATCAGGGCGAACTGGAAGCAGACGGCGTGTTTGCCGACCATACCGAGCGCTATGAGATTACCGACGAGTTCCTGCGTGTCTGGCGCGCGGCACTGTCGGGCGAAGGCGGCGACAAGGGCTATACGTTTGAAGGCAAGCATATCCAGGTCAAAGGCGCGAAGACCCTTTATCCACCGGTGCAGAAACCTTATCCGCCACTGTATTTTGGCGGTTCTTCCGAACCGGCACATGAACTGGCAGCGGAACAGGTGGACGTGTACCTGACCTGGGGCGAACCTCCCGCCGCCGTCGCCGAAAAAATTGCCGATATGCGCGCCCGCGCGGCGCGGCATGGCCGCACGCTGCGCTTCGGCATACGCCTGCACGTGATCGTGCGCGAAACCAATGAAGCCGCGTGGAAAGCCGCCGACGAATTGATCAGCCACCTGGACGACGACATCATTGCGAAGGCGCAGGCATCGTTTGCAAAGATGGATTCGGTTGGCCAGCAGAGGATGGCGGCGCTGCACGGCGGCAAGCGCGACAGGCTGGAAGTATCGCCCAACCTGTGGGCAGGCGTAGGCCTGGTGCGCGGCGGCGCCGGCACGGCACTGGTGGGCGATCCCGAAACCGTGGCTGCGCGCATGCATGAGTATGCAGCGCTGGGCATAGACACTTTCATCATGTCCGGCTATCCGCACCTGGAAGAGTCCTACCGCTTTGCCGAACTGGTATTCCCGCTGATCGGCAAGACGCTGCCGGGCGCGGGAGAGAGCAGCAGCATTACCGGCCCGTTCGGCGAGATCATGGCCAACAACATCGTGCCTATCAGCCGTCCAACCGGTGATGAGCATACCCGGGTACAAGCCCAGAGCCAGTCCTAGAATGCTAGAAGGCAGGCGTCGTTTCACCGTTTTACAGGGGGCCCCATGGGACCATTCATCACCGATATACCCGAAGAGTTGCTGCCCGGCAGGACACTTTTGCCACATCCCACGGCGCAGATAGACTGGGGCCTGCATGCCCGGAACGCACTGAGGCAGCTATTGCCGTGGGTAGTGCCGGTACTGTTGCTGATAGTCTGGCAGGCGTCTTCGCAACTGGGATGGCTGTCCACCCGCATCCTGCCGGAGCCGCTGGCAGTGGCCAGGGCATTCTGGACACTGGCGGCATCCGGTGAAATGTGGCTGCACGCCAGGACCAGCCTGTGGCGCGCGATTTCCGGATTTGCGGTCGGCGGCGGTCTTGGCTTGCTGCTGGGCCTGCTGACCGGCACCTTCCGGCATGCAGAAACTCTGTTGGATACTTCGCTGCAGATGATACGCAACATCCCGGCGCTGGCGCTGATCCCGCTGGTGATCCTGTGGTTCGGCATTGACGAAAGCGCCAAGTTGTTCCTGGTGTCGGTGGGCGTTTTCTTTCCCGTGTACCTGAACACCTTCCACGGCATACGCTCGGTGGACAAGGGGCTGATAGAAATGGCGCAGAGCTACGGCTTGTCAGGCTGGGCGCTATACCGCGACGTCATACTGCCGGGCGCGCTGCCTTCCATCCTGGTCGGCGTGCGTTTTGCACTAGGGCTGGTGTGGGTGCTGCTGATCGTTGCCGAAACTATTTCTGCACAGGCCGGCATAGGTTATATGACGATGAATGCGCGTGAGTTCCTGCAAACCGACGTGGTGCTGGTTGGCATACTGCTGTATGCGCTGCTGGGTAAACTGGCCGACGTACTGTCGCGTGCGCTGGAACACTACTGGCTGCGCTGGCATCCGTCCTACAACAGGAGAGCAACATGAACCATCCCGCTGCCAAACAGGCGCCGGCCGATATCGCCTCCCGCCTGCAAAGCATTACCGCGCTGAAGGAAGAACTGGACGCGGATTGGAACAACGCGGCCAATGAACAATGGCAGGAACCGGCATTGCCGCCGCAGCCGGCTAAAACTGCTCCGTCCGGTACCGCACTCCATATCACCGGCCTGCAAAAGTCCTTCGCCGGCAGGAATGTACTGAAAGCCATCGACCTGCACGTGAAGGCAGGGGAGTTCGTCGCCGTCATCGGACGCAGCGGCTGCGGCAAGAGCACCTTGCTGCGCCTGGTGGCCGGGCTGGAAACCGCCGATACCGGCAGCGTGCAGTTTGACGAAGGCACACAGAATAAAAATCGGCCTGATACGCGCGTGATGTTCCAGGATTCGCGGCTGCTGCCGTGGAAGAACGTACTGGATAACGTCGCGCTGGGTCTGAAGCGCGGCAGCAATGCAGCACTTCACGCGCTGCAGCAGGTGGATCTGCAGGAACGTGCCAAGGAATGGCCATCGGTACTGTCCGGCGGCCAGCGCCAGCGTGTGGCACTGGCACGCGCACTGGTGCATGAGCCTGCGCTGTTGCTGCTCGACGAACCCCTGGGTGCGCTGGACGCGCTGACCCGGATAGAAATGCAGAACCTGATCGAATCGCTCTGGCAGGAGCGCGGGTTTACCGCGCTCCTGGTCACGCACGACGTGCAGGAAGCCATTGCACTGGCAGACCGCGTCATTCTGATCGAAGACGGCCGCATCACGCTGGATGAGCAGGTCACTCTGCCGCGGCCACGGGCACGCGGCAATCCGGCCTTCGCCGAACTGGAAGAAAAAATACTGAACCGCGTCTTGAAAAGGCCCGCGCCGGCCCCGGACGCGGCACTGGGAGACATATCGCTGCTGCGCACCGTCAGCCAGGTGCATTGGGCGGTGTGATCCGCACCGCGTAATCAGGGCGGCAGCAACCCTGCACCGCAGGCAATTTGCATTAACGAGTTTCTTTTTTTGTTTCACCCCACAGGAGTCATCATGAGCATCCAGGCAATCAACGTACGCAACCAGTTCAAAGGCAAGGTCAAGGCCATCATCGAAGGTTCCGTGGTATCGGAAGTCGACGTGGAAACTCCGGCCGGCATCGTCACGTCGGTCATCACCACCCGCTCGGTCAAGGATCTGGGGCTGGAAATAGGCACGGAAGTCGTGGCACTGGTCAAGGCCACCGAAGTATCCATCGCAAAACTCTGATTGCGGCAGGCCCCGGCCTCGCCTTACGGCAGCCGGTGGCCCGCGCAGTGAACAAGGAGCAGCAATGCCCTCTCCCGCCCTACAAAAATACCTGACCCACCTCTACGACACCCAGGGCGCCAGCACCAACCTCTGGCTCGATGAAGAGGGCCGCGCACGCGGCCGTTATTTCAACTCCACACTGACCAGTGCCTTCCAGCCCATACGCTCGGGTAGCAGCGGCGATATCAGCGGCTATGAAGGCTACGCGCGCAGCTATGCTGCCAACGACCAGGGGCTAAACGTGTGGAAATTGCTGGACCATGCGGCCAATGACAATGAATCCATAGAGCTGGACCGGCTGTGCCGCATCCTGCACGCCATCAATTTCTACCGGCAGCCTGCCAGCCTGGCGATGGACCTGTACCTGACCGTGCATACGCGCCTGCTCGCTGCGGTGGAAGGCAATCACGGCATGGCGTTCCGCCGCATCCTGGATATCCTGGAATTGCCGCATCAGCATATCGTGCTGCAATTGCCGGAAATCACCCCCAGCCAGCGCTGGGTGCTGAACCACGTGTCCGACAATTACCGCCGCAACGGCTTCCGCATCGGCATCAACGCCAGCAGTGTGGACCAAGCGCTGGAGCTGCTGGAAAGGGTCAGGCCGGATGTCGTCAAGCTGAACGCCAATAACCCAGTCAACGCGGAAACCGCCAATGCCCTGCTGCGACAAGCGGCCGCCACAGGCAGCCGTATTATTTTCAAGCGGCTGGAGAATGCCGACAAGCTGCAGGCGCTGACGGACAAGCTTGGCGATGCAGACTATTTCGTGCAGGGATTCTTGCTGGATTTGCCAAAAGCGAGCCTGGATACGGCGGAGGCATCTCCCGTTTCTGCACCCCCATCGCAGCAGCAGAACCTGCAGAATTCGGCAGCATCGGCATAACGCCCCTGTTGTCCTGCGCTGTATATATGCTGGCACGGCTTTGCTGCTGAAATAACTTTACAAGTGTATTTTTATTTCTTTTAATTCAATAAAAATGCACTTGCTTATACAAATTTCTTCTATCGACATGCGTAAAAATTCGTTTTCCATATAACAAAATACTGAGATGATCGGCCTCTCATAGTCATATATGTTATAAGGGCCACGCATGGCAGCCAGCATTTCCTCAGCAAGATCCTCCGCGCAGCGTGTCATACCGGGCTTCCGTCTTTCGCTGGGATTTACCTTGTTCTACCTCGGCCTTATCGTGCTGATCCCCTTGTCGGCAGTCTTCCTGAAGACCTTCACGATGACCTGGGAAGCCTTCTGGAACACCGTGACCTCGGATCGCGTACTCGCCTCCTACCGGCTGACTTTCGGTGCATCGCTGATCGGCGCGCTGTTGAATACCGTGTTCGGCGGTATTGTCGCCTGGATACTGGTCCGCTATAAATTCCCGGGCAAAAAACTCGTGGATGCGATGGTGGACCTGCCGTTCGCCCTACCCACCGCCGTCGCCGGCATCACATTGGCCACGCTCTATTCCCCGAATGGCTGGATAGGCCGTTTCCTGGAGCCGCTGGGCCTGAAAGTCGCTTTCACGCCGCTGGGCGTGGTTGTCGCGCTGACCTTTATCGGCCTGCCTTTTGTCGTCCGCACGGTGCAGCCGGTGCTGGAAGAGGCGGAGAAGGAACTGGAAGAGGCCGCCATCAGTCTTGGCGCCAGCCACTGGCAAACCTTTACCCGCGTCATCCTGCCAACCATCCTGCCTGCGCTGATGACGGGCTTTGCACTGGCTTTTGCGCGCGCCACCGGCGAATACGGCTCGGTGATTTTCATCGCCGGCAATATGCCCATGGTGTCCGAGATTACGCCGCTGTTCATGATCACCAAGCTGGAGCAGTACGACTATGCGGGCGCTACGGCGATTGCCGTGGTGATGCTGCTGCTGTCCTTTACCTTGCTGCTGACGATCAATGCACTGCAGGCCTGGAGCCGCAGGAACAACGAAAAAAGATAGAGAAAAATAACGGAATACATGATGACGACCGCGACACTTCCCGCTACCGAGCCGCCTACCAAGCCCGCTGCCAGGCCGCAAGCCCCGGCAGCACGCCGCACCGACCCCGTGCCCACGCTGTCGGCCACGGTAGAACCCTTCTGGGTGCGGGTGCTGCTGATCACGATAGGCCTGGCCTTCCTGACACTGTTCCTGTTCGTGCCGCTGGCAGCGGTATTTGCCGAGGCCTTCAAGAAAGGCTGGCGGGTTTATCTGGCCGCTATTTCGGAAGACGATGCGCTGTCGGCGATACGCCTGACGCTGATCGCCGCCGGCATCGCCGTGCCGCTGAACCTGGTGTTCGGCGTGGCCGCCGCCTGGACCATCGCCAAATTTAATTTTCGCGGCAAAAGCATACTGCTGACACTGATCGACCTGCCGTTCTCCGTGTCGCCGGTCATCTCCGGCCTGATCTATGTGCTGCTGTTTGGCGCGCAAGGCTGGTTCGGCGAGTGGCTGCGCGACCATGAAATCAAGATCCTGTTTGCCGTGCCGGGCATTGTGCTGGCCACCATCTTCGTCACCTTCCCCTTCGTCGCGCGCGAGCTGATCCCGCTGATGGAGTCGCAAGGCAGCGAGGAAGAGGAAGCGGCGCTGGTGCTGGGGGCTTCCGGCTGGCGCACCTTCTGGCATGTGACGCTGCCGAATGTGAAATGGGGCCTGCTGTACGGCGTCATCCTGTGCAATGCCAGGGCCATGGGGGAATTCGGCGCGGTATCGGTGGTGTCCGGCCACATCCGCGGCGAAACCAATACGCTGCCGCTGCAGGTCGAGATTTTATATAACGAATACAACTTCTCTGCTGCATTTGCAGTGGCGTCGCTGCTGACCTTGCTGGCGCTGCTGACGCTGGCGCTGAAATCCATTGTCGAATGGCGTTCAAGGGAATTCCACGACGAACGTGTACCTCACGAATAAGAAGCTGTCGCAAAGATTTGCTGGCGTTGTTGCATCTTCTCGCCAGGCTCATTTTGCAACGGTCTCCATGAAAACAAGGCAAATATCATGAGTATCGCAGTCAATCAATTACAAAAACGTTTCGGCAGCTTTGCCGCGCTGGACAATGTATCGCTGGATTTCGCCAGCGGAGAACTTACCGCCCTGCTGGGACCTTCCGGCTGCGGCAAGACTACGCTGCTGCGTATCATCGCCGGGCTGGAGCATGCCGACAGCGGGCAGGTGCTGCTGGACGGGCAGGATGCTTCTTCGCAGCATGTGCGCGAGCGCCAGGTGGGTTTTGTGTTTCAGCACTATGCGCTGTTCAAGCACATGACAATCTTTGAAAACATCGCCTTCGGCCTGCGCGTCAAGCCGCGCAACATCCGCCCTTCCGAAGCGCAGATCCGCGAAAAAGTCACCAAGCTGCTGGAACTGGTGCAGCTGGACTGGCTGGCAGACCGCTATCCCCCGCAACTGTCCGGCGGCCAGCGCCAGCGCATCGCCTTGGCGCGAGCACTGGCCGTGGAGCCGCGCGTGCTGCTGCTGGACGAACCCTTTGGCGCACTGGACGCCAAGGTGCGCAAGGAATTGCGCCGCTGGCTGCGCCGGCTGCACGACGAACTGCATGTGACCAGCATCTTCGTCACGCATGACCAGGAGGAAGCATTGGAAGTGGCTGACCGTATCGTCGTCATGAACCAGGGCAAAGTGGAACAGATAGGTTCGCCGGCCGAGGTCTATCAGCATCCGGCTTCGCCTTTCGTCTACGGCTTCCTCGGCAATGTGAACCTGTTCCACGGCCGCGTGCATGAAGGCGTCCTGGATGCCGGCGGCGCCGCCTTTGCCGCGCCGGGTCACGCAGACACGCGCGATGCCACAGGCATAGGCTATGTACGCCCGCACGAACTGGAAGTCGACCGTTATTCGCCGGGCGCCGAGGGCCTGGTAGTACAGCTGAAGCGCGTGCACAGCATAGGGCCGCTGGCGCAACTGGAGCTGGAGCGCGACGACAACGCGGGTCTGATCGAAGCCATGATCTCCAGCGAACGCTACGCCCATCTGCAACTGAAGGTAGGCGAGGCGCTGGTGGTGCGGCCCAAGCGCCTGCACGTGTTTGTCGACCAGCATCCGCAATAAGATTATCCAACAAGAACACGTACAAGAAAAACAAGGGCGGCCATGAACTTTCAACAATTGCGATCAATACGCGAAGCCTCGCGCTGCGGCTTCAACCTGACGGAAGTAGCCAACGTGCTGTTCACGTCGCAACCCGGCGTCAGCCGCCAGATACGCGAGCTGGAAGAAGAGCTGGGCGTGGATATTTTCGAGCGCAACGGCAAGCGCCTGACCGGGCTGACGGAACCGGGCAAGGGCATCCTGCAGATCATCGACAGGCTGCTGCTGGAAGCGGAAAACCTGCAGCAGGCCGGCAATGATTACTCGGACCAGACCCGGGGCACGCTGACAATCGCGACTACCCATACGCAGGCACGCTACGTGCTGCCCAAGGTCGTGCAGGCCTTCCGCGCCGCCTTTCCCGAGGTCAGGATCGCGCTGCAGCAGAGCTCGCCCGAACATATCGCGGAATGGGTTGTGTCCGGCAAGGCCGACATCGGCATTGCCACCGAGGGCCTGAGCCAGTTCAAGGACCTGGTGTCTTTTCCGTGCTACCAGTGGAACCACGTGATCGTCGTGCAGGACGGCCATCCGCTGCTGGACAAAAAATCGGTGCAGCTGGCCGACCTTGCCGCTTATCCGCTGATCACCTATGACGTCGGCTTTACCGGCCGCGGCCATATCGATGAAGCATTCAAACGCGCCGGCATCAGCACCGACATCGTACTGACAGCGATGGATTCAGACGTGATCCAGCAATATGTATCGCTGGGCTTGGGCGTGGGCCTGGTGGCCTCGATGGCCATCGAATCGCATCGCGACCACGGGCTGAAAACCATAGAGGCCAGCCATCTGTTCTCGCCCAATGTCACGCGTCTGGCTGTGCGGCGCGGCGCCTACCTGCGCGCCTATACCTATGACTTTATCCTGCAGTTTGCACCGGATCTGAAGCGCGAGGATATCCTGAAAGCACTGTCGGACCATACGGAGCAGGCGGCATAGCATCGCGTGTGAGCAACCAAAAGAGCTGCGAGCAGCCGTCCTTTGGCGCGGTTCGCTGTCAACAGCGCTTCACGCCGTTGGTTCAGCACCACAAGTAGGAATGCGCTTACAACAAGGAAAGCAAGCAACCGCTTGCATCATTTCCACGCGGCAATATAATGAATGCCTGCCCTATGTTGTTTCAGCAGATTAATAAAAACCCATGCTGTCTTTGCGCATGCTATGATTTATTTAACAACATAGGCTCGCTTCCCGCTTCGGAAGCGTAAGCCATTCCTCCTTTTACAAGCGAATTCCGCGGAAGATGAGGCCTGTCAAAAGCGCTCTACATTAGCAGGTAACTAGTGTGAAATTAACGCTACAAACCAAGATCAACATCGGTTTCATACTGGGCCTCGTCACACTGAGTTTCGTGGGGGCCATGGCCTGGCGCACCAACGACAGGCAGGCGACCGATGCATTCGAGGTCAACCGCGCGCGCGATGTCATGACTGCGCTGGAAGCGCTGCGCTACACCGTCACCGACGGCGAGACGGGCATGCGCGGCTACGTAATCAGCGGCGAACCTGCACATCTCGGCTCTTATCAAAACAACCTGAACAGTGTCGACAATAGCTACGACCAGTTGCGCATCCTCGCCGGCGACAGCCCGCAGCAGCAGCCGCAACTCAAAATACTGAAATCGCTGCTGGATGAAAGACGCGCGTCGCTGGCCAAGATATTGCAGTTGCGGCAAGAGCAAGGCATGGATGCCATGCGCGACAGTTATTTTGCCGGCAAGGGCCCGGCGCTGCATGAGCAGATACGGCAGGCGATCGACATGCTGCAGCAAACCGAGCGCGGCATACTCAGCATGGATATCGCCACGCTACAGGCATCGACCAAGGAGGCCAGGCTGGCGATCGCGGCGGGCGGGCTGCTTGCCTTGCTGATTACCGTGCTTTCCTTCTTCGTGATACGGCGCGACGTGGCGCGCCGCGCGGTCATTGACGATGCGCTGCGCAAGGTCAATGAAGATCTGCAAGTCGCCACCGCGCGTGCCCAGCAATCGGACCGCATCAAGTCGGCCTTCCTCGCCACGATGTCGCACGAACTGCGCACACCCTTGAATTCCATCATCGGATTCTCCGGCATCCTGTTCCAGGAATTGGCAGGCCCGCTCAATACCGAACAAAAAAAGCAGCTGGGCATGGTGCGCGAGAGCTCGCGCCATCTGCTGGCGCTGGTCAACGACGTGCTGGATATTTCCAAGGTGGAGGCTGGCCAGCTGAAGGTGCTGCAGATGCCTTTCCAGATCACCGAATCGCTGAATCGCACAGTCGGCCTGGTAGCGCCGCTGGCCGAAAAGAAAGGGCTGACGCTGCTGACCCGCATTGCAGGCGATCTCGGAGAAGTCGTGTCGGACAAACGGCGCCTGGAACAGATATTGATCAACCTGCTCAGCAATGCCGTGAAATTTACCGAAAAAGGACAGATCACGCTGACCGCCGAACGCGTAGACGATTATTCTGCCGGGGAAGATGGCGTGACGCAGCAGATCATGCGCGTGCAGATCAGCGATACCGGCATGGGCATCAGCGCCGAGGACTTGCCGACGTTGTTCCAGCCTTTCCGGCAGATCGAAGACCGCGTGGACAAACCCTACGAAGGAACCGGCCTCGGACTGGCCATCACGCAGCGCCTGCTGGCATTGATGGGCGGCCAGATCAGCGTGGAAAGCGAAGTCGGTCGCGGCAGCATTTTTACCGTGATCCTGCCACGCTACGGAATTGCAGAATCATAGAGAACATCAGGACATCGTGGCATGCCTAGAATATTGATCGTTGACGACCGTGAAGAAAACCGCTACCTGCTGCAGTCGCTGCTGCAGGGGCATGGCTACGCGGTGGATATCGCCGCAGACGGCGCCGAAGCGCTGGCACAGGCGAGACGCGAATCGCCCGACCTGATCATCACCGATATCCTGATGCCGGTGATGGACGGTTTCCGCCTGTGCCGCGAATGGAAGGCCGACCACCGGCTGCAGCATATTCCGCTCGCCTTCTATACCGCTACCTATACGGACTCCAAGGACGAGGCCTACGCGCTGGGCCTGGGAGCGGACGCATTCATCACCAAGCCGACCGATCCTGACGACCTGTTGCTGCTGGTCAGCGAACTGCTGAACCAGAAGCAGATGCCCGCGATGTCACGTTTCAGGCAAGACGAAGCATTGGGACTGAAAGAATACAATACCGTCCTCATTCAGAAACTGGAACACAAGATTGCGCAACTGGAAGCAGCCTCTTTCCGCGCCACGCAGAATGAGCAGCGGCTGACACTCGCGCTGGAAGTAGAGGAAGCCGGTATCTGGGACTGGGACTTGCTGAGCGGCGTTATCCTGTGGAATGACCGGCACGCCTTCCTCTTCGGCATGGAA
The DNA here is from genome assembly GCF_049339885.1 of Undibacterium sp. TJN25. NCBI lineage: Bacteria > Pseudomonadati > Pseudomonadota > Betaproteobacteria > Burkholderiales > Oxalobacteraceae > Undibacterium > Undibacterium sp. TJN25. The sequence goes on along the minus strand of NZ_JBMPPM010000003.1, from coordinate 503,461 downwards.
CCCGATGCATTCGATGGCCGCTACGAGAGCTTCCGCAGCCGCGTGCACCCGGCCGACGTCGAGGCTGTCGAACAAGCGTCGGTAACGGCGCGCGAACAACACAGCGACTATTGCTCGGATTTCCGCGTCGTCTGGCCCGACGGCAGCCTGCACTGGATCGCCGCCCGGGGCCGCTATCTGTATGATGCGCAAGGCAAACCCACGCGCATGTGCGGCGTCATCGTCGAAACCACCACGCGCAAGAACAACGAAGAGCAGATGCGCCTCGCATCGCAGGTATTCGAAAGCAGCCATGAGGCGATCATCATCACCGACCCCCAGGCGCACATCATTGCCGTCAACTCGGCCTTCTGCAAATCCACCGGCTACACAGGCGAGGAAATCGCCGGCGTCAATGCCGGCATATTAAGGGCCGACGAACAAAGCGCCGACTATTTCAACGCGCTGTGGAAAGACCTGCGGAAGAGCAAGCACTGGCATGGCGAACTGAACAACCGGCGCAAGGACGGATCCTCCTATCCGGCCAGGCTTTCCATCAGCGCCGTGGACGACGGCCAGGGCCTGACCACGCACTACGTCGGCATCATTACCGACCTGTCCTCATACAAGGCGGCGGAAGAGCGCATCCAGTACATGGCCTATTTCGATTCGCTGTCGACGCTGCCCAACCGTACGCTGCTGCGCGACCGAGCAGCGCATGCACTGGCCGCGGCCAGGCGCGACCATACCGAAGTGGCAATGATGTTCCTGGACCTGGACCACTTCAAGACCATCAACGATTCGCTGGGCCATTCTGTCGGCGACGAGGTATTGCAGACAGTGGCCAGCCGCCTCAAGTACCTGATCCGCGAAGCGGATACCGTAGCGCGCTACGGCGGCGACGAGTTCAGCATACTGCTGTCCAACACCGATACCAAGGGTGCGGCCCAGGTCGCGCAAAAAATCATAGAAACGCTGGCGGCGCCGATAGAAGTCGGCAACCATTCCCTCGTGATCAGCGCCAGCATAGGCATCAGCTGCTTCCCCGCGGACGCCGACGATTTTGAAGCCTTGCTGAAAAATTCCGACATTGCACTGTTCCGCGCCAAGGCAGCAGGCCGCAGCAATTTCCAGTTCTTTACGCAAGAGATGAATACCAGCGCGCACAACCGGCTGGAGCTGGAAGTGGCGCTGCGCGGCGCACTGGCGGACAACCAGTTCCAGCTGCATTACCAGCCGCAATTCGACCTGCGTAGCGGTGAATTGCTGGGGTTTGAGGCACTGCTGCGCTGGGTGCATCCGGTGCGCGGCATCATCCCTCCGCTGGACTTCATTCCCATCGCGGAAATCAACGGCCTGATCGTGCCGATAGGCACGTGGGTGCTGCGCGAAGCCTGCCGCCAGGCCAAGGAGTGGCAAACCCGCGGCATCACGCACGCGATGGTAGCAGTCAACCTGTCGGCAGTGCAGATCCGCCAGGCGAATATCGTCAGCATCGTCAGGGAGGCGCTGGAAGCCAGCGCACTCGATGCACGTTACCTGGAACTGGAACTGACGGAAAGCCTGCTGCTGGAAAATGTGGAATCGGTGCTGACGCAGCTGAACCAGCTGAAAGAAATCGGCGTCACCTTATCGATCGATGATTTCGGCACCGGCTATTCCAGCCTTTCCTACCTGAAGCGCTTCCCCATCGACACGCTCAAGATCGACAAGTCTTTTGTGCTGAACCTGACCGAAGACGCCGATAGCCGTGCCATCGCGTTGGCCATTGTGTCGATGGCGCACAGCCTGCGCCTGAAGGTCATTGCCGAAGGGGTAGAAGATGCGTCGCAGGCGCATATCCTGGCTGAGATGGGGTGCGACGAGGCGCAGGGCTATTGGTACGCCCGCCCGATGCCGGCCGACCAGATTGCCGGTTGGCTGCACCGCAACCCGGCACCGGCGCTGCTGGCCGCTGCCAAGGCCTGAGCAAGTTTAATAAGGTCTTACCAGGTCTAACCCCTACCGGGGGCGCTACGGCCTGTTATTCAGCCGCATCCGTGGCTCTTGGATTCCAGCGCCGTACTGTCTTGGTGTCGAGGTCAAACAGGTCCAGTACCCGTCCCAGGGTATGATCGACCATCTCTTCAATGGACTGTGGCCGTGCATAAAAAGCCGGTACCGGCGGGTATACGATTGCGCCCATTTCGGTCACCGCCACCATATTGCGCAAGTGTCCAAGATGCAACGGTGTTTCGCGCAGCATCAGCACCAGCCTCTTTCTCTCCTTCAGCATGACATCGGCCGAGCGAGCGAGCAGCGTGCCCGTCACGCCGGTGGCTATCTCCGACATCGTCTTGATGGAGCACGGCGCCACAATCATGCCGGACACCTGGAATGAGCCGCTTGCAATGGACGCGCCGATATCGCTGTTGGAATGGACCACATCGGCCAACGCGCGCACCTCTGCCACGCTCAGGTCGCTCTCGTGGGCGAGTGTGACCTGGGCGGATTTGCTCATCACCAGATGGGACTCCACATCGAGCTGGCGCAGCAACTGCAGCAGGCGGATGCCATATACGACGCCGGAGGCGCCGCTGATGCCGACAATAAAACGAGGGCGGGATGATGATTGCATAAGTTGTTAATTAATTGAAATCTGGGTAGCCGGGGTGCTGCAACCCCATAGTAGCAGAGCAAATCACTCTCAGCCGCCGTGGCCAAATTAATTAATTTTTCTGATTAAACGATCAGATATTGTTGCTTCAGTTATAAGCGCCACTGCGTTAGATTGAAGCCCCTGATATCTGTCGACACCCATCATGAAAATACGGAGACAACAATGAGTTCCCATTCCGATTCCAATGCAGCGGAGCAAGCGCGCGATCTTCCCGACCTGGAACGCTTTGAACTGCGCCGCTTTGCCGCAACGCTAGGCGAGGACGAATTCGTCAGCCAGGCCGAACGAGTCGAGCTTGCCGATGTCGCACGCATACTCGAAGGCAACCCAAAGGCCGTGCTGCTCGAACTCCCCGGCGATACTGACAGCGCCAACCCGACGGCACTGTGCGGCAATCTGGCCGGCAGCCGCAGCCGCCTGGCGGCGGCCTTCGGCACCACTTCGGAAAATCTGCTGCAGGAAGTGCTGACACGCCTGCGCAAGAAAACCAGCATTCACGAAGTGTCACGCGAAGCGGCGCCCGTGCAGCAAGTCGTGCTGACCGGCGACGATTGCGACTTCACCAAACTGCCGGTGCACCTGCAGCACGGCCTGGACGGCGCGCCGTATATTTCGTCGTCAATCGATTTCGTCATCGACAAAAATACCGGCTGGACCAATGTCGGCGTGCGCCGCCTGATGCTGCGCGGCCGCCGCACGGCGGGCATCGACCTGATCGCGCCGTCTGACCTGCGCGCGATCTACGTCGAACACTCCAACCGCGGCGAGCGGCTGCCGATTGCCTTTGCCGTGGGCACCCACCCGATCGACCACGTGGCCGCCACGATGCGCCTGCCGACCGACGAACTGGAACTGCTGGCATCGCTGCGCGGCGCGCCGCTGGGCGTCGTCAAGTGCGTAACCAACGACCTGATGGTGCCGGCCGACGCCCAGTTTATCCTGGAAGGCTACCTTGATCCTGCCGGCCACGTGGAGCCGGAGGGCCCGTATGGCGAATTCCTGGGCTACTACGGCGGCGTCAAGCGCAATCCGCTGTTCCACCTGACGGCGATCACGCACCGCCGCAACCCTGTGTTCCAGACCTCGACCATCAGCGGCCGCGACATGGTCTACACCGACACCGCCCAGCTGTGCGCGCTGCGCACCGAGGTGACTGTCTGGCGCGCCCTGGAGGTCGCCGTACGGGAGGTAAAGGCGGTATATGCGAGCGCGGCCAACGGCGGCATGTTCAACGTGCGCGTGGCGTTGCAGCAACGCGTGCCGGGAGAGGCCCGCAATGCCATCGCGGCCGTGTTTGCCTGCCTGGCCAACGTCAAGCATGTGTTCGTGGTCGATCCCGACATAGACATCTTCTCCGACGACCAGATGGACTGGGCGCTGGCCACCCGCTTCCAGGCCGACCGCGACATGGTGCTGCAGGACCGCATGCGCGCAATGCCGCTTGATCCGTCGCTGGCCGGTTCGCACTACACCGCCAAGGCCGGCTTTGACCTCACCTTGCCATTCGTGCGTCCGGGCGTGGCCCGTTCGATCGAGCACCGCGTGCCGGCCGCGCCGACCTTCGATGGAGCACGCTTCGAGTCGCTGCAGGCGGCGCTGGAGCATGGACCGAAGCTGTTCGCCGAACTGATGGCGGCCGTTGGCAGCCGCGACGGCCGCGAAATCGTCCGCTGGCTGGAAGATACCGGCGCCACGCGCGCCATCACGCGCGACGACGAGGGCCGCTACCACTTCGCCTGAAGAACAAAGGCGGCGCAGGCGGTTCGCCGCTTGCGCTGATTACAATGTTGAAATTAATCTGAAAAGGGCCGCGAATGCGGCCCTTGGCGTTAAAAGTACGCGAAGAATGCGTTAGAAGCGTGTGGAAAGCGCGGTGGCGGCCAGGTGGCCGGCCAATGCGCTGGCAGAGGATGGTGTCATGCCCGGCGCCAAGGACAGGAATTGCTTGACGGCGCGCAGCGTCACCGAGCCATTGCCCAGCATCGTCTTGACCAGCTCGTCGGCCGCCGCATCCAGCCCGGCGGCCGGTACGACGTTCGACACCAGTCCGGCCTCGCGCGCCTGCGCTGCGCTCAGCGGTTCACGGCTGTAGACCATCTGCGCGAGCGTCTTGACCGGCACGCGGTCGGCCAGCGCCGCCATCACCAGCGTTGGCGGAATATCCCGCTCCATCTCGGGAATCTGGAACACCGCGTTGTCCGCGCAGACGACAAGGTCGGCCACGCAAGCCAGCGCACAGCCGGCACCCACGGCACGGCCACGCACTACCGCCACCACCGGCACAGGCACCGCCTTGATTGCATCGTACAGCGCCAACGGTGGCAACGCCACTATCTGGCGCACCGTTTCGGCCGAAGGCTTCGGACCCAGCGTCGGAATCGGCGAATCCCGGCCGGCGCAGAAATCGGCGCCTTCCGCATCAATGCGCACCAGCTTGACGCTCGCGCTGATTGTCGCCAGCGCTTCAATGATGAGTTCGCCCATGCGGGCCGTCAAGGCGTTGCCTTTGTCGGCGCGATTGAGGCGAATCGCCAGCACCTCGCCGTCAATTGAGATTTTCACCTGCTCGCTCATTTGTTCCTTATCCATTGTCCTGTTCCCTATTGATGTAATTCCAGATGACCGCCGGCGTTGCAGGCATGGCCAGTTCCTCGGGAGCCCCCTCGCCCAGCGCGTCGGCCAGCGCGTTGAAGATGACCGCGGTAGCCGGCGTGATGCCGCTCTCGCCGCCGCCCTTGACGCGCAACGGGTTGCCTGTCGTCGGATCCTCGGAGAATTCGAGTGTCATACGCGGCACGCGTCCCGCACGCGGCACGCCATAGTCCATATAGGAGCCCGACTGCACCTGGCCGCTGTCAGGATCGACGTAAAAACCTTCCGACAGCGCCTGGCCGATACCCTGCGCCAGCCCTCCGTGCACCTGGCCCTCGACGATCAGCGGATTGATAGGCTGGCCGACGTCATCCACCGAGGCATAATGCAGCAGCTCGACTTCCCCGGTGTCGGGATCGATCTCCAGTTCCATCGCGGCTGCCCCGGTAGGGTGGGCAGCCATGCGGCCGTTGAATTCGGCCTCGGATTCAAGCGGCGCCAGGCCTGCCTCCGCTAGCCGGCGTGCCAGTTCGAACAGGTCGACAACGTGTCCGCCAGCGCGGAACATGCCGTCCGCGAACGACACCGTGGCGGCATCTATTTCCAGCAACCCGGCCAACGCCGCCTTGCCCTGCTCAATGATCTTGGCTGCGTTATGCACCAGCAGCGTGCCGCCCAGGCGCATGCTGCGGTCCGAGTGCGTGCCGCCGCCTACGCTGACAAACGCGGTGTCGCCGGTGCGCAGGCGCACCGAGTCGATCGGCACGCCCAGATGTGCTACCACCACTTGCGCAAAAGTAGTCGCATGGCCCTGCCCCTGGGTCTGGGTGCCAGACACCAGATCGATCACGCCTTGCGGCAGCACACGCATTTCGATCCGCTCGCGCGGTGCGCCCACCGGCGCCTCGATATAGTTGACCAGGCCGATGCCGCGTAATTTTCCGTGCGCCGCCGACTCGGCGCGCCGGGCCGAGAAACCGTCCCAGTCGGCCAATTTCAGCACGCGTTCCATGTTGCCGGCGAAGTCGCCGCTGTCATAGTTCAGGCCCATCGGGCTCAGGTAGGGCATCACGTCGCGTCGCACAATGTTGCGGCGCCTAATCTCGACCCGGTCGATGCCCAGCGCATGCGCACCGAGGTCCAGCAGACGCTCCATCACGTGGTTCGCTTCCGGCCGCCCGGCGCCGCGATAAGGCGCAGTCGGCGCAGTGTTGCTCAGTACCGCGCTGATGAGCACTGCCGCTACCGGCACGTGGTACACGGAGGTCATGACGCGGGTGCCGTTCGACATCGGCACGTACGACACAGTATGCGCGCCGACGTTCCCTATCCATTCATTATCGATGGCCAGGATGTGGCCTTCGGCGTCGAACGCGATCGCAGCCCGCAATATCGCGTCCCGCCCCTGATAATCAGACAGGAAGGCCTCGCTGCGGTCCCCGGTCCACTTGACCGGACGTCCCACCGCGCGCGCTGCCCACATTACCGCCAGTTGTTCGATGTAGAGCGAACTGCGCGGGCCAAAGCCGCCGCCCACGTCGGGACAGATGACACGCACCTTGTCGCCCGGCACGCGCAACGCGGCCATCAAACCCATCTTCTGTCGCACAGCCCCCTGGCTGCCCGAAATCAGCGTGTAGCTGCCGGTCTCGGGATCGTACACGCCGATCGCCGCACGCGGCTCCATCTGGCAATTGACGACTCGGCTGTTGTGGAAGTCGCGCCGCAATACGTAATGGGCATCGGCAAAGATCGCACGTGCCTTTTCACGGTTGCCCAGTTGCGTCTGGAAGCACAGGTTGCCGGGCGCGTCGTCGTACAGCTGCGGCGCGCCGGCGGCCATGGCGGCATCGGCCAGCACCACCGCGTCCAGCGCGTCGTAATCGACGTCAACCAGTTCGGCGGCATCACGCGCTTGCGCCGCCGTAGCGGCGATGACCATGACCACCGCTTCACCCACGTGGCGCACCTTGTCCACCGGCAGCGGTAAATGCAAGCGGCTGTAAACAGAACCGGTCAGCGATTCCCTGAAAGCCGGCGCAGTGTGGTCGATGGCATCCAAGGGCATTGGCACGTGCTGAATGCCCTGGAATCCGGCAGCCAGGTAGTCGTCGCCGGTCAGTACCGCCAGCACCCCTGGCGCGACGCGCGCGGCGCTCGTATCAATGGAGTTGATGCGCGCATGTGCATGCGGCGAACGCAGGAAAGCGGCATACACCTGGCCATCGACACTGATGTCATCGGTGTATTGACCGTTGCCGGTCACCAGACGCCTGTCCTCCAGGCGCGGCAGAGGTTGGCCTATCATGGCTGTGCCTCCAGATCTGGATACAGCGCGTGGGCCGCATGGCGTACTGCCTCGATAATATTGACGTAACCGGTGCAACGGCAAATATTGCCTTCCAGCGCAGTGTGGATGGTTTCGTCATCCAGCGAGGATGGTTTTTCGCGCAGAAAATAATCGATCGCCATGATCATGCCGGGCGTGCAAAATCCGCATTGCAGGCCGTGACACTGCACGAAGGCTGCCTGCACTGCATGCAGCCGGCCATTCTGCTCAAGGCCCTCGACGGTGCGCACACTGCCACCGCTGGCCTGGGCCGCCAATACTGTGCACGACTTGACGGCGGCGCCGTCAAGATTCACCGTGCAGGCGCCGCACTGCGTCGTATCGCAGCCGACATGGGTGCCGGTCATGCCGAGCTCCCGCCGTAAAAACTCTACCAGCAGCGTGCGGTCTTCAACTTCCCGCTCCACCGGCTTCCCATTGACCTGCAATTTCACTTGTACCACGTTTCACCTGCCTGTTCTTGATATTGCCGATGGCTCAGCCGCGCTGCCACCATTTTTTGGCCGCGCCCTCTGTGGGCGTGCTGTTGTCAGCTTGGGCTTCCGCCAGCGGCGCTAGCTGCTCGCTGAAGCGCTTGAAGAATTCGTCGGCCATGCGGTTGGCCACCGATGCCACCAGGCGCGAACCCACCTGCGCCAACTTGCCGCCCACATCCGCCGTGGCTTCGTAGGTCAGCACCGTCGTGCTATCTTCGGCACCGTCGACCAGCGTGACAACTGCCTGCATCTTGCCGAAGCCGGCCACGCCGCCTTCACCCTTGCCGGCGATGCGGTAACCTTCGTTCGGCCTGCGCTCGGACAGCGTCAGGCTGCCCTTGAAGCGCGCCTTGACCGGACCGACTGCGGCCTGTACGACAGCCTCATATTCATCTTCGCTGCGCGCGCTGAATGATTCGCAGCCGGGCACGCAAGCCTGCAATACGGTCGGATCGTTCAATGCCGCCCATACGGCGTCGCGTGGGGCTGCAATAGTCTGGGTTCCGCTAAATTCCATGTTGTATCCTTTGTTGTTGCCGTCTCTAATGAGGGGCCAATGCCGCCACAGCGCGGCGGGTGAATGTTTGCACCAGATGTGCGCGATAACGCGCTGGAGTACGCTCGTCGTCGAGCAGCAGGTCGGGATCGATTTTCAGCTTGGCGAGCGAGGCTTCGGTGCAATCGGCGGTCAGCGCCTGCTCAGCGTCGCCCCAGCGGAATACGGATGGCGCGGCACCGGTGACCGCTACTCGCACGCGATCGCCGAAATCGGCCACGAATACGCCGGCAACTGCATAGCCGGAGGCCGGATGGCGATATTTCTGGTAGGCAGCGCGGAGCGGTAACGGATACTCGATAGCCACCACGAGTTCGCCAGGCGCTAATGCGGTTTCGAACATATCGACAAAAAAATCATCGGCGGGCAAACGGCGCGCACTTGTCACCACCGTGGCTCCCAGCCCCAGCACTGCCGCCGGGAAGTCCGCCGCCGGGTCGTTGTTGGCGACCGAACCGCCCATCGTGCCGCGATTGCGCACTTGCGGGTCGGCAATCATGCCGGCCAGGTAGGCGAGCGCGGGGATCGCCTCCTTTACCACGCTGCTGCCTGCCACTTCGGCGTGGCGGGTAGCTGCGCCGATATGCAGCACGCCATCCGCCAGTGTGATTCCTTTGAGCTCATCCAGATACGTGAGGTCCACCAGATGCGAAGGCGCGGCCAGCCGCTGTTTCAGCGTCGGCACCAGCGTCATCCCGCCCGACAGCGCACGGGCATCGGGATGTTCTTCCAGGAAGGCAAGCGCCTGCGCCAGCGAGGCCGGGCGGATATATGAAAGTAGGTACACAATGTTCTCCACCGGCGGCCCGTAACTCGCGGGCCGCCCGTTCAGGGTTGTTGCAAATAGCCGTCAAGCGCGGCAGCCAGGGCCAGCGGCGTTTCGTGCATGGGGTAATGGCCGCATGCGTCGAGCACCTCAAGCACCGCATTCGGATACCAGGCCAGCCAGCTGCGCTCCATCAGCTCGCGCGTCAGCGTCGGGTCGTTGGCGCCGATGAGTACCTTGACCGGTGTGGGGTTACCCTGCACCCGTTCGGAAAAATCTACCGTGCCCCAGTCTCGCAGATAACTGGTGAACGCCTGCGGCAGGCTGTGTGCGGCGGATTCTTGCGCGAGTTGGCGCAGCCAGGTGGCCGGCAGGCGATTGCCGGTCGAAAAATTGAGTATCGTCTGGCGTTGCGCGAGATCGGTCGCGGCCTTGCCGAACATCGCCAGGCGCTGTTCATCCATGCGGGAACTGCACGCCGGGACAGCGGTGATGGCGACCATGCGCTTGATGCGTCCGGGTGCAGCGGCCAGCAGCACCCGCTGGATCGCCACGCCGCCCATCGAGTGGCCCACCAGCGAGAAGCGGTCCCATCCAAGACGGTCGGCCAGGGACAGCACGTCGCCGGCAACCTCTTCAAAATTGAATGCGCCATCGAGTGCGCGCGAACGCCCGTAACCGCGGTAGTCGGCGAATACCCAGGTGGACTGCTCGGGATCGAGCCCGGCCTGCAAACCGTTCCAGTCGTCGGACCAGCCGAAGGCGCCGCCAAGCACCATCACCTTGTTCGCTCCGTTTCCGAATTTCGTATAACCCAGCATCAGCGGCTCCCTGCGGACAGGTCGTATGCCGGCTCGATGCGGCCTATGCACTCTCCAAATCCGATGGACACCATGCCATCACGGGAAGCACGGGCCCGCAGCATAATTTCGTCGCCGTCCTCCAGCGCGGTGCGGAATTCTTCCGGCCCGACCTTCAGCGGATCCTTACCGGCATTCGTCAGTTCGGTGATACAGGCGCGTGCACTGTCGTCTGCCCCCGAAATCGTGCCGCTGCCGATCAGGTCGCCGGGGCGCAGGTTGCAGCCGTTGCTGGTGTGATGCGCCATCATTTGCCCGAACGTCCAGTACAAGTTCTGAAGATGGGTTTTGGTGATGCGCAGCGGCCCTTCTCCGGCGGCACGACGTGCCGGTGTCGAAAGCAGGGCCTCCAGGTCAATGTCGATACCGCCTTCGGCCTGATCGCGTGCATCGGCCAGATGCGGCAGCGGAGCCGGATCGCCGGCCGGACGCGGTGGCGACGGCAGGCGAAACGGTGCCAGCGCTTCCTGCGTGACGATCCAGGGCGAGATCGACGATACAAAACTCTTGCCAAGGAATGGCCCGAGTACCTGTTCCCACCACTGAATGCTCTTGGCCGACCAGTCGTTGAGCAGGCAATAACCGAAAATATGTTCTCCCGCCAGGCCGAGCGGAATCGGCCGGCCGAGCTGGTTGCCGCGACCGACAAAGGCGGCCAGTTCCAGTTCGAAATCCAGCATCGGCGCCGGGCCGTACTCCACCTCGCCGGCCTTGTTCTTGTACTGGCCGTGCGGGCGCACTACCGGCGCGCCGCTGACACAGATCGACGATGCACGGCCGTGATAGGCGATGGGCAAGGATTTGAAAGCCGGCGGCAGCGGGTCTGCCAGGCCTTTGTAGCGCCCATGACGTTCGGTGTGGTGCAGCGAGGTGAGAAAATCGCTGTAGTCGCCGATCTCGCACGGCAGCGCCATCGACACCTGTGCCATCGGCACCAGTATGCGTTCGCATTGCGCCAGCACCTGCCCAAGCTGAGGGCTGTCGCTGCGCAGCAGATCCGACAACGCAGCACGCAGAGCCGACGCATGGCGCGGCCCCAGGGCCATCAGTCCGTTAAGTCGGCCGCCAGCGCAGGCACGCGCCGCTTCGGCGGCGATACCGTCAAGCAAGCCAAGTTCGAGTAACGCAGCGAGGTCGACGATCTGGTCGCCAATGGCCACGCCGGCACGCTGCCCGGCGCCGTCATTGAAAACTCCAAACGGCAGATTCTGGATAGGAAATTCGGCATCAGCCTGGTTGGCGGAATCGAGCCAGGACCGGCGCGCAGGATCATGAGTAGCGTTTAGCTGGACCATGTCATTCTCCCTCCTGCGCCAACTGCGACGCTTTCTCTGCCGTCCAATTGTCGAGTGTGTCTCTTGCCTGATGACGGAAACCCTCATGCATCTCGGCGGTGCCGATGGGCACGGTGAACTCCAGCCGGAAGCCGTTAGGATCAAAGAAGTAAATCGATTTGACGAAATGGTGGTCAACCGGGCCGATCACATCGACACCGGCCGACTGCAGCCGCGCCCGCATTGTTTCGAGCTCATCCAGGCTATTCATGCGCAGAGCGATATGGTTGACCCAGGCCGGGGTATTGGCTGAAGGCTCGGCGTTGATGCCGTCACCCAGGTCGAAAAAGGCGATGTTCGAACCATCGCTCATCTCGAAAAAAAGGTGTACGTACGGGCAATATTCGCCTGTGCTGGGCACGCGGTCGAGGCGGATAACATGCACCAGCGGCAAGCCGAGCAGATCCTCATAAAAAGCACGGGTTTCTTCGGCGTCCCGGCAGCGCCAGGCGAAGTGGTGCAGCCCGTGGACTGCTGGCGGTTTGGTCATGATGATCTCCTTGTTTTTGTCGAGTGCTTACAGCGGAACAGCGTCCACGTCGTATTCAAACAGCCACTCGTAGCGCTCCTTGACGCGCTCTTCGCTCCATTCCCTGCTGACATACGCAGCGGCGCCTTCGGCATGGGCCAGCGCTGGGTTGTGGAAACGCTCGGCGTTCGCAGCCGAGCCGCGCACGATGCGCGCTGTCCGCTCATGGCGCGCGGCTTCGTAGCGGCGCAATGCGTCGGGCAAATCGCTTCCGTACTGCTGCAGCGCCCGCGCCAGGATGTAACCGTCTTCAAGCGCCATGCCTGCACCCTGAGCCAGGAACGGCAGCGTAGGATGGCAGGCATCGCCAAGCAGGGTAATACTCCCCTTGGACCACTGCGGCATGGGATCACGCACCATCAACGCCCATTTATAAGGCACATCGATGGCGCGGATGAGGGTCTGCACGTCCTCGTGCCAGCCGGTAAAGTCCTTCAGGCATTCTTCGTGGGTGCCGCGCTCGGACCAGGATTCGACTTCCCAGCCGCTGCTTTCGACCGCACCGACAAAATTGACCAGCTCGCCGGCCCGCAGAGGATATTGGATGACATGTGCACCCGGCCCTACCCAGTTCGAACCGTAGGGTTCGCGCATGTGGACCGGCAGGTCGGCAGCTCGAACCACGCCCCGCCAGGCCATGATGCCGGAAAAACGCGGGGCATCAGGACCAAACAAGGCTTCGCGGGTACGCGAGTGGACGCCATCGGCGCCGATCACCAGATCGGCGACCCAGCTGTCGCCATTGCTGCCGTGGACGGTGACGCGGCCGTCGTCATGCTGCTCGTGGCGGTCAACCTTAACGCCAAGCCGGATGGCTGCCGGGTTGCGGCGCTGCACGCCCTCCGCCAGCACCGTGTGCAGGTCGGCGCGGTGTAGCGTCATGTAAGGGTAGCCGTAGCGCTCGCGCGAGATGGCGCCAAGGTCGAACAGCGGCCAGGTCTGGCCGGTATTCCACAGGCGCACGCGTTTGCCGGCGGGCTCTGAAGCGATTTTTTCCAGCGTAGGACCCAGGCCCAGGCGGTAAAGTACGCCGGTGGCGTTCGAACTCAGCTGCACTCCGGCGCCGATTTCCTTCAATTGTGCAGCTTGCTCCAGCACGGTGACGTCGAAGCCCCGGTCAAGCAATGCGTTGGCTGCGGTAAGGCCGCCTAATCCGGCCCCGATGATGACGATTTTCATTTGCTGTCTCACTGTTTTTATACTGTTCAGACGGGGCAGACACCCCGTGCGGACGACCGCGCCAGCATGGCGTAGCGGCTCCGTTGCCGAACCAATATAAAGAATCTGCTAAACGAGCGGAAGCAAAAAGAATTTATCGTTTAATCGAAAAGACTAAATAATCTTGCAGGTATTTATCGAAAACAGTGAATGGAACTTTTGCGCAAACGTCGTTAATTCGCCCGGCAGACGGGCGAATTAACGACGCCCCCGCTATGGCAGGCTCCGTCGCAATTGCAGATTACTTTTCGTAAATATCGAAGAATGGGCCTTAGCCTGCGGCAGCGCGTCCGCGCCCTTTTTTGACAACGCCGGCCTTGCTGCTGTAGTCTTGCGCGACCTGCTCGAAGACGGCGGACAGATGGTCCAGCGTCTCGTTGTTGCCGCGGCCGGCGCGTGTGATGCAGTAAAACGGCAGTTCGATGGCCGGGATGATCGGGTACAGGCGGATCCGGAAGCGCTGGCATGCAGCTGCTGAAATCGACGGCACCACTGCCACGCCGAAACCTGCTTCAGCCATGGCGATGGCCGTTTCAAGATGGCCTACCGGCGTGCGCTTGCCGGTGGTGACGGCGGCAATACTGAGATTTTCCTCCACCAGGCGCTGGATCGGCGTGTCATCGGAAAAACAGATCAGCGGGACACCTTGCAATGCACTCCAGGTTGCCGATTCGGTGCTGAAATCCGGCCAGTCGTTTTCCTGCATGCCGACAGCAAGCATCAGCCGTGTCGGAAAAATCGGTACGCGATCGACACCGGATTCTTTACGGAAGAAAGGGCCGAAGGCAGCATCAAGCGCGCCATCCTCCACCATTCGCAGCAGCTCGACCGGCGTGCTGTCGATCACTTCAACCCGCACCAGCGGATACAGGCTCGCGAATCGGTTGAGCACAGTTGGCATTAAACTCACGGCAATATGCGGCATGACGCCAACACGCAGCAGGCGCTGTTCCTCGCGGCCGATCTTGCGTAGCTCAAGGGCCGCGTTTTCGATGGTCGCGACAATATGGGTCGCGGTAGGCAGAAACATGCGTCCCGCCTCTGTCAATGCCACAGAACGGGTAGTGCGGTCGAGCAAACGGCAATGCAGCTGGGTTTCAAGCTCGCGGATGATTGCCGACAGCGCCGCCTGCGACAGATGCAGGCGCTGAGCGGTCTTGGTAAAACTGGAGGCCTGAGCTACCCCGATAAAGACCTTGAGCTGCCTAAGCGAAAGATTCATGACAAGTCTGACAAAGCGGCGTGACCGCAAGTTGGGCAGCGTTTATTCTAGCATGCCGCTGCTCAATCACTGATGGGAGTGGCCAACCACGGGAAACGGACCAGCCGGGTGCGCTCGAACTGCGCGATACGTTCACGCTGTCGCAGCGATAGGCTGATTTCATCCAGCCCTTTGAGCAGGCAGTCGCGCGTAAACGGCTCGATATCAAAGCTGGCAATAAAACCGTCCGCCCCGTCCACCCTTTGACGCTCCAGGTCAACACGCAGCCGGCATCCCTCTTCGCTCTCGGCGGCAGCAAACAGGTGTGACATCGCCTGGGCATCCAGCTCCACCGGCAGTATGCCGTTCTTGCAACAGTTTTGACGGAAAATGTCGGCGAAGCTGTGCGCGACGATCACGTCGAAGCCGTACTCCAGCAATGCCCACGGCGCATGTTCGCGGGAGCTGCCGCAACCAAAGTTACGTCCGGCAAGCAGAATGCGGGCACCCTGATAGCGCGGCTGGTTCAGCACGAACTCCCGATTGAGCGGGCGCTGTGCGGTATCCTGCCCCGGTTCGCCGGTGTCCAGGTAGCGCCAGCTGTCAAACAGGTTTGGACCAAAGCCGGTGCGCGCGACCGACTTCATGAATTGCTTGGGCAGGATCGCATCGGTATCAACATTGTCGCGGCGCAATGGCGCAACCAGGCCTTCCACGATGGTGATGGCTCTCATTGCAGCACCTGACCGGCTACCATGCGCACATCCACGAAATGGCCGGCCAGCGCCGCGGCGGCAGCCATTGCAGGGCTCAGCAGGTGGCTGCGCCCGCCTGCACCCTGGCGTCCCTCAAAATTGCGGTTCGACGTGCTGGCGCAGCGTTCGCCCGGCGCCAGCCGATCGTCGTTCATGGCCAGGCACATCGAACAGCCCGGTTCGCGCCATTCGAATCCTGCCCCCTTGAAGATGCGGTCGAGACCTTCCCGTTCAGCCTGCTCCCGGACCAGGCCGGATCCCGGCACCACCAGCGCAGTAACACCGGCCGCAACCTGCCCGCCGCCAGCGGCGACGACTGCCGCAGCAGCCCGCAAATCTTCTATGCGGCCATTGGTACAGGAGCCGATAAAGACCTTGTCAATGCGGATCTCCTGCATCGGCATGCCGGGAACTAGGTCCATATAGGCCAGCGCCTGTTCAAGCGCCTGCCGGCGCGCCGGATCACTTTCGCCTGCGGGGTCGGGAACGGCGCCGCTGATCGGCACTACCATCTCAGGCGAGGTGCCCCAAGAGACTTGCGGCGCCACGGCGGTGGCATCGATATCAAGCACGCGGTCAAAATGGGCTCCGGCATCGGACACCAGCGTACGCCAGTGTGCAACCGCGCTGTCCCACTCTTCTGCATCGGGCGCGAACGGACGCCCCTTCAGGTAAGCGAGCGTGGCCTGGTCAACGGCCACCAGGCCCGAGCGGGCGCCAGCTTCAATCGCCATATTGCACAGGGTCATGCGCGCTTCCATTGACAGCGCGCGCACTGTGCTGCCGGCAAATTCTATCGTGTGCCCGGTGGCGCCAGCGCTGCCGATGCAGCCGATCAGGTATAACGCCAGATCCTTGGCACTGCATCCGGGCCCCAGCTTACCCTCTATGCGCACCAGCATGTTGCGGCTCTTGCGCGTAGCCAGCGTCTGGGTAGCCAGCACATGCTCGACTTCAGACGTACCGATCCCGAACGCCAGCGCAGCCAGCGCGCCATGCGTGCTGGTGTGCGAATCCCCGCAGACGATGAGCATGCCGGGCAGCGTCATGCCCTGCTCAGGCGCGACCACGTGGACGATGCCCTGGCGCCGGTCTTGCATGCGGAACTGGTGGATGCCGTGGCTGCTGCAATTGCGCTCCAGGGTTTCTACTTGCAGGCGCGCGAGCGGATCGGCAATACCGTTCGCGCGACCGCTGGTGGGGACGTTATGGTCACACACGCCAAAGGTGGCCACCGGACGCCAGACCGGGCGCCCGCTTGCCTCCAGGCCGGCAAAGGCCTGCGGGCTCGTCACTTCGTAGACCAAGTGGCGATCGACGTAGAGTAGCGCTGCGCCGTCGGCATCGAGGCTGACCAGGTGTTCATCCCAGAGCTTGTCGTAGAGGCTACGTGGCTGCGGCATATTCAACACCGTCATCGTGGCGAGCGGCGCACCGCAAAATTCAAGGTGTTATCCAGGATGTTGTTCAAGGCGCGATTTCTTCAAGCGATTTCTGGCTGGTCTCGATCATGCCCGCAGCGGCGACAATACCCAGCACGCAGACGACCGCAAACATCAGGAACACCATGGCGACGCCATCAGCCCCCAACACGACGCCAACAATTGCAGGGCTGGCGGCCGAAGCGACGCGGAACCAGGAAGTGGCCAGGGCGGTGCCGATCGCCCGCATCCTGGTCGGATAGATCTCCGGCGTGTATAGGAATAGCATTATCGTGACCGTGCCGACAACAGCGTAGGCGGTCGAACCCAGCATCATCACGGTATACGCCGAATGCGCGCCGTTCAGGTACAGTGCAGCCAGCAGCACGCCGGACACGCCAAATGCCGACATCACCCACAAGCGGCGGCCAACACGGTCAACCAGCAGTGCAGATATCAGCACAAAGATAACGCTGAGCACGTTGGACATCGACGCCAGGCGCAGCGACTCCCCCAGAGGCAAGTGGTAGACGGTCTTGTACAGGCTAGGCATCCAGTTATTGAGGCCGTTGGCAACGAAATAGGCAGTGCCCCACAACGCCCATACGACAAAGGTACGTTTGCGGTAAAACGAAGAGAACAGCTCGCGTATGCCAGGCTTACGCAAGGGCACGATGACTACCGGCTTCGGACGCGCCTTCGGCTCGACACGCTTGTCGGTACTGGCTTCGATGCTTTCTATGATTTTTTCCGCTTCGTCGTAGCGGCCTTTGCCGATCAGCCAACGGGGCGATTCCGGCAGAAACCAGATGAAGCCGACTATCAACAGGCCTGGAATGCCTCCCACCAGGAACATCGATTGCCAGCCCACATTGGGCACCAGCAAGGTGCCGGCCTGAGCCGCAGCCAGCAGGCCGATTGGGAAAATCAATTCATACAGCAGGAAGAACCGGCCGCGGTTGTGCGACACCGACAGCTCATTGATGTACACCGCAGCGACGGGATTCCCGCCGCCGACGCCTATGCCCTGGATGAAGCGGCAGATCATCAAGCCTCCAAAGCTTCCCGTCAGCGCACAAGCCAGGCTCATCACCGACATCAGCAAGATGGTCAGGAATTCGCTTTTCACGCGGCCGATGCGCTCTGCCAGCCAGCCGAAAAACAATGCGCCTACCAACTGACCGATATAACCGGTGGCGATCAACAAGCCGATATCGCTTGGTTTGAAATGCCACAGACCGATCAGGACCGGCAGCACGTACGCCAGCGACAATGCATCAAAGGCATCAAAAAATGTTGCGCTGCCCATTACTATTCGAGCCCTGATGTGCCAGCGCGAAGTCGGCACGCTCTCCATTCGGGCGAGTAAGCTGGCGCCGCGATCGACGTGCAGATCCGACACGACAACAGCCGGCGGGGACTCGATAGTGCTTTGTAGCATGTAACACCTTTCTCTTTATTGCTGATTCTACTTAAAACTGGACCTGGACGCCCGTGCGCGCCAAAATCTGTGAAGTGCCGCTCGACGGCTGATAGCCGAATGCTCCTGCGACCGCTCCGGCGCCGCTGGCGTGGACATAGGCCGTTCCGGCATATATCTGAGTAGACACGCTCAAGTACTGGCTGAGAAACAGGTTCAACTGGTTATATTTCATTTGCATGAACGTCGAATGCGAGCCGGAGACTCCAAAGAAGCGCGTCTTGTCGCCGCCGCTGATATCGATGTTCACACCAGCCTCAAGATTACGCTGCTGCACCTCGCCGCGGTTGTTTTCCAGCGATACCTGGGTCCAGGTTGCGTGCGGGATGAATACACCCAACCGGTAAGAGCCTCCAAGGACTACGGTGCTGAACCGTGTGGTATTGAAGACGCTGCTTGTCAGGTTTTGACCGAGTACGCTGAGGACGCCGAACGTCGCCTTCAGGTCGGCCGTCCGATTATGGAACATAGAATATGAAGCACCCAGGCGCAAATCATTGTTGTTGTAGCGCGCGCCCAGCGAATACGCCCGGTTGAGCGAGAAATTGGTCGGATCCTCGCCGAAGCCGTTCATCGCACCAAGTTGCAGCCCGTTAAACTCTGGCGTTTCGTATCGGATGGCATTGTCGATGCCGAAGATATTGGCCAAATTATCAAGATTGCCTGGCGAATACGACCATGAAATACCTGGAACACTATTGTTCAGCGGGCCGACATAATCATACGCAAAATCAGGCATGCGGCCCAAGGTCAGCGTACCGAGGCGCCTGTCGGACAAGCCGACCGTCGAGTAGCGATTGAAAAACTTGGTCGGATTGGCCTGCGCTCCAGTGTCTGAATTAAGACCTGTTTCGAGCTTGAAGAAAGCACTCAAGCCGTCGCCGAGATCTTCGGTGCCACGAAAGCCCAGCCTGTCGGGCGAGCGCTTGCCGGAGTTGACCGCAAACTGGTGCTCGCCGCGAACATTGCTGATGTAGTCGACACCTTCATCCACGCTACCGTAGATTTGGACATTGGTTTGAGCAAAGGAGCTGGCGCAAGCAAGGGCGCCTAGCGTAAATACCAGGATGTAGGGTTTGATGATAGTCTCCAATTTATTTATAAACAACGGCACTTAATGCGCCGCGGTGCCGCACTCTCTGCAGGTGGTTTCTTTCAGCAACCGCTGCTTGAGTGAGTCATTTCGCTCTCCGTCTTGAATGCGGAGTCGAGCCAATATAGGGTAAAAATTAGCTTGAAATAAGCAAAAAGTTTCTATCGATAAATCAGATTTTCTGAATAATTAGCGACACCTGCAACACCATCCTACGACCTCTCTCTTGTATTCATTCATTTCCTGATTCGCTTGAACACAAGTTCGCGCTGCAAACTCCAGTCAAAGTGCATTGATAATTTTTTCCGATGATTGTGTCTGAAAAACATCGCTCCGTTTTAAAGCGATCAAAACGATTGCGACTATAACGGCAGTTGCGGCATCATGCGTACCGCACATAAAAATTTCAGTAAAGCAATTAAATTTTTTTATCAATTGATAGATTTTTTCGATTTATTCTTTACTGTGAGGAGACAACATGAAATGGTTTGGCAAATTTAATATCGGCAAAAGACTGGGCGCGGGATTCGCTTTGGTACTCACTCTGATGCTGCTGATTACCGTGTTCAGCGTCTGGCGCATGAACGACATTGCAGGCGCATCGCGGGCAATGGCAGGTCCCCTTGCCAAGGAACGCATGATCGCCGAGTGGAATACCCAGATTTTTGGCGCGATACGCCGCACCGGCGCCGTTGTCAAGAGCGCCGACCCGGGCGTTGCCACTTATTTCAAACAGGATGCCGATATCGCAGTGACACGTTCCGCTGAGCTGGCAAAGCAGATAGAACCTTTGCTGACCACGCCGCAGGAAGTGGAACTGCTGAGCAAAATCGACGCTCAGCGCAAGCTTTACAGGCAGGCGACCAGTGCAGCGATGAAGGCAAAGGCGCAAGGCGATCAGGTGTCGGCCGATAGCATACTGAATACATCGTTCACACCGGCGGGAAAAGGCTATCAGGATCTGCTTGATCAACTGCTGGTGCTGCAACACAAGCAAATGGACGCGCACGCCCAGTCCATCCAGGATATCCAGGCCGATAGCGTCAACCTGATCGTGGCGCTGGCTGTCGTCGCGCTTTTGATCGGCATCTGCGCTTCCTGGATACTGAGTGCGGGCATTGTGGGACCGCTGCGTACCGCCGTTGGCGTGGCCGAAACGGTCGCCGGCGGCGACCTGAGCCTGAGTATCGACACGCAGGGCAGCGACGAAACAGCAGCGCTCATGCGCGCCTTGCGCCACATGAACGACAGCCTGGTGGGCATCGTCGGCGAAGTGCGCAGCGGCACCGACACCATCGCGGTGGCATCGAAGGAAATCAGCGCCGGCAGCCTCGACTTGTCCGGACGCACCGAGCAGCAAGCCAGTGCGCTGGAAGAAACGGCTGCGTCGATGGAGGAACTGACCTCCACCGTACGCCAGAATGCGGAGAACGCACGCCAGGCCAACCAACTGGCGATTGCCGCTTCTGAAGTTGCAACCCGGGGCGGCGTGGTCGTGGGCGAAGTGATTACGACCATGAGCGCGATCAACGAGTCGGCCAACGAGATCGTCGACATTATCAGCGTCATTGACGGTATCGCATTTCAAACAAACATCCTGGCATTGAACGCCGCGGTGGAAGCGGCGCGCGCCGGCGAACAGGGCCGGGGCTTTGCGGTAGTAGCGTCTGAAGTACGTACGCTGGCCCAGCGCTCAGCCGCAGCCGCCAGGGAAATCAAGGCCCTGATTGGCAATTCGGTCGACAAGGTCAATGCCGGCGCCAAACTGGTAGACCAGGCGGGCGCCACAATGGAGCAAGTCGTCGTCAGTATCGAACGCGTGACAGGCATTGTGGCCCAGATTGCCAGCGCCAGCCAGGAGCAGACTGCCGGCATCGAACAGGTCAATCAGGCGATTGGCCAGATGGACGAAGTAACACAGCAGAATGCCGCCCTGGTGGAAGAGTCGGCTGCCGCCGCCGCCGCGATGCAGGAACAGGCTGTCGCGCTGGCCGCACTGGTTGACGTATTCAAGCTTGACCGGATGCACAAGCAGGCAAGCACCGCATTGAAGGCCTCGAAGCTCCATCCGGCGACTCCCGGCCAGGGACGCGCCGTCATGCAGGTATCGGCGGCGCGGTCCCAGAACCATAAAAAATATCTCGAATAAGTTTAACATCCTGCATCGGCGAGTCTGCCCACGCAGGCTGACCAGACCGCCCAGCCTGATTCGCCGCTCCTCTCATTGGCAGGCAAGGCGGCAAGCAGGCTAAACGGCTTTCCCTCCTTACCTGCTCCTTCATCCTGCCCCAGCACCTACGTCCTTTACGCAGGCGTTCGGCGTTCCACATCTTTACAAACACGTTACAAATACCTGCCATTTAAGCGTTTATACGGGTTTATTTTCTGCAAATAAATGATATATAATGAGAATTATTATCATTTACAATGTCTTCAGCGCTCCCTGCCCCGCGCTCCCGCGTGCGCCGACGGCATAAAGAATAGCCTTGCCTCCAACAAAAACAGCTGAATATTCCATTTACATGAGCGAATTTGCCATCCCCAAAAAATCAGACCAGCAGCGCCGCTCGTTCTGGCTCAAGCATCTGCACCAGTGGCACTGGATCAGTTCGGGCCTGTGCATTATTGCGATGCTGCTGTTTGCGGCGACCGGCATCACGCTGAACCATTCGGCGCAAATCGAAGCGCACCCGCAAGTAACGAAAAAGACGACCCAGGTGCCTGAGCAGTTGCTGGCTCAGCTGAACTCGCAATTGGCGGAACAGAAAAAAACGCAACAAAAGGCAAACGTACACGGCGCCAAGGATCCTCTGCCGCTGCCGGTGCGCGACTGGCTGGGCAAACAGCTGTCGCTGAGTGTCGGCGAGCAGCCTGGCGAATGGTCAAAGGAAGAAGTGTATGTGTCGCTGCCGCGACCGGGCGGCGACGCCTGGCTCAGGATAGACCTGGAAAGCGGCGACCTGGAATACGAGCTGACCGACCGCGGCTGGGTGTCTTACTTCAATGACTTGCACAAGGGCCGCAATACCGGTGGCGCCTGGGCCTGGTTCATCGATATTTTTGCCGTTGCCTGCCTCGTGTTCTGCATTACCGGCCTGTTCCTGCTGCAGCTGCATTCGGGCAACCGGCCGACCACTTGGCCTATCGTGGGTTTCGGCCTGCTCGTGCCGCTGCTGCTGGCCATCGTTTTGATTCACTAGCTTCCATCCGTCTATTTATCTGTCTATTGATTTGCTTATTTACGAGGTTTGACATGCGTGTATTGCTCTCCGTTGCCATGACCGGACTGGTTGCCCCTGTAATGGCCGCCGACCTGAACCTGAAAGTTGAAGTGCCGCGCCTGAATGTGGCCGAATATCACCGCCCGTATGTGGCAATCTGGATAGAGCGCCCCGACCAGAGCGTGGCCGGCAACCTGGCGGTCTGGTACGACATGAAGAAAAAGGATAACGAAGGCAATAAGTGGCTGAAGGACATCCGCCAGTGGTGGCGCCGCAGTGGCCGCGAACTGCAGATGCCGGTAGACGGCATCAGCGGCGCGACCCGCCCGGTTGGCGAACACCAGCTGAATTTTTCTTCGGACAAGGGCCCGCTGGCCAGCCTGCCTGCCGGCGACTACCAGCTGGTCGTGGAAGCTGCGCGCGAAGGCGGCGGACGTGAAATCGTCAAGGTGCCGTTCAAATGGCAAGCCAAGGGCGAACAGACTGTGAAGGTACAGGGCAGCGACGAGCTGGGCCTGGTTTCATTGAACATCAAACCCTAACCAGCCAAACCAGCATAACCATACCCAGGAGAACGCAATGACACTATCCGGCAAACTCAAACAGGCAGCCTTGGTCACGGCCATCGCGGCAGCATGCATCCCCTTGTCTGCCAGTGCGCACCGCATGTGGCTGCTGCCTTCGGCAAGTTCGACCGGCGCGGAAAAAGCATGGATCACCGTCGATGCAGCGGTATCGACCGATGTCTTCTATGCGGACCACATGCCGCTGAAGCTGGACAACCTGGTCATCATCGCGCCGGACGGCAGCCAGACCAAGGCGGAGAATGCCAGCACCGGCAAATACCGCAGCACTTTCGACGTGCAGCTGGCGCAGCCGGGCACGTATAAACTGGGCCTCATCAACAATGCGATGTCTGCCAGCTACAAGGAAAACGGCCAGACCAAGCGCTGGCGCGGCACTGCGGAGAATTTTGCCAAGGATGTGCCTGCCAATGCAGAAGACCTGGTGGTTACACAGAGCACCGGCCGTGTAGAAACCTTTGTCACCGCCGGCAAACCCGGTGGTAAGGCGCTGGCAATCAGCGGTTCAGGCCTGGAATTGCAACCGATCACTGCGCCGACTGACCTGTTCGTCGGCGAAGCGGCCAGCTTCCGTTTTCTGATAGACGGCAAACCGGCGGCGAACCTGAAGGTAACGCTGATCGCGGGCGGCATACGCTACCGTTCCAAGCTGAATGAGATATCGGCCACGACTGACCAGGACGGCAAATTCAGCGTGACCTGGCCCGGCGCGGGCATGTACTGGATGGAAGCCAGCATCAAGGATGATAAGGCTGTCAAGCCGGCCAAGGAACGCCGCGCCAGTTATGTCGCCACGCTGGAAGTGCTGCCGCAGTAAGGCAGTATTCTGACTTGTATGACCTGAAGCGGCCGGCCATCTGGCCGGCCGTAGCCACACCTGCTTCCCGCAACTGAACAAATGAACCGAGTCCTGATTCCCTTGACGATGGCGCAACCGCCGACAATCCCTGCCGATGCCCATATCGCCGGCCTGGCGGGAGCAAGCATGGGCACGACCTGGTCCGTCAAGCTGGTGCTGCCTGCGGGGATTTTCGCCGAACAGATTCAATCCGGCGTGCAGCAAAGGCTGGACCAGGTTGTCAGCCAGATGAGCACCTGGCTGGATAGCTCCGACCTCAGCCGCTTCAACCGTGCCCAATCGGGAAGCTGGCATGTGCTGCCCGAGGAATTTTTCAAGGTGCTGGACTATGCGTGTTATGTCGCGCAGCAAAGCAACGGCGCCTATGACCCCACCGTTGGGCCGCTGGTCAACCTGTGGGGCTTCGGCCCCGACGGCCCTGGCAGTGCTTGCGGCGACATGCCCACCGCAGAGGATATCAGCGCAGCGCTGGAACGCAAGGGATGGACGCGGCTGCGACTGGACCGCTTGCAACGGCGCGCATTTCAGCCGGGCGGCATCTATGTGGACCTGTCTTCCATCGCCAAGGGTTACGGCGTTGACCATGTGGCGGAGTACCTGCAGCAGCAAGGCGTGCAAAGCTATCTGGTCGAGGTCGGCGGCGAATTGCGCGGCTACGGCAGCAAGCCGGATGGAGATCCGTGGTGGGTAGCGCTGGAACAGCCTTTGCCATCCGCTGCAGAGCAAGCCGGCGACACTGCAGTTCCTGCCTTCCCGCCGACCATCGTTGCGCTGCATGAGTTGTCCATCGCCACTTCCGGCGACTACCGCCGTTTTTTTGACATAGACGGAAAACGGTACGCCCATACGATAGACCCGCGTACCGGCTACCCTGTGCCACATGCGCTGGCGTCGGTCGCCGTACTGCATGCCAGCTGCATGATCGCGGACGCGCTGGCAACGGCGCTGACTGTGCTGGGCGTGGAAGAAGGCATGCAGTACGCGCGCCAGCATGATATTGCGGCCCTTTTTGTCAGCCGCTCAGAAGCCGGTTTTGAAGAAAAAATGAGCCCGGCATGCAAAGCAATGCTGGAATAAGCCGATGAAAAATCTGCTCGTCAAACATGCATGGATACCCGGACTGGCGCTTGCGGCCGTTGCCACCTATGGCGTCCGCCGCAGCCATCTGCTGGACGGCCAGGATGGGCGGCTTTTCACCGCCGCGCTGCTGGTGCTGGCCTACCTGGCATTCTGCTTCACCACCTACCTGAAGACACGCAACAGGCAGCAGGCATTGCAGTTGCCGGCCGCGCTGGGGCAAGGTGCTGACAGGGACAACGGCAAGACTGCCGTCGTTGTCGCCTACGCCAGCCAGACCGGTTATGCCGAGCAGGTTGCACTGCAGACGGCACAGGCGCTGCAAGCCGGTGGCATGCCCGTGCAACTACTGCCGCTGGCAAAGCTGGACGCCACACTGCTGGCAAAATCGCCACGCATCCTGTTTATCGTCAGCACTACCGGCGAAGGCGATGCGCCCGACAGCGTCGCCGGCTTTGCCCGCAAGCTGATGGGCCGACCGCTGCCGCTGAAACATCTGCAGTATGGCCTGCTGGCACTAGGCGACAGCAGCTATGCACAATATTGCGCATTCGGCCGTCGCCTTGAACACTGGCTGCGCCACCAGGGCGCGCAAACCCTGTTTGACACCATAGAAGTGGATAACGGCGACGAGGGCGCGCTGCGCCACTGGCAGCATCATCTGGGCGTGCTAAGCGGGCATACGGAGATGGCGGACTGGAGTGCTCCTGCCTATGCCGCGTGGACACTGTCCGAGCGGCGGCTGCTGAATCCCGGCAGTGCCGGCGGCCCGGCCTTCCATCTGGGTCTGGATGCGCCCAAGGCTGCTGATGTTGCCAATCCATCCAGCACCTTGGCAACCTGGCAGGCGGGCGATATCGCCGAAATCGGCCCATGCAATCCACCCCAGCGCGTGCAGCAATTCCTTGCTGCGGTAGCACTGGACGGCCTGGCCAAGGTCAACGACGGCGAACAAACCCTGGCGCTGTGCGACTGCCTGGCAAGCAGGCGGCTGCCGCATGGCGATGCCGCTCTGACCGCCCTCGCCACGCTGAAGAATGTATCTGCGCAGCAGCTGGTGAATGTGCTGAAACCGCTGCCGCACCGTGAATACTCGATTTCCTCCATTACCAGCGGCGGCAGGCTGGAACTCCTGGTGCGGCAAACCGTGCTGGGCAACGGCGAACTCGGCCTGGGTTCCGGCTGGCTGACCGCACACGCAGTGCTCGGCGGTACTGTCGCACTGCGTGTGCGAGAAAACCGTAGCTTCCATACACCCGCAGACGACAGGCCAATGATACTGATCGGCAACGGCACCGGCCTTGCCGGTTTGCGCGCGCATCTGAAAGAAAGGGATAAACGCGGTCACCGCCGCAACTGGCTGCTGTTCGGCGAACGCAGTGCCGCGCATGATTATTTTCACCGCGAAGAACTTCAAGGCTGGCTCGCCGGCGGCACGTTGCAGCGGCTGGACCTGGCCTTTTCGCGTGACCAGGCCGAACGTGTTTATGTTCAGGACAAGCTCAGCGCGCAGGCAGACCTGGTGCGGCAGTGGGTGGCCGACAATGCAGCAATCTATGTATGCGGCAGCCTGGAAGGCATGGCGGCAGGCGTGCATGCCGCGCTGACGGCCATACTGGGACAGGAAAAACTTGAGCAGATGGCGGAGAACGGCAACTACCGCAGAGACGTGTATTAAAAAATTTTAGAGCGCCGGCTTTTTCTTTTTCAGCGCCAGCTTCATGAATACCGATGTGCCGGGTTCAGCCGTGCCATCGTCCTCCAACGACAGCTTTTTCTTGCGTTTCGGCGCAGGAAACTGCACGCCGTTGGCTTCCACCAGAAATTCATCAAACATCGACGCCAGGCTGTAGATATCCGATGTCGCCCTGCGCTTCACTGCGCTGGCGGCACGGCCTTCTGCCACGGCTTCGACTGCCAGCGCCAGCTCTTTGGTCTTGATTTTTTGTGCAATTTTCTTGAACACGCCTATGCCGTTGTCGGAGATTGTCATCTCCAGGTACCGCGGGGTCTGTTCCACGACGACATACAGGCCGCTGGCTTTTGCATGGCGGCTCGCATTGTGGACAACCGAGATGAAGCCATCGCGCGCCGTGGCCGCGACCTCTTCCGGCAAGCTCAGGAAAGGGGCAAACTCCCGATCCCACATCGCTTTTGCGTCAACGCCTGGCAGGCTGTAGCTGTCCACCAGCAGGCGGCGCTTGCCCGAGGCAAACACCGGGCTGTTGGCAGCGCCGCTGCGCGACAGGTAAGCTTCCTCCACCAGACGCGCAATTACCGTAGAAGCAGCCGTCCTGCCCACGTGGAAATGTTCCGCAAGCGCCTGGGCCAGCTTGCCGGGATGTTCGGCAACTGCACGCGAAACCCAGCTTACCGCTTCATCAAACTCTATTTTTGCCATCATTATTCCGATTGTATTTGCTTAGGCGCATTGTATCCCGATCACCCGGAACAGCCAGTTATGAATAGGGCTGTATAGAGGGTCCGCAGTCGTACGCCTTACATATTGCGCCGGTATTGCCCGCCCACTTCAAACAGGGCCGTCGTAATTTGCCCCAGCGAGCATACGCGCGCGGCATCCATCAGTTTTGCAAACACGTTCTCGTCATTGATGGCCGCCTGCTGCAATGCTGCCAGCGCCTGCGGCGCCACGTCCGCATGGCGCGCATGGAAGTCGGCCAGGCGGGTCAACTGGGACTGCTTTTCGTCATCGGTGGAACGCGCCAGTTCTATCTTCTGCGGCGTTTCGCCGGCCTTCGGGTTACGGAAGGTATTGACGCCGATGATGGGCAAGGTCCCATCGTGCTTCAGATGTTCATAGTGCATCGACTCTTCCTGAATCTTGCCGCGCTGGTAGCCGGTTTCCATTGCGCCCAGCACGCCGCCGCGTTCAGCGATACGTTCGAATTCCTGCATCACCGCTTCCTCAACCAGGTCAGTTAGTTCTTCGATAATGAAGCTGCCCTGGATAGGATTCTCGTTTTTCGCCAGGCCCCATTCGCGGTTGATGATTAACTGGATTGCCAGCGCGCGACGCACCGATTCATCGGTAGGCGTGGTGATTGCCTCATCGTAGGCGTTGGTATGCAGGCTGTTGCAGTTGTCGTAGATCGCGATCAGCGCCTGCAGCGTGGTGCGGATATCGTTGAAGTCGATTTCCTGTGCATGCAGCGAGCGGCCGCTGGTCTGGATATGGTATTTCAGCTTCTGGCTGCGGTCGTTAGCGGCATATTTGTCGCGCATCGCCACCGCCCAGATACGACGGGCAACGCGGCCCAGCACCGTGTATTCCGGATCCATGCCGTTGCTGAAGAAGAAGGACAGGTTGGCGGCAAAATCATCGATATGCATGCCACGCGCCAGGTAGGCCTCAACAAAGGTGAAGCCGTTTGACAGCGTGAAGGCCAGCTGCGAGATCGGGTTCGCGCCGGCTTCGGCGATATGGTAGCCGGAGATCGACACCGAGTAGAAGTTGCGCACCTGGTGGTGCACGAAATATTCCTGGATGTCGCCCATGACCTTCAATGAGAACTCCGTCGAGAAGATACAGGTATTCTGCCCCTGGTCTTCCTTCAGGATATCGGCCTGCACGGTGCCGCGCACATTTTGCAAGACCCAGGCACGGATTTTGGCCGCTTCATCGGCAGTCGGTTCCCGCTTGTTGTCAGTGCGGAACTTGTCTACCTGCTGGTCTATCGCCGTATTCATGAAGAAGGCCAGTATCGTCGGCGCCGGGCCATTGATCGTCATCGAGACCGACGTGGCCGGATCGCACAGGTCGAAACCGTCATACAACACCTTCATATCTTCCAGCGTCGCAACCGATACGCCGGAATTACCGACCTTGCCGTAGATGTCCGGACGCAGGTCGGGATCGGCGCCATACAGCGTGACCGAATCGAACGCGGTGGACAGGCGCTTGGCAGGCATGCCCTGCGACACCAGCTTGAAGCGTTTGTTGGTGCGGAAGGGATCGCCCTCGCCGGCGAACATGCGGGTAGGATCTTCGCCCTCGCGCTTGAACGCAAACACGCCGGCGGTAAACGGGAAGGAACCGGGCACGTTTTCCAGCATCAGCCAGCGCAGGATTTCGCCATGGTCGACAAAACGCGGCAGCGCCACTTTGCGTATTGTCGTGCCGGACAGGCTTTGCTGTGTCAGCCGGGTGCGGATTTCCTTGTCGCGGATCTTGACCACATATTCATCGCCGGAATAGGCCGCCTGCATGTCGGGCCACATGGTCAGCAGCTTTTTGGAACCGGCATCCATGTGCATATCGCGCTCGGCGATCAGCTCGTCAAAATCGGCGCTCTTGCCGGCCTTGCTCAGCATGCGCTTGCTTTCTTGCAGTTGCTGGCGTTCGCGCGCAAACACCACCTGCTTGCCGGTGAACTTGTGGTAGTGACGCACGGTATCGGCAATCTCTGCCAGGTAGCGGCTGCGCGCCGGCGGCACGATGACATTTTTTCCGCTGGAGAATTTCACATCCACCGACGGCAGTTTGCCCGGTTTGGACGGCAGGCCATGCTTCGCCAGTTCAGGCAGGATGCCCTGGTACAGCGCGGTGACGCCGTCGTCATTAAAACGCGACGCCTGCGTACCGTATACCGGCATTTCATCCGGCTTTTTGCTCCATAGTTCGCGGTTACGCTGGTATTGCTTGGCCACATCGCGCAAGGCATCCTGCGCGCCCTTGCGATCGAATTTGTTGATGGCGACGAAGTCGGCAAAGTCCAGCATGTCGATTTTTTCCAGCTGCGATGCGGCGCCGAACTCCGGCGTCATCACATACATGCTGACATCTACGTGCGGCACAATCGCGGCATCGCCCTGGCCTATGCCGGACGTTTCAATGATCACCAGGTCGAATCCGGCCACCTTGCAGGCGGCAATTACATCAGGCAGCGCTTGCGAAATCTCGGAGCCTGCCTCGCGTGTCGCCAGCGAGCGCATGAAAACCTTGACCTGGCCCTTCCAAGGGTTGATCGCATTCATGCGGATACGGTCGCCCAGCAACGCGCCACCGGATTTGCGGCGCGACGGGTCGATGGAGATCAGCGCGATATTCAGCTGATCGTCCTGGTCCAGCCGTATGCGGCGTATCAGCTCATCGGTAAGCGAGGACTTGCCGGCACCACCGGTGCCGGTAATGCCGAAAGTGGGAATCTTGATGGTATCGGCCTTCTGGTGCAGCTGCTGGCGCAACTCTGCCGGTACCCTGTCGTTTTCCAGCGCGGTAATCAGCTGGGCCAGCGGCCGGTGTTTGGCCACGATATCGCCATCCTGCAGGCTGGCAAGGCTGCTTGGCGCATAGGCGGAAAGGTCCACGTCGCAAGCCTGTATCATCGCCAGTATCATGCCGACCAGACCCAGGCGCTGGCCGTCTTCCGGACTGAAAATGCGGCTGACGCCGTAGGAGTGCAGGTCCGCAATCTCATCCGGCACGATAACGCCGCCGCCTCCTCCGAATACCTTGATGTGCTCGCCGCCACGCTGTTTCAGCAGGTCTATCATGTACTTGAAGTATTCGACGTGGCCACCTTGGTAGCTGGAAATGGCGATGCCCTGCGCATCTTCCTGCAAGGCGGCTGTGACGATCTCTTCGACTGAGCGATTGTGCCCAAGGTGGATTACCTCGGCGCCATTGGCCATCAGGATGCGTCGCATGATGTTGATGGAGGCGTCATGGCCATCGAACAGCGAGGCGGCGGTGACAAAGCGCACCTTGTTGGCAGGCTTGTATTCGGTCAGTTTCTGGGCAATCGACAGGTCGGTCATGGGGTTCCTCGAAATAATGTCTCTGTAGTCTTTTTGTTATTTTCGGGATGGCAAACACCCCGTTGGCGTATTTTGACTCAGAGTTTAAGGTATATGACGTTTACGTAAACGTCAATATGAAATTAATAAACGGGCAGCTGCAAAAAATACGGGAAGGCAGGATGCCGGCATCCTGCCTTTTCAGGCGATTACGCTGCGCGCGCTATCTCCGCAGCAACACCGGCCTGCAACTTTTGCAACAGCCCCACCTTGTCAGCATAGTATGTTTTCATTGCTTTTTCTTTGACGTGGCCGAAACCGCGCACTTTTTCCGGCAGGTTTGCCAGTTCCACCGCCAGATCCAGCTTGTCCTTGTTCAGATCCTTGACCAGCGACAGGATCATGTCCTGATAGTCGGCACTCATCGCGCGCTCTGCCTTGCGCTCTTCGCTGTAACCGAAGATATCGAGCTTGCTTCCCCGCAATTTCTTGAATGTGGCCAGCAGCCTGAATGCCTGCCAGACCCAGGAACCGTATTGCGCCTTGATCAAATGCCCTTGCGCATTTTTTTTCGAAAACAGCGGCGGCGCCAGGTTGAACTTCAATGAAAAATCGCCTTCAAACTGCTGCATCAGTTTCTCGGTGAACTGGCCGTCGGTGTACAGGCGGGCTACTTCGTATTCGTCCTTATAGGCCATCAGCTTGAAAGCGTATTTGGCGACAGCAGTAGTCAGCTTGTTGCCCAGCGCCAGGCCCGATTCCACCGCGCGCACCTTGCCGACCAGATCCTGGTATTGCTGCGCGTACGCGGCATCCTGGTAATCGGTCAGGAAAGCCACGCGGCGCTTGATGATGCTATCCAGGCTTTGCGGCATTTGCATGATCACCGGCTGCGACGGAATCGCCACTTTTTCCACCTTCTGTAAATCGACCGCAGCCCGGCGGCCCCACAGGAAAGCCTTCTTGTTGGATTCGATCGCCACACCGTTCAATTCCACCGCACGCATCAAGGCCTGCTCAGAGACAGGGATCGCCCCTTTTTGGTAGGCAAACCCCAGCATGAACAAATTGGTCGCGATGGAGTCGCCCATCAGTGCAGTGGCCAGTTTGGTCGCATCGATCAGGTCGGCGTTATTGCCCACCGACTCGACAATCAACTGCTGGACTGCCTCGATAGGGAATTCCCAGTCCGGATTCTTCGCAAACGGGCCGGTAGGCTGCTGATGCGTGTTCACGACGGCGCGGGTACGTCCGGCACGCATCTTGGAGATGGCGTCATGCGCCCCCGTGGTCAGGATGTCGCAACCCAGCACCAAGTCCGCCTCGCCGGTGGCGATGCGCTGTGCGTGCAGCCGGGCAGCACTTTCTGCGATACGGATATGCGAAGTGACCGAACCGTTTTTCTGCGACATGCCGGTCATGTCCAGCACCGATACGCCCTTGCCTTCCAGGTGAGCCGCCATGCCGATCAGCGCACCTATGGTGATCACACCGGTGCCGCCTATGCCGTTCAGCAAGATGTTGTAAGGCGTCGCGCAAGCAGGTATCTGCGGCTGAGGGAGTGGACCGAAACCGTCATCCACGCCGCTCTTGCCTACGCCCGCCCGGGACTTTTTCAGCTTGCCGCCTTCTACCGTCACAAAGCTGGGGCAAAAGCCTTTGACGCACGAGTAGTCCTTGTTGCAGGAAGACTGGTCGATGGTGCGCTTGCGGCCGAATTCGGTTTCCAGCGGCATGATGGACGTGCAGTTGGACTGTACGCCGCAATCGCCGCAGCCCTCGCAGACGGCTTCGTTGATGACCATGCGCTGGTCGGGGTCGGGGAACTCTCCCTTCTTGCGGCGGCGGCGCTTCTCTGCGGCACAGGTCTGGTCGTAGATCAGCACGGTGGCGCCTTGAATGTCACGCAGTTCGCGCTGCACTGCATCCATATCCTTGCGGTCGTGCAGGGTCACCAGCGCAGGCAGGCTGGAACGATCGGTGTAGCGCGACAGGTCTTCGGTCACCAGCGCAATGCGCTGTATGCCTTCGGCCGCCATCTGCTGCGCCATCATGGGCACGCTGATAGTGCCGTCCACCGGCTGGCCGCCGGTCATCGCGACCGCATCGTTGTACAAAATCTTATAGGTGATATTCACCTTGGCAGCGACCGCTGCGCGTATCGCCAGGTAGCCGGAGTGGAAATAGGTGCCGTCGCCCAGGTTCTGGAATACATGCGGCAAGGTGGAAAATGCCGCCTGGCCTATCCATGGTGCGCCCTCGCCGCCCATGTGCGTGGTCAGCTTGTTGAATTCCGGGTAAATCGCGGTTGCCATTACATGGCAGCCTATGCCGGCCAGCGCCAGGCTGCCTTCCGGCACCTTGGTCGACGTATTGTGCGGACAGCCGGAGCAATAATAGGCGGGACGCGGCGGCGTGCTGACCGCCTTGTTCAGTACCACATCCTTCGCTTCCAGGAAGGCCAGCCTGGCCTTGATCAGGTCGCTGGTGTGGAAACGGGCGATGCGTGCCGAGATTACGCGCGCAATCTGCGCCACCGAGAAATCGGCCTTGGATGTCAGCAGCCATTCGCCGCGCGGGGCAACCCATTCGCCTTTTTCATCAAACTTGCCGATCACGCGCGGGCGCACATCGTCACGCCAGTTGTATAGCTGTTCTTTCAGCTGGTATTCAACGATCTGGCGCTTTTCTTCCACCACCAGTATCTCGTCCAGCCCCTGCGCAAACTCACGCACGCCGTCCGGCTCCAGCGGCCACGGCATCGCTACCTTGTACAAACGTATACCGATCTCGGCGGCGAATTTTTCATCAATGCCCAGCTCTTCCATCGCTTCCAGCACATCCAGATAAGACTTGCCGGAGGCGATGATGCCCAGCCGCGCATGCGGGCTGTCGATGGTGGTGTGGTTCAGCTTGTTGGCACGCGCATAGGCCAGCGCCGCATAGATCTTGTAATCCTGCATCAGCGCTTCCTGCTTGCGCGCCTGTATGCCCAGGGTGTCCAGCGACAGCCGCGCATTCAGGCCGCCTTCCGGCATCACAAAGTCTTCCGGTATCGTGATCTTCAGGCGGAAGGGGTCGGCATCCACCGATGAGCTGGATTCCACCGTATCGGCCAGCGCCTTGAAACCGACCGCACAGCCGGAAAAGCGCGACATCGCCCATGCGTGCAAGCCCAGATCCAGGTATTCCTGTACATTGCAGGGATACAGCATCGGAATCATGCAGGCGGAAAAAATATGGTCGGACTGGTGCGGCAGTGTGGAAGAATAAGCGCCGTGGTCATCGCCGGCAACCAGCAGCACGCCGCCATGCTTGGCAGTGCCGGCATGGTTCATGTGCTTGAATACGTCGCCGCAACGGTCGACGCCGGGGCCCTTGCCGTACCACATGGAAAATACGCCGTCGTATTTCGACGGGCCGATCAGGTCTACCGTCTGCGTGCCCCAGACTGCCGTTGCAGCCAGGTCTTCATTGACGCCGGGCACAAACTTGACGTGGCTGGCTTCCAGCAATTTTTTGGTTTTCCACAATGTCTCGTCCAAACCGCCCAGAGGCGAACCTCGATACCCGGAGATAAAACCCGCGGTATTCAGGCCCCCGGCCAGGTCGCGCTGTCTTTGTATCATCGGCAGGCGCACCAGCGCCTGTATGCCGGACAGGAAGATGGTGCCGCTATGGGACGTATATTTATCGTCGAGGCTGACCGGCGCCAGTGTTTGCACGGCTTGCGCATTTTGCTGGACGATGGGGGTATCTTGCGTGGCAGATTGCTGGACAGGCGCGGACGCCAGACCAGCAGATTCCATTGCTGCGTCGGATGACATGTGTACTCCAAAAATTTGTGATTTCGTTTGCAAACTGGCATTCGATGCGACCGGTAAGACGCAGGTTTGCCAATTGTGCAGGGCTGTGATGGCAGCCATTTTATTCCAATCTGCATCAAAAATAGAAAACTCTGCCGTAGAAAAACATGATCTTTCTCTTGCGACAACAAGTATTAATATTTTTTATACAGATTGGATGTTCAAAGGAAGCTTCGAATATGGGCAGGCATGACAGACACGCTTTGTAAGCATCTCGGCCAGGCCGGCTCCTAGCTGCAGCGCCTCCTCGACTCCCTTTGAAATCTGCTGTAGGGCTAGTGTAGTGACAGTTGCGGGAACTGGGAAATACGGAATTTGAATAGGGGTATCATGAATTATGATACCCCTGTCAACGCATGTCGCCATCAGCCTGCAGGCTTTGAAGCTGCGCTCTCCGGTTACGGTGTCGCATAAAAACGCGTATCAGCCATGCGCTGGCAAAGCCCAGCGACAGGTCAACGACGGTCTGGATAACGGCATGCAGCAGCCTTTGCTGCAGCGGCATCTGCGCCGGCAAGCCGAAGGAAAACATGAGCAGCATGACGATGAATAATACGACGCACGCTACCGCCAGCCCAGCCTTGCGCATGCCCAGCAAGGGAACGCCCACCACGGATATCAGCGTCAGCGCCAGATTCAGGTGGCGGAAGGTTTCCAGGCTGATCAATGCCACCTCTCCATCAGATAGCCTTCATCAGGCTGCGCGCGCCCAGCCAGCGGCCACTGTCGCACAAGTCGTGCGCCACTTCCAGCACCAGCCGTTCTATCGCGCCGGCCGCGTTAGTCAGCGGTATGTTCCGCGAAGCGCACAGCACGACGGTGCGGGATATCGGCGTTCCGCCTATCGGCCAGGCGCGCAGCTCGCCACGCTCGATTTCGGCAAGCAGCGGCGCGACCGGCAAGATGGTCGCCCCCATGTCGGCCATCAACGCGGATTTAAGGATGGCGATGGAGTTGATGTCGATGACATTATCGATCGACAAGCCCGCCTGCCGGACTATGCCTTCTATGCGGGGGCGTACGCCATGCTGCAAACCCGGCAATATCAATGGCGCCTGCAAGGCCTTTTCCAATGGAATGATTTTGCGCTTGCTGATGAATTGTGAATCGGCGCGGGCGATATACATCATCTGTTCTTCCACCAGCGGCTGCACCGAAAAACCGCCCAGCTGGCCGTCGTCAAACAGCACTGCAAGGTTGATACGGCCCGACTTCAGCTGCTCTGTCAGATTGCCGGTCAGCTCTTCCGTCATCTGCAGCGAAATTTCCGGATAGTGTGCGCGTACCGCCTTCAGTAATGGCAGCGCCAGCGCGCCGGAAGCGCTCTGCGGTATGCCCAGCGCAACGGTGCCTGCCGGCTTGTCGGCGGACTGGGCGACTGCCGACTTGGCATCGCCGACCTGCTTGAGGATGGCCTGTGCATGTTCGTAGAACAGCTTGCCGGCGTCGGTGGGCAGCATGCCCTGTGCCGAACGGTGCAGCAGCGCAGCGCCCAACTCCTCTTCCAGCTGCTGCAACTGCTGCGTCAGCGCAGGCTGCACGATATGCAGGACCCTGGCTGCGCGCGACAGCGAGCCATGGTCGACAATCGCGACAAAATAACGGAGCTGGCGCAATTCCATCGGGCCGCGCTACATCAACACAGGTTTCAATGCTCGCCGCTCCACCGGCGAAGTCAGCACCACCGACGTGGAGGTGGCGCCGTGGCGCGTCAGCGCTTCCAGTACGCGCTCCAGTTCCTGCACCGAAGGGACGATCGCCTTGACGATGAAGTCGTCGCCGGTCAGCGAGTGGCATTCCACAACTTCGGGCAGCTGCTCGGCGACCGCGGCCACTGCACGGTAATCCGAGTGCGGCGCTACCCGCACGAACACCGTCATGCCGTAGCCGAGCGCTGTCGGATTCACGCGCGCATGATAGCCGGTGATCACGTTGGCGGCTTCCATGCGCCTGACGCGCTCCGCGACCGCAGGCTGGCTCAGATGTATGCGCCGCCCTATCTCTGCCAGGGTTAC
This sequence comes from Undibacterium sp. TJN25, assembly GCF_049339885.1. Lineage (NCBI taxonomy): Bacteria > Pseudomonadati > Pseudomonadota > Betaproteobacteria > Burkholderiales > Oxalobacteraceae > Undibacterium > Undibacterium sp. TJN25. Next base: position 466,813 of record NZ_JBMPPM010000003.1, on the reverse strand, counting down.
CCGCGCGTCTTCCTGCAAAATCTCCAGGATCTTGCCGTCCATCTGGTCCAGTTCTATCTTCACGGGAAACCGCCCTGTTTTCGATTAAATCCAAAGTAATGTAACCGATTTGCCTTCGATTATCTATTCAAAAGCAGGCACCGCACGCATACACTGTGTTCTCGATATTTCACCTAAATCCGGATTTTCATCACCTGCCCATGCTGCGCCTGCCCCGACTCGTCCTCCTTGCCCTGCTGACTGTATATATCGTGTGGGGTTCGACCTACTTCGCCATCCACGTCGCCCTCGCCTCCTTTCCGCCCTTTCTGCTGATGGGCACGCGCTTCCTGGTGGCAGGCACCTTGCTGTTCGGCTGGCTGAAATGGCGCGGCGTCAAAAACCCCACGCTGATGCAGTGGCGCGATGCCGGCGTGATAGGCGTACTGCTGATGGGCGGCGGCATGGGCTTGACCGCGGTGGCCCAGCAATACGTGTCATCCGGACTGACGGCGGTGTTTATTGCCTGTTCGCCGATGATATTGTCGCTGTGCGTGGGCATGTTCGGCGACTGGCCCAACAAGCGTGAATGGACAGGCATCCTCAGCGGGTTCGTCGGCGCCGTGCTGCTGGCCAGCAGCGGTGATTTTTCAGCACAGCCCATAGGTATCGTCGCGCTGCTGGGTGCGGTATGTTGCTGGGATATAGGTTCGGTGCTGTCGCAAAGAAAGCTGTCGGTGGCGCCCGGCGCCATGGGCTTTGCCAGCGAAATGCTGATGGGCGGGGTCTTCCTGACGATAGTCGCGCTGCTGAAAGGTGAAAGCTTCAGTGCGCCGATGACGGTTCCAGCCTTGCTGGCCTGGGCTTATCTGGTGATGGCCGGATCGCTGCTGGCATTTACTGCCTATATGTACCTGCTGTCGGCAGTGCCGCCGGCGCTGGCATCCAGCTATGCGTATGTCAACCCATTGATCGCCGTCACGCTGGGCGTATTCCTGGGCGGCGAGAAGATCGGCGCGCGCGAGGTGGTGGCGATGTGCATCATCCTGGGCAGCGTGCTGCTGCTGACGATGTCGCGCGCCCGCGCTTCTTCATCGCTGGAACTGAAAGAAGCTGTGTAAGCCGGGAAGGCGCGCCACACCATACAACACTAGGCACAAGGCCCGAGGCGGGCGCAGGATAATCCGCTAGAAAAATTCGGCGGTATCGTTGGAGCGTTCTGCATGCAGATCGCCGCTTTCCACCAGGCTGTCGTAGTAGCAGGTGCGGTTGCGGCCATTGCTCTTGGCAAAATACAGCGCCTGGTCCGCACGGCCCATGATGGCGACGGCAGGCTCAAACGGGTCTATGCGGGCAAAGCCGACGCTGACGGTGACCTTGCCGACTTGCGGGAAATGATGCTGCTCCACATTGATGCGGAAGCGGTCAAAGATATGCTGTGCATCTTCCTGCGTGGTGGAGCGCAGCAGGATGACAAACTCTTCGCCGCCGAAACGGAACAGGCGGTCGCTGGGCCGGAATGAAGAACGCAGCAGATTGGCGATCAGGATCAGCACCTCGTCGCCGTACAGGTGACCGAACTGGTCGTTGACGCGCTTGAAATGGTCTATGTCCAGCACCGCGAGCCAGTGCTGCTTTTCCGGTTCGTGGTTACGACGTTCGGCATTGCCCTCTTCGCTTTCGCCGCCGTTATGCTGTTGTGTCGTCGCACGCAGCACCTTGGAAAAATTATCGTCGAAAGTCTTACGGTTCAGCAAACCGGTCAGCGAGTCACGCTCGCTGTAGTCCAGCAGGTTCTGGAAGTTACGATAAACAATCAGGATGCCTTCCATCACTTCCATCGTATTTTGCGTGTACGAAGCAGGATTGATGATTTCCAGGCAAGTGTTGACCTTGTCGTTAATCCAGATGGGAAGCCACACGACGCGCTTGCCGTCTTCTGTCAGGCCTTCGATCAGGTTGGAATGTTGCGCAAGTCCCAGCTCCAGGTCTGGATACTGTGTTATCGCCTCGCCGGCCTGCAGTGAATCCTGCGGATCATCCGCGGTCACTACTTTGCCGTTCTTGATGGTGATCTGGGGTTGAATAAATATTTGTTTACCGACAGCAACAATATCCAGCGCGCGCGCGCGTTCAGCGCGCGTCAGTTCGCCTAATGCAGAAATCACAGAAATGTTGAGGAGATCATGGTCGCGGTGACCGGTGATTTCCACAAGGTGCTTGATGATTGATTCCATTACACTCTATTAAGGATGCAATTGCGATTAGTATTCCAGAGCAGCAAATCCCGGGGTAGACGCAGAAGATACATCAGAGGGGCGTCCCAGACAACACAGTACGTTCATTTTCACAACAATACTGGAACAATAGCCGGACAATGCCGTAAAGCAAACGATTTTTTCCACTATTTCCAGAGGTTCTTTATTACCTGCCAGCAGGATTTTTCTATAGCAACGGGCTCAAGGCGCTCTTGCACTCCTTGCATCATATTATATGTAAAACATATTGCTTTAAATCATTATTAGAATTTGTCAACTATTGTAAAACGACACTTTCCTCAAAAAATGACCTGGGGCATTATTTCTGCGCGTATGCAAAAATTTAGGACTCGGTAGTATAGTTACGTGTTGCACGATTTCTCATTGAGAAACATATGCCAAAGCGGATGCTCATGAGGCGTCCGCGTTACGACATCCTCTTTTTCTGACCCCACCGGGCAAAACCATGACCAAATTACCGTTCCGCCAGACCGCTTTTGCCCTATTGCTATGTACCCTTGCCGGCAGCGCGTCCGCCAGCCTGACCGTACAGGTGGTCGACAGTGCAGGACAGCCCGTGCCCGACGCCGTGGTCTATGCAGAAGGTTCGGCGCCGCTGGTCAAATCACCAGCCCAGGTAGACATAGAACAAAAAGACAAAAAATTTATTCCGCTGGTAACGGTAGTACAGACTGGCACAGCGATCAATTTCCCGAACAACGATACGGTGAGGCATCACGCTTATTCGTTTTCAACTCCGAAGCCCTTCGACATCAAGCTGTATGCGGGCACGCCGACCAAACCCATCCTGTTTGACAAATCGGGCACCGTGGTGGTCGGCTGCAATATCCATGATCAGATGATTGCCTATATACAGGTCGTCGATACGCCCTTTTTCGCAAAAACCGATGCATCGGGCAAGGCCAGGATAGCGAATATCGTCGCCGGGAAGTACTCATTGAAGGCCTGGCACTACAAGCAGGCGGCGGGCATTCCCATCAATGAGCAGACCATTACGTATAAAGACGATGCTACGATTACTGTTAAACTGAACTATAAAGCCGGGTAAGCAGTATTAACCGGCATCCATTGACCAATATAAACAGCGAAATGCACGTCTCATTGCCCACGTTTTACCAGTCTGCCGGCCAGAACGACATGCAGCGGCTGCAGCCAAGGACGCCAGATGCGCTTCCGTAGCCTGGAAAGCCGGGTCGTTGCGCTTTTCATCGTGCTGATCCTGGGCGTGCAGGCGGCCGGTTTTTTCACGATACGCCATGAAATCCAGGTCAATGCGCGCGCGTCCATCCAGGAAGATCTGAAAATCGGTGAGCGGCAATTCAGCAACCTGCTGGAGCAGAATGCACAGAGGCTGATTTTCGGCGCCAAGGTGCTGGCTTCAGAGTTCGGGTTCTTGTCGGCGGTCAATACAAATGACCGCGACACCATAGAATCGGCGCTGTCCAATCACGGAGAGCGCATAGGATCGACGCTGACCATGCTGATAGGGCTGGACAAAAGCGTTACCGCTTCGACCAACACTGCGTTGGCAGCCAGCCTGCAGCAGTTGATCCCTTCCATGATAGACCAGGCCGAGCAAAATGGCGGCGCGACTTCCAGCACGGCAATTGTGGAAAGCCATCCCTACCAGTTGGTCGTGGTCCCGCTGAAAGCACCTGCCCCTGTGACAATAGGCTGGGTGGTGATGGCAATTCCCATCGACAAGAAAATTGTTGCCGATATGCGTGAACTGTCTTCCATGCAAGTCTCGTTGCTGACCAGCTCGGATGGTGGACCATGGACTTCCAGCGTTTCCACGCTGGGCTCCGCAGAAGCGAATGAACTGGCGCGGCAGTTGCCGACCAGCCTGGACAAGGCAAGATTCATCCAGGACCTGGAAATCGGCAACGACAATTACAGCGCCCGCGTGCTGAAGCTGGCGCAGAATGCCCGGCAGAACCAGACCACCGTGCTGGTCCTGCAAAGGTCCATCAATGAAGCCATTGCCCCGTATGAGAACCTGAAGCTCAACCTGCTGATACTGACAGGCATAGGCGTGCTGGTAGCGATACTGGTCAGCGCTTTTTCCGCCAGGCGCATCACCGGTCCGATGCGCCAGCTGGCGGAAACAGCCCGGAAACTGGGCGGCGGCGACTATACGGCGGCGATCGATGTCAAGGGGCAGGATGAGATAGGCGAACTGGCGCGCACCTTCATCAGCATGCGCGACGGCATCGCCAACCGTGAAAAAGAAATCTTGCGGCTGGCGTACTGGGATACGCTAACCAACCTGCCGAACCGGGCCCGCTTCGTCAACATGCTGAACGATGCGATCAAGCATGCCGAATCCAAGGAAGAATCCTGCTATGTGCTGATGATGGACCTGGACCGTTTCAAGCACGTCAACGACGTCATGGGGCACAGATTCGGCGACCTGCTACTGACCCAGGTTGCAGTGCGGCTCAGCGCGGAACTGGGCCAGGGCGCCACCAAGCCGGCACGCCTGGGCGGTGACGAATTTGCGATCCTGCTGCCCAACTCCAGTCTTGCCGCCGCCCAGGAACTGGCGGCGCGCATCCTGAAATCGCTGGAAAAGCCGATCTCCATCGAAGACCAGACCGTGGACTTGGGCGCCGGCATAGGCATCGCGGGCTTTCCCGAAAATGCCAAGAGCGCCGAGTCGCTGCTGAGCCATGCGGAAGTGGCGATGTATGCGGCCAAGCAAAGAAACAGCGGCGCAGTCACCTACATCCCCGAAATCGACAAATCCAGCCAGCAAAGCCTGTCGCTGCTGAGCGAGCTCCGGGCTGCACTGGACCACGACGCCTTCCGACTGTATGTGCAGCCCAAGGTAGCGCTGGACACAGGCAAGGTCATTGCAGTGGAGGCGCTGGTGCGCTGGATACATCCGGAAAGAGGTTTTATCTTCCCGGACCAGTTTATCCCGTTTGCCGAGCAGACAGGTTTTATCCGTTTGCTGACACGCTGGGTGCTGGAACAGGCGGCGCAGACCTGCGGCGAATGGAAACGACAAGGTCTCGACCTGAAGATGTCGGTCAATCTGTCCACCCGCGACTTGCTGGACCAGGACCTGCCGAACAAGTTTGCCGACATCCTGGAACGGCACAATGTAACGCCGGCGTCGTTTTGCCTGGAAATCACTGAAAGCGCAATCATGGATGACCCCATCCGCGCGCAGCAAACGCTGGAGCGGCTGCACGCCATGGGCGTGGACCTGTCGATTGACGATTTCGGCACCGGCTATTCATCGCTGGCCTACCTGAAGAGCCTGCCGGTGGATGAACTGAAGATCGACAAATCCTTCGTGCTGAAAATGGAGCAGGATCCCGACGACGTCAAGATAGTCCGTTCCACGATAGACCTCGGCCATAACATGGGCCTGCGGGTGGTTGCCGAAGGCGTGGAGAACAAGGACGTGATGCAGCTGCTGAAGGAAATGGGCTGCGACCAGGCACAGGGTTACTTTATCAGCCGCCCCATGCCGGCAGAACAGCTGCAGGAATGGATGCGGCAGTGGGAACCGCCGGAGTTTTCAGCAGCGGCCTAGCATCGCAGTAAGAATATTAAGTCTCTTCGGCCTTCTCAGACGCTATCCGAAGCCACAGGCAGTGCTTCAGTTTTCCAGCGCAGCATACCGCCGGCCAGGTTGGCAACTTGGAAACCGGCTTTGGCCAACAGCACGCTGGCCTGCGCCGAGCGCACGCCTGAACGGCACACCGCCACGACGGGCCGTTCACGGTCCAACTCAGCCAGCCGTTCGATCAGTTGCGACAAGGGCACCAGCCGCGCATCCGGCAAATGGCCGAGACGGTCGATAAATTCCGGCGCTTCGCGCACGTCCACGATCTGTACTTTGGCCAGATGTTCCAGCAGCGCCATCGGCTCAATTTCCCATACCCCGCTAAAGCGCAGCGTCAGTGGCGCCCACGTGGGCGCTTGAGGCACAGGCACATCCCCTTCCGGCCGGCCGCAGCGCAGGTTAGCGGGCACCGCCACGGCCATCAGCTTGGGATGCGGCAGGTTCAGGTTGTTCATGTATCCGGTGAAATCGCCGACATCCACATCGCCGCCCAGGCGAGGATTGAAACGGCGCTCCTCGGCTACGCTGGTGACGGTGATGCCGCGGTAGTCGTGGGCAGGATAGAGCAAGCAAGCGTCGGGAAGCGTCAGGATTTGCTCTCGCACGGAGGAAAATAGCTGCTGGGGGCTACCCTGCTGGAAGTCTGTGCGGCCGCAGCCGCGGATCAGCAAGCTGTCGCCGGTGAACGCCATGCTGTGGTCGTCCAGCACATAGGTCAGGCATCCGTTGGTGTGGCCGGGCGTAGCGCGCACATCCAGATGGCGGCTACCAAAGTTGATGCGGTCGCCGTGCTGCAGCGGCCGGTCTGCCAACGCGGCGCCGGCCACTGAGGCCAGCGCGATGCGGCTGCCGCAGCTCTGATGAAGGCGCCAGGCGCCTGTCACATGGTCGGCGTGCACATGCGTGTCCAGCGTGGCAAGCAGGCGCAGTCCCAGCTCCTGCAGCAACGCCAGGTCGCGCGGCACCTGCTCATAGACAGGGTCAATCAACAACGCCTCGCCGCCGTCTCCCAGCAGGTAGGTATAGGTGGATGAGCTGGGATCGAAAAGCTGCCGGAAAATCATGATTGCTGAACTCGAAAAGGGGATTAGGCCGGACACGGCAATTTTTTGAGGCAAGGATATAGCATAAGGGTTTGCCCCCCAATTCCCTGGCTAGCCGCGATCGCCTCGGCCTGGGAAAACGTCCTTATCCAATCATATCAAAAAGATATAACCATGACAAAACCATCGCTGCACGCGGTGATCGGGCTCATGATCCGGCACACGTTTGTGCTATTTTCAGACCAGATGCATCTGGTTTGATTTCCTGTCCCGTTTCCGCTTGTACATGCGTCCGTCGGCAATCTTGATCAGCTTGACATAGTCGTCGCCGTCATCCGGAAAGCTGGCCCAGCCTATGGATACGCCCACGCTGACCATTGCGCTTTCCAGCGCGATGGGTTCTTCCACCAGAGAACATATCTTCTCCACCATGTTATTGATATCGATGGAACTCTTCGTCTCCTTCAGCAACAGCACGAATTCGTCGCCGCCGTAACGCGCGACCAGATCGCTGTCGCGCACCGCCGCCTTCAGACGGGAGGCGATGATGACCAGCACCTTGTCGCCGGCATCGTGGCCATGGTTGTCGTTGATGAACTTGAAGCGGTCCAGGTCGACGAACAGCAACGTAAATGCGTCCTCCTCTCTCGCATTACGCTCCGCCTGCTTGCGCAGGTAATTGATCTGTGCAAACAGGGATTCTCGATTGGCAACCTGGGTCAGCTTATCGAAACGCAGTTTGTTTTCCATTTCCACGAAGGTTTGCGCCAGTGTACCGATTTCATCGCTGCGCTGTATATCCAGCTCGGGCAAGGGCTCGCCGTTGCCGAATTTTTCCGCCGCATCGGTGAGCTTGCGGATATCCCTGACGACCCTTTCGACCATTGTCAGGCCGATGGTCAGCGCAAAGATGATGCAGGCGATGGCAATCCCTACGCTTTGGGCAAAGCCCTGGTTGATGCCGCTCATGAAATCGGAGCGCGGCACCGCTACGACGGTGAGCCAGTTAAGCCCCTGCTTGCTGCCCAGTGAAGAGACGGCAACGTCCACCGTGCCGATGTTCAACTCCAGCTGCTGGGTGGGCGGCATCGATGGATTTTTTTGCAATATCTGCCTTTGCCACTCAAAACTTTTCTTATAGGTTTCGCTGATCAGCGAGGTTTTCATTTCGGTCGCGAGCATATGCACCGGCATGCCGTTGACTTTCTTTACCGGAGATTCCTGTCCCGAGGTGGCAACAATATGGCCTTCCGCATCCAGGATATAGGCGACGCTGTTCTTGCTGATTTCCAGGGTTTTGAGGAAATCCGACAGCACCTGCAGCGTCACGTCTGTAGCCACGACGCCGGCCAGTGAATGATCTTTCCGGTAGACCGCCTTGGCCAGCGTAATGGTGGGGAAGGAAGACGTAAAATTATTGTAGATAGCCGACCAGACCGGTTTGTCGGTTACCGAAGCCACCCGGTACCAGGGTCTGCTGCGCGGGTCATAGGGTTCGCTCCGCAGCAGTTTGCTCCTGTCGCCGGGTGCGGCAACGTCGTACACCTCGCGCAATGCGGTGCCCGGCTCACGCCAGAACAATTCGACAAAATTATTCGTAATCCGGTAAACGCCGACAAAGCGGCCGTCATCGCCGCCGTAATACACGTAATTATTGACGTTCATAAACAGGCCGCTGGCCGCCCACAGGTCGAACTCCAGCGCGTGCATGTCGTCGGAGAACGCCTGCTCCTTCGGCACGCTATGAGGATTCGGCGATACGGATTCCAGCGCGATCAGGGCGCCTTCCAGGTGCCGTTCGGTGGCGTTGCTGATGCGGTTGACCATATCTGTCAGCACACGCTGGGTCAGCGTATGCACAGCATCGGTACCGGCCTTCATGGACACCCAGGCAATCGCAACCGACACGCCGATCACCAGCACGGTGACAGGAATCAGCAATTCGCGGCGTAACGAGGTTTTTTTCATGCTGCTGCTCTTCCCAGGCGCAGGTTCACCATAAAGCCGGACGTTGCCGGTATTTGATCGACAGCATCAAGGAACCGTGTGCTCCGCTCCTTTTGTAATGTGATAATAACGAGCGGAGGATATTAATGCTTTTATTCTATCAAGTTAACCACATGCAACAATAGTTCACATGAAAAATTACTTATTGGTAATTTTTTTGATGATTTTTTTTGTTAAAGTGTACCTTCAAATTGCAGTCGTGAAACGTGGTATTTTCGCCATTTTCTTTCGATATCGCCCTTGATATGCAGGCATTCAGCTAAAGTATCCGGAAAGAACGAAAAGGCCAGCACGCGCCCGACTTTTACCAGACGGATAAACATGCTATTTCAAAAAACCGCCTCTTCCACTGTGCTGGCGTTGGCCAGCCTCAGCCTCGGGCAGCAAGCCCTGGCACAAACCCTCCCCATGCCCGATATGGGCAAACTAACTGCTACCGGCGGCGTCAGCCAGCTGGAAGGCGCAGGCGGCGGCGGCCTGACTCCATGGGCGCTGATTACCGGCTATGGCACCAGCGACAGCTACGGCGGCAATGTGCATTACACGCAGGTGGGCACGCAGGATTACACGCTGAAAACTTACGGCATGTCGCTGGGCATCGCCGACCGCGTTGAAATCTCTGTCGCCAAACAGGAATTTACCGGCAGCAAGGCGCCGCTGAACCAGCTGGACATCAAGCAGGATATCGTCGGCATCAAGCTGAAGCTGGCAGGCGATGCCGTGTTCGACCAGGACAAGCTGATGCCGCAGATCGCGGTCGGCGCCATGTTCAAGCACAATACCGGAGTAGGCGGACTGGGCGCGCTGGGCGTTACCAATGTCAAGCAACTGGGCGCCAAGGATGACCGCGGCATCGACTACTATGTCGCGGCGACCAAGCTTTTCCTTGACCAAAGCCTGCTGCTGAACGGAACGGTACGGTTTACTAAAGCCAACCAGATGGGCCTGCTCGGCTTCGGCGGCGACAAGCACAACGACTACAAACCCATGTTCGAGGCATCAGCCGCCTATATGCTGAACCGCAAGCTGGTGGCCGGCGTGGAATACCGGATGAAGCCGCGTAATCTGGGCGTAGACAACGAAAAAGACTATTCCGACATTTTCCTGGCCTATTTCCCCACCAAAAACGTATCGATCACCGCAGCGTATGCGACGCTGGGCGACATCACCATCTTCAACCCGACGACGCAGCGCGGCTGGTATCTGTCCGTCCAGGTCGGCAATTAAGCAAGGCGCATTTCCATGACATTCAAAAATATCCGTTTTTTCCAGATGCATGCGCGTGTGATGACGCTGGCCCTTGCGCTGGCTTTCCTGTCACTGGGGTCTGCGCCAGTCTGTGCGCTGGCGCAATCCGCATCCGACAGGCTGTACCAGTCGCTGGGCGCGGAACAAGGCATAGGCAATATCGTTGACGACCTGGTCGTGCTGATACTGCAGGATGAGCGCATCAAGGAGCAGTTCAAGGAAACCAATATGAAGAACCTGGCAAAACTGCTGAAAGAGCAGTTTTGTGTGCTGAGCGGCGGCCGCTGTAAATATACCGGCGACGACATGAAACTGGTGCACGGCAAGATGGGCGTCACCGACCTGCAGTTCAATGCACTGGTAGAAGACCTGCAGACCGCGCTGGACAAAAATAACGTCCCGTCGGCGACGCAGAACAAGCTGATTGCGTTACTGGCGCCCATGCACCGCGATATCGTGCTGCCCCTTCCTGCAGCAACCGCGGCCTCAACTGCTGCCCCGTCCAAATAAGACCTTCAGCTTCGTCTGCGGCCCATTTGCCGCCAAACAGGCCCTTCCGCCCGGCTCTGGCGCAAATTTCCACGGGGGCAGCTCCCCGCTTCTGCGCAACATGGTTTATGCTTGCGCCCATCCTCCTCTTTTCATTTTGATTCGCGAAAACATAGCAAATGGCCAATTACGTCTATACCATGAACCGCGTCGGCAAGATCGTCCCGCCGAAACGCCAGATCCTTAAAGATATCTCGCTGTCCTTTTTCCCCGGCGCCAAGATCGGCGTGCTGGGCCTGAACGGCTCCGGCAAGTCTTCGCTGCTGAAAATCATGGCTGGCATAGACAAGGATATCCAGGGCGAAGCCGTGCCCATGCCCAACCTGAACATAGGCTACCTGCCCCAGGAACCGCAACTGGATCCGGAGCAGACCGTGCGCCAGGCGGTAGAAAGCGCGCTGGGTGAAGTATTTGAAGCCAAGGCCAAGCTGGAACAAGTGTATACCGCCTATGCGGAAGAAGATGCCGATTTCGATGCGCTGGCGACGGAACAGGCCCGTCTGGAAGCGATCATCTCCACGTCGTCCGGCGACAACGTGGAATTGCAGCTGGAAATGGCCGCCGATGCGCTTCGTTTGCCACCCTGGGACGCCAAGATAGGCGTATTGTCCGGCGGTGAAAAGCGCCGCGTTGCGCTGTGCCAGCTACTGCTGTCAAAACCGGACATGCTGCTGCTGGACGAGCCGACCAACCATCTGGATGCCGAATCGGTAGACTGGCTGGAGCAATTCCTGCTGCGCTTCCCCGGCACTGTGGTGGCGATCACGCATGACCGCTACTTTTTGGACAATGCCGCCGAATGGATACTGGAGCTGGACCGCGGCCACGGCATCCCCTGGAAGGGCAACTACAGCTCCTGGCTGGACCAGAAGCAGGCCCGCCTGAAGCAGGAGGAAGCTACCGAATCCGCCCGCCAGAAAGCATTGCAAAAAGAACTGGAATGGTCGCGCCAGAATCCCAAGGCCCGCCAGGCCAAGAGCAAGGCCCGTCTGGCCCGCTTCAATGAGATGAGCGAACACGAATACCAGAAGCGCAATGAAACCCAGGAGATTTTTATCCCTGTAGCTGAACGCCTGGGCAATGAAGTCATCGAATTCAAGAATGTGTCGAAAGCCTTCGGCGACCGCCTGCTGATCGACAACCTGAGCTTCAAGATTCCGCCGGGCGCCATCGTCGGCATCATCGGCCCCAATGGCGCCGGTAAATCCACCCTGTTCAAGATGATCAAGGGCCTGGAGCAGCCGGACAGCGGCGAAGTGGTGCTGGGCCAGACTGCGAAGATTTCACTGGTGGACCAATCCCGTGAAGACCTGGGCAATACCAAGACCGTCTTTGAGGATGTGGCCAATGGCGCCGATATCCTGACGGTCGGCCGCTTTGAAATGCCGTCGCGCGCCTATCTGGGCCGCTTCAACTTCAAGGGCGGCGACCAGCAAAAGATCGTCGGCAACCTGTCCGGCGGCGAACGCGGCCGTCTCCATCTGGCCAAGACCCTGCTGCAAGGCGGCAACGTGCTGCTGCTGGATGAACCGTCCAATGACCTAGACGTCGAAACCCTGCGGGCGCTGGAAGACGCACTGCTGGAATTTGCCGGTAGCGTGATGGTGATCTCGCATGACCGCTGGTTCCTGGACCGTATCGCAACGCATATCCTGGCCTTTGAAGGCAACTCGCAAGTCAGCTTCTTTGACGGCAACTACCAGGAATACGAAGCCGACAAGAAAAAACGCCTGGGCGAAGAAGGCGCCAAACCGAAACGCATACGCTACAAGCCTTTGACTGTGTAAGCTACGGAGTGCGGGCATACGCGTATACCCTGCCCGCACATTGACCAGGCGCGTGCGCATGATGCCGCGACTGTTGCCCTACCCTGCTGCCGGGCCTCCGCCGTTCCGCATGCTGTACGCAAGGCCATGAACAAATGTCAGCGAAATTTAAAATAAACGGGCCGTGCCGATCCGGCAGATGCCCTACTACACAATATGAATTTTAAAATACTGGCCAACTTCCTGCTGCTGTCGGGAGTGTTGATCGTTGCAACAGCCATCTATTGGTGGGCCCAGTTCTTCCAGCCCATCCTGATGCAGGTAGGCATGAATTTGTCGGAGGCACGGAGCTGCATCTACAGCACCGGCGAACCTTGCGGCATCAGTCATAGCGTCGCCAGAATCCTCGGCAAAGCGCCTTACAGCCCCTATTTTTTTTGGGCCGGCGTTGCATGCTTCGCTGCAGGAATCGTATTGAGGACGGTCAAATCGAAATGAGGCGGCGTCGATGCCGCCGCTGTGAGCGTGCATGTATCAGCTAGTCGCCAGCGCCTGTGCTGAAATAGAAATCAAGAAGAGCCGCTTCCTCGGCTCGCTCTACCCGGTCAGCAGCCGCGCCGAGGCACGCGCCACGCTGACGGCGATACGCGCACAACATCCGAATGCCGTGCATGTCTGCTGGGTATTGTTGTGCGAAGGCGATTCCGGTTTGGACGACGATGGCGAACCTTCCGGCACCGCGGCCAAACCCATGTACAACGTGCTGGTGCATAAGGAGGTCGCCAATGTGCTGGCTGTGGTAGTGCGCTACTGGGGCGGCATCAAGCTGGGTGCCGGCGGTTTGACCAGGGCTTACGGCCAGGCGATTTCAGATGCCTTCAAGGCGGCGCAGCTGGTCCCGGTTGAAGTGCTGTGCGAGCGCAGCTTCGCCATGCAGTTCGCCGACGAATCGGCTTTCCGGCGGCTGGCGGAGCAGTACGCGGCAACCGTCATCGGCGCCGCTTACGGCGACAGCGTACACTTGCATCTGCGCCTGAAGCTCAGCGACGCGGAAGAATTTGAACTGGCGGCTTTCAATCTGCTGCGCGGCTCCCTGCAGCGCCTGGACCCTGAACACCAGGGCCCGGTACACGGCGTTTAATTTCCCTTAAAGCAATATAATTTAGCGTATTTGCCGCGCAGGCGAAACTGCACTACCATTTACCAACCGCTTCCAACCGGACAGACGGCCAATTAAAAGGAGTTGCAGTATGTCTATATCTCTACTCTCTCACGCTCTTGAAAAAGAATGTCCCGAATTGGCCGACCAGATCGCCGTCCTTAAAAGAGAGAATCCGCACTTCGTACGGCTGCTTGCCGCACATGATGATATTGACGAACAAATCACCCGCGATGAAGCAGGCACGCAGCAAAGGCTGGACGACAACACGCTGCAGCAACTGAAACTGCGGCGCTGCCAGCTAAAAGACGAACTGTACAAGATTGCCTGCAACGGCAACTCCGGTAAGCCCTGCGAGTAATCGCTCTGACAGTATCAGGCGGTGCGCTTGACGAAGAACAGCGCAGTGCCGACTGCCATCAACACCCCGCCGAACAGCCTGTTCTGGGTTTTGACTGCGCGCGCATTGCGGAAGAAACCCTGCATCGTCGCTGCCGCAAACGCATAACCGTGCATGACCGTAAGATCCACCGAACACATGGTGACTGCCAATAGCAGCAGCTGCGGCAGCAAGGGACGCTCTGCGCTGATGAATTGCGGCAGTACCGCGACCATGAAGATAATTCCCTTGGGGTTGGTTGCGTTCGTCAGGAAACCCTGCAATATCCGCTTGCGTAACACCGGCACCTCCATTCCTGCCGCATGGCCGGCTAAGGGCAACGCATCAGGCCGGCTGACCGGCGGCGCATTGCCAACATCGACCCTGGCCCGCCACTGGCTGAGCCCGGAATAAATCAGGTATAGCGCCCCCACCGTCTTGACAACGGTAAATGCCGTTTCCGACGCCAGCAGGATGGAGCCCACGCCTGCGCCGGCAATGAACAGCAGCAGCATGCCGCCCATCTGCAAACCCAGTATCGTGCCCGAGGTCTTCCTGACGCCGTAGGCAAGGCCATGCGACATGCACAGCACCGCGCCGGAGCCGGGCGAGATGGCAATCAGCCAGCAGGCAAGAAAAAAGGTGATCCAGGTATGAAAACTCATGGCAAATCTTTTCAATCAACAAAATTGCATAGAAAGGGTGGGGGCGTATTTTAACAGGCCGCCCTGCGCAAAACGCCACTCTGCTATGGGACGGCAGGCTTTAGGGCGGCACCGTCCGGCAACGGCCATAGCAGTGCGCAGGCCACCAGCAGGTAAAACATCAGCCCCATGCGCGGAAAATCAAACAGACTATCCACCACGCCAACAGTGAGGAAACCCGTCAACGACGCGGCGATTGCTGGGAACGGAAACGCATTTTCGCGGTAACGTTTCAGCAATCCCCACCCCACACAAAGCAGCAGGCTGCAAAAAACCAGCAAGCCGAACCAGCCTTGCTCAAAGTAGACCTGCAGCCATAAGTTCTTGAAGTGCCAGGGCAAATGGTTGTCGGCCGCAAAGAACCAGTGGTCCATGCCTTGTTCAAAATTGCCGTTACGGATCAGTTCTGCACCGCTGGCCGACCGCAGCGACACATTATCCACGCCCACCAGCGTATTTTCATTCAGGTTGAGCAGCGAGAGTTTGACGGTAGGGCTGGCATACCAGGCTTGGGGCCGAAACCTTCTGGTACTGACAGCAACCGAGAATTTTTTCCATTCACCTTCAGTATTTCCTACCTTGACGACGTTCCACGTACACGCGGTGGCGTACAGCATCCACTTGCGGCAAACCGGGATCGCCAGCTCTGCATCTTCGCTTTTACTCATCAGCGACAGATCCAGCGTGTATTCCTCACCGTCATGCACGTCAACGATCTGCTCCATGTACAACGGGTCGCCGCCGCTGAGCAGCAAATAGGTATTGTCCGGCCCGCCGACGAAACTGTACGCCGACAGGATGTCATGACCGCTATGGCTGTAATACGTATAAGGCAATGAACCCAGGCCCATACCGAACATCCTGCTGCGGTTGTCCGTATCCATCATGCCGAGGATTTGCGACCAGTGCCCCGTCCGCGTGCCTACGTCTCTTTGTGCAATGGAAAAACGGTATTCCATCGGGGTGTCTTTCAACGCAAACCAGCCGGTAGCCAGCACCAGCAGCAATGCGATGGCGGCGCTGCGCAGGTGCGGGCGCCGGAAAAAAGCGCTACGGCGAAACAGCAGGCTCAGCAGCAACACCGAAATGCCCAACCCGAGCGCAATGTAGCCTCCGCGCGCATAGGTCACCAGCATCGCATAGCAACCGGCCAGAAAAACCGCCGCGCCGCACGTCCGCGGCAGCCAGCGGCGGCTTTTCAGCGTCCACCACAAGACAAACGGCATGGCCGTCGCAAAATAGGCTTCCACGTAGGCGCCGCCGGTATGCATACCGGAAAAAGGCCCGACTACCCGGTATCCGCTATGGAAGTTCCATAGCCCGGGGAAAGACAGCCTCTCCCACATTACGACCAGCGCCGCCGCAAAAGTGCCGATCACCATGCCCAGCGCAATGCGGCGATAGGTATTGCCGGCATTGTCCTGCAGCGCATCGCGCAGGAAAGGCAGCAGCAACAGACCATATAACAGACTTTTCCCCACGCGCAGCGCGTTATAGGGACTGTAATAGTTGCTGAAGGTATTGGCGTCCGGCGCCGGGAAAGGATAACTGCCCCTCAGCGCGGACAGCAGAACCGATACGGCAAGCAAACTCAGCAGCACCAGCGCAGACTTGGCAAAACCCGTGGCGCTCATTACAGGCGGGCGATGCCAGGCCAGCCCGGCTATCGTCACCAATAGAAACAGGTCGAATTCATCGAAGAAGAAACGGCCGCTGAACGCCGCAAAATCGAGGACAGGCAACGCGCCAAGCATTGCGGGCAACCAAATTTTTGGCCAGCGCCGCAGCGCCAGCAGATAAAGCAAGGCGACGACTGAGGGAAAATAGCCTCCCAGCGGATAGCTGGCCAGCCCCCATGCCGCGATGGCGGCTGCCAATACGGCGAGCAGGTCCAGGCGCGCGAAACCTGCGGCAGCCGTTTTCCGTAACAAAGCAGGATGGCCGTGCACAGGCAATACGGAAGGAGCAGGCTTTGCCAGCATGCCGGAGACCGTTATCCAGGCCATTATGCCGGCCAGAGCAGGCACGCAGAACAGGCAGAGACGGCCGAAAAAGTTTATCGCGTCCAAATTGCCGCAACAAAAGTAGAGGATAGCGCCGGTGCTTGCATCATGCGTGTATCAGATAAAAATAAAGGTGGAAGTAGTCTCGTACATGGAATTGCCAAGGCCTGCTACCGCCACATATTACAAGAAAAGCCTGCCCGGCCACGCGCAAACGCCAAAGCGCGTGTCAATTTTAATGCCATGCGCCATAATGGCAGGATAACAAGCGGCTCGCCGTTATCAAGGCCCCGCTATAACCCGCCTTTTCACCCAGACTCGTTTTGCCGGACTCCACTACCGAAGCCGCCATGAATATACCTTCCTCCATCAGATACTACTTCCTCGCATGTTTGTGCCTGTTACTGGCCCGGCCGCTGCTGGCGGCAGATTTCCCCGACACGATCAAGGCGATCAAACCGTCGGTGGTTGCGGTTGGCACCTTCCAGAAAACCCGCAGCCCGGCGGTCAGCTTTAACGGCACCGGCTTTATCGTCGGCGATGGCCTGACGGTGATTACCAACGCGCACGTGGTCAACCGCCCCGCCAGCGCCGACACGCTGGAAACGCTGGGCGTACTGGTCGGCAAAGGAGAAGCGGCGGATTTTCGGCCAGCTATCATCGTCGCCATTGACGAAGAACACGATCTGGCGCGCCTGAAAATTACCGGCACGCCGCTGCCTGCGATGGCCATGGCCGACATGGGCGCTGTCGCAGAAGGACTGCCGGTCGCCTTCACCGGTTTCCCGCTGGGTGCAGCGCTGGGTTTTCACCAGGTTACGCACCGGGGCATCATTTCAGCCATCACGCCGGTGACGAGGCCGACCCAGGATACCCGCTCGCTGGACCCGAAAGTGATCGCCCAGCTACGGCGCGCGCCTTATGTTGTGCTGCAGCTGGACGCCACCGCCTACCCGGGCAATAGCGGCAGCCCGGTGTACGATCCAGAAACCGGCAAGGTATTCGGTGTGATCAATATGGTATTTGTCAAAGGGCTCAAGGAAACTGCCATCAGCAGCCCCAGCGGCATCACCTACGCCATACCGGTCAACTTCATCCAGGAGTTGCTGCAGCGTCCGTCTAAATAAGTGCAAATCGATATCCGTACAAATTTTGCAGGGCAAGCATAAATGTGGCGAGCTGAACATAAACTGTCTATTAAAACTGGTAAACTTAGCCTCCAATAAAAAATATATTTCCCAACAACAATGATCGTAGAAATACATTGTCTGTTAAGGGAATTGCGGGTTTACAAAGCATCTGATACATTGGCTTAACGAAATTATCAAACTGGAAATCTTTATGGATATAGTGGGAGTAGTTGGGCTAGGATATGTAGGCTTGCCGTTGGCAGTTGAATTTGGGAAAAAGCTGACAACAATAGGCTTCGACCTGTCGGAAAGCAAAGTCGCTAGTTACAAGAATTTCATCGATCCTACCGGGGAGCTTAGTAAAGAAGAATTACAGGCATCCCGCCATTTGACCGTCAGCAATGACCCTTCCGCATTGTCGCAGGCTGACTACATCATTATTGCGGTCCCAACTCCCGTAGATATTGCCCACAATCCGGATTTCGGCCCGCTCAGAGGTGCCAGTGAAACGGTCGGCAAACAGATGAAACGTGGCGCCATCATCGTCTACGAATCTACGGTTTATCCTGGAGCAACCGAAGAAGTCTGCATTCCCATCTTGGAAAAGAATTCAGGCTTGAAATGGAAGGAAGATTTCCATGTTGGTTTCTCACCGGAGCGCATCAACCCGGGTGACAAGGAACATACACTGACAACCATTTTGAAAATTGTTTCCGGCGACGATGCAGAAACATTGGAAAAAGTGGCTGGTCTGTATGAAACCATCATTACTGCAGGGGTACATAAGGCAACCAGCATCAAAGTTGCGGAAGCTGCAAAAGTAATCGAAAATACCCAGCGCGACCTCAACATCGCGCTGATGAACGAGCTGGCCATTATCTTCGACATGATAGGAATAGATACACTGGAAGTGCTACAGGCGGCAGGGACCAAATGGAATTTCCTAAACTTCCGACCCGGCCTCGTAGGTGGTCATTGTATCGGTGTCGATCCCTATTACCTGACCCACAAGGCCGATATGCTCGGTTACCATCCTCAGGTGATTTTAGCGGGACGCCGCATCAACGACGGCATGGCAAAATTTGTCGCCGAAAAAGTAGTGAAGGAAATCATCAAGGCCAACCACCATGTGAAAGGCTGCGTGGTCAACGTCATGGGACTGACCTTCAAAGAAAATTGTGCCGATTTGAGAAACTCCAAAATTGCGGAAATGATCTTCGAGTTACAGTCCTATGGCGTAGACGTCCATATTCATGACCCTTTGGCAGATGCAAACGAGGCGATGCATGAATACGGTCTGAAGCTGGAAAGCTGGGATGCGTTGCCGCAGGCAACCGTCACAATTGCCGCAGTATCCCATGATGAATTGATACGCCGGCCACTCAGTGACTACGCAAGCAAGTCCCTTCCAAACGGATGTTTTGTGGATGTCAAATCAAAATTCAATAGAACAGAATTGAAAGATGCAGGCTTCAATGTCTGGCGTCTGTAGTTTTATTTTCTAATACAAAAAAATGACCAAATATCAAGAAACCCAACAGCGTTTGCAGGCCAGCCAATACCGTTGGCTCATTACTGGCGTGGCCGGCTTTATCGGCTCCAATTTACTAGAGGCCTTGCTGAAGTTAAATCAGGTTGTCGTCGGGCTGGATAATTTTGCAACGGGCCATCAACATAATCTCGATCAAGTCAGAGAGTTGGTCGGCGAAAACGCCTGGCGTAACTTCAAGCTCATTAAAGGCGATATTCGTACACTGGAAGATTGCCAGCTTGCCTGTGAAGGTGTGGATTATGTGCTGCATCACGCCGCACTTGGTTCCGTTCCGCGCTCCATCGAAGACCCTATCCTGTCCAATGAAAGCAATGTCACGGGTTTCGTCAATATGATGGTTGCGGCGCGTGACCACCAAGTCAAACGCTTTGTCTATGCAGCATCCAGTTCCACTTATGGTGATCACCCAGGTTTACCGAAGGTGGAGTCGGTGATAGGCAAGCCACTGTCGCCGTATGCCGTCACCAAATATGTCAACGAGTTGTATGCCGACGTATTTCACCGCTGCTACGGAATAGATAGTATAGGCCTACGCTATTTCAATGTTTTCGGCCCTAGACAGGATCCGAATGGGGCTTATGCCGCAGTGATTCCGCAATGGGTGGCTGCGCTGATCAAGAATCAGGCTTTGTACATCAACGGAGATGGGGAGACTACTCGAGACTTCTGCTTTGTGGACAATATCGTCCAGGCTAACCTGTTATCGGCCATGGCGGAAGACAAAGCGGCGCTGAATGAAATCTACAACGTGGCATTGAACGACTCTACCAGCCTGAACCGTTTATACCAGATGATGCGGGAATTGCTGGAAGATGATTTCCCACATATTAAAGAGCATCAGCCGGTCTATCAGGATTTCCGTGCAGGCGACGTTCGCCATTCGCAAGCGAATATATCAAAAGCACAGACTTTGCTCGGCTTCGCCCCCACACATACTGTAGACCGGGGCTTGGCTGAAGCAATGGCATGGTACAAGAAGAACTTGCAAAGCACTTCATAAGACGCTTGAACTTAATTAACTTTTAAGGAATTTCTATTCAGACGATGGCCAAAATCATGATCTTCCTGGTTTTGGCAATTCCTTGTTTCCCCTGCGCCACCACCACCGGACTACAATGAACAAAGTCTGTATCTACGACAGCATTGTTGCACTCCCTTCCGGATACAAGGCACTGTTTGATCGATCGGAGCGGACCGGCGGCATATTTTCAAGCCTGTCCTGGTTCCAGCACCTTTCAAAAACCTCGTTCGAACCCGGCACGCACCTTCGCATTTACGGTCTTGAATCAGAAACCGACACTGACAATGCGCGGGGCGCTCTGGTCATGCGCTTCCAACCTCAAAAATCGCGCTGGCTAACACCTTATAGGCTGGAAGCTGCAACCAACTATTACACCTCGCTGTTCAGTCCGACGATTGGCGGTTGCGATGCCGACATGCAGGACAAAGTAGGTGCACTGATTCGGGCAATCAAAGAAGACACGCTACATTGGGATATGGTGGATATGCACCCCATGGCACTCGATGCCCCGATCTTTCAGGCATCTGTCTTGGCTTTTCGCTCGGCGGGCATGATTACTCAACACTATTTTTGCTTCGGGAACTGGTATCTGCAAGTGCAGGGGCGCACTTATGGCGAATACTTTTCGACACTGCCGTCTCGCCTGCGCAATACGGTGCAGAGAAAGTCGAAGCAACTGGAAAGTACAGATCGGCTCAGTATCAGCATATTTAAGAATCGGGAAAACCTGAACATGGCGATTCAGGTTTTTCAAAAAATTTATCAGTCCAGTTGGAAGGGAAGTGAATCCTACCCCGACTTCATCCATGGATTGATAGAGTTGCTAGCCGACGAGGGAAAATTACGGCTAGGCATAGCCTATATCGACCAGCAGCCAGCCGCGGCACAGATATGGATAGTGTCTGGGGGAACGGCATCCATCTACAAGCTCGCGTACGATGAACAATTCACCAGCCTATCCATAGGATCTATCCTAACCGCCCGCATGATGCAACAAGTGATTGATGGCGACAAGGTCAGCGAAGTAGATTACCTGACCGGCGACGAAGCCTACAAACAAGACTGGATGTCGCACCGCCGCGAGCGCTGGGGCATCTTGGCCTTCAGGACCAGCAGTGTTCGCGGTCTGTGTGCCGCGATATTGCATATCGGTGGGCACACTGTAAAAAAACTGGTGAAGCAATTGGCTTATGGCGGAAAGCGAGCTATAAAATTAATCTTGGGCAATTAGTCTCGCTCTGCTGTTTTTATCCGGATTATTCGATTCACAGCAAATTTGGTGTAACCTTCGCAATGGTGATTTTTTCGATACCGAGGCACCAGAACATCAGACAATAGCTGGGCGTATGCATACCTGGCCTTCGAGAAAACGGTGTTGAACGCAGAAAATTTCATTTCGCAACCATAAGATTTGATCCTCAATAAAAGGACAGAGATATGTCACGCAACAAAAACAAGCACAACAAGGTCGTCATGATTTCTGGAGCCATCTTACTGATGGCCAGCCTGGGCGCGTGCAATAAATTCCAATCAGCAGACAAACTGGTGAGCGAAGCCAAGGAATACCAGCAAAAAGGCGATACCAAAGCAGCAGTCATCCAGCTCAAGAATGCGCTGCAAAAAGATCCGAATAATATCGACGCACGTTATGTGCTGGCCAGTATCTACAATCGCATTGGCGATCCTGTGTCTGCAGAAAAGGAGTTGCGCAAGGCAACAAGCCTGGGACTGAGCTTAGACAAAGCCAACCCGGAATTGGGTCGATCCTTGCTGCAGCAAGGTCAATTTCAAAAAATTCTGGATGAAATCAAAACCGAGGCAAATGCCAAGCCCGATCCAGCCATTCTAACCGTGCGCGGAAATGCGCACCTCGCACTGAACCAGCTGCCGGAAGCCAAACAGGACTTTGACGCCGCCTTGCAGGCGCAAGCAAATTACACCGATGCGCAAATCGGCCTTGGCAAATATGCGTTCACTCAAAGAGATGTGGATGCAACGAATAAATATGCAGACCAGGCCACGGCCGGCAATCCGAAAAGCGCCGAGGCCTGGCTATTCAAGGGCGACGTAGCGAGGGCGCAGGGCAAAACAGCCGAGGCGATGCAGGCATACGACGAAACGCTGAAGATTCTGCCCGATAATGTTGTGGCACACGTCAATAAAGCCAACCTGGAAATGGCGCAGAAAAAATTTGCCGAAGCGCAAACCGAAGTAAATACTGCCAAGAAGGCAGCCCCGGGCAATCTCATCGTCTTATATACGGAAGCTGTACTCAACTTCAGCCAAGGCAAGAACGCCCCGGCGCTGGAAGTACTGCAACAGGTGCAGCGTGCCGCCCCGGATTACATGCCTGGTGTATTGCTGCTGGGCGCCGTGCAGTTTGCTCTCGGATCCAACGAGCAGGCAGAACAGGCCTTGAAAAAATATTTGGCTGCGAATCCGGAAAGCGTCTATGCCCAGAAGCTGATGGCAGGGGTACTCATCAAGAGCGGCCAGTCAAAACGTGCGCTGGTGTTGCTGGAGCCTGCACTGAAAAAAAATCCGCAGGATAACCAATTGATCGCGTTAGCCGGCGAAGCGTCAATGCAAACCAGGGACTATGCAAAGGCGACCGAATATTTCGAAAAAGCCAGTGCCATGGCGCCGGAAAACGCCGAATACCATACCTCGTTAGGCATGAGCAAACTAAGCTCCGGCGAAAGCGAAAAAGCGGTCGCGGAACTGGAAAAAGCGAATACCCTGAATGCCAACTCCAAGTCAAACAAGGCGGGCATCCTGCTGGTCATGACACATTTGCGCTTGAAGGAGTTCGACAAGGCAATGGTAGCCGCGCAGGAACTGGAAAAAGAAACTCCCGACAATCCGCTGGTGTACAACCTGAAGGGTGGTATCTACCTGAACCAGAAAGACAATGTCAACGCCAGAGCCAGTTTTGAAAAAGCGCTGAGCCTGCAACCGACCTACTATCCTGCCGCAGCCAATCTCGCTGGCCTGGACATACAGGAAAAGAAAATAGACTCGGCAAAGAAACGCTTCCAGGCTGTACTGGATAAAGACCCAAAGAACATGCCGTCGATGCTTGCCCTGGCGAATATTGCAATCTCGGAAAAGAATAATGAGGAAGCAAAAAAATGGCTGGAAAAAGCCAGCGGCGATCACCCTGAAGCATTTCAAGCCACGCAACTGCTGGTAGCGCATTACATACGCATGGGAGACAAGCAGAAAGCGATCGTATTCGCGAAAAAAGAGCAGGCACTGAACCCTACCGTCCCCGAATTCCTCGGCTTGCTGGCACGCGTGCAGCAAGCTACCGGGGATAATGCAGGCGCTGTCGACAGCTATGAAAAAATTGCGGCGATGCTGCCGGAATCTGCTGCCGCGCAATTTGTCGTGGTGGGACCTTACGTCGCCATGGGCAAAGATGCGCAGGCCATGGAAGCGGTAAAGAAAACACTGAGGCTGGACCCCAACTACCGCGATGCGCAAACTGCCATGGCAGCGCTGGAAGCGAAACGCGGCAATTTTGACC
Source organism: Undibacterium sp. TJN25 (assembly GCF_049339885.1). Classification (NCBI taxonomy): domain Bacteria; kingdom Pseudomonadati; phylum Pseudomonadota; class Betaproteobacteria; order Burkholderiales; family Oxalobacteraceae; genus Undibacterium; species Undibacterium sp. TJN25. Next base: position 442,885 of record NZ_JBMPPM010000003.1, on the reverse strand, counting down.
AGTCATTGCAAGTCGCCCGTCAAACGCAAAAACAGGACCCCAAATCTCCGGTCGGTTATGTAACAGAAGGCGACATCCTGGCCACGCAGAAAAAATTCGGACCTGCGGTCACCGCGTACGAAAAAGGCCTCGCACTTTCCAAAAATTCGCAGATATTCCTCAAGGTATACAGTGCATTGACAGCAGATGGCAAGACGAAAGAAGCAGATGCCAGGCTGAGTCAATGGCTAAAAGACCATCCTGACGACAATACAGTGCGGATGTATCTTGCCACATCGGAACTGGCCAATTCCAAAACCAAAAAAGTCGCTATTGAACAGTTTCAGATATTGTTGAAAACCAATCCGAACAATCCCGCTGTCCTGAACAATCTGGCTTGGGCTTACGACCAGGAAAAAGATCCTAAGGCGCTAGAATACGGAGAAAAAGCGTATAAGCTTGCGCCTGACAGCCCAGCCATCCTGGATACCTATGGCTGGCTGCTAGTACAAAAAGGCGACGTGGCGACGGGCCTGCCATTGCTGAAAAAAGCGGCATCCCTCAGCGCCGATAACGCAGAAATCCGTTTCCATTTCGCGCAAGCCCTGGTCAAGTCCGGTGACAAAACCGGTGCCCGCACCGAGTTGGAAGCAGTGATCGCCAACGGCAAGGGATTCTCTAAACTGGAAGAAGCGAAGACACAGCTGAAACAGCTATAGGCCGGTTGGCTTGAAGGGTGCCTGTAAGCAAGCACTCTTCAGCCGGACTTAGCTTCACGCATGAGATGTCCGGCATACCCTGCAGCAAGGGCAAATTAGATGCCCTGAAGACGAAAAAAAGCCCCGCATGTTCACACATGCGGGGCTTTGATTTTGTTGCTGTCGGATCAGAAGAAGCTTTGCGGTATCACCAGCACGTCGCCAGGACGGACCGGCACGTTGGCGGATATATCGCCATCCTTGATCAGGTCGTTCAGACGCACGCTCAGTTTCTGCTGCTTGCCATCCGTGGTACGGATGAGGTTAGCTTTGTTGCCCGCCGCAAATTCGGTGATGCCACCGACGGCAATCATCACGTCCATCAGCGACATGCCCTGGCGGTAAGCCAGCGCCTGCGGTTTGGCGGCTTGGCCGATTACACGGATCTGTTCCTGGTAAGGGCCGGCAAAACCAGTCACGATGATAGTCACTACCGGTTGCTGGATAAATTTTTCCAGTGCTTTTTCTACGTCCCTGGCCAGCTGCGTCGAAGTCTTGCCATTGGCGACAATGTCTTCTACCAGCGGTGTCGTAATCTTGCCGTCAGGCCTTACAGGAACCGACATCGACACTTCGGGATTGCGCCAAACGATCACATTGATGGTATCGCCCGCACCGATGATGTAGTCATTGGTCGGTATCGCGCCCTCGGTAGGTGCCGGCGGATTGGCGTTCGTCGCGCATCCGCTGATAGCCAGCATAGCGGCCGACATGGACAAACAGGCTAACCATTTCATCGTTGTTGTACGTAGCGTGTTCACGTGTATTCCCTATGAGTGCGTGATGGAGTATCCGGCATTATTCTGGAGGAACCAGGCATGCCTATGTCTTGTATTGAAGCATGATGGTACCACCAACATAGCAAATTACAACTATTCGCCTGCTTATTTAGCATCACTGCTACAGGTGACGAGGCGGCTGATATTCGCAAGCAAGCACTTCATGCAAGCCATTTTTTCTAAAAATGCCCACTGGAATAGTTCACTTTATTGGAAAGGCTTGCAATAAAAAACCCTGATATTTGAAAGGCTTGGCGCACAAAAGTAAGGTAGACGTTGAAAATTTCCAACACTTTTCTCGAATTAAAGAAATTCAACAAACTGCGGATCAACAGCGCAACTTTCCAATAAGTTGCCGTTAGAAAATTTTCGTAGGGCAATTTACAGCTAAATGCCCGATTTACCGGGCTCCACACGGTATTACCTTGTTTTTTTTACATCCGTGCAATATCATAGCTCGCTAAATAAACGTGCCCATATACCAGATAAACTGGTAACTTATAGCTTGATTAGGTGCCGTTAATTACCATATATGGAGAGTTTGACAAGATGGAGGAATTAGTAACGCAGCTACAATCCCTATTGAGGGGCGGATGGAAATACCGCTGGTATGCTGTCACTATCGCCTGGCTGGTCGCTGCCATAGGATTTATCGTCGTCTACAAACTGCCCGACAACTACCAGTCGTCGGCGCGCGTGTTTGTCGATACGCAAACGATACTGAAACCCTTGCTGGCTGGCATGACCAGCATTCCCAATGTGGAACAGCAGGTTTCCATCATGAGCCGCACGCTGCTGAGCCGTCCTAATATAGAACGGGTGATGCGCATGGTGGACCTGGACATTACTGCCAATACCGGCAAGGACAGGGAAAAACTCATCGAGAACGTTATTGCGTCGATCAAGATAGGCGGCACAGTACAGAACGATATCTACACCATCTCCTATAACGACCCTAACCCCAAGCTGGCCAAGGACGTAGTGCAGGCTTTCCTGACCATCTTCGTGGAAGGCAGCTTCGGCGACAAGAAACAGGATTCCGCCAAGGCCATCGTCTTCATCGACAGCCAGATCAAGATCTATGAAGAGAAGCTGGCCGCAGCCGAAAACGCGCTGAAAGACTTCAAGCTGAAAAACATGATGATGCTGCCGCGCACCGGGAGCGACTCCGGCAGCAAACTGATGGATCTCACCGAAAGCCTGAATTCCGCCAAGCTGGAACTGTCCGAAGCAGAGCAAGCTAGGGATGCCATCAAGAAACAGGTGCAGGCAGTAGAAATGCCGCAAAAATCGGAAGATGTAGCACCATTGCCGAATCCAGAGCTGGATGAACGCATTGCTACCGTCACCAAGAACCTTGATTCGCTGCGCATGCAGTTCACAGAACAGCATCCTGACATTATTTCTTCCAAGCGCCTGCTGGCGCAACTGGAAGCACGCAAGGCAGAAGAAGCCAAGAACAGGAAGCCGCCTTCAGAAACGACGATGGCAGCCAATCCGCTGTTCCAGCAGTTGAAAGTATCGTTGTCGGCAGCGGAAGCCAGGGTCGCGTCGATGCGCGCCAGGGTGGAAGAATACAACTCCCGCAGTTCGCGTCTGAAAGCACTCAGCATTGCAGCACCCGAGATCGAATCGCAGTTGGCGCAACTGAATCGCGATTACCTGATCAACAAAGAGAATTATGAAAAACTGGTTGCCAGCCGGGAATCCGCCAAACTGTCCGGCGACCTGAGCGCAACAACGGAAATGATGACCTTCAGGGTCATCGATCCGCCAACCATGCCATTGACGCCGGTAGGCCCGAATCGTCTGAGGTTATTCTCCATCGTATTCGTCGGCGCGCTGATCATAGGCATGCTGGGCGCGGTACTGATGAGCAAGATACGTCCCACCTTCCTCAGCCATATCGATCTGCTGGAAGCGACAGGCTTGCCTATTCTCGGCACCGTGTCGATGAACTGGACCGAAGGCGAAAAAACCAGGCGCAAGAGAAGTCTGTATGCATTCGGTATGTCCTCGTTTGTCTTGCTGGTGTTCTATGTCGGTGTCATGGCAACCATGTATCTTAAATAATGTGTCCTCCCGCTCCGCTGCCTTCCTGATGGAACAGCGGAGTTTCAAAGGGTAATCGGCGACAAAAGCAAAAATATTCTTGGAGTTAGCGTGAGCATTATTGAAAAAGCGGTTGGCAGACTTGACCAAAGCAAGGGAGCGGCAGGAGCGGTAACGCCTGCTGCCGAATCCGCTATTGAGATCAAAGCGGAGACAGCGGCGGAGCATGCGCCTGCAGTCCCGGTTGCATCTGCACTTGTTGAGGCAGTCATTCCAACTCCGGCGCCCGCCGCGGCACCGGCCCCCTTGGCGTCAGCAGAGCCGGTCGCCGCTGTACAGGCGACTCAACGCACGACCCAGCAGGAACAGGCACAAACGTCGGCAAGAAAATCCACTTCCCGCAGGATAGAAATAGATCTGGCCCAGCTGCATCAGCTCGGCATGGTCACTCCCGATGCGGAAAGAACCATCATCGCCGAAGAATTCAGGCTCATCAAGCGTCCGCTGATAGAAAAAGCCTTCGCCAAGAACAACACAGGCATCAAGCACCATGGCAACCTGATCATGGTGGCCAGTTCCTTGCCAGGCGAAGGGAAAACCTTTTGCGCGGTCAACCTCGCCATCAGTATTGCGATGGAGATGGACCATACGGTGTTGCTGGTGGATGCCGACGTGGCACGCCCTTCCGTTCCCCGCTACCTGCGCCTGGACCCTGCTGATACAGCGTCCGCCGTCGGCCTGATGGACGTGCTGCTGGACGACAAGCTGGATCTGGCAGACGCCATGCTGAAGACCAATATCGATACGCTGAGCATACTGCCAGCAGGCCGCAGCCATAAGCGCGCCACCGAATTGCTCGCCAGCCAGGCCATGAGCAGCCTGCTCGACGAGATCGCCAACCGCTATCCAGACCGTATCGTTATTTTCGATTCTCCACCGTTGCTGCTGACGACCGAAGCACGGGTGCTGGCCAACCAGATGGGCCAGATCGTGCTCGTCGTTGAAGCTGAAGCTACGACGCAGCACGTGGTCAAGGAAGTATTGCGCCAACTGAAATCTCACACGAATGTCAACCTGGTCTACAACAAGGCCAAAACATTCGCCGGTGGGGATTACTATGGGCGTTACTATGGTTAGGCGGGTAGCAGTATCCGGAACGGCGCGCAGCAAACATAAAGTACGCGCCATCTCCTTCTGGGTTGCCTCCACCTTGCCACCGCTCGTCATCACGCTGGCCGGTGGTGCTCACGCCGCCGAATGGAAAATCACGCCGACCGTTAACCTGACCGAGACCTATACGGACAACGTCAATCTGGTACCGGATGCACAAAAACAAAGCTCTTTTATTACCCAGGTATCACCCGGCATCGACTTTACTGCGACCGGCGCTCAGGCGAAGATCAAGGTCAATTACCAGATGCAGAACCTGTACTACACAGGCGATTCAAATGGCCTCAAGACCAATCATCTGCTGAACGCACTCGGCAGTACCGAACTGGTGAAAGATCTTTTTTTTTTAGACGGTACTGCGGCAATTACCCAACAGAATCAGAGTCCCTTCGCTGCACAGGCAACGGACAACCTGAACCTGTCTAATAATCGCGTCGAAGTCAGAACCTACAGCGCGTCTCCCGCCTTGCGTCATACGTTCAACCAGTTCGCATCCGCAGAATTAAAGTATACCCGCGACTCGGTCGCCACCACCAATTCAAACAATGCGGTGGGAAACGCCATTAACAGTACTGGGGACACTGTTGCCGTCACCGTTAATAGTGGTACTGCATTCCAGCAATTGAAATGGGGCCTACAATATAATAACCAAAAAACTGCCTTTGACAATTCGGCCAATTCGCTAGAAAGCACCACGACTGGCGGTAATCTCAGTTATTACTTGACGCCACGTTTTAGCCTGACGGGCACGGGTGGCTACGAAAAAAATAATTACATCGCGTTGGATGGAAAATCTCCCTCAGGCGCTTACTGGTCGGCAGGTTTCGACTGGGAGCCGACTGAACGGACCAGTCTGGCGCTTAACGCCGGCCGCCGCTTTTACGGCTCTAGTTACAGCCTGCGGGCAACAGAACGGACCCGCTCTACTGCGTGGAGTATTGCGTACAGCGAAGACATCACAACAACGCGCCAGCAGTTCCTAGTGCCTGGAAGTATCAATACTTCCGCGTACCTGAACTCACTGTTTCTTACCAGCATTCCTGACCCCATCGCACGCCAGCAGACGGTTGATAGTTTTATCCGTAGCTATGGCTTGCCTGCTTCACTGGCAGTACCAATCAATACCTTTTCCAATCAGGTTTTTCTGCAAAAAGGCCTTCAGGCGTCCGTCGCCATTACCGGAGTCAGCAATACCGTACTACTGAGTTTTTTTAACACCCGGCGCAATGCGCAGTCCGCAGCCCTCGGGGGGAATTCTACGGATCCTAGCCTGGCGGATAATAGCCACCAGGTCGGCGGCAGCGTGTTATGGAACCTTGTCTTTTCACCGCGTACATCAGCCAATTTCAATATTGGGTACAATCATTCCACTTCGCCTCTGTTAATAGACACCAATAAGACTTTCAGGACTGCGCTGAGTCATGATTTACAACCCAAACTGAAAGCAACGCTGGAATACCGACACACGCAACAAGATTCCAACTTCAATCTGGGCAACTACAAGGAAAACGCACTTTCGGTTTTCCTACTACTAGGTTTCTGACGGAGTAAGGCAACAGATGTACGAGTCATATTATGGTTTCACTGCGAAACCCTTTCAGCTAAAACCCGATCCTCGCTTTTTCTTCGGCAGCAAGGGGCATAAGCGCGCAATGGCCTACCTGGAGTACGGCATCTCCCAGGGCGAAGGCTTTATCGTCATCACCGGCGAAGTCGGTGCAGGCAAGACCACGCTGATGCGCAACCTTTTTTGCGAGCTGGAATCCCAGAACATCCTGGCCGCCCAGATCGTCAACACCCATGTGGGTTCGGACGACATCCTGCGCTTGGTAGCATCCGCCTTCGGGCTGGAATATGAAGACGCCACCAAGGCATCGCTGCTGACTCGGCTGGAACAGTTCCTGCGCCAATGCGACCAGCAAGGCAAACGCGCGCTGCTGGTCGTGGATGAAGCGCAAAACCTGACGCCACGCGCGGTGGAAGAGCTGCGCATGCTGTCCAACTTCCAGACTGCCGACAAATCGCTGTTGCAGACCTTCCTGCTGGGCCAGCCTGAATTTCGCCGCACGCTGCTGAGCGCCGACATGCAGCAATTGCTGCAAAGGGTCATCGCCAGCTACCATCTCGGCCCCCTGGATCTGGCGGAGACACAATCGTATATAGAACACCGCCTGCATACGGTCGGCTGGAAAGATGACCCAACGATCAGCGCCGCCGCCTTTGCCGGCATCTACGACTACACCGGCGGCATTCCACGCAAGATCAACTCGCTGTGCGACAGGCTGTTCCTGATGGGCTACCTGGAAGAATTGCACGCCTTTGGCGAAGATGAAGTCAAACAGGTGATCGCCGACATCAAGCAGGAATTCGACCTGCCGCCCGCACTGGCACTGGATACCGAAGCGCAAAATGCCGCCAATTTCGCACTGGGCCTGAAAGAATTAAACAATGTCAGCCTGGAAAGCATGGACGACAGGATGGCAAAGATGGAGCGCTCCATCATCTCCGTCATCGATGCGCTGAAAAAAATGCTGCCGTCATCCAAGATGACCGGCTCCGAAAAAGACAACTGATGCTTTACCCTAAAGAATTGAAGAGTTGATCATGTCACAGGCCGGTCCATCCTCAATCGCAGGCACGCACGCAGGTAAGCACGCCGGCATGCCAATACGCAATGCGATGACCATCGACGTGGAAGATTACTTCCAGGTGTCTGCATTTGCCGACCATATTTCCCGCGATAGCTGGCCAACGCTGTCCTGCCGCGTGGAGCGCAATATCGACCTGATACTGGGCGTGCTGGAAGCTTCCCAGGTCAAGGCCACCTTCTTCACGCTGGGATGGATCGCGGAGCGCTATCCGGAAATGGTCAAGCGCATCGTCGCCGGCGGCCATGAACTGGCCAGCCACGGCTATGGACACTTGCGTGCATCCGACCAGAATGCAGAAGAGTTTATGCACGACATCAGCAGCAGCAAAAAAATCCTGGAAGACATCGGCGGCCAGCAGGTGCTGGGCTATCGCGCGCCGAGCTTTTCCATCGGCAAGCAAAACCTGTGGGCACTGGATTCACTGCTGCAGGCAGGCTACCGCTATAGCTCCAGCATCTACCCGGTCAAGCACGACCACTACGGCATGCCGGATGCACCGCGTTTTGCGTTTTACCCAAACGGCGAAGACGGCCTGCTGGAAATCCCGATTACTACCGTGCGCATCATGGACAGAAACCTGCCGGCCGGCGGCGGCGGATTTTTTCGCCTGTTCCCGTACCAGTTGTCACGCTGGCTGCTGCAAAGAGTCAACCAGCAGGACCAGCAATCCGGCATCTTTTATTTCCACCCGTGGGAAGTCGATCCTGATCAGCCGCGGCAGCAAAACATCGGCATGAAAACCCGCTTCCGCCACTACGTCAACCTGGCCCGTACGGAAAACCGGTTGAAGGCACTGACGCGCGATTTTCAATGGGACCGCATGGACAAGATATTCTTAAAGACACCATGAACTCTATCGCTGAAGCACCTGAAGTCCATTTGCACACACCCGCCGCCACACCCCCTATTTCGATCAAACTGATGCAGCCGCAAGATGCGGCAAAATGGGATCAGTTTGTCCTGGAGTGTCCGGAAGCGAGTTTTTTTCACCGTGCCGGCTGGCAACCCGTCATCGAGCGCGCATTCGGCCACAAGACATGGTTCTACTATGCCGAGGCCGATGGCAAGATCGTCGGTGTGCTGCCGCTGGCCGAGATCAAGAGCGCGCTGTTCGGTCACTCATTAAGCTCTCTGCCATTCTGCGTCTATGGCGGCGTCGCCACAGAATCCGCCGCAGCCCGCACTGCGCTGAACGCCAGCGCACAAGCGCTGGCCGCCAAGCTGAACGTAGGCCACCTCGAATACCGCAACTTCAAGGCCACCGAAGGCGCTGAACAAGGCTGGCAGACCAAAGAGCTGTACGTCACCTTCCGCAAGGAAATCGATGCCGACGAAGAAAAGAACATGCTGGCCATTCCGCGCAAGCAGCGCGCCATGGTGCGCAAGGGCATCAAGTTTGAATTGAAGAGCGAGCTGGATGAAGGCGTGGACCGTTTTTTCCACGCCTACTCCACCAGCGTACACCGTCTCGGCACGCCGGTCTTCTCCAAGAAATTCTTCCGCCTGCTGAAAGGAACCTTCGGCAAGGATTGCGAAGTGATGACCATCGTCAAGGACGGCCGCGTCATCGCCAGCGTCATGAGCTTTTATTTCCGCGATGAAGTGCTGCCCTACTATGGCGGCGGCACCGCCGAAGCACGCGACCTGGCCGGCAACGACTTCATGTACTGGGAACTGATGCGGCGCTCCTGCGCCCGCGGCCTCAAGGTTTTCGATTTCGGCCGCAGCAAGCTCGGCACCGGCGCCTTCGACTTCAAGAAGAACTGGGGTTTCGAGCCGCAGCCGCTGCACTATGCCTACCAGTTGCATAAATCGACGGCCGTGCCGGACAATAATCCGCTGAACCCGAAATACCAGCTGTTCATCAAGATGTGGCAGCGCATGCCTTTGGCAATGGCGAACCTGATCGGCCCCCATATCGTCAAAAACCTGGGGTAATCGATGGATGATCTGCTCTTGCTGGTGCATCGCATTCCCTTCCCTCCTAACAAGGGGGACAAAATACGCTCTTACCATCTGTTGAAGCATCTGGCGCAGCGCTACCGCGTGCATCTGGGCACCTTCATCGATGATGAAAACGACTGGCAGTACGTAGACCACGTCAAGAAGCTGTGCCATGACACCCATATCGCCAGGCTCGATCCCCGCTCCGCCAAGATCCGCAGCCTGGGCGCGCTGCTCGGCGGCAGGCCGCTATCGCTGGACTACTACCGCAATGCCGGCCTGCAAAAGTGGGTGGATGGCGTCATCCGCCAGCACGGCATCAAGCGCATCGTCGTATTCTCCTCCGCCATGGCGCAGTTCATTGAGCATGCAGACGGCGCGCGCCGCGTCATCGATTTCGTGGATGTCGACTCCGACAAATGGCTGCAATATGCCGGCAAAAAAGTCTGGCCGATGAGCTGGCTGTATCGCCGCGAAGGCACGCAGCTACTGGCCTATGAACGCCGCCTTGCACGTGAATGCGACGCATCGCTGTTCGTGTCGCAGGCAGAAGCCGCCTTGTTTCAACAGCTGGCGCCGGAAAGTGCCGACCGTATCGACTTTTTCAACAACGGCGTCGATACCGATTATTTTTCGCCAGAGCTGGCGCACGACAATCCTTACAGTCCCGATGAAAAGGCCATCGCCTTTACCGGCGCCATGGATTACTGGCCCAATGTAGACGCGGTGCAGTGGTTTGCCGATGAAGTCATGCCCGGCATACTGAAACAGCAGCCCGGCGCCGTGTTTTACATCGTCGGCGCCAGGCCGTCCGACCAGGTCAAGGAACTCGCCAAACGGCCGGGCATACAGGTCACCGGCTCGGTGCCCGACGTGCGTCCCTACCTTGCCCATGCGCAGGCCGCAGTAGCCCCTTTGCGCATTGCGCGCGGGATACAGAACAAAGTGCTGGAGGCGATGGCCATGGCCAAATCCGTCGTCGTATCACCGCAGGCGCTGGAAGGTATCGATGCACGTGCAGGAAGCGAACTGTTGCTGGCAGATGATGCGGCCCAATTTGTCTCGCAGGTGTTGCCGCTGCTGACACACAAAGACGCGGCAATGGAACAAGCCGCCCGTGCTAAAGTCATTGCCCGTTACAACTGGACCGCCAATCTGGCGCGCGTGGACAGTCTGCTGGAACCGGCATCTGCGCACCGTGGCACCACAGCCCCCTCCTATTCATCCGACCTCACTCCAGCAAAGGCCTAGTCGTGACCTCTACCAATGCGGCGGCTGTACCGGCAAGCTCTTCCGGCTTTCTCAAGGGACTGATCATCGCGTGCGCGCTTCTGATCCCTTTTCTGTTTTATTTCAGCACCGCGCAATCCATCGTCGATGTATGGAACAGTTCTGAAACCTTCGCCCACGGCTACATCATCGTGCCCATCAGCCTTATCCTGATATGGCTGCGCCGCAAGAGCCTGGCCGAAATGACGCTGCACCCCTACTGGCCGGCGCTGGCCGCGCTGCTGGTCTGCGGCATGGCCTGGCTATTGGCCGACCTCGGTGAAGTGCAAGTCATCAAACAATACAGTTTTGTCGCCATGTTTCCGCTGGCTGCGGTCGTGCTGCTGGGCCGCCGTATTTCCTGGGCCATGGCCTTCCCACTGTTTTTTGTGCTGCTGGCAGTACCCTTCGGCGAAGTATTCATCAATCCGCTGATCGACTTCACGGCCGACTTTACTGTGCTTGCCGTGCAGGCAACCGGCATACCGGTGCTGCGCGACGGCAGCAGCTTTTCCATCCCCAGCGGTAACTGGTCGGTGGTGGAAGCCTGCAGCGGCGTGCGCTACCTCATTTCTTCCGTCACGCTGGGCTGCCTGTACGCTTACCTGACCTACCGCTCGCTGAAACGCCAGCTCGCCTTTGTCGCGCTCTCCATCATCGTTCCCATCATCGCCAACGGCCTGCGCGCTTACATGATCGTCATGATAGGCCACCTGAGCGGCATGACGCTCGCCGTCGGCGTTGACCACATCATCTACGGCTGGCTGTTTTTCGGCCTCGTCATGTTCATCATGTTCTGGATAGGCAGCTTCTGGCGCGAAGACAAGGAAGAAGTCGTCACTCCTGAAGAACAACGGCAAGCTGTGCTGGATTCACCGCCAGTCCCCGCCAGCCGAATACTGGCGGCCGCCGTGGCCGTCGTCGTCTGCATCGGCATCTGGCCTGCCTATGCCGGCTACGTACACCGCGCCAGCATCAACCCCGCGCCGGTGGAACTGGCGGGCCTGCACACCAGTTGGCAAGATACATCCTCGTTCACCACCTGGCGCCCGCACTTCCTGCCGGCCAGCGCGGAACTGGACAAGAGCTATCAGCAGGGTACGCAAAAGGTCAACCTGCTGCTGAAATACTATCGCAACCAGACCCGCGAAACATCGCTGATCAGCAGCGTCAACATCATGGTGCCGGACCGCGATGACAACTGGGTCAAGACCAATTTCTCGGAACGCCAGGAAAACGTCGCCAACCGTATGCTGGCAGTGCGCGAGACTCAGCTGAAGGGTCCTTCCGGCCCCATGGTCGTGTGGCACTGGTACTGGCTCGCCGGACGCTATACCGCCAATAACTATCTGGGCAAAGTACTGCAAACAAAAGAAAAAATGCTGATGGCCGGCGACGACGGTGCCTCCATCATTGTTTATGCTCCGTTTACCGAAAACCCGGAAGAAGCCAGGGCAGCTCTCAGAAATTTCCTGAACGCCAACTTGGATGTAGTGCAGGCCACGCTTTCCGCCAATAAGAAGTAAGCAGCGAATATGGCACAAACTCTGACAAATCCACTCCCGCTGGTGGTGCACCTGTTGTACCGGCTCGATTTCGGCGGACTGGAAACCTTGGTCGCAGAATGCGTCAACCGTATGCCTGCTGACAAATACCGCCATGCGATCGTCTGTCTGACGGACTACACCGCATTCTCTCAAAAAATTACGCGGCCTGGCGTCGAGATCCATGCACTGCACAAGCCGCCCGGCCTCGGCCTGGGCACGCATGCCAAGCTGTGGAAATTGCTGCGCAAGCTGAAACCCGCCATCCTGCACACCTATAACCTGGCGGCGATAGAATATTCGTTCACCGCCGCCATGGCCGGCGTGCCGGTGCGCATCCATGCCGAGCACGGCCGCGACCTGAGCGATCCGCAGGGCAAGAACCCCAAACACAATATGCTGCGCCGCCTGCTGATTCCTTTCATCGATTGCTACGTGCCGGTATCGCGCGACCTGCGGCAATGGCTGAAAGACGTGATCCGTGTGCCGGAAGACAAGAACCTGCTGATCAATAACGGTGTCGATACCGCGCATTTTCATCCTGCCCTGGGGCAGGCAAGCCAGGAAGATGCAGCCGCACGTCCCTTCGTCGTCGGCACCGTAGGCCGCGTGCAGGACATCAAGAACCACAAGGGCCTTGTCATCGCCTTCCAGCGCCTGCTGGAATTGCTGCCAGAGTATAAGGACAGGCTACGCCTGCAGATCGTCGGCGACGGCCCGCTGATGGCGCAATTGAAAGAACAGGTCCAGACAGCCGGCTTGTCGGAGCACATATGGCTGGCCGGTGCACGCGCCGACATTGCCGACCTGATGCGCGGCTTTTCCGTTTTCGTATTGCCGTCTTTTGCCGAAGGCACTCCTGTTACACTGCTGGAAGCGATGTCCAGCGGCTTGCCGGTAATCGCCTCCGCAGTCGGCGGCATTCCGGATGTAGTCAGCGAGCAGCACACCGGCATCCTGATACAGGCCACCGACCACGAAGCGATTGCCGCGTCGCTGGCGGACTATTACCGCCAGCCGGAAAAAGCAGCCGCCCACGGTGCCGCCGGTAGGTTACTGGTAGAGCAGCGCTACAGCATCGCGGCCATGCTGCTGAACTACACCAGGCTGTACGATGCGCTGTGCCAGGCAAAACTGAATAAATAACTGAACAAAATATCATTTACACCTCACCCGGGAAACAAGGACATGTGCGGAATAGTCGGAATTTTTGATACGCGCGGCGAGCGGGAGATAGACCGTGCGGTGCTGCACCGCATGAACGAAAGCCAGCATCACCGCGGCCCCGACGAAGGCGACCTGTACCTGGAACATGGCTTGGGCTTTGGCCACCGCCGCCTGTCCGTGATCGATATCGCCACGGGCCAGCAGCCGCTGTTCAATGCCAATAACACGGTGGGCGTCGTATTCAACGGCGAGATCTATAATTACCTGGAGCTGATGGACGAGCTCACCAAGCTCGGCCACGTCTTCCGCACCCGTTCCGATACCGAAGTCATCGTCTATGCGTGGCTGCAATGGGGAGAAGACTGCGTACACCACTTCCGCGGCATGTTTGCCTTTGCACTGTGGGACCGCAACAAGCAAACCATGTTCCTCGGCCGCGACCATGTCGGCGTCAAGCCGATGTTCTACTCGCTGCTGCCGGACGGCCATTTCGTGTTCGGCTCGGAGCTGAAGTCGTTGATGACTTTCCCCGCGCTGTCACGCAAACTCAACCCCAGCGCCGTTGAAGACTATTTCGCTTACGGCTATATCCCCGAGCCAAAAACCATCTTCCACCAGGCATTTAAACTCTGCCCGGGCCATACGATTACATTGAAGATAGGCGACACAGCGATTCATCAAAAGAAATTTTGGGACATTCCGTTTCAGCCTGCGCCGGCAATGTCGGAGCAGGACACGGAACATGAGCTCATCGCCCGTTTACGTGATTCGGTAAAAAGCCAGTTGAAGGCTGAGGTCCCTTTGGGCGCATTTTTATCTGGCGGGGTAGATTCCAGTGCAGTGGTGGCAATGATGGCAGAACAGGCGCCCGAGGCAGTGAATACCTGCTCGATCTCCTTCAATGACCCCAGGTACGACGAGTCCACCTTCGCCAACCAGGTTGCGCAACGCTATAAGACAACACACCACGCCGAAACCGTGGGCATGAACGACTATGGCCTCATTGATACACTCGCGCACCTATATGATGAGCCTTATGCGGACAGCTCCGCCATTCCCACCTACCGGGTATGTCAGTTGGCCCGCAAACGTGTGACAGTGGCGCTGTCCGGCGACGGCGGTGATGAAAATTTCGCGGGGTATCGCCGCTATCGCTACGCAATGGGGGAACAAAAAGTACGTTCCCTGCTTCCCTCGGCACTACGTAAGCCCATATTCGGCACTTTGGGCAAATATTATCCAAAAGCAGATTGGGCGCCTCAGATGTTTCGCGCCAAGACCACTTTTGAAGCGCTTTCCAGGGACATCGTAGAAGGCTACTTCCACGGAGTATCCATCATGCCGGACCGGGTCAGAAAGCAGCTGTTCAGTACACAATTCCAGACGGAGCTGCAGGGCTATCAAGCAGTGCAGGTCATGCGGGAGCACGCCGCGAATGCACCAACAGACGATCCGCTATCGTTGCTACAGTACCTGGATTTCAAGACCTATTTACCAGGAGATATCCTGACCAAAGTAGATCGCGCGAGCATGGCGCACTCGCTAGAAGTACGGGTGCCTCTGCTAGATCATGAGTTTGTAGAATGGGTCTCCAGCCTACCTCCCGAAATGAAGCTACACGGTGGCGAAGGAAAATATATCTTCAAGAAATCACTTAAACCCTACCTATCCGACGATATTCTGTATCGTGCAAAGAAAGGGTTTTCCATACCTGTTGCAGACTGGCTCCGTGGCCCATTGCGTGCCAAAGTAAGAGAAGCTGTTTTCAGCCCTTTACTACTGGATACGGGCATCTTTAATGAAACATATCTTCGGCATATGGTTGAACAACATGAATCCGGTCTCAAGGATTACAGTGCTTCGTTATGGTCAGTACTCATGTTTGAAACTTTTTTGCGAGTGAGTGTGAACGTTGAATACCATTAGATAAATACGGAAACTTTATAGGTTTCCTTCTATCAAGAAAAAAGGCTTAAGTGATTTGGTTCACTTAAGCCTTTTTTAAATACGGGTAACTTGTCAAATATTAGTTATTCAATTGCTCCGCGTCCGACAATTTATCTTTATAGGAATCAAAGATTTTTACCAGTGCATCACGCATTGGATATTGCGGGGCCCAACCTAGTTCGGACTTGGTATTGTCGATTTTCGGCACGCGGTTTTGCACATCCTGGTAGCCTGTGCCGTAGTACCCCTGCGCTGTTATCTCAACCAGATTTACTTTTTTCGCAGTGTCGCGGTATTCAGGATACTCAGCTGCCAGTTCCAGCATCATACCGGCCAGCTCCTTGATGGAGTAGTTGTTGACCGGGTTACCAATGTTATAGATCTTGCCGGTGGCAACGCCGTCTTTATTGGCGATGATGCGGACCAGCGCATCGATACCGTCGTCCACATAGGTGAATGAACGCTTCTGCGCACCGCCATCCACCAGCTGGATGTTTTCACCGCGGACGATATGGCCCAGGAACTGGGTCAGCACGCGGGAAGAGCCTTCTTTCGGCGTATGGATGGAGTCCAGGCCGGCGCCGATCCAGTTGAATGGGCGGAACAGCGTGAAGTTCAGGCCCTCCATGCCGTAGCCCCAGATCACGCGGTCCATCAACTGCTTGGAACAGGCATAGATCCAGCGCGATTTGTTGATCGGGCCATAGACCAGATCCGAAGACTCAGGATCAAATTCTGCGTCTGGGCTCATGCCGTACACTTCGGATGTGGAAGGGAAGATCAGGTGCTTGCCATACTTGGCGGCGGAACGGACGAAAGGCAGGTTGGCCTCGAAATCCAGTTCAAATACACGCAATGGCTTTTGCACATAGGTAGAAGGCGTAGCGATAGCAACCAAAGGCAATATAACATCGCATTTGCGAATATGGTATTCAATCCATTCTTTATTGATCGTGATGTCACCCTCAAAAAAATGCATACGCGGATGATTCAGCAATTCTCCCAAGCGATCATTTTGCATGTCCATACCGTACACTTCCCAATCGGTAGTTTCCAGAATGCGCTTGGAGAGATGATGGCCGATAAAGCCATTGACACCAAGAATAAGAATTTTTTTCATGTTATTTAACCATTAACGGGCTAGCTTGTTGACCAAGCATTATACCAATCTTTGAAGCGCATCAAGCCAGTCTCCTGGCATTGACCTGTGGAAAGAAATTTTGACTTGCATTCCATTTGCTGGCGAAACCTATCAAGCGCGAGCTCAGTTGCCCTTCTTAATCAGCCTACTTAGGAACATCAACACGATTATTATAAAATTTAACAATTCTTGATGGGTGCGGATTTGTGGATTTTTCAGTTAAAAATAGCCGCATGGAAACTGATTTATTTGAGGAAAACGCAAAAACTCGCACAAACGTCGCTTTTCATTCTTGATTAAAAAATATAAGAAAAATATTAACTAACAAGGGCATAGAAGTTGATTCCAAAACGCAATAGCACCTGTTAGTATCGAGAGTTATCAGTAAAATGGCGCTCCTTGTGCAGATCAATATTCAGGCCCGCTTATTCATGTTATGAAACGATGAAGCTACTTACATTTAGCACCCTGTTCCCCAATGCAGAACAACCTAATCACGGCATCTTCGTAGAGACCCGGCTGCGTTATCTCGTCGCCAGCGGCGCTGTGGAATCACGTGTGGTAGCACCGGTGCCCTGGTTCCCGTCGAAAAACAAACGATTCGGACATTACTCCACCTATGCCAGAGTGCCTGCTGAAGAAAGCCGCCACGGAATTCAGATCCTGCATCCTCGCTATCCTGTACTGCCCAAGCTGGGCATGGTGGTTGCACCATTGCTGATGGCAAACGCCATGAAAAAAACACTGGGCAACATCATCGATGAGGGTTTTGATTTTGACGCGATCGATGCGCATTATTTTTACCCAGATGGCGTTGCTGCGGTGATGCTTGGCAAATATTTCAACAAGCCGGTGGTCATTACTGCGCGCGGCACCGACATCAATCTGATTCCACAGTATCGCCTGCCGCGAAAAATGATCTTGTGGGCCGCGCAGAACGCCCGGGGCATCATTACCGTCTGCCAGGCGCTAAAAGACGAAATGGTCGGCCTCGGTGTCGCTGGAGGAAGTATCACGTCCTTACGCAACGGGGTAGATTTGCAACGGTTTCAGGTATTGGACAGAGAATCGATCAGGCAAAGCCTGGGACTGAACAACTTCACCCTTTTGTCAGTCGGCCAGTTGGTGACACACAAAGGGCACGACCTAATCATCCAGGCACTCCCCTCCTTGCCCGAAGTGCATTTGCTGATTGCCGGTACAGGACCGGAACGAGAAAGCCTCGAAGAATTGGCTCAGAGCCTTAAAGTTTCACATCGCGTCAAATTTCTTGGCTCTGTTCCTCAGGCTGAACTCAAGACTTATTACAATGCAGCAGATACATTGGTCCTCGCCTCCAGCCGCGAAGGCTGGGCAAATGTGTTACTTGAATCCATGGCTTGCGGTACCCCGGTCATCGCCAGCAATGTTGGTGGAACACCCGAAGTGGTTGCGTCGCCAGATGCCGGACTGGTCATGCCTCGGCGCACGACGCAGGTGTTGATAGAGGCCGTGCGTGCGCTACGTGCCAGTTATCCGTCGCGTGAAGCAACCCGACGCTATGCAGAAAAATTCAGTTGGGATGATACGACCCAAGGACAAATACAGTTATTTCAGGGAATTTTAAATGGCGGGCGCTTAACGTGAAAATTCTCTACCACCACCGCACTCGCTCCAAAGACGGCCAATCAGTCCACATAGACGAAATGATCGCAGCGATGCGTGATCTTGGACACGAAGTCATTGTCGTAGCACCTGCAGGTGCAGAGCAAACATCTTTCGGATCGGATGGCAAATTTGTGCCATGGCTGAAACGTCATGTCCCGAAGGTCGGCTATGAGCTGATGGAATTTGCCTATAGCCTAATCGCCTATAGAGATCTGGTGAAGGCAGTCAAACTGCACAAACCGGATTGCCTGTATGAGCGTTACAACTTGTTCCTGCCTGCCGGCATCTGGCTTAAGCGCAAATATAATTTGCCAATGTTGCTGGAAATTAATTCGCCGATTTTTGAAGAACGTTCGCGGTACGACGGCCTCTCGTTAAAACGGCTGGCACGCTGGTCGCAACACTTTGCCTGGAACGCCGCAGACTTTGTACTGCCGGTAACCCAGGTGATGGCTGAAATTGTTCAGTCTTATGGTGTACCGGCCAACAGAATGATGGTCATCCATAACGGAATCAATACCAGAGAATTTGAAAACGTAGCGGACAACAACGCAGTTAAATCATCCCTCGGGCTGAACAATAAGCTGGTGCTTGGCTTCACCGGCTTTGTGCGGGACTGGCATGGCCTGGACAAAGTGATCGACATGATCGCCACAGACCCCCATGACTCTGGCAGGCACCTGATGGTAGTTGGAGACGGCCCGGCAAGGCGGTCGCTGGAGCAGCAGGCGCAGGCACTGAATGTGGGGCATCGCGTCAGCTTTACGGGCATTGTTGGAAGAGACAAAATTCCCGAATACGTGTCCGCCTTCGATATCGCCCTTCAGCCAGCAGTAGTTGCCTATGCCTCGCCTTTAAAATTGCTTGAATACCTCGCTCTCGGCAAAGCGATCGTGGCGCCCGCACAACCGAATATCCAAGAATTATTGCAGGATCAACACAATGCCGTACTATTTGATCCTGCAGAGGCAGATGGCTTGCCAAATGCGATAGAACGGCTTTGCGCCGACGCGAAGTTGCGGCAATACGTCGGTAAAAATGCTTCTGCAACTATCAGCAGTAAGCAGCTGACCTGGAAATCCAATGCTGAACGCGTAGTATATCTATTTGAAAGATTGTGCCGCCATGCGTGACTATGCATTATTCGCAGTCATTTTCGGACTACTACCTTTCGCCTTCAAGAAGCCGTTCGTCGGCGTATTGATGTTCACCTGGGTTAGTCTGATGAACCCGCACAGGCTGACCTACGGTGCTGCCTATGATTTTCCGTTTGCAGCGCTGATCGTCGTCGTTACGTTAGTCGGTCTGTTAGCGGCAAAACAAAAAAAAGTTTTTCCAGTAACGCCGGTAACAGTAGTATTGATCCTGCTCATAATCTGGATGTTAGTGACGACCCTGGCTGCCCAGGAGCCGGACCGAGCTTGGGCGGAATGGAACCGCGTGATGAAAACGATGTTCCTAGTTTGCGTTATTTTACTTACTGTGAATACGAAACATGAAATACAGGTGCTCGCCTGGACGATTGCTTTGTCGCTTGGTTTCTACGGTTTAAAAGGAGGAATATTTACCATCCTCTCAGGCGGCGGCAATCACGTGTTTGGGCCTGAAGGAAGTTACATAACCGACAATAATGCGTTAGCTTTAGCACTGATCACCGTGGTCCCTATCATATGGTATGTACAGCTGACAGCAAAATATAAAATAGTACGCTATGCGCTAATGGGACTGACTTTAATGACGGTTGTATCGGCAGTGGGTTCGTATTCCCGCGGCGCTTTATTAGGCGGAGCATGTATGTTCTTTTTTTTGTGGCTCAAGAGCAGGCAAAAAATCCGCACTGGTCTCGTAATATTACTTATTGTCCCATTAATTTATAACGTCATGCCGAGCCAATGGTTTGAGCGCATGAACACAATTGACGATTATAAGCAGGACGACTCTGCACTCGGGCGTATAAATGCATGGGGGTTTGCAGTCAATGTCGCGTCATCTAATCTGACGGGCGCCGGCTTTGACTGCTTCACACACAGATTATTTTTGATATATGCGCCAGACCCGTTAAACCACCATGCCGCACACAGCATCTATTTCCAGGTTTTGGGTGAGCACGGGTATATTGGCTTAGCCTTGTACCTTCTCTTCATGTTTATGGCGTGGAGATCGGGTAGCCGCATTATCAAGCGCTGTAAGGGACGCGAGGATCTCAAATGGGCAGCGGATCTTGCTGCAATGTGCCAAGTAAGCATGATCGGTTTCGCCGTAGGAGGAGCTTTTCTAACCATGGCTTATTATGATTTATATTACGATATTGTTGTTCTGTTGGTTTTAACGGAAAAATTATTGTCCTCTGAAAGCATTCCTGTATCAGGTACGGTAAAACACGATATTTCAATACCCCTAAGTGCCTCTTAACAATTAAAAGCACATGAAATCATCGATTAAAAATCGGTTGTCAGCATTTCTTTTCCGCTCTGTCGGAAACTGGATCGCTCCTAGTGCAATTGGACAGGGTCGGCTATGTATATTAATTTACCACCGCATCCTTGAAATTCCTGATCCACTCCTAGAATCAGAACCGGACGTCGTAGAATTTCGCCGGCAAATGAAAACCTTGGCGACTAATTTTAATGTTTTACCGCTGTATGAAGCGTTAGAGACTTTGAAAAATGGCCGCATGCCACCAAGAGCGGTATGTATCACATTCGACGACGGTTACCGCTCCACTCATGACCTTGCCCTTCCTATTTTAAAAGAATTTAATCTGCCAGCAACAGTTTTCGTCACTACCAGCTATCTGGATGGTAGCAACATGTGGAACGACAGAATTTTGGAAGCATTACGCAGCATGCCAACAGGGCCTCTCGATTTAAGAGGTTCTGGCTTGGGCCTTCATCCAATATCATCGATTGCAGATCGCGAAAATGCCGCAGATAAATTGATTAAAGCGGCCAAATATTTGCCTTCCGAACAGAGATTGGATCTGTCGTTAAAACTCGAAAGCTTCATCGGCGCGGCACACCGCTCAGGGCTGATGCTAACGCATGATATGCTGCGCAACCTGGTGAAAAACCGCGTGGAGGTAGGTGGGCATACCATTACTCATCCGATATTGACTAAGCTGGACGATAATACCGCGCGCCAGGAAATCGCCGGTTGCAAGCAAGAGCTTGAAGCTATCGTTGGAGAACCTGTCCGTTTATTTGCCTACCCTAACGGAAAGGTGGGAATGGATTTTGACGAAAGGCATGTGCAAATGGCGAAGGAAGCTGGCTACAGTGCCGCATTTACAACGACGATTGGCGCTGTAACAGCGAAATCCGATGCTTATCAAATTCCTCGCGGCCGCCCTTGGGACACGACTCAATTGATGTTCAAGTTGCGCATATTGCGCTGGTTGGCTACCTAAAAATCAAAGTCTTACCTATGGCCAATAACACATATTCTCTTTCTTTTCCATCCTCAAAGGACAAAGCCTTTACGTTTAAATATCGGCAAAACGATACCCTATTTTCATCGGCCCCTGTCCCTAGCCTTTTTATCCAGGTAAAAACAGTCGTCAAGGAAATGATTTACGCCTTAGGTGGCATGGGGGTATATCACCGCTTTCGTAATCGGCAAAATTTGACGGTTGTTATGTTCCACAGAGTACTGCCTCGCTCAGATATACGGGCCGCAGGAGCAGACCCCGAATGGACAATGAGCACTGACACTTTTCGTGCTTGCTTGAAATTTTTTAAAAAGCACTATTGCCCGATTTCTATGGAGCAGCTTGCAACAGCCCACGTAATGAAAAAGGAATTACCCGCCTGCAGCCTGTTGATCACTTTTGATGACGGATGGGCAGACACGTCCGAGTATGCGCAGCCCATACTGGATGAATTGGGATTATCCGCTCTTGTATTTGTCGCTGGCTCCATCATTAACCAAACTCGCCCCTTCTGGCAAGAGAGCCTCTATCACCTCTTGTCGTCTCAACCGGATGGCTTGGCAAAATTACAGACATTATTGGCGGAGCATCAGGTCAGCATTTCGCACGACCTGAAATGCGCTAAGGATGAAGAGGGCATACGAACAGTTATACGGCAATTGGGAAATTGCGATCACAGCCGACTTAATGCCATTGCCCAATCGCTGCAATTGGAATCAGATCTTCCTCCGTCTATGCTGACGACTGAACAGTTAAAAAATTTGACCGTGGCGCGCCATTCAGTTGGAAGCCATGGAATGTCACACCAGCCGCTAACGACAGTTAAAAATCCACAACAAGAAGTGTCCGAAGCAAAAGAAATTTTGACTGAACAGCTAGGGTCAAACGCAAGCGTCAACACGATGTCCTTTCCACATGGCGCCTACAACAAGGACGTTGCAAATATATGCTGGGCATCAGGCTATGAATACCTTTTTAGTAGCGACTCTCTGTTAAACCGAATGCAGAATTCGAATAAAAAAAATCGCATCTGGGGACGTATCCATATTTCCGAGCGCGCAATTACCGACATGCGTGGCAATTTTCATCCATCTATGCTGGCAACGTGGTTGTTTTCGCGGCCGAGCGGTACCCTGCTTACAAAGTAATCATGTCAAATCAAAATCTGACGGCTAGAGTTGTCAAACCTCATCAGCTCACACAGCAGGAAATTTCACTGTGGGATGAGCTCTCTCTCACTCAAGCCCATCTCGCATCTCCTTTTTTTAGCGCCCACTATGCGCAAGCGGTAGAAAGTTCAGGCGTGAACGCGAAAGTATGCGTCTTGTACAGCGGTGACAGTATCCGCGGCTTCTTTCCCTTCCAATTCGGAAATACGCTTTCAAGTATGCTGAAATCCGCCGTGCCGGTGGGCGGTAGTATGAGTGACTATTTTGGGCTGGCTGCAAGCAAGGATTTTAGAATTACATCGGATGAGTTATTGCGTTTAGCCAAAATAAATCACTTTAATTTCTCTCATCTCGACGAATCCCAACTGTTCTACGGCTTGGCCGGGGAGCGGCCACGGACTGGCCTGCGTATCCGATTTGATGCCACAGCCGAGAATAGAACTGACCTGGACTGGGTAAGCAACAAATATCTTAAAGATACGCAAAGACGGGAGCGGCAGCTAGAGCGGGATATCGGTCCTATCAAATTCGAATATGATGCCCAGCAAAAAAGAACAGAAAAACTTTTGCATCTGATTGAACAGAAAAGAACGCAGTACAACAGAACCAAGGTGAGCGATGCCTTGAGCTATTCTTGGAAATCCGCCTTGCTAAAAATTTTACTGGATACAAATTTTGCATCCTGCCACGGTACCCTGTCGCACATGACTGCGGGAGACAAGTGGGTAGGCAGCCATTTCGGCATTATGGGTAACGGCGTGCTGCAATACTGGTTTCCCGTATATAACCCGGACTTGACTAAATACGCCCCCGGCAGGCTACTACTGCACTCCATATGCAAAGCAACTCATGGTAATGGCGTACACGTGATAGATCGTGGAGAGGGGGATACCCCTAGCAAGCGGGAAGTTACCAATGAAGATCATCAGTTTTACCGCGGAGCGTGGTACAACAAATCGATTTCCACTCAATTGGCGCGCGGCCTCCAGAGTCTGCAGTGGCGACTGGGAATGTAAAAAATGAACAACTCCAACACTCAACCTGCTGATACTACTTTAGAAGAAAATAAGTACGAAATCAGTGTCATTATTCCCGCATTCAACGCGGCAAAAACAATTTCTCGTGCGATAGAATCCGTCCGCATTCAGGCAATGGAATCCTTGGAAATTCTCGTTATTGATGATGGCAGCGTAGACGATACTTATGCTGTCGTTTCCAGCTTGGTAATGCCAAATGAGAATTTTCGAGTTTTGAAAATGCCGAAAAATAGCGGAGTTTCCGCGGCGCGAAATATGGGCATACGACATGCGGAAGGTAAGTTTTTGGCGTTTCTTGACGCCGACGACATCTGGCTATCTGGCAAGCTAAAACAGCAGATAGATGCTATCAAGCTTGATCCACAGATAACGCTTGTATCCTGCAACAGCATATTAATTTCAGAATCCGGCGAGCATTTAAAAGAGGGCCATGTAAATCGTCAGCCAGTTGAAGGCAGCGAGGCATGGAAAACTTTATTGATCTACAATTTTTTGCCGACCCCAACCGTATTAACCTACCGTCACTTAGTCACCAGCTTGGGCGGGTTTGATGAAACACTTGCCGTCGGTGAAGATCTTGATTTGTGGATCCGGCTGGCATTCCTGGGCAAGGTGCGCGTGCTGAAAGAAATACTGATCAACTACTATGACAGTACTGACAGCTTGATGAAAAGACACACGTGGGAAACACAAACGATCGTCCAACCCATGCTGGAAAAACACATGGCTACTCAGCGTAGTAAATTATCTTCCAGCGAAGTGCGTCACATCCGAGGAACTCAAGCCTTCCAGATGGGGTGTAATCTGTATTTTGCGGGCGCGTTTCTACCTTGCATTCCTCCCTTTTTAAAGGCTGCCTATTTTGGTATCAGACCAATCAAAAGTGCCATATATATTCCCCGTGCCATATTAATGGAAGGGCTGTCGCGAGTGCGAAAATAACGGCGCAAACGGCGCATTGAGATACGCCACCACGGATTTTTCCATACTGCTGTCGATTCAATTCACCCCCTGGGCAACGTCTGCCGCAACGTATTGAATTTGAAATTCCTAGATTTCGTGTTACCGCAATAAAAAGAGAACACCAATGCACTCATTATTAGTATGCGACTCGGCCCATCTCGGTTTGCGGGCATTAGGCGAACATCATAAATAGCGTGAGCCCACTGTTACAGACACGGCTTAATCAAACACATCGGGGCTAAAGCTTGAGTTCGATCCGGAAAAAATTTGGCATACAATTCTTCGTAACCAATAGCGCGACTATCACCTATTTCTTCATGTCGCTGATACTGTCGCGCCTACTGTCTCCTTCTGAGGTCGGTATCTTCTCCATCACTGCCGTGCTGGTAGGATTCACGCATGTCTTCCGGGATTTCGGCGTGGTGTCATTTATCAGGCGGCAAAAAGTCCTGAGCGATGACTTGCTTCGTGCTTCCATAGGTGTGCTTTTTACATCTTCCTGGGTCGTCGCTGTATTACTTTATGCCTCAGCGGACTATGTTGCGATATATTTCAAGCAGCCTGGTATTCGCAACATCATGCACGTCCAGGCCATAGGTTTCCTTATTATTCCCTTTGGCAGCATTCCACAGGCAGTACTTGCTCGTGGTTTGGAAGTGGAGAAAACGGCGATAGTCACCGTCATTTCCGTCATCGTTTATGCAACCACCTGTATTACATTGGCATATTTAGGTTTCAGTTTTATGAGTATGGCATGGGCTAACCTCCTCAACATCATTGTAAGCAGTGTGGGTTTTATGTGGCTTAGTCCTAAAGGGCTACCAAGGACACCCTCTTTCAAAGGATGGAAAGGTGTAGTTCATTTTGGTGCGGGAGCCATGATAACCTCGGCACTTAGAGCAACCGATGCGGCATTGCCCGATATATTGCTTGGTAAAATTTCGGGCCCTCATGACGTCGGTATTTTCAGCAGAGGTAATTCTACTGTGAATATTTTCAATAACGTTGCCGGCCCGACTGTCAATTTTTTTGCGCTCCCGTATCTGGCGAAGATACATCATGGCGGAGATAAGGTAAGCAAAGAAGTAGCCAGGTCTATCGCCTATCTTTCCGGCCTTATGTGGCCCGCATTAGTCGTTATGGCTGTGATGGCTAAAAGTGTCGTCGTACTGTTGTATGGTGCAAAGTGGGAAGAAAGTGCGATCATCATCCCATGGCTATGCGTTTGCGCAGCATTACAGATAGGATTTTTGGTGCTACAACCTGCGCTAACGGCCCTAAACAAGCCCTACATGAGCGCTTTCCCAATCGCATTGATCGTCATCGCAAAAGTTGTGCTCGGTATTTGGAGCTTTGATGGCGGCAATTTGGTTTCCTTCGCCCGCGCAGTAGCGATCGCAGAAATACTCGCAATCCCGATTAATCTCTACCTACTCGACCGTTACGTAGGGCTCAAGTTTTCAGCTTGGATTAAAGCGGTATCCCAAAGCCTGCAACTATGCATCGTTGTATTGGTACAGGTACTTTTGTTGAAATGGGTCATTCAGTCAATTGAGATGCCGCTACTCCGCATTACACTTACTGCGCTGTGGATTACTCCCAGCTGGATATGCGCTATATTTTTGCTAAACCATCCTCTGAAAGAGGAAATGCTGACTGCTCGGAATTTCATAAAATCCTACTTCGTTCCGAAAGCAAAAAAACTATGAACCAAAATTTCTAATCCGGGATTTTGTGATATCAACAGAAAAAGAAATGGGACGTGATTTTTGGCCTTATCAGGCTTCAGTAACTATTCAGAATGCTTTTCCATTGCCAGCAAAAAATTAATATACTCTTCTGCCAAATTATCACGATTCAGGCTCGCGGCGCTCTCTCTCCGCGGTTCTGTATCCCAATGTGTCGAGGGCGTATTAATTAGTTTATCCAGCGCTTCGGATAATGCCAACGGTGTGACATCGCTAATGACAATCCCAGCTTTAGCTTTCTCGACAAGCCTGGCAGCATCACTAATCGCACCAAAAGCAAGTATAGGCTTTGGCACATTTAAGTAGTCGTAGGTCTTTTGAGTAATGACACCGTTGTACGCGGTCAAATTGAGCAACAAGAGCGCACCACTCTCCCGCATAACTTCCACTGCCTGGTTTTGAGGTACCGCCGGGAGTATCTGTGCTGTTCCCCGATGGCGAAAATTGAAGGCCTCAATGGATTTATGTGTTGAAGCTAACTGATTTCCGATCAATAGCAGTCGAATTTTTGTCGCTAACTCTGGGCGGAGTTTGAACACGCCATCGAGTGTATTCAAGAATGGCTCAATGGGCGTATGCTCCGCCGCGCGGCCAACAAAACTTATACAAAATGACTCTGTATATTCGGCCAAGTGATTGCTATGATCGGCCGCTAACGCAAACGCGCGAGGATCCCATCCATTAGGAAATACTCGCCCAGCTTTTTGCCTAAGAAACGGATAGGCAGTTTCATACGCCTTGCGCTTCCCTTCTGTAACATAAGTGACAGCATCCGCCACTTCAAGACAATGCCGCTCCCAATGTAAATCGTTTGCCGATGCCGCCACGAACGGTGGGGTGTGAATTCCCCATTCATCCATATAAAGCAGAACAAGCTTAGCTCGCGCCCATCTGGCGATAAAGGTCGCAGCAACAAAGTTAGAAAAGCGAGGTCCTACAGCCAAGACAACCGTGGGTGGGTCATCCTTGCAAGTTCCCATAACCGTTTTGGCCATGGATATTGCTGTGTCGTAGCCACCATCAAGAGAGGGGGTAAGGAAATAATAGGGACGAGTCGCCGGATCATTCCGCATAGAAAGTGTGCCCGGGGTTCGGAGAATACGCAACGATGAAGGTAGTGACGCAAACATATCGAGCCCTTGCGCCGATGGCGACGCTGGCACCGGCGAACAAATTACACTGATGGAAGTTGATTCTCTTTCCGCCTTTCGAGCGAGGGTCATTGGAATGTGGGCGCTCGTCGCATGCGCCGGTGGAAATGCCCAAGAGACAAGAAGAAGATGAGAGCGTCGAGGGCCCGGACTAGTATGGACACGCGGTGCAAAAGGAACCCAGAATTTGTCAATTAGAAATTTGGCTGTTGTCCATACTCTCATATAGGAATTTCTATTTTTGAAGTTAAGTCATACTCCGGATTAACATAGCAAAATCAGTTGGGGTTATCGTAGTGATCAAAACTGAGAGTTTGGCTCCTTCTTACCCATTGGCCCTCGCAAAAATACCGGCGATCCAAATTAATTGCTACCGATTTTGGCAGTTAAGTAGGCCTCAATTTTAAGGCCGACCAAGGCGCTATCTTTGAGCTGCGACTATACGTCATGGTAATGATACAGGTGCTATTACGAGATAGACCACTTGACTAATTGAGACGCCGTCGATTCGCTTTGGATTGAATACTTCCGTTGGCTGTACACTTTATTTTGCTCACCCTGTCCGTAAGGGTGGGCACGGAATCAAAAGCTTACTTAGTATTAACTCGTTTAGGGGGAAAATCCAAAAAGCTGAAAAGCCGAATGATAATTTCGCGAGCAGTCTTTTTTTTCCGTTCAGTAAAGTACCCGATTACTACAACAACTATCAGTGTGAATATCGCAAGACATATTCCTCGAATCGCCACCGGCCACATTTTTGGAATAAATGCAGCACCTAAATGTAACAGAGGCAGATGAAAAAGATAAAGCGCGAAAGTAAAACCCGCCAAAAGAACTATGGTTTTTTCAGCCCACAGAATTGGTAATTTTAAGAACGAGACGGATAAAAGATTAATAGCTAATAAGAGTCCCATCAAGAAGTCAACAAACGAGAACCCTGGCGGAAAATAGGGTGACGAAGACCTCTCAATCGTTCCATTAGCATCCAATAACAGTAAAAATAAAATCAAAGCCGAGGTCAATATAAACAATCCTGCAGCGGCTAACTTACTAAGTATTATCATTTTAGTTAAGCGATAGGCAGCAACACCAAAAAGCCAAATAGGAAACAAAAGTAGAATGGTTGGCCCTGCTATGCACGCCGCCAAAAAAACAAAAATAATGCGGGAAGTGCCTTTGAGAAAAATTGCGATACCAAATATCTGGTAATACCAAAATTCATAAGGCAGCGACCAAAATGGATCGTTAGACAGCATCGACAAATTCCACCACCAGCTTTGCCCCAAAAAGAAAAAAGCTCCTACCACTCTGAGCAGAGGATTTGTTTCTCTTTCCATCAGATATACTGATGGGTCATGGCGAGTTCCGATGCCATCGCAGACAAGCGTCAAAATCAATGCTGGCACAACTACTGAATAAAGTCGCGCGAATCGTGCGACCGAAAAATCAAAAAAAGTTTTTTCTTTCTTGTCGACGGTATATTGAATAACAAATCCTGAAAGCACAAAAAAAACAATAACCGCGCTATGGCCGTATGGTTGCAATTGCCAAAGAAATCCGCCGCTAATCCGAAGCCAGGATAAGTGGCTTAAAAAAACGGCCAACGCTGCGAATAGTCTGAGGAAGTCTAAGTAAACAGAAAGCTCGCGTCGCATGAAGTGTTTTTTAGGATATCAAAGATTAGTTAACCGAGAGCCCGCAACCACCGCATAAAATTAATATCCGTATTTACACGATTATTTAACAATATGTATTTGGTGAATTAAATCTAGGGCTGTCGAATCCTAGCTTATATTAAGGCTAGAAGTAAAATAATTATGAAATAATAAATATAGATGATTGGGCTAGTTTGCTTAATAAATGCAAACGGGGACACCAAAATGCACCCGACACCGCAAGAGACTGTTCCAATTCGGAGGGGAGATCGCTAAGATCCACACTATAAACTTAGTGAAATCTCATTAACAATCAAAGAAAAATAACTGAAGAACTATTGAGTAATTTCAAATACCCATGCCCATAACAGGATGGACATGGGTACAAAAATCGCATTTGCTACCTTGACCTATAAAACGTTATCAAGGCTGCTTCATCAGCACTAACGCGGAACAATCGCAAATTGAGGGCTGGTTGAATAATCCGGTTTTACCGAACGTGCCATAAATGCTTTCCAAGCATTGGCTCCACCAGCAACACCTGAATCAGCACTATATGCAAGCGCAGGCTGCATATCGGAAGGAAACCCATCCGCCGCAGAAGAATAGCCTACCATTTCGCCGACTTGCAACCCCAACCCACTTGCCATACTTGCGCTTGCGCACGCCAGTGAGCTTAAGTTAGAAGGAACGCTGGCACGGTATGCTTGCCCCATGTCTGTGTAGATTGTGCCTCCGTCAACGTCTGTAACATGGAAAGAGTAAATTGAACCTTGGATCCAGCAAAAACCGGGATCTGTCATCCGTTTGATCGGAAATTTTACCTTCCAAGCCAGCAAAGGCTGAGCTTGCTGGTATCCCAACTCCACAATATGCCCCACAACTGAGGTAAAGAAATCATCCTGCCAAGGTGCAATTCCGGTATTGCCATCGTATACCCGAGCATTCGAATCGGTAAAAGCACCGAAGGTATTTGCCGAACTTGTATTTGAGGAAAACGAA
Organism: Undibacterium sp. TJN25; assembly: GCF_049339885.1. Classification (NCBI taxonomy): domain Bacteria; kingdom Pseudomonadati; phylum Pseudomonadota; class Betaproteobacteria; order Burkholderiales; family Oxalobacteraceae; genus Undibacterium; species Undibacterium sp. TJN25. Next base: position 412,685 of record NZ_JBMPPM010000003.1, on the reverse strand, counting down.
TTGTTGTACCAATCGAGGTTATTTCCTAAAAAAGTTGCAAACTGCTTTTTAAGCGTATCGGAATCTGGCGTGATATACGCAGCGTTCGCTACGTCCCTTAACATCCATGCTTGTGCTCTGACCTGATTGGGATATAACAAGCCGCTTATATTATTCCGGTATCCTGGATTGCTTTGGAATAAGGCGTACATGGCTTCAAATTGCAACTCTTCCAAATAGTAATAGTCGCCAGTTACCAAATACGGCAGATAAGTAGATGCCGGCGTATGGGCGGTATCTGCAGTATTGGGCGATGCACAGTCTCCGCCACACGCCGGAAACGATTCGTATTTTTTTGTGGCAGGATTCAGCGTGTCAGTGCTTCGACCTACAATTGTCATGTATGGATAGTCCATCAAACTGACCGGCCTGTCAGTATTTTTGTCACGATAATGCGAGCCCCAACTGCCGGCTAAATCTGCGGTATTCAGTGTAGCCAGCCTCAACGAGTTATCCATGCTTCGCAAGTAGCTTACCGCCCAACTCGGCAATAGCCCGATGTCACCCCTGCCGCCTGTCGATGGCATGTAGGCGACTGCCATCCCGGTTCCCATTGGCTCAAAGCTGGCGCCAGATAGTTTACTGCTAGCATCAGCAACAACTGCAGGTGACACAGTGAAACTTTGATCATAGTTTGAAACTGCCTTACTTGCGATTAAGTAAGCCGGGTTAAGTTGTACGTTCACTTGCGGAGTCTGTCCCCACCAAAACATTTTACGCCAGCGTGCTTGCGTGTAATGAGTAAGGGCAGATTTAGAGTAAACGTTTTGGCCGCCGATCAATATTTTCACGTCATACGTCAGATTTTGCGGGGCAGGTTCAAAAGCCCAGTTATTTTCAAGTGTGACGTCTACTCTTGCATTGCTTAAGCCTGTATAAGAACGAATTGCGAAACGTGCTGTCAGTTGAGGGTGCGCGACACCTTGTGCATTTTTCAGCGGGGCAGACACTAACCATTCGTTCACCAAGGGACCAGCCAGCCAGGACTGGGCTTGTCCCGCCTTAAGTAGCGCATCGGCAGAAGCGGTATAGAGCTGTCCGTTCAGCGTTACACTAACGCTGCTGGTAAAACCCGATGCCAACAGAGCTGAAGCGGTAATGCCAGGCGCAGATGCAACAGATGACTTCGCTTTAATGAGGGAAATTGCGGCTGTCTGCCCGGAAGGCAAACTCGGCAATACGCAAGAAATGATTGCATGCCGTACTGACCCATCGGCGTGCTTTGCCTTTACATCGATCTGCAAGGGCACCGTGCTCCCATCACTCAATTTACCGTACAAAGTATTTGCATTCGGCAGATCCCCTGGAGCAAAAATCTGCCCAAAGGTAACCGGCACATTGGTTTGTGTTTTTGTGCCTATCGCGGTTGTATTTTGTATTTTGACATTCGTGATAATTGTATCCCCACTATTGATAGGAGGAGTAACAACGGGAGGTATTACAACGGGCGGTTTGGCCGCAGGTGGAGTGGCATTTGGCGGCGCAAGCACGGGTGCTGCGCCAGGATTCGACGTGGAACCTACCGGCAAATTGCTGCTGTCCGCCATCGCAACGACGCCGGTGCTATCCGCTCCGCCGCCACCGCCACAGGCCGCCAGCAAGATGCTGATGGAACATGTTGATAAGACACTCATGAGCCTGAAACGCTGAGTTGAAGAGGAAAATTTCATATCGGTTGTCATCGGAAAAGTACCTGTAAATGCTTGGGAGTAAGTGCAGCATACATTGCCTTGCATCATCAATGTCTACGACTCTTACAATTTGTAAACATTGCGTGGCGGCTATAGCAACTTCGATGACAACAACACACAGCTTAATTCTGAATCGACAATAAGAATATAGATTTCGACTATCTATCTGGCGGCAGAAATGCAATTCGCCTTCATCTGTTTATCAAAACCACATGACGTGACAATGACGATTTTATCGGGTAACGAATATTGTGAACACAATCGAGGAACCGCAAAAGCTGTGAAATTTACACCAGCACCTCGGCAGCATTTGGATGCCCGAGAAATGCAGTAGGGCTGGCCGTTAACCCATACGCTCCTGACTGGAATACCACAATCAGATCGCCAATCTCCGCATGCGCCAGCGCCATCTGGTCCGCCAAAATATCCAGCGGCGTGCACAGCGGGCCTACGACAGATGCGTTGCCGGCTTCGCCGGGCGACATCTTGTTGCCGACAGCAACCGGGTAATTCTTGCGGATGACCTGGCCGAAGTTACCGGAGGCGGCAAGGTGGTGGTGCAGGCCACCGTCGGTAATGATGAACAGTTCACCACGCGAACGCTTGATGTCGGTAACACGCGATACATAAATGCCGGCCTCGCCGACCAGATAGCGGCCGAATTCCAGCGCGACTTTTGCCTGCGGCAGTTCTGCGTGGACGCGCGGCAGGCTGGCATGCAGATGGTCGGCGACAGGCGCCACATCCAGTGCTGTCTCTCCGGGGAAATACGGGATGCCGAAACCGCCGCCGATATTGAGCGACGTGACTGGTTGCGGCGCATGCTGGGCGAGGCGGAAGGCTAACTCGAAAGTTTTTTCCTGCGCCTCGATGATCGCTGCAGCTTTCAGGTTCTGCGAGCCGCTGAAGATATGGAAGCCGTGGAAATCCAGCCCCATTGCAGCAATTTGCTTCAGCACCTCGGGCACAAGCTCGGCATCCAGCCCGAAGGGTTTAGGACCACCGCCCATTTTCATGCCGGAGGATTTCAGCTCGAAATCCGGATTAACGCGCAGCACGACGGACGGACGGATGCCGAGCGTAGCGCCTATGCGGTCCAGCCTCTGCAGCTCGGTAGTCGATTCCACGTTGACGACGATGCCTGCAGCTACGGCCTGGCTGAGTTCGGCCTCGGTTTTTCCGGGGCCGGCAAAACTAATGGCCGCTGGCAGCATGGGCGTATCCAAAGCCACCCTCAACTCTCCACCCGAGGCTACGTCCAGGCCATCCACCAGGCCGGCCATGTGCTGCACCAGCGCCGGCATGGGATTGGCCTTGACCGAATAGTGCAGCGATAGCTGTGCCGGCAGCATGCTGCGCAGGTACTGCACACGGCGCGTCAGCAGGCTGCGGTCGTAGGCATAAAACGGTGTGCTGCCCACCCTGTGCGCGAGGCGTGTCAGCGGCATGCCGCCTATGTGCAGGCAATCGTCCACAACAGCGAACTGGGTCTGGGGGGCGTGGGCTGGTTTGGCGGTTTTCATGTTGGCTGTGATTCGAACTGGCGGGCAAAACGCAATTGCAGCGCCTTGCGGTCGATTTTTCCATTCGGGTTGCGCGGTAGCGCTGCAACGTCTATCTCTATATGCGCCGGCACCATGTAGGCGGGCAGGCGGCGCTGGCATTCCTTGCGCAGCGTATCTGCAGCAAGGCTGCCGCTGTCATTCTGCCTGATGACCGCGACAATCGCCTGGCCCAGTTGCGGATGCGGCACGCCGACAGCGGCGAGCTCTTCTACATCAGGAAAGCTGTAAATGACCTCTTCCACTTCGGTCGGGCTGATGCGGTAGCCGGATACCTTGATCATATCGTCTTCGCGGCCGATGAAATACAGGTAGCCGTCTTCATCCATCCTGACGGTGTCGCCGGACCAGACGGCAATTTCGGGGAAAGGCAGGCCTGTCAGTTTTGCCGGTAGCGGCCTGAAGCGTTCGGCTGTTTTTTGCACATCGTTCCAATAACCCAGCGACACCAGGGCGCCGCGATGCACCAGCTCCCCCGGCTCACCAGGCGCGCAGGGGCTGCCGTCCGACTTCAGGACCAGGATCTCGGCATTCGGGATAGCTTTGCCCATGGAGTCCGGCCGCGCATCCAGCTGCGAAGGCGAAAGGTAGGTGGAACGGAATGCCTCGGTCAAACCGTACATCAAATAGACCTGCACAGCGGGCAGCGCAGTACGCAATGCCTGCAAAGTGGGCCGCTGCATCGCGCCACCGGAATTGGTGAGGTAGCGCAAGGTACAATCTGCCGGCCATTTTTGCTGCGCCAGCTGTATCCACAGCGGCGGCACAGCGGCCAGGCCGGTGATGCGTTCTTCGCTAACGAGCGTGACAACATCGCGCGGTAGCAAGTAATTGATCAGCACGGCGGTGGCGCCGCAGAGGAAGGCGGTGGTCAGCTGGCTCAGCCCGTAGTCGAAACTGAGCGGCAGAACTGCCAGTATGCGGTCTTCCGCCGTATTGCCGAGATACTGGACGACGCTTTGCGCCCCGGCCAGCAGGTTGCGGTGGGACAGCACAACGCCCTTGGGCCTGCCGGTGCTGCCGGACGTGTACAGGATGGCGGCGACATCGCTGTCTACGCAGTAATGTGCCTGCGCATCTATGTCAGCCAGCAGGCATTCTTCCCACCGCAGCAGCTTGCAGGCGGGTGAACCCTGCCAGGCCAATACGGCTCCCGCTTTGCTGCCGACGATGACGAGGGTATGCAGGCTGGCGTATGCGCCGGATTCCAGCATTGGCGCCAGCGCCGCCAGCCTGTCGGCAGAGGTGACCAGTACGCTGACGTTGCAATCGTTGACGATATAGGCAAGCTGGTCGGGTTTCAGCAGGGGGTTCACAGGCACGAAGACGGCGCCGGCGGCGGAGGCGCCAAATAGCGAGACGACGGTTTCTATGCGTTTTTCGAGGTAAACCGCGACCCTTTCGCTGCGACCGGTGCCTGCAGCCAGCAAGCCGCCGGCAAACCCAGTAACTTGCTGCTGCAGCTGTGTGTAGCTGAGGCGTTGCGCCTGATAGCACAGCGCCTCGGCGTCCGGCGTGCGCCGGGCGCTGTGTGCAATCAGCTCATGCACGAGGATGGTCATGGCATGCGGAAGCCGGGCCGGCTCATTTAATGGAGTGCCGGTTCATCAGGTCGTACAAGGTGGGACGGCTGATACCTAGCACTTCCGCCGCCTTGGCGATATTGCCGTCCACCCTGGCCAGCGCCTTGACAACAGCCTTGTATTCCGCATCTTCGCGGATCTGGCGCAGGTTGATGGGCTCTTCTTCAGTCTGCGTGGTGGAAAGGCCCAGGTCTTCCGCAGTGATCTGCGGTCCATCTGCCATGATGACTGCGCGCTTGATGCAGTTTTCCATCTCGCGCACGTTACCGGGCCATGGATAGCTTTCTATCATCGCCAGCGCATCGGGACTGAAATTGAGGCCGGGCCGACCCTCCTTGGCATTGAATTTGTTCTTGAAGTGGTGCGCCAGCAGGGCCGGATCGCCAGTGCGCTCGCCCAAGGGAGGGATATTGATAACGATTTCGCTCAGACGGTAATACAAGTCTTCGCGGAAGCGGCCGGTGGCGGTGAGCTCCTTCAGCTTCTGATGGGTCGCGCAGACAATGCGTACATCCACCGGGATTTCCTTGTGGCCGCCTATGCGCTCTATCACCCTCTCCTGCAGGAAGCGCAGCAGCTTGGCTTGCAGCGGCATCGGCAGATCGCCGACCTCATCAAGGAAGAAAGTGCCTTCGTGGGCCAGTTCTATCTTGCCCATGTTCTGTTTGACGGCGCCAGTGAACGCGCCCTTCTCATAGCCGAATAGTTCGCTTTCCAGCAGGTTCTCCGGAATGGCTGCGCAGTTGATGGCCATGAAACGCTTGTCCGCCCTGGGGCTGAGCTGGTGCAAGGCACGCGCGAGCACTTCCTTGCCGGTACCGCTGCTGCCGAGCAGCATGACGGATGCCGATGTAGGCGCCACTTTTTCTATATTGCGGCAGACCTTGAGCATGCCGGGGTCGCGCGTGATGACGCCGGACATCGGCGACTGCGCCTGGGTTTGCAGCATGCGGCGGTTTTCTTGCTGCAGCGTGTGCAGGAAAAACGCGCGCTCTATGACCAGACTGAGCATTTCAGGGTCACAGGGTTTCTGATGGAAATCGTAGGCGCCCATGCTGATGGCCTTGACGGCGTTTGCCCTTTCCTGATTACCGGACAGGACAATCAGCTTGGTATCCGGCGCCATGGACAATACCTGCTGCAAAATAGCCAGCCCTTCGGTGGCGCCATCCGGATCGGGCGGCAGGCCCAGGTCCATCGTGATAACGGCAGGCTCGTGGCGGCGTACCTGCGCCAGCGCACTTTCCCGGTCGCCGGCAACGATGACGTCATAGGCATCCAGGCTCCAGCGCAACTGCTTTTGCAGGCCCAGATCATCTTCGATGATTAAGAGTTTCTTTTTTTCTTGGCTCACGGTATGACCTTTTTGCTTTAATTTGCCTTGACGGCGGCGCGCTCTTCCCTGCTGTGCAGAGGCAAAGTAATGGTGAAACGGGTGCCCATCGAAGGGCGGCTGCTGACTTCCAGCTTGCCGCCTAATTCCTGAATATACTCTTTGGTTTCAAAGACGCCTATACCCATGCCAGCCAGTTTGGTGGATTCAAAGGGGCTGAACAGCTTGTCGCGGATGAATTCTTCGCTCATGCCGACACCGTTGTCCTCAATTTCCACTACGGCGCTGCCGCCTTGCTTGGCCAGAGAAACCCTGACTTCGCCGTCGCGCGGCGTGGCCTCCACCGCATTTTGTATGATATGCCCGATTACCCTTTCCAGCCGCTCCCAGTTGGCGATGACGGCGATGCCGGGGTCCCTGATCTGCAGCACCGGCTTCGGCTCATAGGGGGACTTGGACTCCACGGCCTCCTGCAGCAGTTCATCCAGCTTCAGCGATTGTGATTTTTCGGCATCGAATCCGCGCGCCAGCTTCTGCAGCAGCACTTTCATTTTCTGCACCGAGTTGTCGATGGTATCGACCATGTCTTTCTGGAATTCGGGGTTGTCTTTATGCTTTTCCGCATTGGCGAGCAGTAAAGACAGCTGCGCGACCAGGTTTTTCAGGTCGTGCACCATGAAGGTGGACATGCGGTTGAAGGATTCGAACTGGCGGGCCACCATCAGCGCGTTCGCGGATTCCTGCTGCGCGAGGTAGCTGGCGGCCTGGCTGCCGGCGATCTTCAGCAAATCCAGCACCTCCCAGTTCAGCTCCAGCCGGCTCCGGGCCTGCTCCAGTACGATAAACCCGAACAGGCGGCCCTGGAACACCAGCGGCAGCACCAGCCAGCCCCTGACGACATTTAACAGCCACTCCGGTATCTGCAAGCCATCGTATTTATCCGGGTGGATCTGGCAATCCTGCAGATCTATGACCCATTGTTTCTCTTGCAAGAAGATACTGAACGGGCTGCTAAGCGGTTCGGGCTGCGCCGCGGATTCTTCCATGTTCCACTGGACCGCCGGTTCGAAATTGCCGGACTCCTTGAGGACGAACAGCATGCCACCGGGGCTTTCCACCAGCGCGGCTACCGCTTTGATAGCCCGCTCTCCCAAACCGGGACCGCTGCCGGACAGGATGCGCGTGAAGCGTATCCACTCTTCCCGGTAATCGTAGTTATAACTATAGAAGTGCTTGCTGATGAAGACTTTCAGCCACGAGCGTACCGAACCGGAAAACAGCAATATCACCAGCACAATAGCGGCACCGAACAGGAAAGCCAGCTGTAGCACCGAGCCCCAGTCGCCGCCGAAGAAGCGCAGATAATAACCGGCGGCAGCCATGATCAGCAGATAGACGGCGGAACCAAACAGCGTGGCAGAATGGAACAGGATACGGCGAGACACCTGCATGCCCAGCGACCATTTAGGGTTTCTAGCCAGAGAAATGGCCAGCAGCGGAACCGTGAGCGCATCGACCAGGCCGCGTGCGGCCCATATCTCTACATTGATGACGCGGAACATCATCGCATCGCTGTACAGGTAAAAGTCGTAAATGAACAGGCCGGCGATACCCAGGCAGGCGAACTTGATGCTCCAGCGCCCTTTTTCCGATGTGCTCCTGAACAGCTGCTCGACCAGCAGCATGCCGATGACTGCCAACGCCACGCGGCCCAGCGTATTGACGGCGACGGACATGCCCGGAGTTGTCAACGCGGGGAAACTGACGTACATGGTGGCCAGCACCAGCACGCATAGAAAGGCGAGGATCGCCTTTGCGTAGGCGCGCATGCCAGGCAGCACGCTACTGTCGGCTTGTTCGCCCGGACGCAGCAGCATCAACAGGAAGACAACCCAGCTGGCGCCTTTGAGCACTTCCAGTGTATTGACCAGCAAACCCGGCGCAATGGCGCGGGAGATGTGAAATGCCAGTACCGCGGCCCACACCGTGGAAACCATGCTGGCGACGGTGATCGACAACCAGTGCAGGCGCCCCCGCCATTTGGTGAACAGCATGACGGACAATAGCAGGAATGCCAGCGCCGCCAGCGAATAACTGAGAAGCGCGATGCTGCTCAGCATGACGGGCGAACCGTGCGACGCTCCATGAAAATAGCTTGGTCAGCAGGTTTCATCGAGCGCCTTTGCCGAGCAGGACGACTTGCACGGTTTCTATCAGGATCAGTGCATCCAGGAACAGGCTATTGTTTTTGACGTAGTACAAATCGTACTGCAGCTTTTGTACAGAGTCTTCCACCGATGCGCCATAGGCGTATCTGACTTGCGCCATGCCGGTAATGCCAGGCTTAATGCTGTGTCGCATATTGTAGAACGGCACTTCCTTGCACAACTGGTCTACGAAAAAAGGACGTTCCGGGCGCGGGCCGACAAAGCTCATCTCGCCTTTGAGCACATTGATAATCTGGGGCAACTCATCAATACGCAGCTTGCGGATGATCTTGCCTATGCGTGTGACGCGCGGATCGTTGCTGGTAGCCCATTGCGGCTTGCCGGATTTTTCAGCATCACTGCCCATGCTGCGGAATTTGAGCACCATATAGGTACGGCCGTTCTTGCCTACCCTCTCCTGCTTGTAAAAGATGGGGCCTTGGTCTTCAATGAAGATGAGCAGTGCCGTTATCAGCATGATGGGCAACGTCACGGCAAAAATCAGCGCACTGACCAGCATATCGAAAGCTTGCTTGCCGAATTTACGTAGAAAACTTTGATTAAAGCCGTCGCCAAAGACCAGCCAGCCGGGCTGCAACGATTCGACCCGGATCTGGCAGGCTTCACGTTCAATGAAAGTGGCAGCATCAATCACTTTGACGCCTATCAGCTTGCAATCCAGCAATTCTTGCAAGGGAAACTGGCCACCGCGCCGGTTTTGCACCGATACAACGATTTCACCGACATTGAGACGCTTGGCCATGACAGCGAGATTTTCTGTTTGCGGAACCAGGGACTCTTCCGGCACCTTGCGCTCTTCGCCGGCCAGGGGGACAAAGCCGACGATGTCGTATTGGTGATAGGCAATATTATTGATCGCTGTTTCACGACACTCCAGCGCCAGTGCGCCGCTGCCAAGAAACAGGATACGGGACTTCAGCAAGCCTACTTCCGAGAATTTAAAAATCAGCACCCTGGCTGCCAAGATCATCACGGCGGCAAAAATCATCACCAGACCCAGGATGCCGCGGCCGAAGTACAAGTCCGGCACCAGGTAGAACACCAGAGTGATGATGCCGAAGCCCAAGGCAAACGAAGGCATCAGGCGCAAAAAGGTATTTCGCAAGCCTTCGCGATAATTAATCTGGTACATACCCAGTGCACTCATGCTGAAAACGATTGCGCCCGCAAAAGCAATCGCCGATAACAGGAACTTGTCAGCTTGAGGAAGAAAGAGAGAATGCTGATCAAAAAAACGGAGCATTGCACCCATGTATACAGCAGCAACTGCGATGGCAAACTCAACGAGAAGCAAAACAGCCGTAATCCGTGAAACATGGTGATTGGCGATCCGCAAAATCAATTCTCCAAATAACTGAAAAACAGCAAGATTATTCAATAAAAAAACATTCAACGGAGGATACTACATTCCAATAAGACACTAAACCTATTTCGGACCATAATTAGGCATTCTGCCCGTAGATGTGGGCTGTATTGACACAAGAAGTGCGAATTGGAGCCCGCTTTCCGCGTTTATTTCCTCACGACAATTTTGCGCCGTATTCCTTTAAAAATTTCGATCAGATTACTTGCCAAGAAGAATTTATCGTTCTGCAATATACTTCGATGCGACGGGAGGCCCGCGTACCACCCAAACAGCCGACCCGCACCGAACAGACGGCACACGCCCACGTGTAAATGAAGTTCGCTAAGCACTTAATTGATAAGCGATGCAAGAGGCGTGCCACAGCAAGTAACAGGAGTTACCTATGACATTCGAGGCGGCACTCTCCGACTGGACAAATCTGCTAGGCGCTCACCAGGTGCTCAACGCACAGGCGACACAGCAAACGTACGGAGCGGATACCAATGGCATCACCCGCGCACTGCCGGGGGCCTTGCTCATCAACAATAGCAAACTGCTGCCAGAAGTGCTGCGCATTGCCAGCCGGCACGGCGTGCCGGTCTATCCCATCAGTACCGGCAAAAACTGGGGATATGGGAGCTCGTTGCCGGCCCGCGACCATTGCATGATCCTGGATTTGTCACGCCTGACAAAAATTCTGGGCTTTGATGCAGAGCTTGGCGTCGTCACGCTGGAACCCGGAGTGACACAGGGCATGCTGGCAGAATTTCTGGACCACGGCGGCCATTCCTTTTTGGTACCTGTCACAGGTGCCGGCCCCACCTGCAGTCTGGTGGGCAATGCGCTGGAGCGCGGGTATGGCATCACTCCTTATACAGACCACTTTGGCGCCGTGACCGACCTGGAAGCCGTACTGGCGGATGGCTCACTCTACCGCACCGCTCTGCGCGAGGCCGGCGGCGATGACCTTGCGCGCCTGTTCAAAGGCGGTATCGGCCCTGCGTCAACCGGCTTGTTCACCCAGAGCGGCTTTGGCGTGGTCACCCAAATGAGCATTGCATTGGCGCGCAGGCCGGAATGCATCAAGGCCTGCCTGTTCAGTCTGAAAGACGACAGCCTGCTGGAACCAGCCGTTGAACGCATACGGAACATATTGTCGATATTGCCCGGCACCGTCGGCGGCATCAATCTGATGAACCAGCACAGGACATTGGCGATGGCTGCGCCCTTTCCGCAAGACAGACTGGGTGCCGATGGCATGATCCCGGCTGAAGTGATCCAGAAAATGGGGGGGCAATACCAGCTTGCACCCTGGACCGGCTTTGGCACGCTGTACGGCAGTAATCGCATGGTGGCTGCGGCACAGAAAGAGATACGCACGGCTTTGTCGGGCATCGCCAGCCGGCTGTTGTTTATCAGCCCCGAGCGTGCCGGCACGCTGGCCAGCCTGGTCGGCCATCTGCCGGGCACAGGCGCGAAACGGCTGTCACGGACGGTGGGCACACTGGCGAAATCCCTGCAATTAGTGGCGGGACGGCCGAATGAAACTGCCTTACCGTTGGCGTACTGGCGCAATCCGAATCCCCCGGCTGGCGCATTGCGCAACCCCGCCGCGGACGGCTGCGGATTGATCTGGTATGCGCCACTGGTGCCCATGCGTCCAGCGGGAATCAGGGCGTATGTGGAAATGGTGAAAGAAGTAACAAAAAAACATGGAATAGAGCCCCTGATCACCCTGACTTCCATCAGCGACCGTGTTTTCGACAGTACGGTACCTATCATTTTTGAGAAAGAGAGCGCCGAGGCGCAGCAAAATGCTGAGCGCTGCTACCAGGATTTGCTGGAAACGGGCCGGTCATTAGGCGTTTTCCCCTACAGGGTAGGAATACATTCCATGGAGCATCTGGCGTCCTTGCAGGATCATGCGCATCGTTTTCACAGCAAATTGAAGAATCATCTTGATCCGGCAAATATCCTGGCACCCGGGCGGTATAGCTGAACACCCACAACTTATTGTCATAATGAAATTTTTTGCATCAACTCGCATGTCGACTTTTTTTACACTACAGTAAGTGTTACGTAAAAAAAAGCTTGCTCCGCTCTATAGATATTAATATTTTTCCTTTATTTTCAAAGGCTTAATAAAAATTCTCTAGTCCTGGCACACTCCCTGCTTTATACCAAGGCAAGAGACTCTCGGAGTCGTCTAAAGCGAAGTAAAACTTAACTCTAGGAGAATAAAATGAATTTTCTGAAAAAAGCAATATTTGGTGCCGCGACAGCGTTGGTATTTTCCGGTGCTGCATTCGCTAGCCCAGTCAATGTTGATGGCGTAATCTGGAATGCAGGCGCAGACTTTACAGGTATCAACGTAACGCTGACTGAGACAATTGATCCATCTTCCGGCGCATTGAGCGGTTTTGGTGTTATCACATCATTAAACGGACAAGGTGCTAGTTCATTTTGCCCAGGTTGCCAACTGACTGTGCAATACTCTGGCTACACTCCAGTAAGCGGCGGCGTTTTGCCTAGCCCTACAGGCAATGGTACACAAATCGCATATCAAGGCGGCCAAATCAACATTTTTGTTCATCATGACAATGACTTGAACCCAAATGATCCATTGTCTTTGAATGCTGGCAACACAGGTGGCGATCTGTGGTTGACATTGGAAGGTCATGCTATCAATGGCGTAACTTTGACAGGCTCCAATTTCTTCCCTAGCTTCCTGTTTGGCTCAGGACTGTGGGATGTTACTGGGGGCGCAGGTTCTGCTTATCTGAACACAAACACCAAGCAAGACGGTGCTGACTTCTCTTTCTCTAATACTTTTACTTCGTTCCCAGGTACTCCAGATACTCCATCGAGCCCACTGTTTTCAGTCGGTTCGGGCACATTCCAAGGAAACAGCATCCCAGAACCAGGCTCCATGGCTTTGGTAGGTCTGGGCCTGTTGGCAGCCGGCGCTCTGCGTCGTCGTCAAGCTTCAAAATAATTTGCCAGGGTTTTTCCTAGCATCTGTAAGGGCCCTGCAATGCAGGGCCTTTTTTATTTGTCGGCACAAAAAAACAAATAATCCGGCATCGCTACAGGATGCCGTTTCGCATTTCGATCAATCTTCTGAATCCGCAGTATGATCAGTTGTTTAAGCATTGGCTCGATGCGCTGCCAGGTATGCTCCATCTGCGCAAAGTAAATCGTTGAAGAGATTTTGTTCCACCAGTTTTTTGTTAGTATTAAGCGCAAACATTCAAGTAATGTTTCTTGCTGTCACACAATGTTCGTTCTAACTTCGTATAATAATGATACTGGCGTCCGCAAGAAGTGTTGGTCGATTTGCTCCATCATTTGCGCGATGTCTACCTGCCTCCGGAGAGAACAATGGCAAATAACCGACTCGTGAAAAACACGCGCAAGCTGATGCATGAAGCAATCAGAAAAATGATCAGCTTTCTGCCGAAGACCGGGAAATTTGCGGTGTACCGTTCTTTCGTTGAGTGCAATCCTGCGCCGACTGAGCGCCTGGTACTGAAAATAGCAGAAACCCAGGAAGAACTGGAAGCCTGTTTCGCCTTACTGCACGATGCCTATGTCGGCAGCGGCTTCATGAAACCGGATCCTTCGGGCATGCGGGTTACCTTGTACCATGCGCTGCCAACCACGACCACTTTGTGCGCAAAGTATGATGGCCAGGTCGTCGGCACTTTGTCGCTGATCAGGGAGAGCGCACTAGGATTTCCACTGCAAAAAATCTTCGACCTGACGGATGTGCGCAAACACGAAGGCAATATTGCTGAGGTTTCCGCACTGGCAGTGCACAGAAAATTTCGCAAGACCGGCGGCAGTATCCTGTTTCCGCTGATGAAATTCATGTATGAATATTGCACGACCTTCTTTGATACCAGGCATCTGGTCATCGCTGTCAATCCTTATCATATAGAGATGTATGAATCGCTGCTGTTTTTCAAGCGCCTGACCGCTACGCCGGTGGACAACTATGATTTCGTCAACGGTGCGCCGGCGGTAGGCGCCTGGCTGGATCTGAAGTTTGCACCCGAGATCATGAAGAAGGCCTACTCTTCCAAGCCGCCGCAACGCAATCTGTATGCCTACTTCACGCAAGTAAAGCTGGCCAATATCAAACTACCCGAACGGCGTTATTACACAACGAATGATCCGGTCCTGACACCGGAGTTGCTGGATCACTTTTTCAACCAGCGCACCAAGGGGTTTGCCAACCTGAGTGAGCGCGAGAAAGTGTTACTGCATACCATTTACGACATCGTTGAATATATCCCTGTGTTGCCCGCGCTAACGACGAAGAGCATGGATGTCAGCGTCAGGCGACATGAACGCTATTCGATGAAATGCCCAGGCCAACTGACTGTGGAGATCGTCAACAATGGTTTGGAAAACATAGACATCGATGTAGTAGAAGTGTCGCTGGAAGGATTTCAGGCTCGCGCCTTGAAACCGATTCCCATGCAGGTGTCGCTTAAAGCTACGGTGTGGCTGGGTAAGACAGAGATCTCCCACCTGCAGGTAGAGGCAGTCCGCGATATCGGAAAAGGGTTTTACGGTTTTCACTTAGGCCAAGCGGATTCTATCTGGCGCACCTTTGTCAACGCCATCTATTCGGGCACGACACATCGTGACCTGAATGAGCCGACAAGATTCGTTGCCGACATAAAATTGGCCTAGGGCAATTTGTTACAGACCTTGCACTTTGTTGCGCGCTGACTTTGAACGGCTGCGGTAACTGCGGGAATTTACATGCAATAATGGCGAACCAAAAATCTGCTGTAACGTGCAAACGTGGTGTTTATTTTTGGAGTTTGCCGAATTATTCGAGCAGTATTGTTTTGTCGTTGTTAGCCTGCATTCCGGTCATTGAATGATTGGAAGCCCGGCTGTTATCGGGGTTGAGACCAGTGATTAAAAAAGGCATATCAAGCCTTAGAAAGCACGTGCACATAACGGCAAGAAAGCTGTTCGGCGTGCTACCGCGCTCCAGGAAATTTGCGCTTTACCGCTCTTTCGCGCGGTGCGATCCCTCCCCCGGACCGGAACTGGTTCTGAAAATTGCGGAAACACAGGAAGAACTCGAAGCCTGCTTCGCTTTGCTGCACGATGCTTACGTTGGCAGCGGCTTCATGAAACCCGATCCCTCTGGTATGCGGGTTACGCCTTACCATGCACTACCTACCACGACGACGCTGTGCGCAAAATATAACGGCGAAGTCGTCGGTACACTGTCCCTGATCAGGGAAAGCGCGATGGGCTTCCCTTTGCAAAATGTGTTTGACCTGACCGAGGTGCGCAAGCACGAAGGCAATATCGCGGAAGTATCGGCGCTGGCCGTACACAGGCGCTTTCGCAAGACCGGTGGCAGCATCCTGTTTCCACTGATGAAGTTCATGTATGACTACTGCACGACCTTTTTCGACACGCGCCATCTGGTCATCGCCGTCAATCCCAACCATATAGAGATGTATGAGTCGCTGCTGTTCTTCAAGCGATTGACCGCGCAGCCTGTCAAGAACTACGATTTCGTCAACGGCGCGCCTGCTGTCGGCGCCTGGCTGGATTTGAAGTATATCCCCGGGATCATGAAGAAACACTATGGATCCAGGCCGCCGAACAGGAATCTGTACGAATACTTCATCCGGTTGAAAATGCCGAATATCACTTTGCCGCAGCGCCGCTACTACACCACCAACGATCCGGTGTTGACGCCGGAGTTGCTGGACCATTTTTTCAACCAGCGTACCAAGGTATTTGCCAATCTGGGCGAGCGACAAAAATTGCTGCTGCACTCCATCTATGATATCCCCGAATATCTGCATGTGCTGCCTAAACTGACCAGCACGCGGCCGCACGACCCCATACGCCGGCATGAGCGTTTTTCCATGCGCTGCCCCGGCCAGCTGACCATCCGGGCCAATGACGGTGCGATCAGGAAAGTGGATATCGACGTCGTGCAGGTTTCGTCATCCGGCTTCATGGCCAGCATCAGCGCGCCTATTCCGCTGCAGATCTGGGGCGACGTGATGGTAAAGCTGGGCAAGGCGGATATTTCCTACCTGCAGGTGGAAGCGGTACGCAGCATAGGCAAGGATTTTTATGGTTTCACGTTGGGAAATCCCGACACAAACTGGAAAACCTTCGTATCTGCGCTGTACCAGGGCAGCACCCACAAAGACCTGGAAAACGCCAGCAGCTTTCTGTAGGTCTGCCTTTTCCGGCTAATGCATGACAACAGACGAAGGCTCGGTAATGCTGCGCTGGAAAGCGTGGCGCGTCTTGCCGTAACGGGCGCTGACCTTTTTGACGTATTCTATTGTCTCCAGGTATGGCGGCACGCCGTGGTACTTCTCCACAGCCCGCTCCCCCGCATTATAGGCTGCAGCAACCAGCGGCACATTCCCCTTGAAGTACGCCAGCAGCCATTGCAGGTAGGCGGCACCGCCCTTGATATTATCTTCCGCATCGAAACTGTCCTTGACGCGGAAGCGCTGTGCGGTTTCCGGCGTCAATTGCATCAGGCCCTGTGCATTTTTAGGCGAGACCGCCTTGATATTAAAACCGGATTCCACGGAAATGATCGCCAGCACCAGCTTGGGGTCGATACGGTAATGCGGGGCGACTTTGTCCACCAGTTTTGCGATCGCTTTCGGATAGCTGCTTTCCGGGATGTTGGCAGGCGGGCCTTCTATGACGATGACCTCCTCCACCAGGCAGGTGGGCAGGGTCAAGGTTTCCGAAGGCACGAACTGGGTCAGTGCTTTTGCCTGTGGATGTCCCTGCTCGGCCGCAGTCTGGAACAGCTGTGCGGCGATTTCATTGTTCCGCGGCACGCCACGGCCATTGGCATACATCCAGCCCAAAGAATACTGCGCGTCGGCATAGCCTTTTTTGGCGGCTACGCAATACAGTTCCACGGCCCTGCCATAGTCCCTAGGAACACCCTCTGCGTTCTCGTATTTGCGGGCTAGCGCGGTCAATGCGGCTGACTCATCCAGCACCTTGTCATTGCCCGGCACCGGCATCGCGACCTCGGCGGCAGTCGCGCCGACAAAGAGCGCCAGCGACAGCACCGCGCCAGACAGTATGTTGAGATGGACAGAACTTGCCATATTTTTCTCTCGCGCTATGCGTAAGCAACAGCACATACACCGACAGCTAAACGCAGATGAACGACCACGCCTACTCCTTGTCTTTGGGGGACAGGAAAGCCTTATGGAACAGATGCCTTGCCAGCAGCAGCGGCGGCATGCGCAGCCAGTTCGCGCGCAGGTATAGTATCCATCTTGCGGTGCCGCTCCACCTGTCGTCGCAACTCGGATGCTGCGGCAGCAATGCGCGGGTGAATAACTGGTCCATCAGTTTCAGCAGCAGCGGCCTGGGGCGGCCGAGGTCGGCAGCCAGTACGACTTCGGCGGGAACCGGCGTGTGCAGCAGCAGGTCGGCATAGCGCAACGCATAGAACAAGGGCCGCGTCAGCTCCAGCAATGTTGCCCGCTCGGTCAGCGTCGCCCAAAAGCCTGGCGTATCTGCGTAATAGGTCAGCAACCCGTGTATATCGACCAGGTCCCTGAGCCCATGATCGTATTCTCCGTCATGAAACAAGTGGACCGCGCTGTGCAGCACCATGTCGGCGGGTGAAAATATGAATGTATTGGCACCATCGCCAGCCGGCTGTGCAGCCGCCAGCAATTTTTCAGAATCCGGGTGTATGGGTGCTGTCGCCGGTAGGATTGCATGATGTACATCGATCACGGTCTGCCGCTTGGCATGCTCCATCGGTGGAATTTCATGCATCCACTCGCGGTAGTAGCGCTGATCATACTCGTCATGGTGGGTTGCGTGCCAGCCGTGGATCATCAGGCTGGATTCAGCGTCAGCCAGATTTTTTTTGGGGACAATAATATCGATATCGGAAAAAATCCGGCCGCGGGCATGCGGCAGTTTTGCCAGCACATAAGCGGCGCCTTTTAGGATGACCAGACGCAGGCCAGCGTGCTCCATCGCCTTTTGTATAAAGCCGATTTCCCACAGCACTGCCTGCGTATGTCTTTGTGCCAGATAGTGCGACCACTCCAGATGGCGACGCGCCTGTTCCGGCACCGATTCCAGCAAACGCCTATCGACAAGCAGATAGTACAGACTCGATTGCAAATTCGCCGTGCGTGCCTGCCGCAGCAGCATATCCCATGACGGCAGACCCAATGCTGCCAAGCCTTGTGGCGCACGGAAGGCATCCAATAGCAACTCACGCGTGCTCATGTAGTACTCGCAGTTGGTGGCAACGGCAGAGTGGCAAAAGTGTCGATCGCCTCGTCCAACGAGCTGTAGGTAAAATCAAACGCGGTTGATTTATCGATGACCCCGGCCAGCGCCTCAAAACCCCTCGCACCTAGCAGGCTGTAGTTGAACGCATTATCCGCTACGCGCATGAAAGCGCGCGACTGTGAAATAGGCGCTAGTTGCGTGGATGAGCCGGCCTGGTATTTGGGAAATACGATCCACGCAGGCTTCACGGTTTCATCTATCCGCGCCAGGCTATCCCCTGGCGGCTTCATCAGTGACACCGTTCCCTTCAAGGTATCGTCCACCTTGGGGCTGAGAACCGCGCCTGGAATATATTGCCGGACAATATCAATCGATGCATTTTTTAGGCTAACCGGCCGCGGCAACGGTATGATTTGACCATCACTCAGGCGTATCAGCGTCAATTCGTCCGACAGCAGGCGCCAGCCTTTGTGGACAAGGGTTGCACACAGAGTGCTTTTACCCGAACCTGGGGGAGCCGGCAGGATAGCGGCATAGCCATCCCTCTCCATGACGGCGGCATGGATCATCAGGTAGCCGTGCATATGAGTGGAGATACACCAGTTCATCCCCCACTCCAGCATAGGAAAAGCCTGGTTATAAGGCAGGGGTTTAAATGGAGAAACACCGTCCAGCTCAAACATGGCTTGCGGCTTCAGCCAGCGCCTGATACCGGCGGGAGGATTTAGGGAGACGTGAAAATCTGCAAACTCTTCCGATGCCAGAGGATAATCAGCATATACGAGGCGTATGCCTTCAAGAACACTGGGGACAGTACTCTGAATGGCCATCACTACCGGCCCAATACGGAGAAATAGACCTGCCTTAAGCCTGGTTTGGAGTTCGGAGGTTTTTAGCGAGGAAACGATCAATCAGGCACGCTCAATCAGGGCCAATGCATCCAGGTCGGCCAGTATCGCCGCTATCTGTTCAATTGCATCCTGCTCAGAATCAAACTGCCAATCGTCGGAGAGCTGCTCCATTAATGCTCCGGAGTCTAAAGGATTTTGCAATTTCAGCAGAACCTGACCGGCTATATAGCCTAACAGATGGGAATCGCCGGAACGAGCATTGTAGATAACATACTCTTCGCCCCAGAGCCGCATCTTGGAACTACCTGCAGCCGCTTGCCACTTCATGCCGATGACGTCATTTTATATACGCATGCGCCTGCTGCGATCTGGTTTAATCCCAAGTACCAGCGAGATAAGTATTAACATCGTTCATGTTCCACGCTTTAGCACCGCTGGTAGGCACATAAGTTGCAGAATTTTGAAGCGAATAAAACATGTTAGTAATATTTAACTGTGACAAAAACGGAGCTTTACCAGCGGCATTATTCATATACGCAGTTAACAAATTCTTACCACAGCTCGATGGATCTCCGTTGACGCCTTGCAACACCTGCGGTACCGTTTTCCCATAGAGTGCTTTAAATCGGCCAGTTTTACTACATTGTTTAAAGACTTCTTCAAACTTTGTTTTTTGTGTTATTGAATGCGGCCAACCATGGTCGCAATTGCCAGTCCAATAATAGGGAGGACATCCGGGATTGCTAGTATTTGATGTGCCGTGCCCGCTGACATTGCCAGAGCAATATACGGAGGGTGAAACACCGACGGTACAGCCCAGCGCAGGCCGGCTAGCCAGCGTCACTAGCACGCCTGAAGCAGCGATCCCCGCCTTGGTAAAGCGACGGCGCGACTCGCCGAATGCGGCTTTATCCACCACAGCCAGCGGCGTATTTTTTTCGTTTTCGTCGTGTTGCTGTTTTTCAATAGTCATGACGCTCTCCATCCCTGCATTTTATTTCCGCCAAGAACCCCTGAGCAGGCGTTCCTATGTATTTGTGTGCGATTCTCAATTCAGAGTAAGCAAGATACATTCCAGATGCTCCTACCTAAAAATACTCTTTAATTATCAATGGCTTACAGACTTTGGCCAAGAAAAAAATTTGTCGAGCACCATTTTTAAAAAAAAGCGTAAAAATTTCCGACAGAAAAACATTAACAAAAAGCAATTAATTAAATTTTCCTTTGTCATCCCGCATTTTCTTTCCCATGAGTATATATGAACGCTGCGAAACCCATAGGAATTTGATCCAGATATTATAAAGAATGTCCTGCGACTTGAAAGCAAATTTCCGTTAAATCAGCTACTTATGGGCATCCCTTACCAGCCGGTGGTGGCTGTTGCCGCGTTCGGGTATGATGTCGCTGAGTCAATTTTCTGATTGCGACCTGGACTGCGTGCAAACGCACAGGCTTGCTATTTGCTGCCCGGAATTCCTTTATGCCTGTTATTGAAGACCTGAAAAATATGTTGGCCGATACGCTGAACCTCGGCGCGCAAAAAAATTCACTGGATGCGGATTCGGTGCTGCTAGGCGGTTTGACGGAACTGGACTCCATGGCGGTTGTCAACGTCATCGCTGCGATGGAAGAGTATTTCGGCATTGCGATAGATGATGACGAAATCAACGGCAAGACGTTTGAAACGCTGGGCAGCCTGGCAGCGTTTGTCGAGCGCAAGCTGGAACAATAATGGCATCCACGGGGCAGGCGGCCGAAGCATTTTTCCTGGAGACGGAATCCGGCTCACGCTTCTGCCTGCATCACCCGCCCCATTCCTCCGCCGAGCCCGTGGGCGCGGTCATCTACGTCCATCCATTTGCAGAGGAAATGAACAAGTCCAGGCGCATGGCGGCCATGCAGTCCCGCGCGCTCGCGAAGCAGGGATACGCGGTGCTGCAAATGGACCTGTTTGGCTGCGGCGACAGCGCCGGCGATTTCGCCGATGCCCGATGGGATAGCTGGAAAGACGATCTGCACCGCGCGCAGCATTGGCTGATGATGCGCAGCGAGGCGCCTATCTCGCTGTGGGGACTGCGCCTGGGCGCCCTGCTGGCGCTGGATTTCGCGCGCGACGCGCGCTCCGAAATCGACAATATCGTATTATGGCAACCGGTGTTCAACGGCGCTCAATACCTGAACCAGTTTTTCAGGCTGCTGCTGGCAAATGACATGATTACCGGCGCCGAGCAAAAAGGCGGTGGTACCCAGGATATCCGGCAGATGCTGCTTGCCGGCCAGAGTGTGGAAATCGCCGGTTACGAAATTGCTCCCGAACTGGCTGCGGCCATCGACAAGCTGGATGCGGCGGCCTGGGAAGCCCCTGCCAGCTCCTTGCATTGGCTGGAAAGCACGGGCCAGGCCAATGCCGCACTGTCGCCGGCAAGGAAAAAGATCGCTGATGCGTGGGAACAAAAAGGCGCGCGGCTGTCAGTAGGCATGGTCAGCGGCCCTGCATTCTGGACTACGCAGGACAACATGGTGGCGCCTGAGTGGATCAGCGCCACCGGCGCTATTTTCCAGGGTCCCTAGAATGACATACAAAGAAACCGCGCTCAGCTTCCATTGCAAGGAAACTCCGCTGTACGGCGTACTCAGCATGCCCGATCAGCTCCAGGCTCCCGGCACTGGCGTGCTGGTCATTGTCGGAGGCCCGCAATACCGCGCCGGCAGCCACCGCCAGTTCACGCTGCTCGCCAGGCATCTGGCAGAGCGCGGCATACCGGTGATGCGTTTCGATTACCGCGGCATGGGGGACAGTGAAGGAGAGCCGGCGTCTTTTGAGGATATCGATACGGATGTGCGTGCTGCGCTGGATTGTTTTTTTGCGGCTGCCCCGGGCTTGCATGATGTCGTGCTGTGGGGACTGTGCGACGCCGCAGCAGCGGCGCTGTTCTATGCGCCACAAGATCCTCGCGTGACAGGAACGGTGTTACTCAATCCATGGGTCAGGACCGAACAGGGTGAAGCCAAGGCTTATCTGAAACACTATTACAAGAGCAGGCTCATGGAAGCCGAATTATGGGAAAAGGTCCTGTCTGGAAGGTTCAACTTCTCCTCCGCGGTCAAGTCCCTGGCCGGACTCATCGGCAAAGTTGTTCTGCCGAGAAAGCAGGAGGCGGCCGGCGATGCGGCTGAAGCGGATGCGGGGGCCGGCAGCCTGCCAGACCGGATGCAGCAGGCGCTGGCACTTTTTCAGGGGCGGGTGTTAATCATCGTCGCCGGCCGCGACCTCACAGCGCAAGAATTTTCGGACGTGGCGGCATCTTCTCCCGGCTGGAAAGCACTGCTGGCGTCGCCGCGCATCCGCCGCCATGATCTGGGCGATGCAGACCATACCTTTTCCCGCCGTGCCTGGCGCGACCAGGTGGCCGGCTGGACTGCAGACTGGATCGCCGGAAAATAGGCCGGGCCCAATGCAGTTTGAAATCCTTGCCCTGCCAATGTAACGAAGCTTGTCGCGATGCGTCCGGAGTTCGTGAAATCGGATACCATGCAATTGAAAACTGTAAAGGCATCGCGTCAATACGCATGCAACACTACAAAGCACGCTCACTCCACGCACAGGTCTCCGCCTAAAAACCTGAAGGCCAGTGCGTTCGCCACCTACTACCGCTAATCCCATGTCCAGCACCCTCACGAATGGCTTCGACGTTTTAAAAAACCGGAATTTTGCAAATTACCTTTCATCCCGTGTACTAGGTACGCTCGCTGTACAGATGCAAAGTGTAGCCATAGGCTGGCAGGTGTACCAGATGACCGGCAGCCTGTTTGACCTGGGCATGATAGGCCTGGCGCAGTTTGCGCCTTTCTTTGTACTGATCCTGTTTGCAGGCCATGTGGCCGACCGGTATAACCGCCGCAGCATCATCGTGCTGTGCCTGCTGACGCAGCTGCTGTGCGGCGTGCTGCTGCTTGGCTTTACCCTGTCCGGCACCGCCAAGGTCTGGCCGGTATTTGCTGTCCTGGTCCTGTTCGGCAGCGCGCGGGCGTTCATGATGCCGGCGTCGCAGGCAATCTTGATGAACCTAGTGCCGGTAACAAGTTTCAGCAATGCCGTTGCGCTCAGCTCTTCCAGCTTCCACGTCGCCGTGATCATGGGGCCTGTTATCGGCGGCCTGCTGTACCTGGCCGGACCTAAAGCGGTATATGCGGTCGTGGCTGTGTTGCTGACGCTGGCGGTGTTGCTGATGACGCGGACCAAGATCGTCGGTCCGCCGGTACACAAGGAGCCCGCCAGCCTGCATAGCCTGCTGGAAGGGCTGCGCTTTGTATTGTCTCGGCCGGTAGTGCTCGGCGCCATTTCCCTCGACCTGTTCGCGGTACTGTTTGGCGGCGCCACCGCACTACTGCCGGCGTATGCGCATGATGTCCTGCATACCGGCCCTACCGGACTGGGTTTGCTACGTACCGCACCCGGAATAGGTGCGGCACTGACCTCCATCATCCTGGCCTTCTGGCCGATCAAGCATAACGTGGGACGGTGGATGTTCGGCGGTGTAGCGCTGTTCGGCGGCGCCACCGTAGTCATGGGCGCTACAGGCAATTTGCCACTTGCCCTGCTGATGCTGTTTCTGATGGGTAGCGGCGATATGGTCAGCGTTTACATCCGGCATCTGCTGGTCCAGTTTGAAACACCGGACGCCATCCGCGGCCGCGTCAGCGCTGTCAACGCCGTGTTTATCGGCGCCTCCAACGAGCTGGGGGAATTTGAATCCGGCATCACCGCAGGCTGGTTCGGCCTGGTGCCCGCGCTAATCTTCGGAGGCGTCGCAACGCTCGTGGTGACCGGCCTGTGGATGTTCGGATTTCCGGTGCTGCGCAATATGCGCGCTTTTCCTGAAGCGGTGGATAACAGCAAGACCAGCACCGAAAGCGCATGACGCGGTAGAATTCCTATTTTTCCAAATACCGACATCATGGAACAGGACGAATCGCTCAAAACCAAACTGATACAGGAAACTGCCCAGTTTCCATGGAAAGAATTATTGCGCCATTTTGCAACGGGCAGTGTCATCGCCGTCAGTGCGGAACTGGATCTGGTTGAAGTTGCCCTGCAGATGTCGAAGGATAATAAAGACCAGATAGCGCAATGGCTTACCTCAGGCGAAGTGACTAAAGTAAGCGATTTGCAGGCCAAGGCCTGGCTGGACGACAATGCCAGCTTATGGACTGTGGTGGTCCGGCCCTGGATACTAGTACAGCAGCGCGCACCGGCGTCAGGTGCCGGCGTCGAAAAACCTACCTTGCATTGAACTGCTACTGCGCCGCTTTTTCGCGGCGCCGATACTGAGCTCTGCTTACAGAGGCTTGCGCATCTGTACGGAATTTGTCTGGTTACGTTTTGCTTCCAGTTCTTCCTTGCTAACCTGTGACGCAGCAGAAGCCCCACGCTGTGGCAGCAAACTGCCTGTTGTATACACTTTTTCTTCTTTAGTGTCGTCTTCGGCAGTAACAGGGCCTGCGCAAGCGGAAATCAAAACCGGCAGAGCGAGTATGCCCAAAATTTTTGCGTTCATTACAATGTCCTTTCGACATTTGAAAATAGAGGGATAAATTTTATATCAATCGGTACAATATAGCTGCAAATATATTGGCTGCCGGAAAAATTAGTATATTCCCAATATAAATAACTAATCAATCTGTTCGATACATTATTCGCGCCGCCCGGCTTTTTTTACAACGATTCAGCGCACATTTATCGCTTAATTGTTAGCCGTTTGGTCAGTTCTTGTTATTGAAATAATCCTTGAATTTTTGAACTGTCTGCCGTAATTGTGCCGCGGAAACATCGAGGTGCGTCACCAGCCGTGTACGTTGTCCCACTGAAGCGACCACGCCATGGTTGGCGAGGTAGGCAGAAAGCGGAGCAACATCAGCCGCAGCAACATGGACGAACACGATATTTGTCTGCACCGGTTCAACCCGCAACTCGCTGATTTCGCCCAGCCCAGCCGCCAGCAGGCCGGCGTTCTCATGGTCTTCAGCCAAGCGCTGCACATTGTGTTCCAGCGCATATAATCCTGCTGCCGCCAGTATCCCTACTTGGCGCATGCCGCCGCCCAGCATCTTGCGCCAGCGCCTTGCGTCCGCGATCAAGGCCTTGCTGCCGCACAGCACCGATCCGGCCGGCGTGCCCAGCCCTTTGGACAGGCACACCGATACCGAGTCCAGGCCCTTGCACACATCAGCCGGCGCCAGGCCCAGCTTGACAGCGGCATTGAATACACGCGCACCATCCAGATGGACGGCCAAGCCACGGCTGGTGGCGAGTTTCCTGACTTCGGCCATGTATGCCATCGGCAATACCCGGCCTCCTATCGTATTTTCCAGCGCAATCAGCCTGGTGCGCGCAAAGTGAATGTCATCCGGCTTGATGCTCGCTTCGATGTCGTTTAACGCAATGGAGCCGTCTGCCTGGTTCAGCAAGGGCTGCGGCTGTATGCTGCCCAGCACGGCAGCGCCGCCGCCTTCATACTTATAGGTGTGGGCCTCCTGCCCGACAATGTATTCGTCGCCGCGCTGGCAATGCGCCAGCAAGGCGGCCAGATTGCTCTGCGTGCCGGTAGGGAAAAACAGCGCCGCCTCAAAACCAAACTGTTCCGCCATCACATGCTGCAGGCGGTGAATGGTAGGGTCCTGATCATAGACATCATCGCCGACGGCGGCGTCCAGCATCGCGGCACGCATTGCTGCGCTGGGCTTGGTAACGGTATCACTGCGAAGATCTATAGTGGTCGGCATGGCGGTCTTTCTACGCTGTTCAGCGAGGGATAGAGTGAGGAGAAATACATGAAGCAAACCGAAAGTATATCTGCATTAACTGCGAATGTTATGTCCCTCATTCAGTCGTAGTAAATGCCCGTATTGAAACTTATCGGCAATTTCACCGTCACACGTTCAACAGGTCTTGCATTCATCACTCTTTATTGGATACGCATGCAAACGGCAAACGCTCCGTTGAGCTCCCGCAGTTCCCTGTCCTGCCTGATGCTGGTGGCGCTGTGCCATGTGTTCGTGTTTTATATATTGCAGGGCAAAGGCTTACTGCACAGCACGCCTGCGCAAACCGGGCAAGTGATCTACATGGAGATGCGAAGCGTCGCGGCCGCCTCGCCGCCCGCCGGACCTGCCGCTTCGTTGGAGACTCCGCATTTCACAATGGAGCGAAGAAAAATCCTGCCAAAACTGCGGGCGAAAAACAGCAACCGCCCCTCTGCTCTCCCTGAAGCAGGTATGAAAATGCCTGCCCCGCCAGAGGCGCTTTCCACCGCAATCGCAACACCTGCCGGGACGCCACCTGCCTTGCCAGCAACCAGGCTGGACCTGGAAGGTCTGCGCAAACTGGCACGCGACAATGACCGCAGCCGTCAGAAGACATCGATAGAGCAGTTGCGCGAATCCCAACTAGCCAGCAGCAGCATAGAAGCCAGGGTGGGCGCCGCTGCCCTGAATGCCCAGCGCGGTGATTGCCGCACCGCACACGCCAACCTGGGCCTGCTCGCCCCTTTGCTGATCCTCAAAGACGCACTAACGGACAAGGGCTGCAAGTGGTAACGCTGCGCGCGTCTGCGTACAAAGGCCGCCATTGGCGCTGAGCAAACCCTACCTGGCCACTTCTGTGTGCTAGCACACTGACCCCTTGCGCCATTTCGCAGAATATCGTTCTACATCTACCTGGAAAAGGAAGAATTATGGATTTCACTATCGACAACAGGGGAACACCCACCAAGAAGTTTACCGGTTTGACACTGGTCATCCTGTTCCATGCCGCACTGGTATATGCGCTGCTGCATGGACTTGGGCACAAAATTATTCAAGTCATACAGCAGCCTTTGAGCGTGCAACTGGTGGAAGAAATACAGCCGCCCCCTCCGCCACCGGCAATACCGGACACGCCTCCACCGCCGCAAGTGGCGGCACCTCAGCCTTTTGTACCGCCCCCTGAAGTACAGGTCCAAACACCTGTGCAGCAGGACACGATTACCGCAAGTACCACTCCCGAACCGGAATCGGCAGTTTCTACAGCCCCGGCAACCACGGATGCCACGGCATCAGGCCCGGTCCGCGTACCCGCAGTGGTTGACTCACGAGCCTGTGCCAAGCCTGCTTATCCTGCTGCTTCGCTCAGGAACGAAGAAAGCGGCACGGTTGACTTGTCTTTCCTGGTCGGCGTTGACGGCAGGGTCATCGATTCCAAAGTAGAAAAATCCAGCGGCCATCGGACTCTGGACAATGCGGCGCGTGCCGGCCTCAGCCTGTGCAAATTCGTGCCCGGCACCGTCGACGGCAAACCAGAACAGTTCTGGACCAAGATGCAATACGTCTGGAAACTTGAAGATAAATAACAGCCGTCGCACCCAGCGCGCGTGATCATGGATGCTGGGTGCAACAGGCCTGACAAACAATAGCGTAAGGGATATTTACTCATGAGAACTCACTTCACCCCCACCATTGCTGCATTGCTGTTTGCCGTATTTTCTGCCGGCATCGCAGTCAATCCCGCCGCAATGGCACAGACGCCTTCGCAGGACGCTCCGGCAGCAGCCAGCGCAGCGACGCCAACCGACGCGGCAGCGCCTCCAGTTGCCGCACCGGTAGCGGCGTCTGCCGCAGACGCCGCAGCACCAGCAGCAGCGCCGACTGACGTTGCAGCCCCAGCACCAGTGGCCAAAGAAACAGTCGAAAACCCCTACGGCCTCGACGCCCTGTGGAAAGGCGGCGACTTCGTGGCCCGCTCCACGCTGATCATCATGGCCATCATGTCCATGGGCAGCTGGTACATCCTGATAACCAAAGTGGTAGACCAGGTAAAAATGAGCAGCCAGGCCAAAGATGCAAGAAATAAATTCTGGAAAGCCCCTTCCATACAGGCAGGCATCACCAGCCTGAAAGAAGGCAGCCCATTCCGCTTCATCGCCGAAACAGCGACCAAAGCCAGCGACCATCATGAAGGCGCCCTGCTGGAACAGATAGACTTGAATTCCTGGGTCACGATGTCGATACAGCGATCGGTGGAAAAAGTACAAAGCCGCCTGCAAGACGGCCTGGCCTTCCTCGCAACAGTCGGCTCCACAGCACCTTTCGTCGGTCTGTTCGGTACAGTCTGGGGTATCTACAATGCGCTGACAGCGATCGGTGTTGCCGGCCAAGCCTCCATCGACAAGGTAGCAGGTCCAGTGGGTGAAGCGCTGATCATGACCGCGATCGGTCTGGGCGTTGCGGTTCCAGCGGTGCTGGGCTACAACTTCCTGGTACGCCGCAACAAGAGTGCGATGGAAGAAGTGCGCACTTTCGGGGCTGATCTGCACTCAGTATTATTGTCCGGTGCGATGAGTACCGCCGACCATGGCGACGTGGCACGCGTCGCCATCAAACGGGTGGGCTAGATCATGGCAATGTCAATCGGCAATGACGGAGATGGAGAAGACGAAGTCAACAGTACCATCAACACGACGCCGCTGGTCGACGTCATGCTGGTCCTGCTGATCATCTTCCTGATCACCATCCCCGTTGTGACACACACGGTCCCGGTCAAACTGCCGTCTGAAACCAATCAGCCGTACAAGACCAAACCGGAAAACATCAACCTGGCCATCGACAAGGAAGGCCAGATATTCTGGAACGAAAGCCTGGTGCCGGATACCCCGGCGCTGCTGGAAAAGCTCAAGAAGATCGCGGTCATGGTACCGCAGCCCGAACTGCATATACGGGGTGACCAAAACACCCAGTATAAATATGTCGGCAAGGTCATCCTGACAGCCCAGCGGGCAGGCATCGCCAAGGTCGCGTTTGTGACCGAACCGCCACCGCGCGGAGGTTAGCGCTCGCTGAAAAGTTCGCCTGGCGTTGTTGCTTCTTCTAGCCGCACATGCGTGCTGTCTTCGTCGGCGCGCCTAGCCAGGCAAACTTTGCAGCAAGCGCAGATGGATCAGTTTCAATATCCAGCGTTGAATAGTAGGACTGATAAAGAAAGGAATCCACATGGGAATGAATGTAGGCTCAGGTAGCAGTTCGAGCGAACCCGATGTGATGATAGAAATGAACATGACGCCGCTGATCGACGTCATGCTCGTACTGATCATCATGCTGATCATCACCATCCCGATCCAGAACCACGCCGTCAACCTCAACATGCCGACCAGCAGCCCTGCCAAGCCGCTGACGGACCCGGTAGTGGTGACGATCGACGTCGACTTCGACGGCACGGTACTGTGGAACGGCGTCGCCTTGAGCGGCGGCCGTGCAGAACTGGAAACCAAGCTGCGCGAAGTCGCCGCACAGCCGGACCAGCCCGAAGTGCACCTGAAGCCCAACAAGCTGGTGGCGTACAAGTCGGTGGCAGCGGTGATGGCCTCGGCCCAGCGTCTGGGTGTGACCAAGATCGGGATGATCGGCAACGAACAATTCATCAACGACTGATCGCACCGGCCGCTCCGGTGTGGTGCCAGCCGGTTCGCTGTCATATATAATGCCGAAGTATCAACCGGCGCAGTATTTTTTAAGCAACATTCTGTGCCCTGCCATATTCAGCGAATATGAAACCACCCTGCAAACCCGGGTGTTCACGCTCCATCCATCAGCGACTGTTGGCTGCTGAAAAACGATGCAATGCGAGACCGGGCGGCAGGCACATTACTTCCATTTATTTATGCAAGTTTTCATGAAAAAAAATTCCTCCATTGCCGCTGCAGCGCTGCTGCTGGCGCTCGGCGCTTCCGCCCTTCCGTTTGCCATTCCTCAGGCCTATGCAGAGGAACCTGCCGCTGCGGTGAAACCTGAGACCATCCGCGTTGAGATAGGCAAGCCGCTCAATGAAGCACAGGAATTGATCAACGCGAAAAAATTCGATGAAGCGATTGCCAAGGTCAAATCACTGGACGCCGTGCCCAACAAGACGCCGCCCGAGCTGTTCATGATAGACAGGACCAATGCGATCATCGCGTCCAGCACCAACGACAATGCGCTGATGGCCAAGTCTTTCGACAACATGATCAACAGCAAGCGCCTGTCGCCGGCCGACGTGCTGAAGTTCACCGACGGCATGGCATCCGTGTATTTCAACGCCAAGGACTACCCTAATGCCAAAATCTGGGCAGAACGCTACATCGCGCTGGATCCGGCCAACCCGCAAATCCAGAACCTGCTGGCGCGCATCCTGTACCTGCAAAACGATTTTGCCGGCGCCTCCAAGCAGATCGGCAAGGAAATCGCCGCTGATGAAGCCGCCGGCCGCGCACCTTCCCAGGAAACCCTGCGCCTGCAGGCCAGCGCCTACCAGCAGCTGAAAGACAAAGACGGCTACAGGACGGTGCTGGAACGCCTGGTTAAATACTATCCAACCAAAGACTACTGGGCAGATCTGCTGTACCAGACAGAAACCAAACCCGGCTTTGCCGACCGCCTGCGCCTGGACGAATACCGCCTGGAATTCACGGCAGACAACATCACCGAAGCCGGCCGTTTTGTCGAGATGATCCAGCTGTTGCAGCAAGCAGGCATCCCCGGCGAAGCGAAGAAAGTCGTCGACAAGGGCTATGCCGACAACGTCCTGGGTACAGGCAAGGACGCAGCAAGGCATAAGCAGTTACGCGACCAGGTGACCAAGCAGGCTGCAGATGATGCGAAATCCCTCAGCGACGGCGAGAAGCAGGCCCGGGCGGCAAAAACCGGTACCGGCCTCGTCAATATCGGCTACAACTACACGGTCTACGGTCAGTTCGACAAAGGCATTCCTATGATGGAAGAAGGTATCGCCAAGGGCGGCATGAAAAACCCGGACGACGCCAAGCTGCGCCTGGGTGTGGCTTACCTGAAATCCGGGAACCGGGCCAAGGCGGAAGAAGTCTTCAAGACCATACAGTCCACCGACGGTGCTGCCGACTTGGCAAGGCTGTGGCTGTTGGCAGTGAAATAATAGTCGCACCCCGCGGCAGATCGCCGCATAGTTCAGGAACAAAGGGCCATCGGAAACGATGGCCTTTTTTACGTCCGCATCACGGAAGAATTTCTTTTCCCATGATCAATGCAGCCGCGCACGGCATAAATCCGCTTTCAGGGAGGCTGTTCAGCCTAAAGATGTGATGTGCACACCGTCCGACGTGTATGTCCCTACATGCCCACGCGTGATATTCTTTTTTAGTTCCGGCTTGCCAGGTTCGGGCAAAAAAAAAGGCACCTCCCGAGGAGGTGCCCGTTAAATCAGTAGCATGCGCTCTAAACATGCACTGAGGATACTAGCGTTGCAACATCAATCTTGCGGCTTGCGTATCGATCATGAATGGTACGCAGTTTCGCCGTGGCTGGTGATGTCCAGGCCTTCACGCTCTTCATCTTCCGGTACACGCAGGCCGATCACCAGGTCAACCAGCTTGTAGGCGATGAAGGACACTACGCCGGACCAGACTATCGTTGTGCCTACACCAATTGCCTGGGTTGTGACCTGGTCCATGATGGAGTAAGGATCAGCCGACATCTTGTTGGCGACATAGTCGAAAATACCTTGGCCGCCGAGTGAAGGCGCAGCAAACACGCCAGTCAGCAATGCACCCAGGATACCGCCCACGCCGTGCACGCCGAAGACGTCCAGCGAATCGTCCGCGCCCAGCAGGCGTTTCAGGCCATTTACACCCCACAGGCAGATAACGCCTGCCAGTAAGCCGATGATCAGCGCGCCCATAGGACCGACGAAACCGCAGGCAGGAGTGATGGCAACTAGGCCGGCTACCGCACCGGACGCGCCGCCCAGCATGGAAGGCTTGCCTTTGGACATCCATTCACCGAAAACCCACGATACCGTCGCCGCAGCAGTTGCCAGCAGGGTATTGACGAAAGCCAATGCTGCGACGTCGCCAGCCTCCAGTGCGGAACCGGCATTGAAACCGAACCAGCCCACCCACAGCAGCGAAGCGCCGATCATGGTCATAGTCAGCGAATGAGGCGCCATCGACTCCTTGCCGTAGCCCACACGTTTGCCGATCAGGTAAGCGCCCACCAAGCCAGCTACCGCAGCGTTGATATGCACCACCGTGCCGCCGGCAAAGTCCAGCGCGCCTTTTTGCCACAGGAAACCGCCTTTTGCAGATTCAGATGCCAGTGTTGCCGCATCCTTGATGCCATCAGGACCAGGCCAGAACCAGACCATGTGAGCGATAGGCAGGTAGCTGAAAGTGAACCACAGCACGACAAACAGCAGCACTGCCGTGAACTTGGCGCGTTCTGCAAAGGCGCCGATGATCAGGCCGCAGGTAATCGCTGCAAAGGTTGCCTGGAAAGCCACGAAGACGAACTCAGGAATGACAACGCCTTTGCTGAACGTGGCAGCAGTAGCGAACGTACCCTTGACCGGATCCCAGATCCCTTTCAGGAAGGCCCTATCGAAAGAACCGATGAACTTGCCGCCTTCGGTAAAGGCCAGCGAGTAACCGTAGATGCACCACAACACGATGATCACGGCAAAAATCATGAATACCTGCATCAGGATGGACAGCATGTTTTTGGAACGTACCAGCCCGCCGTAGAACAAAGCCAGGCCAGGGATGGTCATCAGGATGACCAGCATGGTCGACACCATCATCCAGGCAGTGTCGCCCTTATTGGGGATTGGTGCCGGCGCGGCCGCCGCGGAGGCAGCAGCCGGGTCAGCTGCAACTGCAGGCGCTGCAGGAGCGGAGGCCGCAGCCGCAACCGGTGCAGAAGCCGGCGCTTCAGCAGCGCTGGCAGCGGCGGGCGCCGATGCAGCAGGAGCAGAAGCCGCACTTGCCGCGGCATCATCCGCCGCCATCACCGATGGCGCCAGACCTATGGATACCAGCAGCGCGCAGGCGGCCAGTACGTTACTCAACATCTTATTCATGTGTTCTCCCTGAGTGTCGGTTATAAAGCGTCGTTGCCGGTTTCACCGGTGCGGATACGCACGACTTGTTGTAGGTCATAGACAAAAATCTTGCCGTCGCCGATCTTGCCGGTGCGGGCAGCAGTTTCTATCGCTTCTATCGCGCGATCGACAATCGCATCATCGACCGCAGCTTCTATCTTGGTCTTGGGAAGGAAGTCGACCACGTATTCCGCACCGCGATATAGCTCGGTGTGCCCTTTCTGGCGCCCGAATCCCTTCACCTCTGTGACCGTAATTCCTTGCACACCGATGGTGGAAAGGGCCTCGCGTACCTCATCAAGCTTGAAGGGTTTGATAATTGCAGTAATCAGTTTCATGCTGGCCTCGAATTGAAAAAACTAAGCGACTTAAAAGGATTTGGTTCCCACCAATACCAATTGGGTTCTACCGGTAAATCTTCCGCCTGGCGCCACATACGCAGATTCATTGGCATTGGTGCCGATGACGGACAAGTTGAAGCTGACGCCGAAAAATTCCTTGGTAACGCCGACTTTGTAGTCCGTGTAGTCAGCGATGGAATTGCTGCGAACCTTTTGGTGGCCGGCATGCAGACCCAGCGTGTAGCCTTCACCCATGTCGATATTGGCGCCGATATCAATGTAGCCGCTGTTCTTGCTGTCGACAAAACCGAACAGGTTTGTCACTGCATGCGAATATTTGATGTAAGCAGGGCCATAGCCAAGCTGGCCGTAGATTTCAGTGGTATTGGCATCCCTGAAACCGGGTACCTTGTCCAGGCCGTTGGAAGGGTAGATATAGCTCAGCACGCCGATGTCATAACTGACATCCTTGACGATCTCGCCGCGCTTGCCGGCGTAGATATCCCATTCCACGTCGCCGCTGCCGCCTGCATCCTTGGTCCACTTGATGGTGGACAACCATGTGCCGGCATAGAAGCCGGTAGGGTTGTTCGTATAGTCGGCACCGCCCTGCAAGGCAGGATCGAAACGCGACTGGCTGATACCGCGATAGCGATATTCGCTGGCAACGCCGATATTGAAACTTACTTCATTGTCGGGCTTCGCTTCTTCCGGTTTCGCATCTTCCGCCCATACGAAACTACTGGTGAAGGCTGCAGAAATGGCTGCTACAAGTATCAGTTTCTTCATAACGCTTCCCTCTTCTGGTTGATATCACATTGCTTGAATCGATTAACTTCACGATGGTATTAGCAGAAGTCGTGCCAAGCCGCATGTTTGCAAAATTTAATTTGGCAAATATGGTTTTATCAGAGGAAAGATTGTGAACGCGTTTTATGACAGCCTGTCATTTAGCCCGGCATGCGTTATGATTCTATAAATGCACAAAGAATATCAGGCGATAAAAAATCGCCAATTTTTGAACGAACAGGCAACACCCCTGGTGTAACGCACCAATTTGACGCATGTAAAAACGGTGTCAAAAAAAATACGCACCAGGAACGCGCAATTTTACCTATCAGCACCTGCGGAGAACAAAATGGATAAACAGAATTTTTTTAATGACATGCAGGCCAAGATCAACCAGGTGCTGGAAAACTCGCCTGCCAAGGATATAGAAAAGAACGTCAAGGCGATGATGAGCCAGGGCTTTGCCAAACTGGACCTGGTCACGCGCGAAGAGTTCGACATCCAGGCGCAGGTGCTGGCCAAGACCCGCGCCAAGCTGGAAGCGCTGGAAGCGCGGGTCGCCGAACTGGAAACCAGGCTGCCTAAATAGGCTACGATGCCTGAAAACCGTGGATATCGCCTGCTATTGAAAAAGCAACTGGCTTGCTTCGCCGTGTGGACCGCGTTCCAGACGGGTGGCGTAGGACCGTAATCCGGCGAACCAGGGGGCCGGCGCTTGCGGTAAACGTACATGATTCGCAAAGGCGTCCGGCGCCAGCGGCTTTGCAAACAGGTAGCCCTGCGCTTCGTCGCAACCCCACATGCGGATCATGTCCAGCGCCTCCCTGGTTTCCACGCCTTCGGCAACCACGCGGTAACCGAGGTCCTTCGCCAGTACGATCAGCGAGCGCACGATGCGCTGGTCGCGCGGATTTTTGTGCACATCACGTATCAGCGACTGGTCCAGCTTGACGACGGTAGCCGGCACCTTTTGCAGATACGAGAAATTGCTGTAGCCGGTTCCGAAATCATCCAGCGCCAGTCCCATGCCCAGCGCACGTATATCATGCAGAGTCTGCAGGACGGCCGCACTTTCCATCCAGATACCCTCGGTGCACTCTATCTCTATATAGCGAGCAGCAATGCCGAACTCGTCGCAGGCTGCCCGTAAACGCTCGCACAGGTCGGGCTCTTCAAAATTGCGGGCCGACAGGTTAATTGCCAGCTTGATCCGCGAACCGGCCGTATGCCATTCACGCAACTGCCTGAAAGCAGTGCGGATTACCCAGTCGCTCAGCGGGCGTATCAGCGCCGTCTTTTCTACCAGTGGGACGAATTCTGCCAGCGAGATCGGCCCCAGTTCAGGATGGTTCCAGCGTATCAGCGCTTCCGCCGACAGGCAGGAGCCGTCCAGAAGATTGTGCTTGGGCTGGTACACCAGCTGCAGTGCATCTTCGCGGATGGCAGTATGCACATCGTTCAATATGCGGAAAGAACGCTGGTGGCTGCTGTCGTCGGCGGTGCTATACATTGCCCAGCGTTGCTGCGCGAGCAGTGCCTGGCTGACCGCTGACAAGGCCTTTCTCGGGGCATCGGTGGCTGAACCGGCGTCCACGCCAAACACCACGATGCCGCCGAAGCTGGGCAGGTTCAAAGGCACGCCCAGGTCATGCAGCGCTTCTTGCAGCGCCTGCTCCAGGCTGTAGACGAAGCCGGTAAATGCCGTCGTGCCAGAATCCAGCGACAGCAGTGCAAAGCGCGCATCGGTAATATGGTAAATATTGGCCTTGCCGGCAAACAGGCGCTTCAGCTTTTGACCGACGCCGCGCACCAGTCCGTCATACGCCGCAGCACCGAGCACGCCGGCGATCTCGAATGCGGTGGCCGCATCTGGCATATCCATATAGACCAATACCCTGTTCTCGCCAGCCGCCGCCTGCGCCAGCGCCGACAAATCCTCGGCCAGCTGTAGTTTGTTCGGCATGCCGCTGACAGCATCCACATGGCCGACCGCGCGTTGCAGGGAAATATGCGCCATGACCAGTGTCGCCATGTTTTCCAGCTTGGCGCGCTGGACGGCGTCCAGCTGCCCGGGCTGCGTATCGGTGATGCACAGCGCGCCGATGGCGTAGCCTCCGGCGGTGATCAGGGGCGCTCCCGCGTAAAAGCGGATTTTCGCAGGGCCGGTGACCATGGGATTATTGCGGAAGCGCGGATCAGCGGCGGCGTCCTCGATCACCATGACCTGCGACTGCATGATGGTATGGGTGCAGAACGATAATTCCCTGGCAGTATCTGCGGTATCGCAGGAGCAAAAGCCCACACTGGACTTGAGCCACTGGCGATCGCTGTCCACCAGCGAGATATAGGCGCCGGACACGCCGAACAGGTCTGCTGCCAGGCGGGTAAGCGAATCAAAATAATCCGAGGTATTGCTGTCCAGGATGCCCAGCTCATGCAGCGCGGCCAGACGTTCTTTTTCTGAATGTTGCATCATCATCTTGTCACCTCAGGCGTAGGCTGTAGCCACGCGCAATGCCTTGCGGGCAGCGGCAACTACCGGCCGGGGCACGCCGGCTAGCTGCGGACGCTCGGTCTTGAACACACCTACGGCATGGTTCAGGTAGCCGGCCTGGTCCTGCAGCGTCTGCACGGCGCCGGTGGCCTGCTCGACCAGCGCAGCATTTTGCTGCGTAACCTCATCCATCAGCGCAATGGCGCGATTGACTTCCTCTATGCCCACCTGCTGTTCGTTGCTGGCCGTGGTGATGTCGCCGACCATGCCGGTCACCTGCTTGACGCTGGAGACAATGTCTAGCATGGTGGCGCCCGCATGTTCCACCAGCTGGGTGCCGGCGCCTATCTTCTCGACGGAATCATCGATCAACACTTTCACTTCCTTCGCAGCGGTAGCACTGCGCTGCGCCAGGTTACGCACTTCCGTTGCCACGACGGCAAAACCGCGCCCCTGCTCTCCTGCCCGTGCCGCCTCCACCGCAGCGTTCAGCGCCAGGATATTGGTCTGGAATGCAATACCCTCAATGACGCTGATGATTTCCACAATTTTTTGCGAGGATGTATTGATGGAATTCATCGTCTGCACCACCTCGCCGACGATATTGCCGCCCTTGATCGCGATGTCAGAGGCATTTTGCGCCAGCTGGTTTGCTTCCCGTGCATTATCGGCGTTCTGTTTCACCGTCGCCGTCAGCTGCTCCATTGCGGAAGCCGTTTCTTCCAGCGAACCGGCCTGGGCTTCGGTGCGGCCGGCAAGATGTAGATTGCCCTGAGATATCTCGGAGCTGATTTCCGCCACTTCGGTAGCGCTGCCAAGCACCTCAGCGACAGTGGCCCTCAGGTTGCCGCTCATTTTTACCAGCACCGCCATGATGCTGTCGCGGTCGCCATTGCGCAGGCTGACTTCATGGAACAGTTCACCACGGTCCACCGCTTCCGCCAATGCCTTCACTTCGGCGGGTTCCGCGCCCAGTGCCCGGCGAATGTGACGGGTAACCAGAGTAGCCACCACCGCACCTATCGCCAACGCAGCTATACATAACGCCAGCATCAATGCCTGGAAGCCGTGTGCCAGCTGGCGGGCCTGCACCGACTCTGTCTCGCTCTTGCGCTCCTGCAGGTTGATGAACTGGTTGATGCTGGCGAGCCAGTCGACAAAGGCCGGCCTGGCGTCCTGCAGCATTATCGCGCGTGCTTCGTCGAGCTTGCCGGACCTGCGCAAGTCGATGATTTGGCGGATCAAAGGCGTGGTACGCGCCTCACTAGCCTTGATCTGGGTCAGGACCGCGCGTTCTTCCTCCAGCACTTGCTGGTTTTGCGGTGTAAAGATGCCGTCCAGGGGCTTGGCGGAATTCTGGTAATCCTGGTCCAGCTGACTGATGCCGGCGACAACGCTGTCCACTTCAGCATCCGGCACCAGTGTGACGTCGCGCAGCGCTATTGCCCTGTCGTGCACGCTGCCGCGGAAATTGATCGCGTAACGCTGCTTGACGTTATTGACGTCGCTGATCCTGCTCAGGCTACCCTCAATGGAGTTCACCTTCATGATACTGAGGACGGTCAGCACCAGCATCATCGCCAGAATGCTGGCGTAACCTATGCCCAGACGCGCGGCAATACTGATTTTTTTGGACTTGGCTTGCATCATTTACCTCTTGTTTATCCAGAATGTTTCTGTGTGGATAGATAGTAAAGAGGTAAGTGACATTAATAAAATTGATTATTAATATAGATGTGATAGCTAAAAAGTATACTGAACTATCAATGCCGTCCGAAAGCTTCGCCTTCAAATGTAGTTTTTGCGTCACGCCAGGCGCTGGTCAAGACAGGTAAAGCTTCAGTCGGCAGTTGGCCAGCGCTGCCGTATTGCTTCACGATAGCGGCGGCTTGCACGCAGCTCCTGCCTGTCCGCCAGCCGCAGCAGAGAGTCGCCATTGGCGACAGCCTGCATTTCCTGTATGCGGTTGATGGCGACAATGACGCTGCGATGGATGCGGACGAAACGGCTGGGATCCAGGCGGGCCTCAAAGTTGACCAGGGTTTCGCGGATCAGATAGACATTGGAAGCAGCATGCAGCGCCAGGTAATTGCCCTGGCTCTCAATCCAGTCGACTTCGGATAACTCGAGGAAACTTTGCACTCCTCGCACTTTAACCGCTACACGCGTCAGGAACTCAGTCGGCGCGGTGCCAGGGTCGGAAGCGCCTGCAGGCCGGGCCAGCTGCATGACATGGGCAATCGCAGAGAAAGCCAGCAACGCAAAAGCCAATAGAAGCCAGTTGCCCGTCAACTGGTCACGGATATCCGCCACAGCCGGCGCCGAGGTTCTCTCAAACACCCATGCGGCAAGAAAACAGGAAGCCAGTATCAGGCCAAACGCGAGGCCGACGGCAGCGGCAACGTGTGCCAGCGCATGTCGCCAGCGGTGGGACTCTGTCATCGAAAAACGCCGCGCCAGCATCAGCGAGAATGGTGTAGCGGTTGTACTCAACGCGGCAGCGGCAACAATACGCAAGGCCTCATGGCCAAATTCCAGCACCTGCCCGGACTGGCTGGCGCGCGACACATTGCCGGGTTCCAGCACCAGCAGGAAAACCAGCCAGTACCCAAACCCATACGCGATATCCCGCAATTGCCCGGACCATGGTCGCGAGGGAGGAAGCAGTTCAGGAAAGCCGGAATTGTTCATGCGCCTGTTCATGTGCTTATTCTAGCAGCATCGTCCCAGGCATCCAGGGGCCTTCGCCTCCATTTTTGTGACGAACCGCTCCCGAAATGGGACCAGCCGGTCTGCCCGCGCGGCGCATTTTGCGCAACACTGACTGTTTATTTCCAGCCAGGAAGCTCCATGCAAAATATCCGGTACGCGTTCATATTGGCAGCCCTCACGCTATATTGCGGCATCGTGGCGGCCGATCCGGCCATGACAGAATCGGGCGCAGCGCTCGGCAGCCATGAGCAAGGGTTGTCCATCTATAAAGGCATCCCCTTTGCCAGCGCGCCTGTGGGTGCATTGCGGTGGCGCGAGCCGCTTCCGGCCAAAGCATGGCAGGGCGTGCGCAAAGCCTTGGCGTTTGCACCCGCGTGCATGCAAACAGGCGTCTCCATGCCGGGAGAAGATCCACCTGCCGTCAGCGAAGATTGCCTGTTTCTGAATATCTGGACGCCGGCCACCCGTCCCAAAGCCCAAGCCGGCTTGCCGGTGCTGGTCTGGATTTACGGCGGCGCCTACAGCAACGGCTCCGCGTCCATGCCGCTCTACCATGGTGACCGGCTGGCGCAACAAGGCATCATCGTCGTCACCATTGCCTATAGGCTGGGCCCGCTGGGCTACCTGGCCCACCCGGAACTCACGCGCGAGTCCGCTCACGGCTCCTCCGGGAATTACGGACTGATGGACCAGATTGCCGCGCTGCGGTGGGTACAGCGCAACATTGCCGCATTTGGCGGAGACCCGGAAAAAGTGACCGTCGCCGGCCAGTCTGCAGGTGCGATGTCGGTCAGTGAATTGATGGCCTCGCCGCAAGCAAAAGGCTTGTTTCAGCGGGCCATAGGACAGAGCGGCGGCTTATTCGAGCCCTGGCAACTTGCTCCGGGATATGTGCTGGCGAACGCAGAAAAAGACGGTGTAAAGTATGCAGAATCGCGCGGCGTCGCCACCTTGCAGGAGCTGCGCCGGCTGCCGGCAGCAGAACTGATCCGCGGCGACGTCCGTGCGGTCAGCCACCCGGTGCTCGACCCTTATGTGCTTCCCCTTTCGCCTTATGACGCATTCAGCCGCGGGTTGCAAAATGACGTGCCGCTGCTGCTCGGCTCAAATACCGAAGAAGCGCGGTCCCTGATTGACGTCAGCGCCGTCAAGGCGGCCACGTTCGCCGCCGGCCTGGAGCAAAGCGTGGGCCCGCTCCCTCCGCCGCTGCTCGCCGCATACCCGTATCACACCGACCCGGAGGCGCGCCAAGCGCGGCTGGACCTGGAAACAGCGCTCCGCTTCGGCTGGGACATGTGGGCCTGGGCGCGCCTGCAGGTAAAAACGGGAAAACACCCGGTCTACTACTACGCATTCGACCAGCACCCGCCGTTTCCAGCAGGCTCCCCCTATGCAGGCTGGGGCCCCAGCCACTTTGCCGAGCTATGGTACATGTTCAACCACCTGGACCAGCAAACCTGGCGCTGGACACGCGCAGACCGCAAACTGGCCCGCGACATGTCCGCCTATTGGGTTAATTTCGCCAAATCAGGCAACCCCAACGGCAAAGGCCTGGCGCAATGGCCCGCCTATGCGGGCACAGACGGCAGGGTGCTGCATTTCGGCGACCCCAGCATCATCGGCGGCGTACCCGGCATCAGGGGCCTGGAGGTGTTCGATGCGGTCTACCAGAGCGTAAGAGGCAAAGAGGAGTAGAGGAAAATCGGCACTTTTCAAAGCCCGCTCTATCGCTATGAACGGTAGAATTAACATAGCCTTTTTGCAGGCAGGGGCCAGCGCAAACCTGGCCAGGCGCTGCTCCTACTTGTCGGCGCGCTGGAGTTCGCCTACCTGCAAGTGCGGAATGATCATCTTGTTTGCCGGAGCATCTGGATTGCGGGCAGCAAACTGAACAAGTTCATGGCCGGCTGCGTTCTCCCCTGTTATCTCGAAGTAAAAGTCGAAACCGTTTTGCGCGTTTGAACGACAAGGGCTGAGCAGAAACCGATCCTCTTTTCCCCGTCCCATGACCACCGATAGATAGGCGTTTTCCCTGACTACATCAAACGGCCCGAAATAGGCATTTGCATAGGTTCCAATATAACGGCCGAGATTGACGTCTGCAGGACCATGTACGGGACAGCTACTCGGATCGAGTATGCCTGTCTGCACACCCCGAATCGCCTCATCCATTTTTTGTTTCATTTCTGCGAACAGCTCTGGAAATCTTTTTCGTGCGTCCAACTGATCATTTTCGGCGAGTTCGATAAAACCGCGCGCAAGCGCCTCGGCGACGCCGTGCGGTTCGCTATTGGTCAGTACAACGATGCCCAGTTTTTCCCGCGGCAGCAAGGTAACAACGGTGGACGCCCCCATCGTGAACGCGCCCGAATGGTTGAGTCGGACAGACTTCCCGTTCCAGCAGGCATTCCAGCCATAGATATATCTGGCAGCGTTGTCGCAACTGGCATCCGCTTTTGCTGCCAATTTCTCTTCGTCTGACACGTCAATATGGGCGGAGTAGAGTTCACGCAGTGCGTCAGCCGGGATGTACTGCTTGCCGCCCAGCTTGCCGTCCGCCAGATACAGGCGCATCCATTGCGCCATGTCTTTCACGCTGGAGCTGGCGCCGCCTGCCGGTGACTGGGCATCGGGCTGGCGCTGCTTCTCAAATACCCATTTGCCGCCCCTTATTACGTGTCCGGATGCATGATTAGGGTTGTGGATAAAGTCCGTATAGAGTGAACTGGTGTTGCGCATATCCAGCGGCTTATACAGCAAGCTGGACGACGCAGCCTCCCAGCTCATGCCGGCGGCGTTTGCCGCAGCAACGCCGGCAGCCGTCAGGCCGAAATTGGTATAGGCATATTTTTTCTCTTCAAAATTTTTCCCGACACCGGGGATATAGCGCAAGCGCTGAATCACTTCCGCCCGACTACGCCCCAAGCCTTCCAGGTCGTCACCGGCATGCTCAGGCAAGCCGCTGCGGTGGGAGTATAGATTTCCCAATGTGATCCTGGACGAAACGTTGTGCGTCACATCAGCGCTGTCCAGGACAAAATCGGGCATCAGCTTCTGGATAGGCGTGTCCCAGCCCATCTTGCCGGCTTCAGTAGCCGTTTTCCACTGTACACCCTGGCTGATCAGCTTCGCCATCACGGTAGCGCCGAGCGGCTTGGAGACGGAAGCGAGCTGGAACGCGGTATTGCTGTCGATCTTTTCCGGCTGGCTTACCTGCCGCACACCGTCGACCAAAGTCGCTACAACTTCGTCTTGATAGACGATGGCAATGGCGATACCGGGCGGGGTAAAGGCATCCTTGTGCCCCAAGCCATAATGCTTAAGAGCATCGACTGCACGTTCCACCTTTTCCCGTGTGATCTCGGGTGCGGCATTCTGCGCCTGGGATAAGGCGGGAGTGAGGGCAAGTGCCGTCACCAGCAAAGGAAAAAAGGAAAGGCGAGTCGACAGGGGAGATGTTCTAAGATGCAAAGCGTTGTTCACGATAAATACCTCTGGTTAGGAAAATCGATGAAACAGGGTCAATGCGAATTACAGCGGGGGAGCCAAAACGGATAGGACGGTGGCCTGATTTCAACCATCAAGAAATGCCTGCGTATATTAATCTTTTTATATCTATTTGCGCAATCCGCTTCTTTATTGCCGCCTGACACCCGCCCGGATCAGGAGAGGAACCGGGTGAATGGCAACAGGAAGGGCGGCATGACTGCATGGGGTGCACTTGCTGACATACCTGCGTTACTGGCGAAGCCCGACGTTTCCTGCAAATTTGAAGCCCTAGCTCTCGTCGATTGGCCGCGGCTTTGACGCACGGCCTCACAGTCTGTTATTGTTGCAACAAAATTAATCAACAATAGCCACTCATGAGTCTAGCCGTCCTGAAAAGCCGCGCCCTTTCCGGCATGGAAGCACCGGAAGTCACCGTCGAAGTGCATCTGGCCAACGGCCTTCCCAGTTTCACCATCGTCGGCTTGCCAGAGACAGAGGTCAAAGAATCCAAGGACAGGGTCAGGGCCGCTTTGCAAAATGCGCGCTTTGAATTCCCTGCAAAGAGAATCACCGTTAATTTAGCGCCAGCTGACCTGCCGAAAGAATCCGGCCGCTTTGATCTACCAATTGCTTTAGGCATCCTGGCAGCGTCCGGGCAAATCCCCGGTGACACGCTGGACCAGTATGAATTTGCAGGAGAGCTGTCCTTATCCGGCGAGCTGCGTCCTATACGCGGCGCACTCGCGATGACTTTTGCGATCTGCAAGAGCGCCGAAGCCGCTTCCGCCGTACCTCCGGCATTCATCCTGCCGCGCGCAAATGCCGATGAAGCGGCGCTGGTAGCGGAAGCGACAATTTATCCGGCAGATTCTTTGTTGCAGGTATGCGCGCATTTTGCCGGCGTTGATCCGGATACCAAGCTGAGTCGCCATACGGTCAAAGCCCTGCCCAGCCGTCCGGCTTATCCCGATTTCGCCGAGGTAAAGGGGCAGTTGCAAGCCAAGCGCGCGCT
Organism: Undibacterium sp. TJN25; assembly: GCF_049339885.1. NCBI lineage: Bacteria > Pseudomonadati > Pseudomonadota > Betaproteobacteria > Burkholderiales > Oxalobacteraceae > Undibacterium > Undibacterium sp. TJN25. Next base: position 369,009 of record NZ_JBMPPM010000003.1, on the reverse strand, counting down.
GGAAGTTGCCGCGGCAGGAAACCATAGCGTCTTGATGGTAGGGCCGCCAGGTACCGGCAAGTCCATGCTGGCGGCGCGTTTCCCCGGCATCTTGCCGACCATGACAGACCAGGAGGCGCTGGAATCTGCCGCAGTGCAGTCGCTGACCAGCGGCTTTTCCGTCAGCAAATGGAAGAGCAGGCCATTCCGCTCTCCGCACCACACAGCCTCGGGCGTCGCACTGGTGGGCGGCGGCGGAACGCCGAGGCCGGGAGAGATATCGCTGGCGCACCGCGGCGTGCTTTTTCTTGACGAATTGCCGGAATTTTCCCGGCATGTGCTGGAGGTCTTGCGTGAACCGCTGGAGTCCGGCCACATCACGATCTCACGCGCGGCAAGGCAAGCTGACTTTCCCGCCAGGTTCCAGCTGATCGCCGCCATGAACCCCTGCCCATGCGGTTATTTAGGTCATGTAAACGGCAAATGCCGCTGCACGCCGGATGCCGTCGCGCGCTACCAGGATAAAATTTCCGGCCCGCTTCTGGACCGCATCGACATGCAGATCCAGGTTGGCGCCTTACCGCATCAGGACCTGCTGAAACAGGCCGACGGTGAAGCCAGCGCCGTGATCAATGCCCGCGTCGAGCAGGCATTTGAACGGCAAATTTCACGCCAGGGCAAGGCAAACAACCAACTGTCCACCATCGAAATAGACAGCCACTGCCAGCCGGACGCTGCGGCGGAACAGTTGCTGCGTAATGCCATGACCAAGCTGAACTGGTCGGCACGCGCCTATCACCGCGTGCTGAAAGTGGCGCGCACCATTGCCGACCTGGCGGCGGCTCCGCACATCGGCCAGTCGCATGTGGCAGAGGCTATTCAATACCGGCGGGCGTTGCGGGAGCATTAGTTCAGATCCGCACTGGAACACCGACCTCCCTGCAAGTCAGCTGATCCGGTTCGCCGCCGTAATATTTATCCAGCGCATCAAAGAACACTTTGTGTTCCGCTGTCGCAGCAGATGCTGCCGCAAATAAAGTAAGGCAGGAACGAAATTTCAAATCATCAGGGCTGCTCAGTATGCGGTGGATGGAGCGCCCTTCAACCGCTATCACCAGCTGCGTGCATTCGATCAGGCGCGGGCCAAGTACTGGGTGGCTGAGATAGGCTTTTGCCTCGCCCAGAGAGGAAATGGCATAGCGCCGTGCGGTCTCTGTCTTGCCCAGCCCTTGTATCTGCGGAAAGATAAACCACATCCAGTGGCTGCGTTTTTCGCCGTCGCGCAACTCATCCAGCACTTGCGCATAGATGGTCTTCTGCGCATCTACGAAGCGCTGCAAATGATAATGGTCCGTCATGGCGGCCTCCCGGTGAGTGCTTTTAGTATACAGACATCCTTGCGCCATTCTATTTACAGGCGCACTGTCTTGAAAAGGGCTGTTTGATAACAATCTAAGAGCCACACATCTACAGACGGAGCATGCCATGTCGCCACAGGAAACCCAGGTCTTGCAACAGTTTCTGGACCAGCTGATCGAAGTTAAAGGCATCAGCAAGGATGCGGATGCACAGGCCATGATTGCGCAAGCAGTGTCGCGCCAGCCGGATGCCGCCTACCTGCTGGTGCAGCGCGCCTTGCTGCTGGATCAGGCAGTCGCCAACGCGCAGAACCAGATTGCCCAGCTGCAAACGGAAGTGAGCGACCTGCGCGCTGCTGCGACCAGGCCGGAGCGCAGCGGTTTTCTAGATGCCTCTGGTGCCTGGGGCAATAGCGCGCTGAACCGCCCGTCTGCGCCTGTACCTGCCTTTACCCCAGTTCTCAATAACCCGCCGCCTGCTTATGGCTATCCGGCGCCTGCGCAAACCATGGCAGCTCCGCAGCAGGGATTTTTCGGCGGCAACGGCGGCAGCATGCTGGGAACAGTCGCAGCCACCGCGGCCGGTGTTGCCGCAGGCGCTTTCCTGTTCCAGGGCATAGGCAGCCTGATGGGACACCATGCTTCCGGCAACTCGCAGGCGCTTGATTCCGGAGGATCGGCGGCAGCGCCCGCAGGTTCAGGCGGCGATGGGCTGATCAGCAATTATTTTACAGACGACCCCGTGGCGCAATCGGATGCGGGCAACAGCGATGGCCTGGATAGTTTCGACGACGGCGACACTGCCTGAGCTTTCAGGATGGATGCGCTTCTGCGCTCACCTGTTCAGGCTGCGAGCTGGGAGCAGGCCAGCATGGGAATTCCACAAAGAAATGCGTTTCCTGGCCTGTAGCCGTGCTTTGCGAGTAATACCCTATTTCACCCTGCATCTGGTTGACAATGGCCTGCGTGATCGACAAGCCCAGCCCCGTGCCGCCCTTGGCGCGGGTGTCGGACGAATCCGCCTGTGAAAATTTCTGGAAAATGCGGTGCCGGAATTTTTCAGGAATACCCTCGCCCCTGTCGACAACTTCCACCCTGACCCGAGTTCCCTCCATGCGGGACGCCAGCACCGTTACTTCGCTAGCGTAGGGTGAATACTTGCAGGCATTGGACAGCAGGTTGGCCATGATCTGCTGGAAACGTCCTGCGTCGACACGGATGACAGCGCCGGCAACGTCATTGTCCAGCAGCTCGATGCGCACACCGAGATTTTGCGCAAACGACTGGTTGTCGCCGACCGAGGATTCCAGCAAGCGCTGCAGCGGCAGCAGTTCGTATTTGAAATCCATCTTGCCGGCTTCTATCTTCTGGATATCCAGCAAATCGTTGATCAGCCGTGTCAGGCTTTCACTGTTCTTGTAGGCGATGCTGATCAGCGGCTTCGCCTTGTCCGAGAGGTGGCCTGCAGCGCCGCCCAGCACCAGGCCGAGCGAGCCCCGTATGGCAGTCAGCGGCGTACGCAGTTCATGGCTGACCGTGGAAATGAATTCGCTTTTGATTCTTTCCATGTTGCGCCGCTCAGTGATATCGCGCACGATGACGATCAGCTTGCGCTTGCCCGACAGGTAATATTCGCTGATGGACAATTCTGCGGGAAACAGCTCGCCGCCGTTGCGCACGGGTTCATCCTCCAGGTGGATCTGGCCGGTATGCACGAACTCGTTGCGGCTCATGGCCAGTTCCAGCAGGTCGTATTTGCCGGGTGGCGAAAACATCTTGCTATGGCGGCCGACCACCTCGGCATCCTTGTAGCCGTAGATGACCTGTGCGGCGCGGTTGAAAGCTTCTATGTTGCCGTCTTCATCAATCATGATGATGCCGTCGGCGGCGTTCTGGAAAATTGCCTCCATGCGGTCCGAACTGTCTTTCAGTGCGAGCTGCTGCTCAGTCAGGTTTTGCAGCAGCGCCGTCTGGCTCTTGTTGATGTCCTCCGCCTGCTGTTTCAGCACCGTCGTGACCATCAGGTCTTCTTCGCGCCGCTTGAACATGGCTGCCAGCATGCCGAAAGCGACAATTACGGCAATGATGGTGCCGGACGCCACCATCGCAATCAGCAGGCTGGTGCGGCGCCAGTCCGACAGATAGAGCGCATCGTCGATGGAAAAGCTGACGATCAGCGGATATTTATCCACCACCTGCACCGCCTCCATCACGTGCACCGGCTTGCCTCCGTTCTCGTCCGCACCATCGCGGATAATGACATCGCTTTTTTTCTGCAGCACCTGCGTCACTTGGTAAGCGGCGCTGCCGGTATCGCGCAAACCCATCATCGCGTCCTTGGCCGGCCATCGTGCCAGCAGCGTGAAGTCATTGCGTATCATGCTGATGGCCGCCTGCCCGCGCAAGCTTACCCGCTCGTAAAAAGCGCTATAGAAAGCGGGAGATACGCCCAGCTGCACGATGCCGATGAATTCGCCGTCGCTGCCCGTCAGGCGGCGGCTGATGTAAAAAGTCCACGCGCCATTGGCGCGGTTGTGCAGCGGCCGGCTGACATAGGCGCCCTGGCCGAGCTTGCTTTTCTGTTCGATGAAGTAGTCCCTGTCGGCCACGCTGCGCTGCGGCGCAGGGTAATCGCGCGAATAGTTGATGATGTTGCCTTCTTCATCGACCACGCCGATGACGTCGATCTGCGGCGAGATCGCCACCTTCTCACGGAGCAACTGGTAAAACTCCGGCGTCTTTAATGCTTTCTTCAGATAGTCGGCGTCGGAGATTGATGAATCCTGGATGCGTTCGACGATACTGTCCAGCGCCAGGAATGCGGTACTCATCTGCTGCGCCGTGGTTTCCGCCAGCATGCGGCTGAACGCAGCGGACTGCTTGCTCCAGTCGTCGATTTCCTGTTTGCGCAGCAAGACGATGGCCGCAATGGCGATAGCCGCGATGATGATGACCAAAAAAGCGCCAAGTGCGATTGCCACGCGGCTGGTCTGCATCCCGGTACGCTTCATGGGCACTCCTCATCGAGGTGGAATGGCGCCGCTGGGGAATGGAGATAGGGCCATGGGGTCAGCGGCATTATCAGAATAACAGCAAATGCACAGGAAAACCACTTCGCTTTTGCTAAAGGGCAAAGCCTGCCGCACGGATGGCCGTTCGCCGTGGATCGGCGCCGATATGCGCAACCGTGACTATTTGCTACATGGCGGCATTGGATATTTTTTGTGTTTTGTGAAATGATCAGGGGAAATGTTTTTTAATTAAAAAGATAAAGAGACACCATGAAACGATTCCTCCTGCGCCTGGTACAGGTACTCCTTGCGCTGTTGGCGCTGCTCGTCATCGCCGTTGCCGTCAATACCTTGCGTTTCCAGTCCAGGCAGCTGGACGTGGCGCCGGCGCCGCCCATCAGTCTCGATGAAAACGCAGCGGCAGCCCGGCTGGCGGCTTCGTTGCGTTTCAAAACCATCTCCAGCGCCGAAGACCCGGCGCAGAACGCGGAAGAATTCAACAAACTGCACGCATACCTGGAAACCTCTTTCCCGCTCGTGCATGCGAACCTGAAACGCGAGGAAGTCGGCGACCATAGCTTGTTGTATACGTGGGCCGGCACCGACGCGGCGGCCAAACCCATCATGCTGATGGCGCATCAGGACGTGGTGCCGATCGCGCCGGGCACCGAACCGACATGGCAGCAGCCGCCGTTTGACGGCGTCGTCAAGGACGGTTTTGTGTGGGGGCGCGGCTCGTGGGATGACAAGGGCAACCTGTTCTCCATCATGGAGGCAACGGAAAAACTGCTGTCGGAGGGTTTCAAGCCGCGCCAGACTATCTACCTGGCTTTTGGCCATGATGAAGAAGTGAGCGGCCTGGGCGGCGCCAAAAAAATTGCCGCACTGCTGCAATCGCGCGGCGTGAAGCTGGACTACGTGCTGGATGAGGGCCTGCTGGTCACCGAAGGCATACTGAAGGGCCTGGACAAACCCGCCGCGCTGATAGGCGTCGCCGAAAAAGGCTATGCCACGATCTACCTGAAGCTGGATGCGGTGCCGGGCCACTCATCCATCCCGCCGCAAAAAACCGCCATCGGCATGATGAGCGTGGCGCTGGCCAGACTGGAAAACCACCAGCTGCCGGCCAATATACGCGGTGTGGCGCTCGACATGTTTGAAACCATTGCGCCGGAAATGTCCGGCCTGAACCGCGTGCTGTTGTCCAATCTGTGGCTATTCCAGCCGCTGGTGCAGCGTGAACTGGCCAAGGGCGCCAGCACCAATGCGATGCTGCGCACCACCACCGCGCTGACCACGGTCCACGCTGGCAACAAGGACAATGTGCTGCCGGGCACGATAGACGCCACCGTCAATTTCCGCCTGCTGCCGGGCGATACGCAGGCAAGCGTGATGCAGCATGTGAAGCAGACCGTCGCCAACGATGCCATCAAGCTAAGCCCATACGCCGGCAATTCCGATCCTTCGCGCGTCACGCCTGTGTCCGGCAAACCCTATCAGGTACTGAACCGCAGCATACGCGAAACCTTTCCCGGTACCATTGTCGCGCCAGGGCTGATGCTAGGGGCGACCGATTCGCGGCATTTTGAAGCGATCAGCGACAACATCTTCAAATTTTCTCCGGTGCGCGCCACCGCGGACGATCTGCCGCGCTTTCACGGCACCAACGAGCGGATATCGATCAAGAATTATGCGGAGATGATACGGTTTTATCATCAATTGCTGATCAACAGCAGCAAGCCGTAATGGCTGGCGGGCCATGGAAGGCCCTGCCGGGCCGCTATTTCGTCGTCAGCAAGTCACAAAATGAAATAAATTTGCCGTGAGTCAACAGTGAAGAATACGAATGTGACATGATTCCATAAAAGCCTGCCTTCCATTAAAAATAACGGAGCCTGATATGAAACACCTGTTGCTGACTGCCGGCCTGATGCTGGCAACCGCGCAAACCCTGGCTGCGGCGCTGCCCTGCGCTGACCTGCAGACCAAGATAGAAACCAAACTCGCCGGCAAGGGCGTCAAAAACTATACGCTGGAGATTGTTTCCAAGGGTACCGAAACCACGAACCGGGTCGTCGGCAGCTGTGATGCAGACAAGAAAAAAATCATCTACAAGCGCTCATCCAAGGCACATCAGCCGGAAAAAGCGGAATAAGGATACGCCTCCAGGACGACAAAAAACGGGATGCATGCATCCCGTTTTTTTATGTATGAGGCGGCGGTCGCCGTGTTGTCAAAGCCGGCCTGCTACCGCGACTACCCCTGCTGCCTCTGCAATCTCTGCTACTTCTTGCCCGCGCGGTAGAGCGTCAGGCCTTTGGCCGCCTGTGCCTGCACGGCATTGCTTACCAAGGGCGTCCAGCCCAGCAGCAGCCCCTTTAGCCCCAGCGCCTGGCGCGACCACTTCCATACATCGAAACTGTCGATATGGCGCACGATTTTTCCATCCCTGAATTCGAAGCGGGCGTGGATATCGTTAACAACGGTATTGCCCGTCTGCGAAAAGATATAGGTCGCCACCCAGTGTGCGCGGCCCTGCTGGTCATCTGCATCGACACCATCGAACACCAGAGAAAAATCTTTCGCCCTGGTTGTCAGCATGCGCCACATGTCGCCGGCTTGGTCGCCCCGCAATTCTGGGAACACCGGATCGGTGAATACCACGTCAGGCGCGTAGCAGGCCGCCATGGCATCGGCATCGAGCTTCTGGAAGGCCTGGTAAAACGTATTGATCACTGCGGCATTGGCGTGCATGGGAACCTCGGTGTAAGGAATGAAGGCAGGCGATAAGCACCGTCTGCAACGAAGCTGTGGTAATTGCAGCAGCTGTGGCGCCAGCACATTATGCACAGGCTCCGGGCAATCCGAAGATGGCTAATTCGACTATTTTGTGTCTATAATGGACAATCCCACTCGCACTAAAATCCCATGCCCGTCGTCGCTCTGTATATCTGCCCGCATACCGTTACGTCCAGCCTGTGCATGGCGCTGGATGCGTTCCAGCTGGCGAATCAGTTCCATGGCAAGACACTGTTCCAGCTGCGGCGCGTCAGCGCCGACGGCAAGGCCGTCGTTACGGCGCTGGGCAGCCTGCAGGTAGATACCAGCCTGCAACGGCTGGGCGCTGTGGATATTTTCATCGCTCCGGCAATCGGCCGCGCCGTGGAGAGCGCCATTGCCGCCAATGCAGAATTGCTCGGTTATCTGCGGCAGCAGGCATCCATGCCCGCGATGCAGTTTGTCAGCCTGTGCAGCGGCGCATTCCTGCTGGGCGCTGCCGGCTTGCTGGACGGCAGACGGGCGACCACGCACTGGGCATTGGAGCGTGCTTTCCGCCAGCGTTTTCCACTGGCCCGGTTATCGATAGACGCTTTGTTGACGCAGGATGGCAACATGCTGTGTTCCGGCGGCGCGCAGGCGGGGCTGGACCTGTGCCTGCACCTGATCATCCAGCATGCAGGAGAAGCGCTGGCCCGCCAGGTCGCGAATGCCATGGTGGTGGAGCTGGGCCGCAGCAGCCAGATGCCGTATGCGGGTACGCTGGCCGCCAGCGACCACGGCGATGCGCTGATCGCCAGGCTGCAGTTGTGGCTGGACAGCCATTATGCGGAGGAAGTGACGCTGGAGAGCCTGGCGGCGATGGCGCATTGCTCGCCGCGCACCTTGCTGCGACGCTTTAACAGCGCCACGGGTTATAGCCCCGGCACCTATCTGCAACGGTTGAGGGTGGCCGCCGCCAGGGACAAGCTGGGCCGCGGCAACCCGCAGATAGAAGCGGTTGCCGCGGCGGTCGGCTACCAGGACAGACCGGCGTTCGCCAAGATGTTCAAGCGGCTGACGGGGCAGACGCCGGCAGCCTACAAAAGACAGCAACAGCAGGCGAGGAGCCGCCAGGGCGACGCCACCAGCCCCTAAAGCGCCTTGGTCATATGCCAGGCCCGCCCAGCATAGCTGTCCAGGCTGAACTGCTGTTCTTCACTGCAATCCTGCTGCGTCTGATAACCGAGGCGACTCCAGAAGACCAGCGACTCCTGCACCGATACCAGGCTGGAATAGCGCAGCCCATACGCCAGCGCCTGCTGCAAGGCATGGCGCACCAGCAACGCGCCTACGCCCTGTCCGCCAACACGCTGCGATACCGCCAGGTCATGCAGATACAGGCTGTTGGCATCTTGCGCATGCGCGTATGCATAGCCCAGCGGGCTGACACTGCCTTTGCGCGAGCGGTAGGCAAACAGGTAGGCGCACAGCCCGTACTCGTCTTCCGCTATCCAGCAGGTATCGGCACAGTTAGCCAGCCTGCCGCGCAGTATGTCCTGCGCTTCCACCATGCCGGGCGCATAGGCCGCCTGCTGTATCGCGCATATTGCCTCGATGTCGGCTGCGGCCATCAGTCTGACATGTGCCGCCATGACTTAATCCCTTGCGAGCGTCAGTACGTGCCCTTCTTCCGGCCGGGTGCCACCGTCCAGCATTTGCAAATAAACCTGCTGCACATCCTGCGGCCCTGTGCCATGGACAACATGCATCCAGCCACTCGCCGGGTCCAACACCGGCACCATCAATTGCTGCCAGGCCTGCGCCAGCTTTTTCTGCACGCCGCCCGGCCCCCAGTCACCCATGCGTTTCTTGATCTGGGCCGGTGCGAAAAACAGCGCAGGCCGCGCGCCCGGCAGATTGGCGCCGCCGCCCAGTTCATCCCAGTGCGTGCCGCCGACGGCGCAGCTGTATTTCATATTGTCCTGGTAATGGTGGTGCAGGCTGCTGCGCAGCTTGCCGTTACCGGCCATGTCCACGTACACAACGGGCTCGTGATTCGGCAGTGTGGCAATCTGCTCGTAAGTAACCGCCTTGCTGTAGCAGCCCAGGCGCTCAACAAAGGCGACGTTGGCGGCCGACGTCAAGCCTATCACTTCAATGTCCTTGCCGCGCTGCGACAGCATGAAGGCCGTACCGTAGGCGGTTTTGCTGGAGGCACTGGACAACAGCACGGTGCGCGCGCCGAAAAAATCATTGTCGGCCAGGAAGTCGTCGATCATGAACGACGTGATGAACAACGGGCGCAGCAGCACCTGCTGGTCTTCGCTGTCCGCCGTGTAGGCAGGGTCGCTGCTGGTGCGCAGGTACTGGTTATACAGCGCATGCATGGGCTGCCGGTGTTCGGCGGCATCGGTAAAGCCGTGCTCGCCGCAACGCGAGGGCTGCAGTACCACATGCGAGGACATCGGGTAGTAGCCGTAAAAGCGTGCACCGACCTTGACTTCATCATGGGTGGAGGCCACAACTTCTGCAAATCCCCATACCGGAATCTTGCCCCAGCCGTCCGGCGCAGGGAAAAAATTCCAGTACGACATCGCCTTGCCGAACGCGGCATAGGTAACGTTATTGGACGTAAAAGCAAACCTGTCTATCCGCATCAGCACCTGGCCTGCCGGCAATGACGCTGCATCCGGCAAGGGCGAATCGACAAATTTGCTATTGCGCAGGTTCTCGCGTTCCACGATGAATTCGCGGTTGACGGTGATACTTGTACTCATTTTTCTGTCTCCTTTTTCTGATAGAGGTTTTTACCCCATTTGTCGGACCATTTTTGCAGCGGCATCATCGCTTCCAGCAACTCTACACCGGATTTGCTCAGCGAATAACCACCCTCTTGCGCCAGTACCACGATTTCGGCGTCGCGCAATTCGCGCAGCCTCTGGTTCAGCACCGTGGGCGACATTTCATCGCACAGGCCCTGCAGATCACGGAAACTCAGCGTACTGGCGCGCAGTTCCCAGATCACGCGCAGGGTCCAGCGCCGCCCCAGTATATCCAGCAGCGCCATCACCGGGCGGCCGGTGCGCGATCCCCTTACCGGGGCTCCCGCTTTAGGCAGGCTCATGTTTTTCCTCTTGCAGCAGTGTTGATTTCCGCATGCTACACTATTTGTAGCATGCTACTCTTTCAGTAGCATCCCATGGAAACAAAAATAGCAAACGCCGTGACAGGCGTATCGCCGATTTCCGTCCACCCACCAGGAGACCGCATCATGAACCAAACCACATCCGCCACGCCGCGCATTGCGCCGCTGACTGCACCTTACGAAGCGGCCATCGCCGAAGCCTTCGCCAAGGTCATGCCGCCCGGCGTCGAACCCTTATCCTTGTTCCGCACAATGGCGCGCAGCCCGCGCGTGCTGCAAAAGATGTTTGCGGGCAGCTTGCTGGACCGCGGCAGCATCGGCCTGCGTGAGCGGGAAATCCTGATCCTGAGGACTACTGCGGCTTGTCGCTCGGAATATGAATGGGGCGTGCACGTGACGATGTTTGCCGAACGCGCCAAGCTGACGGAGCAGCAAGTCCGCTCTACGCTAGCGTTCCCGGCGGACGGCAGCCTCTGGTCGGACAGCGAATTATTGCTGCTGCAACTGGCGGATGAACTGCATCGCGACAGCAAGGTCACGGACGCCGTGTGGGACGGCCTCGCGGCCCATTATTCAGAAGAGCAGATGCTGGAAATGCTGGCGATTGCAGGCTATTACCACACGATCTCTTTCATCACGAATGCGGTAAGGCTGGCGCCGGAGGGATTTGCTGCGCGTTTTGCCTGAGCTTCGGAAAAGCCATCCCGGCTGCAAAGCACGCGCCAGCGTGCTTAATGCGCCCCGGATTTTTTGGGGGCCTTATCGGATTTTTCGTCCGGGCCTGAACTTGCACTGGCTTCTCCCGATGCACTGGCGCCGGCCTCGCCCTCAGCCGGCGGTTTGGGCGGCGGTGCAGCGGGCGCGAGCTCGGGCTTGACGACCTCGATCTTGTTTTCGCGCATGTAGTCGTTCATTTCCTTCCAGCCTGAATACACCGCGGCCCTGGAGGCATCCGGATTGATCGCATAACAATCTTCAATGGCGCGGCCCGCATGGCGGCAGGCGCTACCGGTGGCGCGCGCATCCGCTTCCTTGCTGGCAGCTTCCTTGACGGGGTCCGCAATCCCCAGTCTGTCGCAACCGGACAGCAAGGCAAGGGTAAGGGCAAGCAAACCGAAACAGGCAGAAGATCGAAGTGGCATCAAGGCACCGGTAATTGGTTAAACAGGAAAGCACGGCCGCCATTACAGCGGCACAGGCTTATTTTATCTGCTAGTTCGGCCCGTGTCCGTTTTTAAGGGAATTTCCCATACGGGTTGTTGCGGCATGTTCTACAATTTCTATAAACCGGCAAACGGATCGATATGCGCCCAGGCCGGCGCCGTGCGGACATCCACGCCATCCCTGACCCCGCTCTTGATGATGAAGTCCATCGAGGTCGCAAAATCGTCGAACGGATACGGCAACGCCACCAGGTCCTGCGTCAGCGGCCTGGTGAAATCATCCCAGTGGATGGGGAATATCCTGCGCGCGCCTACGGCCCGCACAACCTGCTGCCAGTAGGCATTCCTGAACGACTCTCCCTGCATGCCCAGCGTGCCCACGCCGAGAAAGACCACGTCCGCATGCCTTCCCTGTAAGGCGCCCTCCACAAAACCGGCGCTGCTCTGTACCATCAGGCTGCGCTGCCCGTGCTGCACAAGGATGGAATAGCTGTCTCCCTCCTTGTAGTCGGTGGCGCGCGCAGGCGGCGCCAGCGGCTGGTCGATCTCGCCACCGGTAAAGCCGGTAGGCGCATGCCGGCTTTTGATCAGCTGCACATGGAAACGGCCGAAATCCAGCTGTTCCCCGCCATGGACGACACGGATTTTCTGTTCCGGCAAACCCCAGCCACGGCCTATATTCGCCGTAGAACCTGAGCCCACCAGCACGGCGCCCGTCTGCTTTGCCACCTCAGGCGCATCCAGTGCATGGTCATAATGCGAATGCGATACGATCACAGCGGCCAGATGCCGGATGCCTGCGCGCTGCAAGGTAGCTGCAATCAATGTCGGATCGGGCGCTACCCTGCCGGTCAATACCGTTGTACGGTCGGGCCTGGTAAAGAAGCCATCGGTCAATATTGCCGTCTCCCCGTCATCCAGCAATAGCGTCGCCACACCGAGGAAGGTAACACGCAAGCCATCCGGCGCATCGAGGGATGCTGTAGCCGCGGGCATGGCCAGATGCGCGTAAGGTTTGAGTTCCGGAGGATGCGTGAATTGAAAAACCAACCAGGCAATCGCGGCCAGCAATACGACCGCTAGCAGCAGCAATGCAGTTTTCAGGATTCGCCTCACGCTTGCCTCTGGGTTAATGAGATAGAGGCAACATAAGGGAGGCTAAAAGATAAGTAAAGCAATGTTTAGTAAAAGTACAGCATCTCCCTTGCAACATTATTGTCGCAATGAAATAAACAGCCACGGTATTGTCAACAGTCCAGGCCGGCTTATCTGTTATCGAGCCTGTCCAGCTGATTCTGGCTATCGGCCTGCTGGCGGTTGGTCGAGGTCGGATACCTCACATGGCGCACATGGGAACTGTCGGCCTTGGCGCCATTTTCCAGCGCTTCGACCTGGGCAGCTTCGGAACGGCTGCCAGCGTTCTTGCCGGGTTCATCCATGCCGGCACAGGCGCCTAGCAAAAGAAAGACCGGATACAGGCATACATAGGGCTTACATCGCATATCGCACCCCAGCTTGATTTATTGTAGATATACAAACTATAGGCTGCCATGTAAAAATATCAAGAAAAATGGTCAATCATGCAACGCACATTGTGGTATCTGCTTAATCGACAGATGCCGGTTTTGCCCTACTCCCGGCTAATTCCTCTATGATGGGGAATATTGTTTTTCTCCGGCCCCTGAACGTGTTCCATCATCCCAGCGAGTTCGTCACTTTCAAAACCAGCCCCCACTTGCCCGGTGTAGAGCTGTATTCGGCACGTCTGGTGGATCATGCTTTTGCACCGCATGTGCATGATGGCTATTCGATAGGCGCGATTGAGGCTGGTGCGGAACGCTTCCGCTATCAGGGACAGGATCATATTGCCGCGACCGGCTCTGTCGTGATGCTGAACCCGGATGAGATGCATACCGGCCAGGCAGAGGCGGATGGCGGCTGGACCTACCAGATGCTGTACATAGAGCCTGATACCCTGCTGGAAATGACAGGTAGCGAGGCATTCTTCCCGAACGCCGCCGTACATGACCCAACACTGGCGCTTGCCTACCAGCGGGCATTCAAGGCCATGTGGCAAGCCGGGGACGATCTCGCTTTCATTTCCAGCTTTACGCAGCTGATCGACAACGTCGTCAGCCGCTACGGCAAGAATGCGCAATTGGTACAGCCGGTATCCGCGCGCCGGCAGCAGCGAACCCTGGCCATGCAACGCGTTCTGGAATGCATGGAGGACAACCTGGACCAAAGCCTGGGCATAGAGCAGCTGGCAGCAGAAGCGGGTTTGTCAATGTTTCACTTCGTGCGCAGCTTTGCCGCGATCTACCATGTGACGCCGCACCAGTATCTGCAGGCGCGCCGTACTGCCCGCGCCAAGACCCTGCTGGCGCAGCGCAATACGCCCTCCGACGCCGCCGCCGCAGTGGGCCTGACCGACCAGAGCCACCTGAACCGCTGGTTCAAACGCGCGTACGGCGTGACGCCGGCGCAATACCAACAGCAAATTGGTACAAGACCGGCGTTGGCAATACGCTGATAATCAGGGCATTATCGACAAACCGGCCTTGGCTCATGAAATTGCTCACCTGCGGCATACACCGTCATACAGCATGCTAGGCGGCATCCTCGCCGCACTGGGCGCCGGCCTGGTCTGGGGCCTGGTTTTCATTACACCGCTGCTGCTGCCCGACTATCCGGGCGCCATCCTGTCCTTCGGCCGCTATATCGCCTTCGGGCTGATCGCCATCGTGCCGGCCTGGCTGGACCGCCGGCGCATCGCGCAGTTGCGCCGCCAAGACTGGACGGCCGCTGTCAAGCTGGCGCTGATCGGCAACATCATCTACTACGCCGCACTCGCCAGCGCCATCCAGCTGGCGGATGCCCCGCTGCCGACGATGCTGATCGGCACGCTGCCGGTTATCATCGCGATCTGCAGCAACTGGTCCCCGCAAAAGGCCGGCGACGCCATCGCGTGGAAAAAGTTGGCGCTGCCGCTGCTGGTTATCTTTATCGGCCTGATGCTGGTCAATGCCAGCGAAGTCGCCCACATGGACGGCAAGCGCAGCATGGCGGAATATATCAAGGGCGGCCTGGTCGCGCTGGTCGCGGTGGCTGCCTGGACCTGGTACCCGATCATGAACAGCCGCTACATGAAGATCTATACCCACATCAATTCCTCCACCTGGGCCACCGCACAAGGGCTGGCAACGCTGCCGATGGCCCTGGCAGGTTTTGCCGGCTATGGGCTGTACCAGCATCTAAGCGGCAGTGCACACTACGATTATCCGCTGGGCCCGCACCCGCTCAGCTTCATCAGCCTGATGCTGACACTGGGCCTGCTGGCCTCGTGGCTGGGTACGCTACTGTGGAACTACGCAAGCCAGAAACTGCCCACCAGCCTGGCCGGCCAGCTGATCGTTTTCGAAACCCTGTCCGCATTGCTATATGCATTCATCTTGCGCGGCAATCCGCCGGCGCCGCAGATACTGATGGGGATTGCGATGCTATGTGCGGGCGTGATCATTGCAGTGAGGGCCTTCAAGCCGGCGGCGCACTAGTCTGGATTGGTGAAAGCCGGGGTGAAAACCCGTGGCATGCATCCCAGATTCCGTTGCGCTGCATCCCGGCTACCTATCCGGGTCCGCAACGATCAATAAGCGTCTTTCTCGCCAATGCTGCTTTCTGCTACCCAGATATCCTCACATCTGCTGGAACAGATGCGTATGGTTGCGACTCACTTCCAGCCGCTCTGCATGGTTGCGCAGGCTGATCATCTGCCTGCCGCGCATGTCGCGCGTCACCGCGACGATGGCATCCACCCGGACCAGCGTGGAACGGTGGATGCGCCAGAATTCCGACGGGTCGAGTTCGTCTTCCAGTTCCTTCAGCGTCTTGCGTATCAAGACCTCAGACTGCTCGGTCTGCACCCGCGTATACTTTTCATCGGACTGGAAGAACAGTATTTCGCGCGTGCTGATCATGCGTAACGCGGTGCCGCTGCTGGCCTGTATCCAGCGCAGGTAGTCGCGCTTGCCGGCGCCGCCCTGTGCGTGCTGCACCAGTTGCGTCAGCAGCTGTTCTATATGTTCGGGCGCCGCGCTGGCACGCTGCAAATGCGCGATGCGGTCCTGCACGCGGGAGCAGGTGCGACGCAGACGCTCCGCATCAACCGGCTTCAGCAAATAATCCAGCGCGCCCTGTTCAAACGCATGCACGGCATATTCATCATAGGCGGTGACGAACACGATATGACACTGCTTCATCAGCACGCGGGCCGCCTCCAGCCCGGTCTGGCCGGGCATGCGTATATCCAGGAAGACAATGTCGGGCCGCAGTACACCGGCCTGCGCCACCGCTTCGATGCCATTGCCGGCTTCGCCGACGATCATCAGCGCGGGCCAGACTTCACGCAGGCGGGCACGCAGCTGTTCGCGCATCGGCGGCTCGTCATCGGCGATCAGCGCAGTCACGGTACGGGGAAGCGATGCCGGATTCATGGTTTAAAAGCTCCATTTTTTTGATAGGGGACACGAATGCAGGTATAGGCGCCGCCCTGGGCCGGTGCTTCGATAATCAGCTGCGCGCCGGCGCCGAACAGCATTTTAAGGCGCTCGCGTATGTTCGCCAGGCCTATGCCGTCGCCCGCATGCAAATTGAAGCCGACGCCGTCATCGATGACTTCCACATGCAGGAACATGTCGCGCACACTGGCGCGGATATCGATGTGGCCACCGGCGGTTTTCGGTTCCAGGCCGTGCTTGATCGAGTTTTCCACCAGCGTCTGTATCATCATCGGCGGAAAAGGCGCGTCAGCAAGCCCTGCCGGCAATTCGATGGAGACGGTCAGCCTGTCGCGCATGCGGGCCTGCATGATCGCCAGGTAGGCCCGCGATAATTCCATTTGCCGGCCCAATGTGCCGCCGCCCTTGTCGCGCATCTGCGGCAGCGCGGAGCGCAGGTACTGGATCAGATGGTGATGGATGCGGGCAGCCTGCGGCGGGTCGGTCTCGATCAGCTGGCCGATCAGCGCCAGCGTGTTGAACAGGAAATGCGGTTCTACCTGGGCCTGCAGCATGGCCATCTGCGCTTCCAGCAGGCGCCGTTCCAGCGCCTCCACATTGGCGCGGGTGATTGCCGCATCGGCTGCCAGCTCGGCGCGCCGCTTGCCGCCGGCCAGCACTTTGACGCCGAACGACACAAAGGCGAACATCACGGCCGGCTCCGGCATATTGGCCATGCCGGCCACGACCATCGCAATAAAACAGATGATTGCGAGGTTACGCCACGACACCACGGCCAGCCAGTTGAAGAAAGACCACCACAGTGCCGAGGCAGTGGCGCCAATCTCGCGCAGCAGAGGCATGAAACCGCTGCCTTCGCCCTGACTCATGCTTATTTCTCCTCGTCCTTGTCCACACCGGCTTGCGGACCGGGGGCGCCTGCCTCGCCCAGCCCTGCCCCAAAGGCCAGCGGGCGCCGGCGCGATTTGCGCACGGCCAGCACCGACAGCAGCAAGACCAGCTTCACGCCGAGAAACACGATAAACAGCGCGAACGCCAATGGCAAGATCGTCAGCATGAAGGCCACGCCTATGCACAGCAGCATCAGGCGCGGCAAAGGCAGGCGCATCAGCGCGCGGCCGCCTTGCCGGGCGAGGCCGGCAAACGTATCTGCAACGTCGCGCAGCAATTCCAGGATATCTTCCTTGGACATGCCTGACATACCGGTATGGTTTTTCATTGCTTTCTCCCCTCAGTTTTCTTGAATGCCACTGTAACAAGCGGACACGGGCAGCGCCACCGGGTTCCGACGAAGCGCCCGCTGCGGGGGCCGACCTGCATTTTAGGACGATTAATGGCTACAAACCCGCCCCGGCCAGCGTTTCACGGCTCTGTGAAAGTCTGATCATTCTGCAATATACCGGTGCCCTGCCCCGCTAATCCCTGGCATAAAAGATGATGAAAATCGGGTCGATTACTACGCCAGAAATATGCGCAAGGGTCTGCCCTTGCTACGTGTTCGCCCTTGTCGCGATCCGATTTTGCCACTTTTATTTTGCGACGAGTTAACGGAACAGGACACCAGGCATCGCTTACAATAGCCGGTTATGACGACGAAATCAGCTCCTGAGGAATATTTCCTGCCTTCCCTGCCGGTGCGCGGCCTTGCCGCGGCGGCCCTGCTGCTGGCGCTGGCGGCATGTTCGCCCAAGCTGGACTGGCGCGAAGTGCACGGCGCCGATGCGCCCTATACCGCGCTGTTGCCGGCAAAGCCGGCCTCCTTCACGCGCGAAATCGATCTGCACGGCATCAAGATGACGATGAGCATGCTGGCCGCCGATGTCGACGGTACGACGTTTGCGATCGGCAGCGCCAGGCTGCCGGACAATGCGCAGGCGCTGGCGGCGCTGGAAGGCATGAAGGAAGGCATGCTGAAGAACATCGCTGGCAGCGTCAGCAGTGAAAAAAAGGCAGAGGCCTCTGCGTCCACGACAAACGGCAGCCGGCAGACCCGCTCCTATGACGTGGAAGCACGGGGCAGCTTGCAAAATGGTCAACCAGTGGTGATGGCGGCGCGTTTTGTAGCGAGCGACCAGTGGGTGTACCAGGCCGTGATCGTGGGCAAGGAAAAAGTGGTGACCCGCGATGCAATCGATACCTTCCTCACTGCGTTTAAAACCCGCTGAGAACGAACGTATTGCCGGTAATTTATTTCTTCCAGAATATTTTCTTGCCGGGAATATTGAAAAAGCCGGCATTTGCTCACAGCTAATGTTGCAAAGCAAAAAAGCGGATCATGATTTATGCGGGTCCGGACAAAAACAGCTGCTATTGTCGCGATTAATGCTGTTTTCGGGCTTGCCAGCATCGCCTGGGCCGCTTTTTGCTGCAATTTGTATCGTAAAGAAAAAAATCGCCGCTTTGTTCGTTAGCGCTCTGCGGCAAACGTTTTTTAGGATTATCATTAAAGTGACCCTTGATCCGGGAATGCGGGCATGAGAGTACCCGCATTGCAGCATTCCGGACCAGGAACAGGGTCATGCTATTACGCACACAACGAAAAATAAGGAGTTGGTTTCATGTTAATCACTTTCCAATCGAAAGCTGCCGCCGAAGTCACGATGTACAAAGAGCATGCACGTCGGATATTGGAGCTGCTCCATAAGGATGTGGACAGAGGCGTTATTACATCAGCAGAAACAGAAGGCGCGATCAAGATCATCGAAGCCGCCGTCGGTGAAAGCAAGGCACACCCTGTGTCTGAAATCGTGCAAAAGGATATTGACGCCCATCATAACGACACCGTCGATGACAATGAACATGAAAAAATAGAAACAGTCAGCTTCTCGGCGCGCGCTTATCCGCTGCTGGAAATGCTGTACGCGGCCAACAAGATGCAGCGAGACGTCATCTGGGGCGTTTGATGACGTCCCATATAGAAGACACTTCTGAATTTCAACTAAGGACCATCGACGGCACCTTGCTGTTTGTCAGGGACTGGCCGCTGCCGGGCCAGGTTTCCGGCGAACACCCGGCGCTGGCCCGTGACGGCATCGTCATCATGCACGGCCTGGGCGAGCACTGCGGCAGGTATGCGCATGTGGCGCGTTTTTTCAACTCGCTGGGTTTCGTGGTCAGAACCTATGATCATCGCGGGCACGGTAAATCCGGCGGCGCCCGCGGCGACGTGCCTGACGACGAGGCGGTACTGCGCGACGCGCGCCTGGTCATCAATGATTTTGCACGGCAGCTGTCGGCTCCGCCGCTGCTTCTGGGCCATAGCATGGGTGGTCTGTTTGCCGCCCGCTTTGCCGTTGCCGGACTGGCGCCGCTGCGCGGCCTGATGCTGTCTTCGCCGGCGCTTGCCTTGCGCATGTCGGCGCTCGACCGCATGCTGCTGAAAGCCGCCACCGCACTGATACCGGGAGTCGGCATTTCCAACGGACTCAACACCCGCTACCTGTCGCATGACAGGGAAGTGGTCAAGGCTTACCAGGACGATGTACTGGTGCACACCAAGATCAGCGCCCGCCTGCTGGGCAGCATGCTCAAATCCATCACTTATGTAGCTGAACATGCGTCGGAATTGAAAATCCCCGTGCTGCTGGCGGTGGCCATGGATGACCGGCTGGTGGACCCTGCCGGCAGCCGCAGCTTTTCCACCCTGCTGGAACCTGCGCTGGCGACCTCGCACTTCTACGACGGTTTTTACCACGAGATTTTCAATGAAGTGGATGCCGACCGTGTATTCGGGGATGTCCATAGCTGGCTGGGGCAGCAGCAATTCATGCCAGCACCTTTTTCCACTGTCTGACCCACTGTCGGATACGACAGCGGTTTCCCTCCATCGCCACGACCTCCTCTCCCACTATGAACAGTTTCGGTATCGTCAATTTCGGCCTGTTTTGCGCCGCTGTCCTGCTGCTGAATGCGACTCCCGGCCCGGACACCGCCTATATCGTCGGCCGTAGCGTGGCGCAGGGCCGGGCTGCGGGCCTGGTATCGGCGCTGGGGATATCCTTCGGCTGCCTGTTTCATTGCCTGGCCTCGGCTTTCGGCCTGACGGCCATCCTGGCGGCATCTGCTACCGCATTCACGCTGATCAAGCTGGCCGGCGGCATTTACCTGATTTATCTGGGCGTGCGCATGGCGCTGGCCAAGCCGGTGGAAGCTGCGGCCCCCTCTTCGGTGAAAGACGAGCGCCCGCTGAACAAGGTATTCTGGCAGGCCGCTGTCACCAATGTATTGAATCCCAAGGTGATCTTGTTCTTTTTGTCATTCTTTCCACAATTCGTGCTGGCCGATTCGCAGCACAAAACCACCGCATTCCTGCTGCTGGGCGCGGCTTTTGTCGTAATGAGCACGATATGGAACAGCGGAACAGCCTTTTTGGCTGGTACACTAGCGCGCCGCGCAGGCCGTAATCCCCGCATCAAGCTGTGGCTGGAACGCTTTGTCGGCAGCGCCTTTGTCGCCCTCGGTATCAAATTGGCAACCGCCAAACATTGAAAACCGGCGGCAGGGATGCCGGTACTCCTTGAACCTTGATGCAGTAGTACAACGTGTAGCCGGGTTTGCGCCCAAAAATTGGGCTGGAACAGACTGCGCGTAGTATTGTGGTGCCTCCAGCTGTGTGCTTTTCCGATTCATGTATCTTCAGTATCACCCGTAGCCCTATGTTGCCGCCATCCAGAAAAACCATCACCCGCCCCGCCCCTGCCGACTTCAAGGCCGTCGAGGTCAAACCCGATTCGCTCGCTTTCAGCCTGCTGGGCGCAGCGCAGGCAGTCGCCCATGTGCTGGAAGGCACTGCCTTGCCGCAGGCGCTGGCCAAAGTATTTTCCCAAAACAATGCATCGCCGCAGGCGCGCGGTGCGATCCAGGATATTTCCTACCGCACCATGCGCCAGGTCGGCCGGGCTGATGCGCTGCTGACTGCAATGACCAGCAAGGCGCCGGAACCGGCCCTGCTGTACGGCCTGCTGTGCTGCGCACTGACACTGATCATCAAGGTAGATGGCGAAGAGGCACCGTATGAAGCCTTTGTCGTCGTGGACCAGGCAGTGACGGCCGCGTCGTCCAATCCGCACATGGCGCACGCAAAAGGCATGGTCAATGCCATCCTGCGCCGCTTCCTGCGTGAACAGGATGAACTGACCGGTGTCGTGCTGAAACAGCCGGCAGCGCTGTGGAATTATCCAGGCTGGTGGATAGACCAATGCAAGACGGCCTACCCCAAGGACTGGCAGGCAATCCTGCGTTCCGGCAATCTGTCGCCGCCGCTGACCTTGCGGGTGAACCGCCGCCATACTTCAGTCGCCGACTACCTTCAGGTGCTGGCCGCGCAGCAGGTGGATGCCAGCCAGATCGGCCCGGACGCCATCCGCCTGCATAAACCGGTGCCGGTGCACCAGATTCCTGGCTTCGACCTCGGCCATGCCTCGGTGCAGGACGCCGCCGCACAATTGGCCGCCTCGCTGCTGGATGTGGCCGACGGCATGCGCGTGCTGGATGCCTGCGCCGCGCCCGGCGGCAAGACCGGGCATTTACTGGAAAGCGCCGACCTGCACCTGACCGCACTGGATTCCGATCCCAAGCGCCTGGTGCGCATCCAGGAAAACCTGGACCGGCTGCAACTGAACGCTGTGTTGAAAGCAGGCGACGCCAGCAAGAGCTCGTGGTGGGACGGACAGCCGTTCGACCGCATCCTGGCCGATGTTCCGTGCACCGCTTCCGGCATCGTGCGACGCCACCCGGATATCCGCTGGCTGCGCCGCAAATCGGACGCCACCCAGTTGGCGGCGCTGTCGGCACGTATTCTGGATAATCTGTGGACCATGCTGAAACCCGGCGGCAAGCTGCTGCTGGTGACCTGCTCGATCTGGCCGATGGAATCCGAAGGGCAGGCAGCGGCATTTGCCAAGCGGCAAAATGCGGTGCGCCTGGACGCGCCGGGCCAGTTGCTGCCCACCGCAGACGGCAGTAATGACCATGACGGCCTGTTTTATGCGCTATTCCAAAAACCGGCAGCCTGAGCCCCATTGTGGTGCGGACGCATCCTCGCGCGCATTTGTCAGCACGCCCCATGCAACTTTCAAGATATGATGGCGGTCATATCAATCCTTATCTTACTCCTGATGCAACGCCTTATCATTGTCACATGATCAGACGCCCTGTTTA
Organism: Undibacterium sp. TJN25; assembly: GCF_049339885.1. Lineage (NCBI taxonomy): Bacteria > Pseudomonadati > Pseudomonadota > Betaproteobacteria > Burkholderiales > Oxalobacteraceae > Undibacterium > Undibacterium sp. TJN25. The sequence goes on along the minus strand of NZ_JBMPPM010000003.1, from coordinate 346,917 downwards.
TTTGCTGATGTCCTGCATGATGGCCCTGCTGCTTTTGCTGCAAGCACCGGCACATGCGGCCAATGCCGAGGTCACTACGGCCAGGATAGAATCCAGCGAAGAGGGATACAGGATGGTGGCGGCTTTCTCCTTTGAGCTGAGCCATGCACTGGAAGAGGCAATCACCCGTGGCATCCCCATGTACTTTACGACCGAGGTGGAAGTAACCCGGCCGCGCTGGTACTGGTTCGATGAAAAAGCCATCAACTCCTCGCAAACGGTCAAGATAGGCTACAACGTCTGGACCCGCCAATATACTTCTGCCACCAACGGCAGCCTGCTGCAGAACTTCGTCACGCTGGAAGAGGCGATGTCCACCGTACTCCGGCCGCGCCGCTGGGTCGTGGCGGAAAAAAGCGAACTCAGCAGCGGCGCCATCTATAACGCAGCGGTACGGCTGAAGCTGGACATCAACCAGGTGCCCAAGCAGCCTTTCCTCATCAACGCCCTGAACAATAGCGACTGGCGCCTGTCGTCCGACTGGAAGCGTTTCACCTTCAAGGCAGACGAGAAGTGACCAGAATCCTGCGGTACGCGCTGATCATCGGCAGCGGCGTCATGGGCATCCTGCTGTTCTTCCTGATGTCGGCATCGGAAAATTCGTCGCAGCTGGAACAATATTATGTGTGGCTGGCCGGCGCCAACGCGCTGATCGCCTGCGCGCTGCTGCTGATGGTGGCAACGCTGCTGTGGCGGCTGTTCAAGCGTTACCGCTCCGGCGAGTTCGGCTCGCGGCTGATGACCCGGCTGGTGCTGCTGTTTGCGCTGGTCGGCATCGTGCCGGGCGCCGTCATCTATGTAGTGTCCGTGCAGTTCGTCAGCCGCTCAATCGAGTCCTGGTTCGACGTCAAGATAGAATCGGCGCTGGAATCCGGCTTCAACCTCGGACGCAGCGCGCTGGAACTGTCGCTGGCCGACTTGCAGGGCAAGGCGCGCAACATGGCATCGCAATTGTCGGAACCTTCTGAAGCGTCAATGGCGATCCACCTGTCCCGCCTGCGCGAGCAGATGCAGGTGCAGGACGCCATCATCGTCAATAGCCGCGGCCGTGTCATTGCCTCCGCCAACGCCGATGTCCGGGCGCTGCTGCCGGAACTGCCGACCCAGGCGATGATACGGCGCGCGAGCGTATCGCGCGCCTATGCAGCGACCGAGGGTAACCCTGAGGTATCGGCTCAGGCCGAAGTGGACAGCCTGGGCCGCCGCAGCAGCGCAGCCACAAGCAATGCCGCCAATGCAGCCAATGGAACAAGCGCAGCCGGGCAGGCGCCGACGGTGCTGCGCTCGCGCGTAGTGGTGGCAATCCAGACCGCGAATACCGGGCTTTCGCTGCAGAACGATACCTTCTACCTGCAGTTGATCCATCCTGTGCCCAAGGAGCTGGCCAGCAATGCGGAGTCGCTGCAGAATGCCGCCAGCGAATATGAAATCCGCTCGCGCAGCCGTTCCAGCCTGCGCAAAATGTACTTGTATACGCTGACGCTGACGCTGCTGCTGGCGATCTTTGCCGCCATCGGCAGCGCCTTCATGATCTCGGGCGAGCTGGCGCGGCCGCTGCTGCTGCTGGCCGAAGGCACCAAGGCGGTGGCCGAAGGCAACCTGTCGCCCCGCCCCATCGTCACGACGTCGGACGAACTGGGGACGCTGACGCAGTCTTTCAATACGATGACGCGGCAATTGTCCGATGCGCGCGGCGCAGTGGAAAAAAACCGCAGCGAGCTGGAAACCGCCAAGGCCTACCTGGAATCGGTGCTGGCCAATATGTCGGCCGGCGTGATGGTGCTGGACCAGGGCCGCAACCTAGTCACCTGCAACGAGTCGGTCGAGCGCATTTTGCAGCGCAGCCTGGAAGGCGATATCGGCAAGAGCCTGGAAGACATCGAAGGCATGCACGCTTTTGCGGCAGCCATCGACAAGGCTTTTTCGGAGCAGCATGCGCAATCGGCCGCCGGCGGCGCCAACGAGAACGAGCAGCACTGGCAGCAGCAGATAGAAATTCCGCGCATGCAGCCTGCAGCCGGTGCCCCATCCTCTCCCGACCATGCGGGCGACAAGAACAATACCGAAGAACAAAGCATTACGCTGCTGGCGCGCGGCTCGCATCTGCCGGTAGCCTCGGGCACCGGCTATGTGGTGGTGTTCGATGACATCAGTAACATCATTTCCGCGCAGAGGTCCATCGCCTGGGGCGAGGTCGCCCGCCGCCTGGCGCACGAAATCAAGAACCCGTTGACGCCGATACAATTGTCGGCCGAGCGGCTGCAGATGAAGCTGCAGGACAAGCTTAACGAGGCCGATGTGGCCATCCTGAACAAAAGCACGACCACGATCGTCAACCAGGTGACGTCGATGAAGCGCATGGTCGATGATTTCCGCGATTACGCCCGGACGCCGCCGGCAGTGCTGAAGCAGCTGAACCTGAGCGCGCTGATCGACGAAGTGCTGCACCTGTATGTCGCCGGCGATGAAAGAGATGCCATCCGCGTGAACCTGGCGCCGGATTTGCCGGCCGTGATGGGGGATGCTACCCAGCTCCGGCAGGTAATTCACAATCTCTTACAAAATGCGCAGGACGCTGTCGCTGATAATGTGAAACCCGGATTCGTGCCGCAGATCGATGTCACGACCGAGGTAGTTCGTTATACCGGTGCGGACAAGGCCGGCCGTTCCGCGGTACGCCTTTCCATTATTGATAACGGACCGGGTTTCAGCAGTAAAATCCTGGCGCGCGCTTTCGAGCCGTATGCGACTTCCAAGCCGCGCGGCACCGGCCTGGGATTGCCCATGGTCAAAAAAATCATAGATGAACACGGCGGTAGAATCGATATTCAAAATCGCAGCGATACAAACGGTGCAAAAGTATCGATTTTGCTGTTAAAGTTAGCACCGGATTCATGATGCAACGCTAATTGCGTTTTTCCGGCAATTACAGGGCTTCTGGATCATGCTGCTGTCAAAATAAAAAAGCTGGGGATATGTCTAGCGCTCGGGAGAGGCGCAGACTTTGACAATGGCGATGAATTTAATAGGGTAGATTTATGGCAAACATATTGGTCGTCGATGACGAAATGGGTATCCGGGAATTGCTCTCGGAGATTTTGGGCGATGAAGGGCACGTAGTGCAGCTGGCGGAAAACGCACAGCAGGCGCGCGAAGCCCGGATAGAATCGCGCCCGGACCTGGTGCTGCTGGATATCTGGATGCCGGATACCGATGGCGTCACCTTGCTGAAAGAATGGCAGCGCGATGGCGTGCTGACCATGCCCGTCATCATGATGTCAGGCCATGCGACAATCGATACCGCGGTCGAAGCGACCCGCATCGGCGCACTCAATTTCCTGGAAAAGCCGATCGCGCTGCAAAAACTGCTGAAAGCGGTGCAGCAGGGCCTTACCCGCAGTGCCGAACCCGCCCGCCCGGCCACTCCCGGGCTGCGCGCAGTGCCGAACGAAGTGCTGATTGCGACCAATCCCGGTTTTGCCGCCGCGCCGGCAAGTTATGAGAGCAGGCATTTCGCGCCTATCCAGAACGCCGCGCCGACAACGGCCAACAACCACATCTCCAACCTGTCCTTCGATCTGCCCTTGCGCGAAGCCAGGGATGCCTTCGAGCGCATCTATTTCGAATACCACCTGCACCGCGAAGGTGGCAGCATGACGCGCGTAGCTGAAAAAACAGGACTGGAGCGCACGCACCTGTACCGTAAACTGAAGCAGCTCGGTGTCGAATCGATGAAATACGCCAAACGCGGCGAATGATTCCAGCCTTACTGGTCAGCGGCGGCGATTATCTTGCAAGAGAAACCGCCGTCGCCGGCAGGCTCGCCGCCACGGCGACGCTTTCCAGTGTTGAAGTGATTCTTGAAGGCCTGCCCTCCGGCCAGGCGGTACTGGTCCCCACCCCTTCCCTGCATATCCAGCGCATCGCCCCCGGCTGCATGTGCTGCATAGGCAACCTGGCGATGCGCGTGACTCTGAACCGCGTACTGCGCCGCAAGCCCGGCCTGCTGGTCATCAGCCTGGCTTCCAGTGAGCATCTGGACAATATCCGCCGCTTCCTGACTCAGGAGCCGTACGACAGCCTGCTGCAACTGGCGGACGAAATACGTCTGTGACCTCCGCCCCCCCCTTTTTTTCACATCCGCCGCCGTCAGGGCTGGGTGAAATAACGTACCGAATCGGCAAGCCGCCTGCCGTAACATGAACTAAGCTGAAATACGTGGCAGACAATGGCCTGCGTTAGCTTTTTCACATCCTGCCTGCAAATTGTTTATAACAATTGTTAAAAAGTGGCTGAATGCCCGTGTCTTTGAGAAATTACGTTCAAGAAATCCGATTGCCTTACCGTAATTATTGCTGAGGGGAAGTATCTTCATCACTGAATTTACTTGAAATTCCTTCTTGTCAGCACCATGTCTGATGTAAGACTAATTGGATTAGCTGTACCGGTATCGGAAAGGAAAGAACATGAACCTCATCTACAATAGCGAGCAATATAGCGTGGTGGAGTACGGCGCCGATGCAGACCATGATGCACTGCGTTTTGGCGGCTACGAAATCACCGACAAGTCGGTACGCCGCGAATGGTTTATCGGCGGCCCTCTGGCGCTGAACTTTCGCAAGGATGTCACCGACCTGATCGCGACGGAACCCAGCATGGAAGAGATCGACGATTTCCTGGGCCAGTTTGACTCCTACATGGCGCAGTCCGTGCTGCTGCACTGACTGTATGATCGTAGTCAGCCGGCCGGGGTTTCCGGAGATTCAAAATCGGCAATGATGTTGACATCGCCGTCAAACACCTTGCGCACCAGCTTTTTCAATTCGGCATTGTCGGCCGGATAAGGGTAGTTTTCTATGCCCGTCACCCCGTATTTTTCCAGCCTGGCCCGGCTGGGGAAATAGGCTGTGTCCGGCGCGGTACCGGGGCGCTCTATTTCACCCTGTACCGAATAGCGGATTTTCTTCCTGTCCAGCGCGGCCATCTTACGGCCCAGCCTGTCTAATTCCTTGTCCGTCACCCCGTAGTCCCACTTGCCTTTGGCGGTGGTCAGCGTCAGCCTGCCCTGCAGGAGCGGCGCCCGATGGTGGCCGGCTACGGTGGCGAGTATCACCTTGTCCACATCGCGGTACAGGCCGCGGTCCACGCCTATGCGGGAAAAAAATTCCAGCTCCCTGACGGCCAGTTTATCCAGGTGGTTCTGCAAACCCTCGCCGTGCATGGAACGGCTGCTCAGTGCGCCACGCTGGAACTGCCTTTCTTTCTCTTCAGGCAGGCTGCCCAGTGGCCCGCCGTGGAAACCGACCAGGCTGCCCGGGTTTACCGTTTTTTGCAGCGCGGCCAGGAACAGGTAGTTGGCACAACTGGACATGCAGTATTTATCGACAACGAGGCGGATGTTCCTGCTGCGCAGTTCCTCGGCCATCAGCATGCCTTCGTCGGCGCTGCCGCCTTCGGACGTTATCACCAGCGTCGTCGTGGCGGCATCCAGATAGCGCAGCAGATGCTGGCGGCTGCCCTTGCCTATCTCGCCACGGTAGGAGACCGTGCCACTGTCGATACGCCGTATCTGGTAAGGCAAGGCCTCTGCTGCTGCGGTTGCAGCTTGGCATAGCATGGTCGACAACAGCAGGCAGCACAGGCGTTTCATGATCTGCTTTCAATGCGCCGCAGGAAGCGGCACAGGTATTTCAATATTACTTAACACTGCCCCCAGGGCAGGCCGTCGAATCGCCAGCCATTGATAGTGCTGCGCTGGTGCCCGGCATCCAGGTCGCCCTCAAAGCCGTGCAATACGTTGATGACGTTCTTGAAACCCTCGGCTTCCAGCGCCTCGCCGGCCGTAACCGAGCGGCTGCCGCTGCGGCAGATCAGCAGTATCGCGCGGTCGCCGTTGCCGACGATCTTCTTCACGTCCGGCACAAAGCGCGGATTGATTGCCCAGTCTGCACCGTCATTCCATGCGACATGGATGGCGCCGGTAGGATGGCCGACAAACAGGAATTCGATTTCGCTGCGGCAATCGATCAGCAAGGAAGAAGGATGGGCTTGCAGATATTCTGCGGCTTGCGTGGGGCTCAGGTGTTCCATGGATGTTCCAACGTGTTTGCTATAAGGTCTTGCTAGCAATATACCGCTTTTTAAACTCGTCCGCGCCTTTCGGGCCAAGGATTTGCGTCATCGCAACAATTTACTCCCGCGCGCAAAAGCGGGTAAAGCAGTATTGGCAACGCTGCATAAGCGACATCATTGCGGCAATATGCCGCGTGCGGCAGGCGGTGCTATCTTGACGTGGTATCAAGCTTGCTTCAAGGCTTGCACCCACCCTGATAAACCATGACCGAACACGACCACACTGACTGCATAGGGCAACAACATGCCATCACCCCGCTGGACTGGTTCAGCGGGCTGGTGCAGCTGCCGCGTGAACGGCATGCAGTGCTGGTGTCCATCGTCGATGCAGCCGGTTCCACGCCGCGCACCACCGGCAGCCGCATGCTGGTTACACCGCATACGCAATATGACACGATAGGCGGCGGCCACCTGGAATGGAAGGCGCTGGCGATGGCCCGCCTGTGGCTGGCCGAAAAATCCACTGCCGGCAGCGCCGCGCCGCGCACCGAACGCCTGGCGCTTGGCCCCAGCCTGGGGCAATGCTGCGGCGGCGTGGTGCAGATTGCACTGGAGAGGCTGGACCTGCTGGACGACGCGGACTACGCAGCACGCCTGCAGCAATACCGGCGCTGTTTGCCGCAATTGCCGCATCTGTATCTGTTCGGCGCCGGGCATGTCGGTGCGGCACTGGTGCAAGTACTGGCGCAGGTGCCTTGCCGCATCACCTGGGTCGATGAACGCGACCATCTGTTCCCTGCCAACCTGCCGCCCCATGTTATTGCGGAAGATACCGACGTGCCGGAAGCCGTGATCGCCAACGCCGAAGCACACAGCTACTTCCTGGTGATGACGCATCATCACGGGCTGGACCTGCTCTTGTCGGAACATATTCTGCGCCGCGCGGATGCGGCCTGGTTCGGCCTGATAGGCTCGCAGACCAAACGGGTCAATTTTGAACGTCGTCTTCAACAGCGCGGCATCCCTGCCGCAAGGCTGGAACACATGGTCTGCCCGATAGGCGTGCCCGGCATTACCGGCAAGGAGCCCGGCGTCATCGCGGTCGCCGTGGCGGCACAATTATTGCAACTGTGGTCACAGGCACGTACACTAGCCCCTACATCGCCACGCAAAGAATTGAGCATCCATGACCATCTCTCTCCATGAATTCATCCAGGGCTTGCCCAAAGCAGAACTGCACCTGCACATAGAAGGTTCGCTGGAGCCGGAGCTGATGTTTGCGCTGGCGCAGCGCAACGGCGTCACGCTGCCCTATGCAACGGTGGAAGAAATTCGTGCCGCTTATAACTTCACCGACTTGCAATCCTTCCTTAACCTGTATTACGCGGGTGCCGCGGTCTTGCTGACCGAAGAAGATTTTTACGACCTGACCATGGCTTACATCCAGCGCGCGCTGGCAGACCAGGTGCGCCACGTTGAGCTGTTCTTCGATCCGCAAACCCATACCGCACGCGGTGTCAGTACTGAAATTGTCTTTGCCGGCATTGCCCGCGCCTTGCGCCAGGCTAGGCAGGAACATGCGTTCTCCGGCAGCATGATCCTGTGTTTCCTGCGCCATCTGAGCGAGGAAGACGCGCTGCTGACGCTGCAAGCGGCGCTACCCCTGCGCGAGCAATATGCTGATCTGTGGAATGGCGTAGGGTTGGATTCTGCCGAGGTGGACAATCCGCCTGAGAGATTTGCACGGGTATTCGCGCAGGCGCGCGAACTCGGTTTCCACCTGGTGGCGCACGCCGGCGAAGAAGGGCCGCCGGCCTATATCCACAGCGCACTGGATATTTTGCAGGTGGAACGCATAGACCACGGCGTGCGCGCCGAAGAAGACGAAGCGCTGATGCAGAAGCTGGCCAAAACTCAGATGCCGCTGACGGTATGCCCGCTATCCAACCTGAAGCTATGCGTGGTGGACGACCTCAGCAAACACAACCTGGCGCGCATGCTGCGCGCCGGACTATGCATCACGATCAATTCCGACGACCCGGCCTATTTCGGCGGCTATATGAATGCCAACTTCATCGCCTCTGCCGATGCGTTGGACCTGAGCCGCGCCGAACTGGTGCAACTGGCAAAGAATGGATTTTGCGCATCGTTCGCGCCGGCGGAGCAAAAACAGCTGTGGCTGGAAGAGTTGGACGCTTTCGCCTCAAGCACTCACTGATTTCAATTGTGCTCGGGCCGCGGTCAAGGCTTCGATAAACCGCCACAGGCCGCGTCAGCGGCCTTTTCTTCCTCTATAAGCTGAAGCGGTCGCGTGTCGCCTGCGCACACTGGTTCATCACCGTCAGCGAACGCTGTACCGTGGGTGCGCCGATGATAAAGGGATTGCTGCCTTGTCCTTGCTGCGCACGTAACGCGCCCAGCTTGACCATCGCACTATCATAGTTGGGATGGTTGGACAGCAGCACGTCCACCTGCTGCGACTGCGCCACCTGCATCATGCGTGCCGTGGAGTTGATATAGCTGTCCAGCCGCGGCAAATCCTTGCCGAAATTGAAGGCAGTGCCACCCCACAGCAGCGCGCGGTGCTTGACGCCGTTCGCATAGACATCGAACATCGGCGACAGTGTACCGCGCGTATGGCCCGGCGTCTGATACAGCGTTACCCTGGTATCGCCCTGGGTGATGACGTCGCCATCCTTGACGGCGACATCACGCTTGGGTACCGCGCCCCAGTGGGCAGATTCGAATTCCAGCTTGGTCTCGGTGATGGTCCAGTCCGCCTCGCTCATGACGACGCGCGGATGGTAGCGGCTGACCAGGTAGTTGACGCCGCCGTAGTGGTCGCCGTGCGCATGCGTGACGATAATGGTGCGAATGTCCTGCGGGTTCATGCCCAGCTTGCGCAGGCCTCCCTCTATCTGCGCCGCCGCTTCGGCATCGTTATCCAGCGCGTCGATGAGGATGATGCCGTCCGAGGTCTTGATGGCCCAGGCGCTGACCCAGGCTGCGCCCACAAAATACAGGTTGTCGAACGCCCGGCCGGGTTCCGGCGCCGGCAGCGCCATCAACGCGGCCAGCCCGTGCTCCTTCTGCTCTTGCGAGGCGCCTGCGGTCTGGTCAGGTTTGCACAAACCTATCAGCGGCTGCAAATCTGTGCCCGCAGCACTTTGCGCCTGGGCGATATGCGCATCCACGCTGGCCTGGCTGGGCGCACCAGTCTGTGCGGTCGGCGTAGTTTGTGTGGAGCAGGCGGCAAGGCCGGCAGCAATAAGCGCGACGGCAATACCAGACGCGCGGCGGATTTTTTTCATGGTGTCTCCAGGTCTTTATTGTTGGAATATTTTTTCAGTACTGCACAGCAGAAGGCATTTTTTGTTTCCCCCGCCGCCGATGCAATAGCTGCTCGCAAGCTTATAACAAAGTGCTGCTTTATGCTTTAAGCACCCATGCAGATGCGAAAGACGACCACCGTCGCTGTCGATGGGCGGCACCAAAGAAAAAGGCTCGCGCGAGGCGAGCCTTTTTAAGAACGGTGCGGACTGCACGGACAGGTGGCATTAAAGAAAACCAGCGCCTGCCGCCTGCCTGGAACTAAAAATGATATTCCGCGCGTATCATCGGCGTCTTCGCGGTCTGCCCTTTGTTGCCGGTCGTCGCGGCAGAATTGCCGAACTTGTTTTTCCAGTACTGGTATTCAAACCCCACGCGGAACGTGTTCTTGCCGGCGCCCCATAACGAACCAACGTCATACATCACCTGCATGTCGATATTGGTTTCTGCCGTGGTGTCGTTGCCGACTTCGTCCTTGCCCTTGGAGGCGATAAAGTTCGCATAGCCTTCAAACGCGAATTTCTCGCCCAGCGGGATGCCCCAGTCTGCCGTCAGCATGGGATGGGTTTTGTAGGTATAGCGGCTGGGAATGAAGGAGGGCGCATTGCTTTCGCGCAGCAGCACCAGGCTGGTGTTCAGGTGGCCGGGGACGTCCCACATCAATGTCGGGCCGGCGACCAGCATGCGCTTGCGCGAATTGTAGCCGACATCGTTCTTGGTATTCCAGTCAAAACCCAAGGTCAGGCCGACGCCGCGGACAGGGCCGAACTTGATGTCCTTGCCCTGTATCTTGCCGATGTCCAGCGTATTGCGGTACACCAGGTAGGCCTCCTGCGCGCCGGCGCTGGAACCTGGCGAACCCGGATCGGAGCTGTCGGACTGCAGCAGATCCAGGTTGAAGAAATTGGTGCCGTACTTGTAGCCGCTGACATGCGTCAGCGCGAAAATATTCTTGCTGATGTCTTGCGGATTGAAAGGCTCGGCAAAAGAATTACCGCGGCGCCAGCTGATTGCGGTATCGCTCCACTCCGCCGCCTGCGCCTGTACCAGGCCTGCCACGCTCAGGCCCAGCAAGGCCGCCTGCGCTGCGCGCTTTTTTGTGATGATGCTCATTCATACTCCCAGAAGGTTGGACAACATTTTCCTGCAGCCAGGCCGGAAGGCATGGAGCGGGTGTTAGTTTTTTTTAATATTTTTGCTACCGCATCGCTTTTTGCAATGCGCATCACGGGACAGCAGGCACCATCGAGTTGAGGTGGCAAGGACTTGCAACCGCGGGCATTTTTGATGCCCTGGTTGACAGCCGCTTTTTCAGATCAAGATCATTTACCAATTACTGTATGCTTTTATTGGCTAACCAGATCCGCCAGGCGGAAGCCGCCTATCTTGATGATCTGCTCCAGGCATTCCTGCATTTCAGTCGCGCGGTCGGAAGACAGGCGGCGGCTGAAGTGACGGATGATGCTGTGCCTGTCGTGGCCGCGCACTGCGATCACAAAGGGAAAACCGAACTTGGCGTTATAGTCCGCGTTCAGCTGCTGCAAGGTGTTGAATTCTTCTGCACTGCATTGGCTCAATCCCGCACCGCGTTGCTCGCGCGTCGATTCCGCGGTCAGCTCGCCACGCACGGCTGCCTTGCCGGCCAGTTCCGGGTGGGCACGGATCAATGCCAGCTGCGTGGACTCGTCCGCATCGCGCACTGCCTGCGCCATGGCAGTATGCAAGTCCTGTACCACCGCAAAGGGCCGCTGCGCATACGCGCGCTCCGCCACCCAGGGTGAATGCTCGAAGATCGCGCCCAGGACAGATACGAATTTTTCCTGGCTGGCCGAATTCAGTTCTGCCAGCGAAATAGAATGGATCAAGATAAGGCCTTCCGGTTCAAGCGGTTTGGTTAATTTGGCTTTGCTGAATGTAAGGATGTTTTTCCATCCAGTGCCGGGCGATATCGATGCGGCGGCAGATCCACACCTGGTCGTGCGACTGTACATAGTCGAGGAAACGCTGCAGCGCGATGAAGCGTCCCGGGCGTCCAAGCAGGCGGCAATGCATGCCTATCGACAGCATTTTCGGTGCATTCAGGCCGTCCGGATTGCCTTCCGCGTACAGCACGTCGAAGCTGTCTTTCAGATATTGGAAGAACTGTTCACCGGTATTGAAGCCCTGCGGCGTCGCAAAGCGCATGTCGTTGCTGTCCAGCGTGTACGGCACAACGAGATGCGGCTTGCTGCTGCCATCGGCGGTGGCGACCTGTGTCCAGAACGGCAGGTCGTCGCCATAATAGTCGGAGTCATAGGCAAAGCCGCCGTGTTCGACGACCAGCCTGCGCGTATTGGGCGAGTCGCGGCCGGTGTACCAGCCCTGCGGCGCACTGCCGGTCAGCTCGCGGAAAATCTGCACTGCCTGCTGCATGTGCTCGCGCTCCACGGCTTCGTCGATATGCTGGTAATGGATCCAGCGCAGCCCGTGGCAGGCAATCTCGTGTCCGAGTTCGCCAAACGCCCGGGTCAGTTCGGGATGCCGCTGCAAGGCCATCGCCACGCCGAAGACCGTCAGCGGCAGCTTACGTTTCTCGAATTCGCGCAGGATACGCCAGACGCCTGCGCGCGAGCCGTATTCATAGATCGATTCCATCGACATGTGGCGTGCTTCGTACGCGGCAGCACCGACGATTTCGGATAGAAACTGCTCGGACGCCTGATCGCCGTGCAGCACGCTGTTCTCGCCGCCCTCTTCATAGTTCAGCACGAATTGCAGCGCGATGCGTGCCTGCTGCGGCCATTGCGCATGCGGCGGCACTGGGCCATAGCCGATCATGTTGCGCGGGTAGTTGCTGTCTGTCTGTGCTTGCATGGTGATCCAGCCCTTTTACTTATTTCGGGGGACGTTTGCCCAGCGCGGCGCGCAGGTCAAAGCCTTTGTCGTTTTTTTTCGGCGTGCGGCAAGAACACTGTTGCAAGTGGTGTGCCATCTGCTGTACGGCGGCCTCCCTGTCCTTGCGTTCCATCGCTTCAATGACCTGCAGGTGCTCGTCGAACGAGCAGGGCTGGTTGCCCGGCGCATCAGTTGTCGAGATCAGCAGCGTGGTGCGCGACACCAAGCGGCGCAGCATTTCCACCAGCAGGTCGTTGCCGCTGAGGCGCGCCAGTTCGATGTGGAAATCCGCCGACAGGCGTATCCACAATGAGCGATCGCCCTGCATGAAAGCAGCGCGTTCGCGTTCCACCAGCACGCGCAGTGCCCTAGTGTCCGCCGTGCTTACGCCGGCCATCGCTTTTTCTATCGCCATCTGCTCCAGCGTCTGGCGCAGGTCGAACATATCCTGTGCTTCCTTGTCGCTGGGGCTGGCGATGAAAGCGCCGCGGTTCGGTTCCAGGTCCACCAGCCCGTCGGCAGCCAGCTGGTTCAATACCTTGCGCACGCCGTGGCGGGCCAGCTTGTAGATTTCACCCAGCGACTGCTCAGCCAGCTTGGTGCGTGCCGGCAGCCGGTGCTCCATGATGGCATCGTAAATCTCGCGGTACATGCGCTCTTCCGCACCCGCCCCATTGTCCGCGGAAGCGGTAGGGACAACGGCTAACTTGGCTTGCTCATTCATTTTGTTGGCATTTTCAGATTAACTTTGTTGACCATTAAAGTTCAAATTGTCGACAATTGCAAGAATTTTCAGCATGCCATGCGACCAAAAACATCCTGGGTTGTTGCATTTTTATCTGAAAATGCGCCTGCTCTCATAGTTAAATCAGCGCTCTTTGCCAATTTCCTTCAAAATAAATTTGACACGATGGTTTTAGCGGGCATAAGATTGTCAACAATATTGATTTATCTTTGTCGTCAATATTTTTAAGGCAGGCTTTCACGCAGGCCCTAAAACACTCCGATAATAGAAGGCAGCTCTACAGTCTCGAACAGCCGGCACCGCCCGGCCCGACGGCAGATCGCTAGAGATACCCCAAAGCTAGTGTTTTCTTTTTGATTTGTGAATCAGGAACATCGCAGCGGGGTAGACAGGAAACTTGCTTTCCAGCAGTCCCGATGTATGTTCCCATGAATGCAAATTTGTTTAAATCATGAGGGAATCAGGATGGGACGTATAACTACACATGTACTTGATACCGCACACGGCAAACCCGGCCAGGGCATTGCCGTGCAGCTGTATCGCATCGACAGCGGGCAGAGGCTGGAGCTGCGCGCAGCGCGCACCAATGCTGATGGCCGCTGCGACGAGCCGCTGCTGGAAGGCGACGCCATGCAGGCCGGCATCTACGAGATCGATTTTGACGTCGGCAGCTATTTCGGCAGGCTGGGTGTCCAGCTACCGGAGCCTGCCTTCCTGGGCCGCGTGACGCTGCGTTTCGGCGTGTCGGACGCCGCGCAGCACTATCACGTGCCGCTGGTTGTGACGCCGTGGAGCTACTCCACCTATCGCGGCAGCTGAATTGCAATCGAACTGCAAGCAAGCTGCCACCGGCCTTGCGCCGTTTCACATTATCGGACATGCCTGGGGATGGCCCGCATTTTGCTGCAGCTAGCAAGCTTGCGCGCAGACCTTGTCATTCCTCATGTCACAGTTTTTGGAGTATCTGAATGGAAGCATATTTGCTGGATTGGGCCAACCTGCTGCTGCGCTGGCTGCACGTGATCGTCGCCATTGCATGGATAGGTTCGTCCTTTTATTTCGTGTGGCTGGACAACAGCCTGAAGCCGCCGGTGGATGACAAGCTGAAGCAGCAAGGCGTCGGCGGCGAACTGTGGGCCGTGCATGGCGGCGGTTTTTACAACCCGCAAAAATACCTGGGCGCGCCGCCTAAATTGCCGGAAGACCTGCACTGGTTTTACTGGGAGTCTTACAGCACCTGGCTATCCGGCTTCAGCCTGTTCTCGCTGGTTTATTTGTTCAATGCGAAGACCTACCTGATCGACCCCAGCGTCGCCCCGCTGACGCCCACCATCGCCGTCGTGCTGGCGCTGGGTTTCCTGGTGGTGGGCTGGCTCGTCTACGACCTGCTGTGCCGCCTGTTCGGCAAGAATGAAAAGCTGCTGTCTGCGCTGGTGGTGGTCTACGTGATTGCCGCTGCCTGGGGAGCCTGCCACCTGTTCTCCGGCCGCGCCGCCTTCCTGATCATCGGTGCGATGATCGCCACCATCATGAGCGCGAACGTATTTTTCTGGATCATCCCCGGCCAGCGCACGGTAGTGGCATCGATGAAGGCCGGCGAGCCGGTTGACCCCATCCACGGCAAACGCGGCAAACAACGCAGCGTCCACAACACCTACTTCACGCTGCCGGTGCTGTTTGCGATGCTGTCCAACCACTACAGCATGACGTACACACATCCGCATAACTGGCTGGTGCTGGTGCTGATCATGGTGGCGGCCGTCTTCATCCGCCAGTTTTTCATCCTGCGCCACAAGGGCAACACCAATATGGCGTATCCGGCCATCGCTATCGTGATCCTGGCGGCGGTAGCGGCGTGGATTGCGCCACATCCGGCAGAACCCGCTCCTGCCGTGTCCGCAGCAAGCGCCGCACCGGCCGATACAGCTCCTGCTACCGGAGCAACGGCCACACCTGCCCTGGCACAGGTGCAGCAGATCGTGCAGGCGCGCTGCATACAGTGCCACTCTTCCAAGCCGACGCTGATGCCGACACCGGCCAAGGGCCTGATCCTGGAACAGCCTGAGCAGGTGCAGGCCAAGGCCCAGCTGATTTACCAGCAGGTAGTGCAGCAAAAGCTGATGCCGCTCGGGAACCTGACCCATATCACCGATGCGGAACGCGCGACCATTGCCCAGTGGTTTGAAGGCGGCGCAAAATAAAACTGACATAAAACGCCGTGCTGCCTATTTGCGGCAGCACGGGAAAATACTTAAACCAATATAGAAAGAGACTCATCATGGCAAGCATTGCACTCGACCCCAACGCCCCTGACTTCACCCGCCGCTACCCCAACCTGGCCGATCCACGCCTGGGCGCGGCGACGCTGGCGACCAGCGACGACTTCTTCGCCGAGATGTCGCGCATGCTGAACCCCGAGCCTGCGGTATTCATCCCCGGCAAATACGACACCAACGGCAAGTGGATGGACGGCTGGGAATCGCGCCGCAAGCGCGTCAACGGCTATGACTGGTGCGTGCTGAAGCTGGCGCGTGCCGGCACCATCAAGGGTGTGGACATCGACACCAGCCATTTCACCGGCAACTATCCGCCGGCCGCATCGCTCGAAGGCGCCTATGTCGCGCAAGGTACGCCGGATGCGCAGACCGAATGGACAGAAATCCTGCCGTCGGTGAACCTGCAAGGCAACAGCCACCACTACCATGAAGTCACCCATGGCAGCGCCTTCACGCACCTGCGGCTGAACATCTACCCGGACGGCGGCGTGGCGCGCCTGCGCGTGTACGGCCAGCCGCAAACGGACTGGAACAACGCCGACCGCAACCAGCTGTTCGACCTGGTGTCCATGGAAAACGGCGGCTATGTCGTAGCCGCCAACAACCAGCATTTCGGCTTGGCGTCGAACATGCTGATGCCGGGACGCGGCGTCAACATGGGAGACGGCTGGGAAACCCGCCGCCGCCGCGAGCCGGGCAACGACTGGTGCATCATCGCGCTGGCGCAACCCGGCATCGTCGAAAAGATCGAAGTCGATACCTGCCACTTCAAGGGCAATTACCCGGATGGCTGCATGATACAGGCAGCGCATGTGGTGGGCGGCACCGACAGCTCGCTGATCACGCAATCAATGTTCTGGCCGGTACTGCTGGGCGAGCAAAAACTGCAGATGGACCACCAGCACTACTATGCGGAGCAGATCGCCAAGCTGGGGCCCGTGACCCACATCCGGTTTAATATGTTCCCTGACGGCGGCGTTTCGCGCCTGCGGCTGTGGAGCCGCCTGGCCTGACAGCCTGCTTAAGATGCAGCGCGGGCGTCCGCCGCCCGCGCGTAGTCCAACCCTGAACAGCACTCAAAGAGTACAAGCATGCCTGCACTGACCATACACCCCCTGAGCCGCGCCAGCTTCGCCCCTTTCGGCGACGTCATCATGCTGGAAGGGGCGCGCCATTACCCGATCAACCAGGGCACCACCGAGCGCTATCATGCGCTGGCAACCGCCGATACCGCCGCGGAAGGCGGCCAGCCCATCATCAGCCTGTTCCGCGGCCAGCCGCGCACGCTGCCGCTGGAAATCGCCATCATGGAAAGGCATCCGCTGGGCAGCCAGGCCTTTGTGCCGGTAACGCAAAGCGATGAAGATGAATATCTGGTGGTGGTGGCGCCGCCGGGCGAGTTCAGGCTGGAAGATGTGCGCGCTTTCCTGGGCAGGGGCTTCCAGGGCGTCAACTATGCAAAAGGCGTTTGGCACCATCCGCTGATTGCACTGCACAAAGTCAGCGACTTCCTGGTCGTGGACCGCATAGGCCAGGGTGCGAATTGCGATGAGATCACACTGCAAACTGATACGTGGCTGACGGAAGCGGCCTTGCACCAGGCGCGCGCTGCCAAGGGCTAAATTCGGAAAAGCAGCAGAAGGCGAGCGGAAAAAAGAAAGCCCGCTCACCTTGCGGTTGCGGGCTAAATCCAAACCTAAGAAGGTGTGGAGGAGACGGGTGTAACTTTACCGCACCGCAACACGGCTGTATGCTTTATTTTGCTTATATCAGATATTTCCCATAAGCATAACTCTTGATATACAGCAACACTACGGGTAGACTGCATTGCCGGTCCCCGGGCAGCTTGCCCTCCCGCTGAATCCGGCTATGATATAAACGAATCGATTTGCCCCACGTAGCTGGCAGCATCACTATGCATAAACAAAAGTGTCTCCTGCTGGCCATGGCCGGCTTGCTGGATACCGCCCAGGCGGCCGGTACTGCCGACATCACGCTACTGTATGTCGAGCATCCTGCATTCCATTTCGACAAGCATAACAACGGCAAGATGGAGGGGCTGATTGCCGTCCCGGTGACGCAGGCGTTCCAGCAGGCCGGGGTTTCCTATAAATGGCAGCAGATCCCGCTTGCACGCCAATACCAGATCCTGCAGGACAGCCAGGAAAGCGCCTGCATCGTCGGCGCGCTGAAAAACCCGGAGCGTGAAAAGGTCGGCAAGTTCAGCCACCCTATCTACCTGGCCCGCCCTGTCGTGGCGCTGACCCGCGCCGACAACGCGGCCATGACAGACGGCCGCAAGCTGGAAGAAACGCTGCGCCAGCCGCAACTCACGATGCTGTCCAAGGTCGGTTATTCTTTCGGCAAATTTGTCGATGATTCCGTCGCCAGATACCAGCCCCGCACAGAAACCACCAGCGCGGAACTGCCAAACATGCTGAATATGCTGATGGCCAGGCGCGGCGACTATTTTTTTATGTCGGAAGATGCGTATGCGGCGCTGGTTGCGGCATCCAGCTTCCGGCCTGAGCAGTTCAAGCTGGTGCATTTTTCCGATATGACCAAGGGAAACCTGCGCTACCTGTGGTGCAGCAAGATCGTGCCGAATGAATTGCTGGACAAACTGAATCCCGAAATCGACAAGCTATTCCGCAAGGGATAGGCGAAAAAAAAGCCCGCTATTCGCGGGCTTAAATCCAAACCTAGAAGGTGTTGGAGGAGACAGGTGTAACTTTATCGCAGCGCAGCAAATAAATGAACTTTATTATTCTTATATCTGTTATTTAGAAATCTTATATCTTGGCGGCTCAGGGTTCTTTGCCCAGACACAGGTCACGACAGACGCCATATCGGCAAATCCCCTGTAAGCCCTTTAACAGCATGGCTAGAGTCAATTTTAAAGCCGGCCAAACGACGGTATAATCCCGGGCAAAAAAAAGCCCGCGACCTTGCGGTTGCGGGCTAAATCCAAACCTTTAGGAGGTATTGGAGGAGACAGGAGTGACTATATCGCAGCGCAACAAATAAGTCCTCTTTATTTTGCGCATATCAGATATTCATCACTCCAATAACTTTGCTGGCAACAATATGGCCTGCCCGGCATTGCCATACCAGACGGCAGTTTACGCCGCCGGCACCGCCGCCCTGGCAATACTTGCCGCGGCAGGCAATTGGGCAACCTGCCAGCAGGCATCCATCACCGCGCGGGTCTGCGCCGCCGGCAGGATACCATCCGCCAGATCGATGAATTTCGCTTCCAGCTGCTTGTCCGTCATCGGCACCTGCGTACTGCCTATCGCATGCTCGATGAACTTGTGCAATTTGCGGCCGTCTTTCAGCACGATGGTCATATCCACCTGTTCGGCCTTGATGGCCGGATCGATCGTGGCATTGACCTTGTCCCGCAACGCCACTGTTTTGGGATCGCGCACCGCGCGGTCGCTGTATTGACGTTCGCCGGCGGCGCCGTCCACAATGGCCACCGCCACCGAATGGTAAACGCTGAACTTGCCCTCCAGACCGATCTGCGGCGTCTTTTTGCCTGTCAGCTCGATCACCAGCGGGTGCACGCGCAGTTCCACCCTGTCTATCATGTCGGCGGTCAGCTTGTTCTGGTTACGCAGCTGGATGGCTGCATCTATCGCCGGATGAATCACGATGCCGCAGGCAAAGGGCTTGTAGGTATTTAGCAAGGCCTCATACCGTGTGCCCAGGCCGCCGGTGATTTCCTGGTAATCCTGCTTGGTGCTGATGGCATTGGCCCAGCCGCGCTTGGCTTCTATCATGCCCTCCGAGCTGGTGTAGTCCTTGGCCGCCAGCAGTGCAGCGAACAGGCCGTTGCTGGCCGCCTTGCCAGGGTTGAAGCTCTTGTTCATCGAACCGAAGGATTCGCGCAGGCCCACCGGCTGCGAAGCGGCCAGGCCCAGCGCCCATACCATCTGCTGCTCGCTCAGCCCCATCAGCTTGCCGGCGGCAGCCGCCGCGCCGAACACGCCGGCCGTGCCGGTGATGTGCCAGCCTATGTCGTAGTGGTTGGGATAAACGGCGTTGCCTATCCGGCATTCCGTTTCCACGCCCAGCACCAGCGCGTTCAGGAAATCCTTGCCTGACACCGGCTGGTATTCCGAAAAGGCCAGGATCGCTGAAACAACAGGACCGGCCGGATGGATGATGGTTTTGAGGTGGGTATCGTCAAAATCGAAAATATGGCTGCTGACACCGTTGACGAAGGCCGCGTTCATGATGTCAAAACGTTCATGCCGGCCCAGCAGGCTGGCTTGCTTCGGCCCGGAAAAAGGGCCGAGCGCGGCAACCGCGCGGTCCACCGTCTCGTGGCGCGACCCGCCTATGGCAACGCCAACCCAGTTCAGCAGGGTGCGCGCGCCTTCTTTCCTGACGTTTTCCGGCAAGTCCTCATAGCGGGAACGGACGATATAACTGGCCAGCGTGCGCGTGACGCCCTGGCCGTTTGCCGCGGCAGGAACTTCCTTGGCAACAGGTTCAGCAGCAGAGGCAGAGCCGGCGACAGCAGAAGCCAGGGCTGGCACCGCGCAGGCGATCGCGCCGGAAGCACTGGATTTGAGGAAATTACGGCGGTTGTTATCGTTCATGAGTTGTCTCTTATTAGATTTATCGGGAATCCGGGGGAATACAAAGCGTAGCGCTAGATGATGCGGCATCGCTGTTAGAATGTGAAATGCAAAATTCGAAGGTATTCATGCATGTCACGCATAAATTTTGATTTATCCGACCTGCGCGCCTTTATTGCGGTGGCAGACCATGCCAGCTTCAGCCTCGCATCGGTGGAACTGCACCTGTCGCAGTCGGCACTGTCGCGGCGCATAGAAAGGCTGGAGACTTCGCTGGGTGTACGGCTGTTCGAGCGCACTACGCGCAAGGTCGCGCTGACACCCGTAGGGCGCGAATTCATGCGCAAGTCGCGCGAGCTGCTGGTGGGGCTGGAAGAATCGCTGATGGGCATGCGCGATGTCGCGGAAAAGATGCGCGGCGAGGTCAGCATCTCCTGCGTGCCGTCCGCCGTCCGCTATTTCCTGCCGGACGTGCTACAGGATTACCACCACCAATACCCCAACATCCTGGTCCGCGTCATCGACGAAGGGGCCAACGAAGTGCTGGCGGCGGTTGCACGCAGCGAGGCCGACTTCGGCCTCAACTATATCGGCACGCAGGAACCGGACGTCGATTTCCAGGCCATCTTCAAGGAAGACTTTGTCATGGCTTGTCGCAACGACCATCCGCTGGCGAAACGCAAAAAAGTCAGCTGGGCCGAACTGGGAGAATATGAGTACATGACAGTAACGCGAGACAGCGGCAACCGCATGCTGCTGGACCAGGCTTTAACCGCCAGCCCGGTGCGACCACGCTGGTTTTGCGAAGTGCGACATGTGCTGACGCTGGTCAGCCTGGTCGAAGCCGGCCTCGGCATCGCCGCCGTACCCCGGCTGGCAATGCCGCAGGAAGGACATCCGCTACTTGTCAGTGTACCGCTGGTGGAACCCGTCATCAGCCGCACGATAGGCCTGATACGCCAGCGCGGCCGGCAGTTGTCTCCCGCAGCACAAAGGCTGTATGACATGATCTTCGCAAAACGCCAGGCTGCGAAAAGCCGGCCACGCGCGGCAAAAGCGGCGGCCGCAAAAAAAGCCTGAGGCGGAGGCCGGCCCAGGCTTTATTCAGCAACGAGCAAACTACTCGTCCGCTGCCTCCGTTTTGCGTGGACGGCGTGTGCGGGCTGCTGGCTTGCTTGCCGGTTTAACCGGCGCTGCCTCTTCTGCAGGTACGCTACCGGCGGCCTTCCTGGCCCTGCCGCTGCTGCCCGCCGCTGCCGGCCTGCGCGGTGTTTTCTTGCCTGCCTTGGCGTCCGCCGTTGCAAGCGGCTCTACCGCTTCATGCGCCTGTTCTACCGCAGCGGGCATTGGATCGGCAACTGCGGCCGCAGGTGCGGAAAACACCGCGGGCTCAGCCTGCACTTCTTCGCCATTGGCGCGCTCAGGCCCGCCTTGACGCGCACCGTTACCCCTGGCCGCTGCCGGTTTGCGTCCGCCGCGGCTGCGACGGCGTTCCGGCTTGGCCTGGGCTTGTTCTGCAACAACCGCTGCCACGCTTTCAGATTCCGCTTCCGATATCGGCCTTGGCTGTTCGCCTGCCTGATCGCCGGCCTTGCCAGCAACTGCATTGCCGCCAGTGCTCTTGTACACATAGGTATTCGATTTTTCGTCGCGGCCGAATTCCAGAAGGCCGCGCGCCTGCGCCTCTTCCAGCAGGTTGCCGAAGGTGCGGAAACCGTAATAAGACTCGCTGAAATCGGGCTTGCGGCGTTTGATCGCCTCCTTCAGCATCGACGCCCAGATCTTGCCGCTGTCGCCGCGCTCGGACACCAGCGCATCGAAGGTATGCATGGCGATCTCGATCGCCTGGTTGCGGCGCCCTTCTTTTTCCTCGCGGCGATGCTGCTCTTCCTCTGGCGTACGCCGGGGGGCCGGCTGTGCTTCACGCACGCCACGGCCTTGCGCCGCTCGCCTGCTCTCGCGCACCAGGTCGTCGTAAAAAATGAATTCATCGCAATTGGCCACCAGCAGATCAGAAGTCGATTGCTTGATGCCCACGCCTATCACCTGCTTGGCGTTCTCGCGCAGCTTGGACACCAACGGTGAAAAATCCGAATCGCCGCTGATGATGACAAAGGTGTTCACATGCGACTTGGTGTAGCACAGGTCCAGCGCATCAACGACCAGGCGGATGTCCGCCGAGTTCTTGCCCGACTGGCGTACGTGCGGGATTTCGATCAGCTCAAAGTTGGCTTCATGCATGCCGGCCTTGAAGCTCTTGTAGCGGTCCCAGTCGCAATAGGCTTTCTTGACGACGATACTGCCTTTCAGCAACAGGCGTTCCAGCACCGGCTTGATGTCGAACTTGTCGTATTTGGCGTCGCGCACGCCGAGGGCGACGTTTTCGAAGTCGCAAAATACCGCCATGCTGAGGTTATCGGGGGATGAGGCCATTATTTGTTTTTCCAATAAAGCGATGATGACTTCCGCAAGCAGTGATGCGGATTCCTGCCGTGATTATACGTAACAATGACATATTGCCCTTGATTGATGTCTGGTTTCACCGTTACCCTAGCTCACAATAGCTGACGATAAGATTCGTTCAAGGATAAGAGTAATGATCTTCTTACATAGATAGCTTAGCTATGTGTGAGAACAAACCAGAGTAAACCGCGGGTACACCACAATTAGCTGTCAATTTACATTTGTTTCCACAATGCTAAATTCAATGAAAAGGATAGTTGAAATGCCACCTGAATTTTTGTATAGATATCGATCTTTTAAAAATGAACGTGACGAAAAAAATCTGACAACTAATCTTTTATGGTTTGCTGATCCAAAGGAGTTTAATGACCCTATGGATTGCAAGCCGCACTATCGTTTTGAAAATGGAGACGAACTTGCTATAGCGCATTTTCGTAAGCAGACGTTTTTCCGTGCTATTAAGCTGGAACATCCAATGGCTAATGGCGTCGAGGTAGAGCGTCACATGATCGAATATCACAACAAATACCCAGCAATGAACGACGCTTTTTGGTTGTTTGCTCGTGAAGTAGTTGAACGCCAAGTCAGAAATGTTGGCGTGTTGTGTTTAACAGAAACCGGGCATTGTCCGGTGATGTACTATCACTACGCAGACGCGCACAAGGGAATGTGCCTCAAATATCGGACTGCCGACCTATTTGACTACGTTGAGCCCGTCCAATATACGCTTGATTATCCGGAGGTTGATTTTTTTGCAGAAGATCAAAGTGATGATTTTAATAAATTATTTCTAACGAAATATCTCAGCTGGCAATATGAAAAAGAGTGGCGATTGATTGAGTTCAGTCGAGATTTTACGAAAGAGCCACGTCACCTTTTATATCCAACACCATTGCTCGAAGGCGTTATTTATGGAATGTACATGCCTCAACACGAAAGAGAACGAATAGCGACACTTCTGCACGCAAGTGGTCGTCATGTAATTCTGTATGAGGCGAAATTGAAGACTGGGTCGTTTCTACTGGATATTGTGGAATGCGGAACGACTTAGCAAGAAAGTGCCCCGATTAATTCCTGAGAGGATGGACACCAAAGAGAACGCACAAAAAATTGGAGAGTGGCAAAACAGTAGAAGATCAGCGGGCACATTAATTCAGTAACTGTTGAAGTCAAAGCTGCATTGCCACCCTTGAAAAATTGATGCACCAACTTAACCTATCGCCCAGTTTTTCGCAATGAAATGCAAGCCGGCCAAACATATCCAGTAAACCAATATCGATACACGAAAAGATTCGTTTAAGCTCCATCAGGGAATCCCTACAATCGACCATCCCTCCCTGACTGGATTCCGATATGCGTAACCAACGCCGCCGCCTGCTTGCCCTGCTCACAACCACGGCATTTTTCGCCTCGTTTGCCACCCTTCCCGCGCACGCGCAAAAACAGCCGGACACCATCCGTATCGGCTACCAAAAGTCGTCGACACTGATCACCATCATCAAGGCCCAGGGAGTGCTGGAAAAACGGCTGGCGCAACTGGGGGCCAAGATCAGCTGGAGCGAATTTTCCAGCGGCCTGCCTTTGCTGGAAGCATTGAACGTGGGCGGCATCGATGTCAGCGCCGACGTTGCCGATACCGTGCCGGTATTTGCACAGGCAGCGGGAGCCAAGCTGACCTACCTCGCCCAGGAAGCGCCATCGCCGTCGGCGCAAGCCATCCTGGTGCGCAGCAACGCGCCATACCAGACCGTCGCCGAACTGAAAGGCAAGAAGATAGCGCTCACCAAGGCGGCCGGCAGCCACTATCTGCTGATCGCGGCATTGAACAAGGCCGGGCTGAGTTTCAAGGACATCGAACCCGCCTACCTGACACCGGCCGACGGCCGCGCTGCCTTCGAACGCGGCAGTGTTGACGCATGGGTCACCTGGGACCCATTCCTGGCCGGCGCGCAACGCCAGACCCAGGCTCGTATCCTGGCAGACGGCAAGGGCATCGCGGACTACCAAAGGTACTACCTGGCCGCAACGCCATTTGCCGAAGCGCACTCTGACCTGCTGAATATCATCTTTGAGGAACTCAGGAGAACCGGACACTGGGTAAAGCAAAGTCCCAAGGAAGCGGCAGCCTTCCTGGCTCCGATCTGGGGTCTCGACACAGCGACCGTAGAATTGGCGAACAGCCGCCGCAGCTATGAAGTGCGGGCGGTAGTAAGCACGGCGCTGGGAGAACAACAGCGCATCGCCGATGCCTTCCAGTCCGCGGGACTGCTGCCACATAAAATCAATGCCACTGCGGTTCCTTTGTGGTCACCGCCGGTGACACCCACAGCGCAGCTCGCCAAGCCTTGAGCATTGCCGGGCCGCTAGGTCGTGGCTGATGAACAGGTAGGCCAGCTTCAGCTCGGCGCGCCGATCTCGCACTAGACTTTATCGCAGCGCTAAGTGTGTCACCTTGGATATGGTTTACAACAATGTGCGTCAATTGCCGTGATGGGATCGAAACTTGTTGGCACTATAATTCTATGCGCCATCATATCCTTAAACTACCCGTCACTATGATCTAGGACCGGCTTAGCTTCAGATTGCCAGTCATGTACGAAGCTCTGAACCTAAGGCGAAGTTATCGCTTTAGCCGTTACCACTTTCCAACCAACTCACGCCTAATGAGGCTGATCGTCTGGACCTCACCATAATTATCCATAATGGTGACGGATGATTCCATCTTATGCGGCACTGGACGATGCCAGTTGTATGCAATGTTAATGATATCTCCAAGTTGGACTCGTTCGAACGCCTCGTCAATTACCGTAGTCGTAACTTCGATATCTGGAAAAAATACGCAATCACCGGGCTTACTTACCTCATCAAGTTCCTTTTCGGTTTCCGTCAGGGGTTTTTGCAACATCATGCGCGGTACCTTGATAGAAGGGACGGACTGTTGCTCATTCGTCGGATTCTGAAGTGTCGCACCTTCTAGCGCCTCATGGTAATTCGGAGCTGTAAGATCGATTAGCCAGCCTTCACAAGAGATCCAAGCGTGAAATGCTTCATGTCCAGTAGTTATCGTTCCGTCCGGGCGTTTCACGAACCACGACAACGCAGTTTCTGGCTTATCGTTTAACATTACTGCGCCACCACCGCAGACTACTTGCGCATCTAGCTGATAGTGCTTGTGCATTAGTGCTGCACCGGTAATGCTAAAGAAAACACAAGAGCGATCAGGCCCATGTGCAAAATTATTCGACAAACTGTGAATAACATTATGAAGACGCTGATATGCGGCAAATGATAGCGGGGGCGTTTTGCTTTTTTTCTTCATAGTGGAAAAATATATTGAGTTCTAGAGGCGCAGTATAACCAATCCATCGCCAACAATTTCTCAAGTACCGGCTTGATGATGAACTTGTTATATTTGGCATTGTGTACGCTGATCATAACATTTTTGAATGTCGCAAAATACTACTATGCTGAGGCTATCGAAAGACGAGCCCGTTTTTTTCAATAAAGCGACGCTGATATCAGCATCCTGTGAAGCGAACTCTTGGCCGTGACTTTACATAAAAATGGCAACCGTCTCCAAGTTAGCGATTTACCTCAATTATTATCCGTTGATGTTTTTCGCTTCCTTAGCTTAGAAAAATTTCTATTTGAAAGCTGCATATTGAGCGATTACCGTGTTTTTCACTTTTTTTCTGATAGCATCACAAAAAATTTGTATAGCAAAATTTAGCTAATTTGATGACTTGCAGATTTAAATCCATTCAGATGAAAGGGAATAATTGAAACGTTATCTCATATGTTCGCGCGATGAATCGATCACGCGTTGGAAACCTCAAGCCATAATGGAAGAAAGCGAAACACTCGCTTTACAAAAATATCTTCGACTTGTTTATTCGAAAGATCCTACATTTCGAGAAATGATTTTAGATTTGTCCGTAAATATGACGTTCATTGAAAGGTTTTATCTTTCTTCCAATCAAGAAAAAAATCGTTTTAACAAAACAGGAATTGCCGGCACAGAAAATGAAATCGTGCGAAGCAGGATAAGTTCATTTTTTTCTACGGATGCCGAACTTGGCAACTGCTTCCTTCGCTATATGGAAACTGGTGACAAATCGATTATTGGCGAAGAGATGTTTGATTTTATAGCTGCAGCGCAGACAGAGGATGAACACGGATTCGTCACCCTCGACCCTGAGTCGATCGAATTATGTAAGTAGCCATATGCTCATTAACACATTTGAGCCACGCCAGAGACCAAATCAGCGTTCTATCCATTCAAATGGCAGGCTGAAAAATGCCCTACCGATATCTCTTTTAGCATAGGCTTCTCCTGCTTGCAGCGTTCCATCGCGTGTATGCAGCGGGGATGGAAGTAGCAGCCTGACGGCGGGTTCAGCGGCGAAGGGATTTCTCCTTTTACTGCAAGGAATTCTATCTTTTTGACTTCCAGCTTCGGCGCGGACGCCAGCAGCGCCTGTGTGTATGGATGGTTGGCGTGGCCGAAAATTTCGGTCGTGGGCGCCGATTCCACTACCTGGCCCAGGTACATGATGACTACACGGTCGGACAGGTGGCGCACCACGCCCAAGTCGTGGCTGATGAACAGATAGGTGAGCTTCAACTCGTCACGCAGGCGGATGAACAGATTCAGCACCTGCGCCTGTATCGATACGTCCAGCGCGGCGACAGCTTCGTCGCAGACCAGGAATTCAGGCTTGACCGCCAGCGCGCGGGCAATGCCGACGCGCGCCCTCTGGCCGCCGGAGAACTGGTGCGGGAAGCGGCGCAGCACGGCAGGGTCCAGCCCCACCGTTTGCAGCAGCCCTTCGACATAGTCTTTCTGCTCGCCGCCGGCGATGATCTTGTGCACGACCGGGGCCTCGCCGACGATGTCCTGCACGCGCATGCGCGGGTTCAGCGACGCATACGGGTCCTGGAAAATCATCTGTATGCCCAGTTGCAACCGGCGTTTTTCAGCGGCGGGCAACTGGTCTATGGCCTGCCCCTTCCACAGGCGGCTGCCGGCGGACAGGCTGTGCAAGCCCACGGCCATGCGGCCCAGCGTGGATTTGCCGCAGCCGGATTCACCGACCAGGCCGACCACCTCGCCGGGTTGTATCGTCAGCGTGACGTCGTCGACGGCGTGCACGACCTGCTCCTTGAGCCCTGCGCCGAAACCGTTGGCGATCTTTGCGGCGATATCCAGCGATTTGACAAAACGTTTACTGACTGCACGCAGTTCCAGGATAGGCGCAGCAGCGGATAGCGTCTGTTGTTCCATCATCTTTGCATCGGCAAGCTGGTTCATGCGGCAAGCTCCTGTTCCTCAACCGGATGGAAACAGCGCAGCGCGCGGCCATCCACGATGCTGAGCGCCGGAGTTTGTTCGCACACGGTCGTAGCGCGCTCGCAACGTTCACGGAACGCGCAGCCGGAGGGTAAGTTCAATAAGGATGGAGTCATTCCAGGTATCTGTTTCAAGGGCTGACCATGCGGATTGCGCGACGGCGCCGACGCGATCAAGCCGTGCGTATACGGATGGCGCGGATGCTCCAGCACCTGATGCACCTCGCCGCTTTCGACGATCTTGCCGGCATACATCACCGACACGGTATCGGCCAGGCCGGCCACGACCGACAGGTCATGCGTGATCCAGATCAGCGCCGTGCCGGATTCCCTGCACAGCTTTTGCATTTCATACAGGATCTGGCCCTGGATGGTCACGTCCAGCGCCGTGGTCGGCTCGTCGCAGATGATCAGGTCGGGCTTGTTCAGCAGCGCGGTGGCTATCGCCACCCTTTGCCGCATGCCGCCGGAAAACTGGTGCGGATAGGCCAGCAGGCGCTCATCCGGCGAAGGTATGCCGACGCGGGCCAGCGCATCCCTGGCCATTTCACGCGCGGTTTCCTTGCTGACCTTGTTATGCGCAAACACGGCTTCCATCATCTGCGTGTCGATACGCAAGACCGGGTTCAGCGTCATCATCGGATCCTGGAAGATCATCGCGATGCGGTTGCCCCGGATCTGGCGCATTTCTTCCGCCGACAAGCCGCGCAGTTCGCGCCCCTTCAGCCGTATGCTGCCGCCGCTGACCTTGCCGGGCGCATCAATCAGGCCCATGATGGAATAGCCGGTCATCGATTTGCCGGAACCGGATTCGCCGACCAGGCCCATGATCTGGCCGGGTTCCACCGAAAAGGACACATCATCCACCGCCGTGACGGTGCCGGCGCGGCTGAAGAACTGGGTTTTTAAATTCTCGACGACGAGGGTTGCAGTATGGGTCATGGAAATGTTCTCGTCATTGTGTTTGCAGGCGCGGGTTCAGCACGTCGCGCAACTGGTCCGCCACCAGGTTGATGGCAACCACGGTCAGCAACAGTGCAATCCCTGGAAAGAAACTGATCCAGTATTTGCCGGACAACAGGTATTGGAAGCCATTGGCGATCAGCAGGCCCAGCGAAGGCTCGGTCACCGGCAAACCCAGACCCAGGAAAGACAGCGTCGCTTCCAATGAGATGGCTGAAGCAACCTGCAAGGCGGCGATGACAATCAGCGGCGGCAGGCAGTTGGGCAGCAGGTGGCGCAGCACGACGCGGGTAGGCGACAGCCCCAGGCAAGTTGCCGCTTCTATATATTCCTTCTTGCGCTCCACCAGGGCGGCACTGCGCGCCGTGCGGGCATAGTAGGCCCACTGCACGGCCACCAGCGCAATGATGATCTTGCCCACGCCCTGCCCTGTCAGCGCCAGCAGGATCAACGCAATCAGGATAGGTGGGAAAGACAGCTGGATGTCGGCCACGCGCATGATGAAGGCTTCCACCCTGCCGCCGGCATAACCTGCGCACAGGCCCAGGCTGAGGCCGATCAACAGCGCGATCACCGTGCTGGACACGCCGACAATAACGGAAATGCGCACGCCATAAATGATCGCCGACAGCATGTCGCGTCCTTGCTCATCGGTGCCCATCAAAAAAGTCATCTTGCCGTCGGCTGACTGCTGGCCGGGCTCCAGCCGCGAATCCATGACGTCCAGGCTGGACAGGTCATAGGGATTTTGCGGCGAAATCACGGGGGCGAAGACCGCCGCCAGCAGGATAATGACCATCAGGATGAAACCCACGGTTGCCACTTTGCTGGCAAAGAAATGGCGGGTGAAGCGGCGCAAAGGAGTTTCCGGCGCCGCCAGTTTTTTATTATTTTCCACAGTCATCCTTTTGCCTCCGACAGGCGCACGCGCGGGTCGAGCAGCGAATAAATCACGTCCACCACCAGATTGATCAGGATGAACAGCGTCACAATCAGCAGCAGGTAGGCAACGATTACCGGGCGGTCCAGCACGCGGATGGAGTCGATGATCAGCTTGCCCATGCCGGGCCAGGCGAATACCGATTCGGTCACGATCGCAAACGCGATGATGGAGCCGAATTGCAGCGCTATCACGGTAACAATCGGGATCAGGATGTTTTTCAGCACATGCACACCGATGATGCGTGCATTGCTCAGCCCCTTGGCGCGCGCAAATTTCACATAGTCTTGCAGCAGCGCTTCCTGCGCGCCGGCGCGCGTCAATCGGATGACCAGCGCCACGTTGAACAGCGCGAGGTTAAACGCCGGCATGATCAGGTGTTTCAGCCCGTCCAGACTCAGGAAGCTGACCGGTATGCCCAGCAGCATCGTGGTTTCTCCCCGGCCGCTGGATGGCAGCCAGCCCAGCTGCACGGCAAACACCATGATCAGCATCAGCCCCACCCAGAAGCTGGGCAGCGAAAACCCGAGTATGGAAATGCTCATGATGCTCTTGCCGGTAATGCTGTTGGGCCGCAGGCCGGCCAGCAGCCCCAGCGGTATGCCGAGCACGATGGAGATCAGGATGGCGAATACGGCGAGTTCCATTGTCGCCGGCATGCGCTCGAAGATCAGTTGCAGCGCCGGTGTGGAAAACGCAAACGAACGGCCGAGGTCGCCGCTCAGCGCATGCTTGAGGAAAACAAAATATTGTTCATACAGCGGTTTGTCTAGACCAAATGCCGCAATGGTGCGGGCGCGCTCGATCTGGTCGGCATCGGGACTGATCAGTACATCGATAGGATTACCTATCGCATACACGCCGGCAAATACCAGCAAGGACATGATGAGCAGCACTACTATGCTCTGCATCATGCGCCGGATAATAAAAACAAGCATAAAACTCCTGCGGTCTCTCTGGTGACATCTGAAAGCAAGCGCCCGTCACAATTGACGGGCGCCCTGGCGTGAATATAACGCTAATGTCAATATAGCGCCTATTTCTGGCTGAATTCGTACGCGTGTGTACGCTCGTCGGTGCGCGGGATGTATGTGATGCCCTTTTTCATCGCCCAGGTCGTCACCTGCTGATGGATGGGGATCAGATCCACGTCGTTGACGCTGATCGCGGTTGCCTCCTGCAACAGCTTCAGCCTTTCCTTGTCGTCCACGATATTGATCGCCCTGGACAGTACCGCATCCATTTTTGGATTGCAGAAGCGGGTCCAGTTGGCCACGCCGAAACCCTTGACAGGGTCTTCGCAGGCGACGATGGCCCGCAGGGTGGACGACGCTTCACCGGTCTGCGCACCCCAGCCCAGCAAGCCAAGCGAGAACTCCTGCTTGATGCCGCGTGCCGAATAGATGGACATCGGCAAGCCTTCCACCTTGGCGGCGATGCCTATGCGGGACAGCATCTGGGCGATGGTCTGCGTGATTTTTTCGTCGTTGACATAACGGTTGTTCGGCGTATGGATGGTAATGCCGAAGCCGTTGGGGTAGCCGGCTTCCGCCAGCAGCTTCTTGGCCGCCTCGGGATCGTATTTGACGACTTTCAGGTCCGGGTTGTAGCCGAACAATGTCACCGGCACCAGGTTATTGGTCGGCTGCGACAGGCCTTCCATCACGCGGTCGCGGATTGCATCGCGGTTGATCGCCATCGTAATCGCCCGGCGTACCCGGATATCCTTCATCGGGTTCTTGTCCAGCGGTTTGCCTTCCTTGTCGGTGACGAAAGGCGATTTGTCGCGCAGGCCGTCTACATATAGAAAGATCAGCCGGTGCGACACCTTGGATTCCATTTTCAGGTTGGCGTCGCTGCGCACCCTGGCGACGTCCGGCGTCGGCACGTTTTCCAGCGCCTGCACGTCGCCTGCCAGCAATGCCGCCAGGCGGGTCGAGCCGTTGGGGATAAAACGCAGCGTGACCTTGCTCCATTTGCCGGGGTATTTGCCCCAGTAGCCTTCGAAACGGTCCATCTCTATGCGGTCGTCGCGCAGATACTTGGTAAATTTATAAGGGCCGGTGCCGACCATGCCCTTGCCGCTGGAAAAATCATCACTGGCCAGGCCTTGCGTGGCTTTCTTGGACACCATGTAGACCGAAGTCAGGTCGGCCAGCATCAGCGGATACGGCTCCTTCGTCGTCAGCCTGATCGTGTACGGATCCATCACCTTCTTGTTGACGATGGCCTTGGTGAACTGGTCGAACTTGGCCGGGCTGTTGACGATGGTTGCCGGGCGGTCCAGCGACCAGACTACGTCTTCGGCGGTAAATTCGCTGCCGTCATGGAATTTGACGCCCTTGCGCAACTTGAACTCCCAGGTCAGGTTGTTGACCAGCGTCCAGGATTCGGCCAGGCTGGGTATCACATGGCTGTCGGCATCCATCTTCACCAGGGTTTCGAACATGTGGTCCGATACGTTCAGATTGGGGAACAGGTTGTAGAAGTGCGGATCCAGCGACGTGGGCGGCGAACTCATCGCCAGCTTGAATTCTTGCGCACTAGCGGCAGGTGCGGCGGCGACCAGCAATGCGGCGCCGGCAGCCAGCAAGAAATTGCGTAAGTGACGTAAATGGCGCGGCGGGCGGGCAACTCGATGGAACATGGACAGCATGAAAACTCCTTATGATTTATTCAAGAGAATACTGCCGGAAGGTCTACAATCATTTAAGCAGCCGTAAAAAAAAGACCGGCTTGCCTAGGTTGCAACAACATACACTGCGGGCTATTTTGGTGCAACAAAATCAATCCATGCATGGCGGGAACTGCGTCTCGTTTTACCTACATTGCCTGTGGGTGTTGTTTCAGGCAAAATAATTTAACAGCTTAGGCCTACCCGGCCCGTTACATCCATTTATATCGATATCACAGGCTTGCGACCGGCAAGCCTGCACGGAGACCGCCATGAAACTGATCGACCCCATCATCCAGTTCCACGCCGAACTGCAAAAGATCCGCCGCGACATCCACGCGCATCCGGAGCTGTGCTACGAAGAACACCGGACTTCCGATGTTGTCGCGCAAAAGCTGCAGGAATGGGACATCCCTGTGATTCGCGGCCTGGGCGGCACCGGCGTGGTGGGCATCATCAAAAACGGCAACAGCGGCCGGGCCATCGCACTGCGCGCCGACATCGATGCACTGCCCATGCAGGAAACCAATACCTTTCCCCATGCGTCCAAACATGAAGGCAAGATGCATGCCTGCGGGCACGACGGCCATACGGCAATGCTGCTCGGTGCGGCCCACTACCTGTCGCAGCACCGGCAGTTCGACGGCACGGTCTACGTGATCTTCCAGCCGGCAGAAGAAGGCGGCGGCGGCGCCAAACGGATGATAGAAGACGGGCTGTTCGAGCAGTGCCCGGTGGAAGCGGTATTCGGCATGCATAACTGGCCCGGCGTAGCGGTCGGCACCTTCGGCGTGACACCGGGGCCGATGATGGCTTCCAGCAATGAGTTTGAAGTGACCGTCAAAGGCAAGGGCTCGCATGCAGCCCAGCCGCACAAGAGCGTGGACCCCATCATGGTGGCGGTGCAGATTGCGCAAAGCTGGCAGACCATCATCAGCCGCAACAAGAGCCCGCTGGACACCGCGGTGCTGTCGATCACGCAGATCCACGCCGGCAGCGCCACCAATGTCATACCGGATGACGCCAAACTGATAGGCACCGTGCGCGGCTTCACCACCGAAGTGATCGACCTGGTCGAATCCAGGATGCGCGCAGTGGCTGAGCACACCGCCGCGGCTTTCGATGCCGAAGTGGACTTTCATTTCAAACGCAATTACCCGCCGCTGATCAACCATGCAAAGGAAACCGCATTCTGTGTCGATGTCATGCGCGGCGTAGTAGGCGACGCCAAGGTCGAGGCGCAGGTGGAGCCGACCATGGGCGCCGAAGATTTTGCCTTCATGCTGCAAGCCAAGCCGGGCTGCTATGTCTTCATCGGCAATGGCGAAGGCGAACACCGCGACATCGGCCACGGGCTGGGACCATGCAACCTGCATAACCCCAGCTACGACTTCAACGACGATCTGCTGCCCATAGGCGCAACCTATTGGGTGCGGCTGGCGGAGACTTATCTGGCGAAGACCTGATTACAAACGGCCAGCAGTAAAGAGTAGCGAACATTTCCTCTCCCGCATGCGCGAGAGAGTCAGGGTGAGGAGCGCAAATTTGATATTGCGATATTTTTGCAGCAATCTTCAATAAGCGTTTGGCAAGGCTGATCTTGCTGTAATTTGATTGCCAACCAAAATAAGGCCTTTATCCCGGTTTGACTCCCCTCACCCCAGCCCTCTCCCGCACGCGGGAGAGGGGGTTTTGCGCGGCAGAAAATCGGGCCTTCAAATCGCTGGCTTAAAACTCCTCCCAATCCTCGGCCGCCGGCGCCACTGCTGATTTCTTCAGTGCTGCCGGCTTGCTCGCCAGCCTCTGGGTTTGAGCAGCCGGCTTTGCCTGCGGCCTGATGGCAGCAGTGGATGGCCGGGCGGAGGGACGCGCAGGCGCTGGCACTGAAGCCGCCCCATGCCGTCCATCCAGCTTGAAGACCCCAACCACGCGGCTCAGGTTACTGGCCTGGTCTTGCAAGGCTCCCGCAGCTGCGGCTGCCTGCTCTACCAGTGCGGCATTCTGCTGCGTTACCTGGTCCATCTGTACTATGGCGTCGTTGATCTGCTCTATGCCGGTGCTCTGTTCCTGGCTGGCGGCGGTGATTTCACCGATGATGTCGGTCACACGCCTGACGCTGGCGACCACTTCCTCCATCGTAATGCCCGCCTGGTCCACCAGCCGCGTGCCCTGGTCCACTTTTTCGACGGAATCATTGATCAGCGCCTTGATTTCCTTGGCGGCGCTGGCCGAGCGCTGGGCCAGGTTGCGCACTTCGGAGGCCACCACTGCAAAACCCCTGCCCTGTTCGCCAGCGCGGGCTGCTTCCACCGCGGCGTTCAGCGCCAAAATGTTGGTCTGGAAAGCGATGCCGTCGATGACGCCGATGATGTCAACGATCTTCTTGGAGGATTCATTGATCGACCCCATGGTCTCAACGACCTGAGACACCACGCTGCCGCCTTTTTGTGCAACCG
Source organism: Undibacterium sp. TJN25 (assembly GCF_049339885.1). NCBI lineage: Bacteria > Pseudomonadati > Pseudomonadota > Betaproteobacteria > Burkholderiales > Oxalobacteraceae > Undibacterium > Undibacterium sp. TJN25. The sequence goes on along the minus strand of NZ_JBMPPM010000003.1, from coordinate 312,147 downwards.
CGGAGGCAGAATGCGACAGCTGGTTGGCCTGTTTCGCATTGTCGCCGTTCTGCCGCACCGTGGATGTCAGTTCCTCCATCGAGGACGCGGTTTCTTCCAGCGAACTCGCCTGGGTTTCGGTGCGGGACGACAGGTCCATATTGCCGTTGGCGATTTCAGTGGATGCGGTGGCGATCATATCAGTGCCCGCCCTCACCTCGGTCACCACGCTCAGCAGGCTGGCATTCATTTCCTTCAGCGCCTGCAGCAGCTGCCCGGTTTCATCCCTGGAATTGGATTCTATATGGCTGGTGAGGTCGCCGGAAGCGACCGTCTGCGCAACCCGCAAAGCCTGTTGCAGCGGGCCGGCCACTACGCGGGCAATAAAATAGGCCAGCACCAGACCCAGCGCGATGCTGACCGCCAGCACTACGATAATCAGCGTGCGCGAGTTGGAATAAATATTTTCGCCTAGCTGGTAGGCCTGGACACCGCCGTCCACATTGACCTTGACGATGCCGTCCATGCGCTTCAGCATTTCCGCGTTCAGCCGCGACGACTCTCCGCGCAGTATGTCGCGCGCTTCCTTATTTTTTCCGTCTCGGGCCAGCGCCACTATCTTGCCGTTCTCAGCCAGATAGGCATCCCACAGCGCGGTGTATTCAGCAAAAATGCTCTTTTCCGCCGGTTCGGAGATCAGCGCGGCGTAATCCGATTCGTATTTTTTAAGCTCGCCCGCATATTCCCGGAGGCGAGCCAGATATTTGTCGATGTCCTGCGGATTATCCGACAGTACGATCTGCATTTCCTGCGTGCGTACGCGTGAAATCCTCTCCTTGATTCCCATGGCCGCATTCACGGAGGGCATCCAGTTGGTGCCGAGATCGAAGGTGGAGTTGTTGACCCTGGCCAGCTGCACAATGGAAAACACGCCCAGGAAAGTGGTTAGCAGCAGCAGCGCGATAAAACCGGTGAACAGCTTGGCGGAGATTTTGAGATCATAAAACAGTTTCATATTGGATCCTTTCGATGGGGCTGCGAGAGCGGCTATCAATCCGGACTTCCAGAACTTGTTATGTTTTTATGAGAACGCGGGAGAATGCGCAAAACAATCTTACTCTTCTCTATTGCGGTAAACGCAGCTAAATGGCCGCGCTCCGCCGAATTGGGCTGCAATGTGGAGGCTTTGCCACAAGCTGGCCGGTCGCGGCGCTATCGGCAATATGAGATGATGATCAAAATTAATGTAGAGCAATAATCGCGAGCGCCATTCCGGCTGATTTTTCCTCGGATTTGCTTTACAGTGATCCCCACATTCTCAAAGGACTCAAGAAATATGCTGATCAATTGCGTCGCCTACCAGGAAGGCCGTAAGCTTTCCGACATCCCCGTGGAACAAATCAGCGACTATCTGGAAAAAGAGAATTGCTTCGTATGGGTCGCGCTACGCGACGCCGAAGATGCCGAGCTGATGCAGATGAAACACGAGTTCAACCTGCATGAACTGGCCGTGGAAGACGCGCAGCACGGCCACCAGCGGCCCAAGATAGAGGAATACGGCGACTCGCTGTTCGCCGTGATCCATACGGTGGAAATCGTTGACGGCGCCGTCAGCGTCGGCGAGCTGAATCTGTTTGTCGGTGAAAACTACGTGCTGTCGGTGCGCAACCGCTGTCAGCAGAATTTCCTCGGCGTGCGCGCCCGCTGCGAACATGAACCCCACTTGCTGAAGCATGGTTCCGCCTTTGTCTTCTACGCACTGATAGATGCCGTCGTGGACCGCTACCTGCCCGTGATCGAGTCGCTGGAAGAAGAACTGGAACTGGTGGAAGAACAGATTTTCGCCAGCGGCAGCGAGCGCTCCAACATCCAGCGCCTGTACCAGCTGAAACGCAAGGTCATGCAGGTCCGGCATGCCGCCATGCCGCTGATGGAAGCGACAGGCAAACTTTTCGGCGGCCGCGTACCGGCCATCTGCGCCGATACCCAGGAATATTTCCGCGACGTGTATGACCACCTGTACCGCGTGAATGCCTCCATTGAAACGATACGCGACACCATCAGCACGGCGATACAGGTCAACCTGTCGATGGTCGCCATTGACGAAAGCGAAGTCAACAAGCGCCTCGCCGCCTGGGCCGCGATTTTCGCCGTTGCCACTGCGTTTGCCGGCATCTGGGGCATGAACTTCAAGGCCATGCCGGAGCTGGAATGGCAGTATGGCTATCCGTGCGCGCTGGCGCTGATGGCCGGGGTATGCGGGTATCTGTACTACCGGTTCAGGAAAACAGGCTGGCTTTAGCGGGAAGATTCCGGCCTTGCATGAAGGGCACTGCCGGCTAGCCTGGGTCAATAAAAAGCAGGTGCCATAAAAATTCAACCGCCACGGTAACCAGGCTCACTCAAGCTGGTGCCGCGGTGCCAGTGCAGATATCCGCACTCTCATTCAACGCTGTTCCATGAGCTGCCTTGGCGCTGGCTTGCCTCGCTCGGCGCGTAGCCGAACTGCGCCTTGAAGGCGCGGCTGAAGGCTGCATCTGATGCATAGCCGATACGTTCCGCTGCCTGTGTTACACGCAGGCCTCCGCTGGAGAGCATGTCCGCGGCCAGCGTCAGCTTTAGGCGTTTAACATATTGCAATGGCGCCTCGCCGATGCGCGCAGTAAAGCGTTCGGCAAAAATGGAGCGCGACATCGCAGCGATGCCGGCGAGTCCTTCCACGGTCCATTGATGATAGGGCGCGGCATGGATGGCGCTCAATGCGCGGCCTATGCGCTCATCGCCCAGTGCGCCGACCCAGCTACTTGGGTGGGTCTGGCTGGCAGCCCAGGAACGCAGCGTGCGTATCACCAGCAAATCAATCAGCCGTGAAATCATCAGCGATGATCCAGGTTCGACCTCGTGCGACTCCTTGACCAGGAAATGGGTCAACGCATGCAGCCAGTCCGGCGCCTTGCCCTCCTGGCTGGGAATACGCACCATCAAGGGCAGGGCCGCCATGATGGCAGCCAGCGATCCCCCTTCAAAATGGAACAGGCCGCCAACCACGCGCGTCTGTACGCCATCGCCGCCGAAGTCGAGCACCGACTTGTCGCGGTCAAAGTGTTCGCCGATGAGGCTGCCGATATCTGCCGGGGGCGTGGCAGGATCGTCGCAAATCAAATGCCCGATGCCATGCGGCAGCAGCAGCATGTCGCCCTGATGCACAGCAATCGGCTCGGCGTTCAGGGTCTTGACCCACATAGTGCCGGCCTCGACAAAATAGAAATGCGCTGCCCCCTTGGGAAACGCAATGCTCCATGGCGCCCGCAGCCGTGCTGAATACACCAGTTCGCCGCGCAGGCGTATCAGCGTCAGCACCTGGGACAGGACATCGGCCCGGGTGGCTACCATGCCGTAGTCGGGCATTTTCCCGGACGATCGATCATGAATTCCGGCCTCTTGGATATGGCTGCTCATCTGCTTGCGTCCTATCATTTGCCTTGTAGTTTCCAACCTTAATAACCTCTTACCAGGAGTATGACATGAAAACATTGAATAGCTTGATTCTGACTTCCGCCGCCCTGATCGGCGCCCAAACGATGGCTGCAGAAAAGCCGGCCATTGCCCTCGTCCATGGTGCATTTGAAGACTCACACGTCTGGGATGGCGTCAGCGCCAAGCTGCAGGCCGATGGCTACCGCGTGATCAACGTCAATCTGCCGGGCCGCCCCAGCGCGCCTCTGGCGGCCAACCTGGTCAGCGGAGATGTATATCGCGACACCGTGCTGAAGGCAATCGAGGGCGAATCACAGCCGGTAGTGCTGGTCGGCCATAGCTTTGGCGGCATCGCAGTCGCGGCCGTGACCGAAGCCGCGCCAGCCAGGATCAGGACAGCGGTGTATCTCGCTGCCTACCTGCCGCAGGATGGCGAATCGATGCTGTCGCTGGCAAAACAGGACCGTGACAGCAAAGCCGGCCCAGCGTTGCATATTGACGAAGCCAAGGGCATGATTTCGGTGGACTATGCGGCCCGCGCCGACCTGTTCGCCAACGGCGCTCCGGAAGGTTTGCGCAAGGTGTTGCCGGACCTGATCATCGATGAGCCGCTGGCGCCCATCGTCACGCCGGTGAAGCTGACTGCAGCGCGCTTCGGCAAGGTTGACAGGGTCTACATCCATACCGCGCAGGACCAGGTCGTCAGCCCTTACCTGCAGGAAAAGATGATTGCCGCCACGCCGGTCCGCCTGGAGCTGACGCTCAATACCGGCCATACGCCCTTCCTGACCGATGTTTCCGGTCTGGTGAGCGCCATTGAACAAGCCGCCAAATAAGGAGAATGACATGACTTCCCGTTTCCGCAAACCGTTTATCCTCGCCGCGCTTGCCGTTGGTGCCCTCGCCACATCGGCCATACTGACTGGATGCGGCGGCACCAGCAGCGCGGCCACCATCCCACCGACGCCAACCACGGCCGTGCTGGTACACGGCGCATGGGCCGACGGTTCAAGCTGGGCCAAGGTAACGCCGCTCTTGCAACAGCGCGGCCTGAAGGTGGTATCCGTGCAATTACAACGCTCTTCTCTGGGCGACGACGCAGCCATCGTACGCCGCGCCATCGAGGCAGAATCAGGCCAGGTGATCCTAGTCGGTCATTCGTACGGCGGCGCCGTCATCACGGAGGCCGGCACCAGCGCCAAGGTCGTCAACCTGGTATATGTCGATGCGTTCGCGCCAGGCGACAATGAATCGATCAACGACCTCACCAAGCCATATCCGGCGGGGGAATGGCAGAAAGGCATCGTCCCGGACAGTGGCGGATACCTGACGCTGAACACCAGCGTGTACCTGAACAATTTTGCCGCAGACGTGCCAACCAGCGAAGCTACAGTGATGGCAACCGCGCAGGGCCCGATCTTCGCCCATGTGCTGGATGATAAAGTAAGCAATGCCGCGTGGAAGAGCAAGCCTTCCTACTTTGTGGTGGGCACCAGCGACCAGATCATCCCGGCCGCATTCCAGCAGGGAGAAGCCGCGCGGATCAAGGCGCAAGTCACGATGATTCCCGGCGCCAGCCACGTATCGATGGTGTCGCACCCGACCGAGGTAGCCAACGTCATCCTGACAGCCGCCGCCAGCGTGAACGGTATCTGATAGGATAGGCCTTACGGATAGGCCTTGCGGAGACCCCACCCGGAAGCACGGGTGGGGTCTCCGATGCCAATTGCATATTTATAGGCCGTTTACATTTTGCCCCACCCTTTTTAGAGAATCTTTACGTCCCCGCTGCTAAGCTGAAAGCACCTAAACGGACAAAGATTTTTATGAACCAGAACATCAGCAGATCGTCGGTCATTCCTTTCCCCTTTCCACCCGACGAGTTTTCAGCAGAACTGCAATCCCCAGGCTGTGCACCGGCCAAACAGCAAGCGATGCGTCAGGAACCGTCAGCGCGGGTCACGCACATCAGCTACCGCAACAAACCCAAAGCCATCCAGAACGACTTCATCATGCGCATCACCGTGGACGCCGCTTCCGTGACGGAGCTCAGGCATGTCATCGTAGGCACCTGCGGCGAACTGGTCAGCTATATGCGTGTGAAGCCGGTAGACCATGCAACCAAGATGAAGGTCTGGCTGTGCCTGAGCAAAAATTCCGTTGACACCATCATCCGCAACGTGATGCGCAGCCTGCCACAGGCGGAATTTGGACGCATCACGCCGCTGCTGCCTGTCTAACACGGCGCCACTATTATTTTCCAATTTTTTGACAAAACATCATGACCATCTTTGAAGGCATCTGGATTCCGCTCGTCACGCCGTTCCGCAACGGCAAACCCGACCTGGACCGGGCGCAGCAGCTTGCATTGACCATGCTGGATGCTGGCGTGCACGGCCTGGTTGCCTGCGGCACCACGGGCGAAGCGGCCACGCTGAGCGAAAAAGAACAGAGCCAGGTCCTGGCGGCCGTGCTGGAAGCTGTGCAAAGCAGCTGCCCGGTGCTGATGGGCATCAGCGGCAGCGACACACAGGCCTTGGTGGACAAAGTGGCGCGGCTGGACAGCCAGCGCTCGGCAGGTTTCCTGGTGTCTGCACCGTCTTACGTGCGGCCCTCGCAGGATGGCATACGCCTGCATTTCGAGGCGATCGCCGCGGCGACTGACGACCCTATCGTGCTGTACAACATTCCGTCGCGCACCGGCGTCAACATCGATATCGGCACAGTCATCGCCTTGCAGCACTGCGACAACATCGTCGCCATCAAGGAGTGCGGCGGCAATCTGGCGAAAATGGCCGAACTGGTCAGGCACACCGGTCTCAAAGTGCTGTGCGGCGATGACGCGCTGCTGTTCCACGCACTGTGCCTGGGCGGCCACGGCGCCATTTCCGCCGCCGCGCACGTACGTCCGGACCTGTTCGTGCAATTGCACACATTGGCCAAAAACGGCCACACGGCGCAGGCACGCGAGCTGTTCAACCAGTTGCTGCCTCTGATACAGCTATTGTTCTCCGAACCCAATCCGGGCCCGGTCAAGGCCGCGCTGGCGATGCAAGGCCTGATACAGGAAGAACTGCGCCTGCCGATGACGACGATGTCGAAAACCGGCCGGGCCCAGCTCGCCAGCGCGCTGGACAAACTGATGGCAATCCCCGTCGCGGGAAAATCGATGGACACGGAAAAATCCACGGCAAAAAGAAGCGGCCTGCTGAATCTGGTCCGCTAAATTCATAAAAAAAGAAAGCTGAACGATCATGATCATTACCATTGCCAATGAATCCGGCGGCGCCAGCAAATCCATGTTGGCCGATAATCTTGCGGCGCTGCGCAGCGCGGCAGGCCGCAAGGTGCTGCTGCTGGACAACGACCCGCAGCATGCTTCTGTGGACTGGAGCAGCGAACGCGCAGCGAACTGCGGCGGCATGTACCCTCAGGTCGCGGCACGCTCCATCACGGGCAAGGGCCTGCAGCCGGAACTGGAAAACCTGGGCTACCGCTACAACGACATCGTCATCGACACCGAGTCGCGCGATTCGCTGGGCAGCCGCTCTGCGCTGATCGCCGCACACGTGGCGATCATCCCGGTAGACCTGGAGCGCCTGGAGCAGCTGAATGAAGAGAAACTGCTGGCGCGCATAGAAACCGCCCGTCTCTTTAATCCCCGGCTGCGCATTTTGGCCGTCATCATCAGCAGCGAGCAGCATCCCGCCGCAGAGAAAATTGCCGTCGCCAGGGACTTTGTCGCCCGGATACCTTCGGCACGGCTGTTCGATACGCTGATTCATTCCGGCAGTGCGTTGCGCCAGGCTTTCCAGGGCGGCCTGTCGGTATGCGAATACCAGCCGGCCGACCCGGACGCCATCAGCGAAATGAAAGAGCTGTGCAGCGAGGTGTTTGACAGCTGAGCGGCTGAACGGTCGGACGGTGGAATGGCTGAAGTGCCTTGCGCCTGCCAATACGCATTAAACAAAACCATGCAAAACCATTTCCTTCCTGCGTTCCTGATCCTGCTGCTGGTGCTGAATCCATTGGCTTGTGTATATGCGTTGCGGCCGGACCAGACTGTAGCAGGCGGACCCGCCAGCAACAGCGGAAACCGCTTGATGATACTGCAAACCTGCTTCTGGTCGCTATTCCTGCTGCTGGGAATCAGCCTGCTGGGGCAGACCGTCATACACTGGTTTTCGCTATCCATCGCCAGCGTACAGGTCAGCTCAGGTTTGATCCTGTTCCTGCTGGCAATCAGCATAGTGTTTTCCGGTTCGCGCCCTTCCAGCAAGGATACCCGTTCGCCGGCAGAAGCGCCCAGCTCGCTGCTGGCGGCGGCCGCAGGCCCAACCGCAATGGCCAACGTACTACTGCTGAGCGCCACGCAGCAGGGGCATTGGCTGGAGATGGCCGGCGCATTGTCCTGCGCGGTGCTGGTGTGCGCCGCACTGATGCAGGCATGTCGCCGGCTGCAGCACCACTTCGGCTTTGCCATGGCCGTGGGCGGCGTACAAAAACTGATGGGCCTGCTGCTGACGGCGATTGCAGTAGACCGCATCCTGACAGGCTCGCACCAATACTTCATCGGCTGAAAATCAACCGAGCATCGCCGGAAAAATTCAACCCTCTGGAACCTCGCTTTATTGTATTGCCGCTTCACTTACCACTCTACAATCATGATACTCACCATCGCTTCGCAGGAAGCCGCCGCCATACCGGCCGGCTCCCCCCCCTCATCCGCAACAACTGCGGGTTCCATCGCCAGATCGCTGGCGAGCCGCCGCGCCAATGCCGGCCGCAATGTCTTGCTGATCTGCCAGAAAACTCCGGACAAGCAGCCCAACCAGCACCGCAAGGGCAGCGACGATTGCGCATGGCTGGCAACCGATATGAAAGCCGGCGCCCGAGGCCGCAAGCTGGCAGTGGAAGAAATCGCCGACGAACTGGCAAACGCCAGGGAACGGTACCACGACGTCGTTATCGACATGCCACGGCTGCAGCATGAGGATTCGCTATATGTGCTGGCAGCAACAGGGCTGGCTGTATTTGCGATACAGACCGCTTCCTGGAACCAGGACAGGCAGAAAAGGCTGATCCAGCGCATCAGCGCGGCCCGCTCCTGGAACCCTGCCCTGCCGGTACTAGTAATCGTCGACGATGTCGACAGCCTCGCCGCACAGGCGATTATCTCGCGCCTGTCCGACAAGGTCGCCCATATCCGCTTCATCCACCTGCACGTCGCCCAACAACAGGGGCTGGCGGCGAATGATGCGCCGTTGACGGCTTTGTATAAGGCGATTTATAAGTGCTGATTGCGCCCTCTCCCAAAAAAGGAGAAAAGTAGCCTGGATGCAGCGTAGCGAAATCCGGGAGCAGGCGGGGATGTCCGAGCAGATATAAGCTCATGTAAAACGCACGTAATCATCGAAAGCCGAAGGCTCAGCCATGAGCCGTGCCCCGGGTTGCGCTACGCTCCACCCGGGCTACAGCCGTTGCAAGGTCACGTAAATATGCTCAAACAGGCAGCATCAGCCTATACCCCACCGCTGTTTCCGTCAGCAGATAACGCGGCTGCGTAGGGTCGTCTTCCAGCTTTTGCCGCAAATGGCCCATATAGATCCTGAGGTAATGCCCGCTCTCGGAATGCGACGGCCCCCAAACTTCGCGCAGCAGCTGCGGGTTGGTGACAACCCGGCCGGCATTGGTCACCAGCACTGTCAATAGCCGGTATTCAGTCGGTGTCAGGTGCACCATCTGGCCGGCCTTGGTCACCAGGCGAGCCTTCATGTCTACTTTTACTTCACCGAACTGCACGACGCCGTCCAGGCTGATGCCGGGCTGGCGCTGGCGGCGGAAAGTCGCACGCACGCGTGCCAGCAGTTCGCCGACGCCGAAGGGCTTGGTCAGGTAGTCGTCGGCGCCCGCATCCAGCGCCCTGATCTTGTCGGCTTCGCTAACCCTGGCCGACAGCACGATGATGGGCACGCTGGACCATTTGCGCACGTCCTGGATGAAATCCACGCCGTCACCATCCGGCAGGCCGAGGTCCAGGATGATCAGGTCGGGCTGGCGGGTGCCGGCATCGATCAGGCCGCGCTGCAGGTTGCCGGACTCGAAAATCTGCCAACCCTCTTCTTCCAGCGCACTGCGTACGAAACGACGTATCTGTGGTTCGTCTTCCACCAGCAAGGCGGTGGGGGTGGAGGGGGCGCCTGCTGCGCCCGCGCTTGAAGTAGCTTCTGTCATGTCTGTATCTGGTAATGGGGTTGGGCGGCGTCCGCACCGCGGACGTCAACAGCGGCATAGCTGCCGTCCATGGCATCCAGGTCAAGCATAGCCGGGGGCGTGCCCAGCGGCAGGGAAAATACGATGCAGGCGCCACCTTCGGGCGATAGTCCTGCCTGGATGCTGCCGTGATGCGCTTCAATAATGGCGCGGCAGATCGCCAGGCCCAGGCCGACGCCCGGCTTGGCCGATTCGCGTTCGCCACGGGTAAATTTTTCAAAGATGGCTTCTTCGCGGCCTGGCGGCAAGCCGGGTCCGTTATCGTACACCATCACATTGATCAGGCTGCCGCTGGTCTCGGCACTGACGGTGATGCGCGAGCCAGGCGGCGTATATTTGGCGGCGTTTTCCAGCAGATTGCACAGCACGCGCTCTATCAGCACCGCATCAAAACTGATCAGCGGCAAGTCACGATCCAGCCTGGTGATAATCTGGTGCGCTGTCAATTGCGAACCGCTGGCGCGCAGCGCGCTGCCAACCACTTCCTCGAAGGGCTGCCATTGCAGGTTCAGTTTTACTTCCCCGCTCTGTATCCTGGCCATGTCCAGCAGGTTGGCCACCAGCGCGCTCATGCGCAGGGTTTCGTCATGCAAGGCCTGTGCCATTTGCTGCTGCGCGGTGCTTAGCGGCGGTTTCGACATCGCCAGCGATTCCGAAATGCCGACCAGCGAAGTCAGCGGCGTGCGCAGGTCGTGCGACAGTGCAGCCAGCAGCGAATTGCGCAGCCTTTCCGACTCCATGTGCACCAGCGCATCCTGCGCCACCTCAATGTAATGCACACGCTCCAGCGCGATGGCCGCCAGCGCGGCAAAGGTATCCAGCTGCTGCCTTTGTTCGGGGATCAGTATCCAGCGGCGGTTTTCCGGCTGTATCGCCAGCAGGCCGCGGGTACGCATGGGCGCTACCAGCGGCAGGTAAAAGAAATTGCTGGCCGGCAGCGTATCGGTGCCTATGCCGGCGGTCTCCACCTTGTCGAACGCCCACTGGGCGATGCCCATGTCCAGCCCGGCAATCGCAGGAGACGGCGGCTGCAGGCGGCCGCTGTCATCCGGCAGCAGCAAGGTTGCGGTAGCGCGGAAGGCACGCTGTATGATGGCCTGCGTGGTATCGGAAATCTGCTCGGCCTGCAAAACGCCGGACAGGTCGCGTGCAAATTCATAGAGTGCGCGTGAACGCGACTCGCGATGCGACGCCACCCTGGCCTGGTAGCGCAGCCCGGCCGTCAGGTGGCCGGTGATCAGCCCCACGACCAGCATGACGGCAAAGGTTAGCGTGTATTGAAAGTCGCTGACGGCAAAGGAAAACCGCGGCGGCACAAAAAAGAAATCGAAGGCCGACACCCCGACCACGGTCGCCATGACCGACGGCCCCCTGCCGAACTTGACCGCGACCAGCACCACGGTCAGCAGGAACAGCATCGCAATATTGACCAGGTTGAAATACTGCAGCAAGGGCGTGGCAATCAGTGCCGTGCCCAGGCTGGCCAGCCCCGCAAACACGTAGCGCAGCTGGCGCGGCGGTATGCGGGCAGTGGACACTTTCTCGACCAAGCCTTTGGCACGCGGCGTAGAAGAGGATACCGATTCCTGGTCTGCCGCCCTGTCCTGTGCAGCACGGCCTATTTCGATCAGATCGATATCCGGCGCATAGGCGGCGATGCGCTTCATGTGCGGCTCCCGCCATGGCAGGTTCAGCGAGCTGCGGCCCATGACAATGCGGGAAAAATTCTGGCCGCGTGCATAATCGACGATGGCCTGGGCAATGTCGCTGCCCGCCAGCACCGCCGTGCTGGCGCCCAGATCTTGCGCCAGTTTCAGGCTTTTCAGGATGCGTTCGCGCTGTGCCGAAGGCAGTTTTTGCAGCGCCGGGGTTTCTATGTAGATGGCGTGCCAGACTGCATTCATCTGGCTGGCCAGACGCGCAGCGCTGCGGATCAGGTGGTCGGCATCGACACGCGGTCCGACACAGGCCAGCAGCGCGGCATCGGTCTTCCATACCGCGCTGATCGACTTCTCTATGCGGTAGGCCTGGACATCGTCTTCCACCCTGTCCGCAGTGCGGCGCAGCGCCAGTTCGCGCAAGGCGATCAGATTCCCCTTGCGGAAGAAATTTCTCGCCGCACGCTCTGCCTGCTGTGCCTTGTATACACGGCCGGTTTTCAGGCGGGCCAGCAGTTCGTCGGCGGGAATATCCACCAGCACGACCTCATCGGCCTCGTCGAAGACGGTGTCGGGCAGGGTTTCGGCCACCCGTATGCCGGTGATGCCGCCGACGACATCGTTCAGGCTTTCCAGATGCTGCACATTGACGGTGGTGAACACGTCGATGCCGGCATCCAGCAGTTCTTCCACATCCTGCCAGCGTTTGGGATGGCGCGAACCGGGCGCATTCGAATGCGCCAGTTCGTCCATCAGTATCAGCGCGGGCTGCAATGCCAGCGCAGCGTCGATGTCGAACTCGGACAGTGTTTTATCGCGGTAGGTGATCTGCCTCGCGGGCAGCAATTCCAGTCCTTCCAGCAAGGCCGCCGTCTCGTCCCTGCCATGGGTCTCGACAACGCCGATCAGCACCTGCTGGCCATCCGCCACCAGTTTGCGCGCCGCGCTCAGCATCGCATACGTCTTGCCGACGCCGGCCGATGCGCCGAAATAGATCCTCAGCTTGCCGCGGATGGCACGACGCTCCTGCGCCTGCACATGAGCGAGCAATACGTCGGGGTCCGGTCGCTGGTCGCTGCTGATGGCCATGGGTTCTGTCTATATCCTCGCCTTGGGGCTGTTAAGCTCCCCGACCCTTGCGGTAGCGGGGATGCGATTTCTGATTTTTGACTGATCTTTTACTAAAACGCTAGTGTTTCTTGTCCAGCGCCAGGTTCAGCGCCAGCACATTCACTCTCGGTTCACCGAAGAAGCCGAGCGCAGGATGTTCGCCCAGCTGGTTTACCAGCGCGAGAACACCTTCCAGCGTCATTTTACGCTCACGCGCTATCCTTGGCGCCTGATAATACGCTGCCGCCAGGCTGATTTCAGGATCAAGGCCACTACCGGACGCCGTCACCAGGTCCACCGGTATTTTAGCGGTGTTGGACGGATCGGCCGCTTTCAGCGCATCGATCCGCCCTTTGACGGCGTCGATCTGCGCGGGATTGGTCGGCCCAAAGTTGGAACCGCTGGACGAACCGGCATTGTTGGGCATGGGGCCGGTGGCGGAAGGCCTGCCCCAGAAGTATTTCGGCGATGAAAAAGACTGGCCGATCAACGACGAGCCTACCGGCTTGCCGTCGCGCAGGATGATGCTGCCTTCCGCCTGGTCGGCAAAGGCAGCCTTGCTGATGCCGGTGACCGCATACGGGTAGACAACGCCGACCAGCAGCGTCAGGCCGGCGAACAGCACGACTGCGGGGCGGATGCTTGCACTTATTGAACTCATGATGGTTTCCTCTTAGGTTCTTTGATCAGGCCAGGTGCAGCAGGGCCAGAACGACGTCGATCAGCTTGATGCCCGCGAAAGGCAGGATGATGCCGCCCACGCCGTAGATCAGCAAATTGCGCCGCAGCAGCAGGGCCGCGCCGATTGCTCGGTATTTGACGCCTTTCAGCGCCAGCGGTATCAGGAACACGATGATCAGCGCATTGAAGATCACCGCCGACATGATCGCCGACGAAGGGCTGGTCAGGTGCATCACGTCCAGCGCTTTCAGCTGCGGATAGGTGCCGACAAACGCCGCCGGGATGATGGCAAAATACTTGGCGACGTCATTCGCGATGGAAAAGGTCGTCAGCGAGCCGCGCGTCATCAGCATCTGCTTGCCGATTTCGACAATTTCCAGCAGCTTGGTGGGGTTGGAATCCAGGTCCACCATGTTGCCTGCCTCTTTGGCCGCCTGCGTGCCGGAGCTCATCGCCACCGCAACGTCGGCCTGGGCCAGCGCCGGTGCGTCGTTGGTGCCATCGCCGGTCATTGCGACCAGCCGGCCTTCGGTCTGGTGGCTGCGGATCAGCCTCAGCTTGTCTTCCGGCGTGGCTTCGGCCAGGAAATCATCGACACCGGCTTCGGCGGCGATGGCGGCAGCGGTCAACTTGTTGTCGCCGGTAATCATGATGGTCTTGATGCCCATGCGGCGCAGTTCGGCAAAGCGTTCCTTGATGCCGCCCTTGACGATGTCCTTCAGCTCTATCGTACCCATGACCTTGCCGTCATCGACGACGACCAGCGGCGTGCTACCGCGGCGGGAGATGTCGTCCACGGTCTTGGACACCTCTGCGGGGAAAGGACGGCCCAGGGATTCCACGTATTTTTTGACGGAATCGGCGGCGCCCTTACGCACGACGCGTTCGCCGATATCGACGCCGCTCATGCGGGTCTGCGCGGTGAACTGCACGAACTGCGCGTTCAGCGCGCCCATTTCGCGTTCACGCAGGTTGAAGCGCTGTTTTGCCAGCACGACAATACTGCGGCCCTCAGGCGTTTCATCGGCCAGCGAAGCCAGCTGTGCCGAATCCGCCAGCTGCGGCTGCGACACGCCGGGAGCAGGATAGAATTCGGACGCCTGGCGATTGCCCAGCGTGATGGTGCCGGTCTTGTCCAGCATCAGCACGTCCACGTCGCCTGCGGCTTCCACTGCGCGGCCTGAGGTGGCAATCACATTGGCCTGCATCATGCGGCTCATGCCGGCCACGCCGATGGCCGACAGCAGGCCGCCGATGGTGGTGGGGATAAGGCAGACCAGCAGTGCAATCAGTACGGTGATCGAGATCGGCGAGCTTGCCACGCCCGCAGCCTTGGCGGCTTCTACGCTGAACAGCGAAAAAGGCAGCAAGGTGACCGTCACTAACAGGAAAATGATGGTCAGTGCCACCAGCAGGATGGTCAAAGCAACCTCATTCGGCGTTTTCTGACGCTTGGCGCCCTCCACCATGGCGATCATGCGGTCGATGAAGGCTTCGCCGGGATTGGAGGTCACGCGCACCACCAGCCAGTCGGACAGCACGCGGGTGCCGCCGGTGACGGCGGTAAAGTCGCCGCCGGATTCGCGGATGACCGGTGCGGATTCGCCGGTAATGGCGCTCTCGTCCACGGTGGCAACGCCTTCTATGACTTCGCCGTCGATGGGGATCACGTCATTGGCTTCCACCAGCACCACGTCGCCCTTGCGCAGGTCGGCGGCCGAAGCCGGCAGCCACGTCGTGCCATGCTTGGGCGTGGCGAGCTTCTTGGCGATGACGGTCTGTTTCAGCGCGCGCAGCGACGCAGCCTGGGCCTTGCTACGGCCCTCGGCCAGCGCTTCGGCAAAGTTGGCGAACAGCACGGTAAACCATAACCAGATGGAGATCGCCAGGATGAAGCCGGAACTGGCCTCACCCTTGCCGGTCAGCGACTGCACGAACAGCGCCGACGTGATGATGCTGCCGACATAGACGACGAACATCACCGGGCTGCGCAATTGCGTGCGCGGATCGAGTTTTTTGAACGAATCGACGATGGCGGGCACGATCAGGCTGGAATCGAACAGCGACAGACGTTCGCGGCGCGACAGCACGGGATCTTCCGCAACAGCGGAGCCCGACCTGGCTACGGCGGCGGTAGTGCCGCCGGCATTTTTTTGTACACTGGTAGTAGACATGAAATTTCCTTAGCTAAGTGTGCTTGGTGTGCTCAGTGCGAAACACTGAGTTGCAAATGCTCGACTATCGGGCCCAGCGCGAGCGCCGGCACGTAGTTCAGCACACTGATCAGTACGACGGTGCCTATCAGCAGCGAAATGAACATTCCGCCGTGGGTGGGCATAGTGCCGGCATTGGCTTCCAGGCGTTTCTTGGACGCCAGCGAACCGGCAATCGCCAGGATGGGAACGATCATCGCAAAACGGCCGAACCACATCGCTATCGCCAGCATGACGTTATAGAAAGGGGTATTCGCGCTCAGGCCGGCAAAGGCGCTGCCGTTGTTGTTGGCCGCCGAGGTAAATGCGTACAGGATTTCCGAAAAACCATGTGCGCCGGGGTTCAGTATGCCGGCCTTGCCGCCATCGGCCATTACCGCGATTGCCGTTCCCGCGAGCACCAGCACCGGAGTGACGAGAATGGTGATGGAGGTCATTTTCATTTCAAAAGCCTGTATCTTCTTGCCCAGGTATTCCGGTGTGCGGCCTATCATCAGGCCGGCGATGAACACCGCGAGAATTGCGAACACCAGCATGCCGTACAGGCCGGAGCCGACGCCGCCGAATACCACTTCACCGAACTGCATCAGTACCAGCGGAGCGAGGCCGCCGATAGGCATCAGCGAATCATGCATGGCATTGACGGCGCCGCAGGAGGCTGCCGTGGTAACCGCCGCAAACAGCGAGGAAGCGCTGATGCCGAAACGGGTTTCCTTGCCTTCCATATTGCCGCCGGACTGCAATATGCTGCTGGCCTGGTCCACGTTCATCGATGCCAGAGCCGGATGCACCTGCTGTTCCGAATACATGACCACCAGCGTCATGCCGATGAACAGCACCGTCATTGCGGCCAGAACGGCCCAGCCCTGGCGCATGTCGCCGACCATGCGGCCGAAAGTGAAGCACAGGCCGGCCGGGATCAGGAAGATTGCGATCATCTGGAAGAAGTTGACAAGCGCATTCGGATTTTCATACGGATGGGCAGAATTGACGTTGAAGAAACCGCCGCCATTGGTGCCCAGCATCTTGATGGCTTCCTGCGAAGCGACCGGGCCCATGGGCAGGGTCTGGGTCTTGGTGGTCAGCGTTTCCATGACGGGAGCGCCCTTGGCATCCTTCAGCGGCTGGCCGTCTGCGCCGACTTTAGGCTGGCTATAAGTAACGGGGTCAATCAGCTGGACATCCTTGTAGCCGGAAAAATTCTGGATCACGCCCTGGCCGGCCATGAATACCGCAAAGATCACCGATAGCGGCAACAGCAGGTACAGCGTGGCGCGCGTCATGTCGGCCCAGAAATTGCCGATGGATTTGGCGGAGTTGCGCGAGAAGCCGCGTATCAGCGCAAACACCACGGCAATGCCGGTGGCGGCCGAGAAGAAGTTCTGGCCGGCCAGCACCAGCATCTGCGTCAAATAGCTCATGGTCGATTCACCGCCATAACCCTGCCAGTTGGTATTGGCGACAAAACTGACGGCGGTATCGAAGGACGAATCGGGGCTGACGTTGCCAAAAGCCTGAGGATTCAGCGGCAACCATAGCTGCACGCGCTGCACCAGATAGGTGGCCAGGGCGCCAACGGTATTAAAAGCGAGCAGTGCGATGGCATAGCCTTTCCAGCCCATGCCTTCACCGGATTTGACGCCGGCAACGCGGTACAGACCTTTTTCCAGCCAGACCAGCCAGCCGAAACCAGGCACCCTGGCATCGCCGTCGGCGATGCGGGCAATGAACAGGCCCAGCGGGTAAGACAGGGCCAGCAGCACGGCCAGGAAAAAAATCAACAGCACAATGGCTTGCGTAGTCATTACAGTTCCTCCGCTTTCAATAAAGCGATCACCAGGTACACAAACAGGGCGGCAGACACGACTGCGCCTATCACGTAGAAGGTATTCATGCCTTGCCTCCCAATTTGTCGCATCCCAGCACCAGGGCCCAGATCAGCAGGAAAAACACCGCTATTCCGCCCACATACAGCACATCCATCCAAACATCCATGATTACCCCCGTGGTTTTTTTACACTGAGAAGAATAGTCAGAAGGGTCTAAAGATTTTGTAAAGACTGTCCGCGCCGGTGTAAACAAACCGTAAAAATTGCGTAAAAAAATCGAAAAAACGGGAGTATGGATGCCGGAACGGCAAGAAGCACCACGCGCCGGTGCTGACCGGCGCCGCCGCAAGAGTTACCGGAGGAGGATCAGCTTGGGATTGGCTAACGACCGGCTGGCCATCGGCCGGCTATCGCTATTGATGCCTAAGGGAGGGGGAAAGGATTTGCAGGCCGCCGGGGCGGCCTGCAAATTCGCGATGCAGAGTATTCAATATCAGGCAACCGGCGACGGTGCTACAGCATGGCGCTGAACACGCGGCGCTTGAACTCAAACGAAAACGGGTGCCAGAACGCCATCTGCCGCTGCGTCATCAGCACACCCGCCAGATTGTGCTGCGGCGATATCCACCAGTGGGTGCCGGCGACGCCACCCCATTCGAAGGTGCCGGCGGACGCTTCCGGGTCCAGCGAAGACGGCTGCACCGTCAGCGCGCCGGCCAGGCCGTACACCTTGCCCGGTACCGGCCCTATGCCGGGGAAACCGATGCTGAGGCCCGGCGCCAGCTGGTTGCCCATCATCTGCGCTATCGTATCCGGCTTCAACAGCGTGGGCTCGCCCTTGCCGCCCGCATTCTTATCGTCCAGGATGAGGCTGCGTATCAAGGCTACCATGTCGGGCAGGCTGGACACCAGGCCGCCGCCGCCGGACTGGCGCGGTATCGGCGTGACAAAAGCGCCAGGAAAAGGGGCGTTCTCCAACCGTTTCAGTCCCGGCTTCATCGGGTTGAACATGTCGCCGCCTGCGTAATAGGCGGCCAGGCGGTCCAGCTTGTCCGCCGGTACCACAAAACCGGTATCTGCCATGCCAAGCGGGTCGAATATACGCTGCTGCAGGAAATCGCTGAAACGCTGGCCGCTGACTACTTCCACCAGGCGACCCAGTACATCGGTGGCAATCGAATATTCCCAGCGGGTGCCTGGATGAAAACTCAGCGGCAGTTCCGCCAGCACGTCCATCATCTGTTCCAGCGTCTGCGCCGGATTCATGACCTTGCGTCCGTTATACGCATTGTCGATGACGCTGCCGGGATTCAGGAATCCATATCCCAGGCCCGACGTATGGCTCAGTAAATGGCGCACCGTGATGGGCGATGCCGCCGGCTCGGTATCGTCTATGTCAGCGGGCTTGGGCCTGAGAACACGGCGGTTTCCCAGTTGCGGAATATAGATGTCGATCGCATCGTCCAGCTTCAG
Source organism: Undibacterium sp. TJN25 (assembly GCF_049339885.1). NCBI lineage: Bacteria > Pseudomonadati > Pseudomonadota > Betaproteobacteria > Burkholderiales > Oxalobacteraceae > Undibacterium > Undibacterium sp. TJN25. The sequence goes on along the minus strand of NZ_JBMPPM010000003.1, from coordinate 293,454 downwards.
CCTGCCTTCTTCCATCAGCATCAGCACTGCACAGGACGTCACCAGCTTGGTATTGGAAAATATGCGGAACAGGTGGTCGGTGCGCAGCGGAATATCGTTTTCCTTGTCGGCCCAGCCGGCAGCATGCACATCCACCAGCTCGCGGCCTACCAGCACGGCGGACGACACGCCGGCAAGCAGGTCCCTGTCCACATAGGATTGCATTGCGCCATGTACCGCGCTGAAGTCGTAAGTTTTGCCGCCTGCCTGCATAGTGCATCTCCGTTCAAATCTGATTATTGTTGAAAGCGTTTATTCCGTATTCTACTTTGCAAACACTGCAACACCGAATCCACGCATTCGCGAATTGATGCCGGCTTTTGTTGCGTATAGCGCGATCACCTGGCCTGACTTTTATCCCTGCATCCAATATCCCGGCTGCGCATACACCGCCTTCAGCTTGTCGATAAAGAATCTTACCTTGGCCGGCAGGTTGCGCTGCTGCGGGTACACCGCCATGATGTTGTAATCCGGCAGCGCATAGTCGTCCAGCACCGTCACCAGCTCGCCGGAGGCCAGCTGGGGCTGTATCTCCCACGTGGAACGCCAGGCCAACCCTAGGCCTTCGCAGGCCCAGCGGTGCAAGAGCTCGCCGTCGTTGCAGTCCAGGTTGCCGTTGGCCCTGAGCGTAACCGGTTTGCCATTTTGCTGAAAATACCAGCCGCGCTGCTGGCCTCCCTGTAGATTGAAGGCGAGGCAATTGTGTTTTTCCAGGTCGTCCAGCGTATGCGGCACGCCGTTGCGGCGCAGGTAATCCGGCGTAGCGCACACCACGCGGCGATTGGTGGCCAGCTTGACAGCGACAAAGCTGGGGTCGATCGCGCCGCCTATGCGAATGCCGAAGTCGTAGCCTTCGCGCACCAGGTCCACCACACGGTCGGTCAGGTTAAAGGAGATGCGCACATCCGGGTGCTCGGCCAGGAAACCTGGCGCATGCGGCGCCACGTGCTTGCGGCCGTAAGCCGCCGGCGCTGACACCACCAGATGGCCGGTGGCCTTGTGCCGACCTTCTGAAATGATTTTCTCCGCACTGTCCAGCTCATGCAGCAGCTTCTTGCAATGGTCGAGGAAGACCGTACCTTCCTCGGTCAGCCGCAAATGGCGCGTGGTCCTGTGCATCAGCTTCACGCCCAGACGCTTTTCCAGCGCGTCGATGCGCCTGCCCAGCATCACCGGCGTGATGTTCTGCCCCAGCGCGGCGCGCGTCAGGCTGCCCTGCTCAATGACATCCACAAAGGCTTCTATCTGTTTCAGCTTGTCCATCTTGCAACCCTTCGCTCACGCATTCCATACTTCAAGTATTGAATAATACGATTTTTTATCCTCTTATCAAACAATAAGTTTGCCATTACGATCTAATCCAACAATGACGCATACCTATCAGGAGATCCATCATGGCAAAAATGACCGCGGCTGAAGCAGCCGTCTACGTACTGGAAAAAGAAGGCATCCGCCAGGCATTCGGCGTGCCGGGTGCGGCGATCAACCCTTTCTATTCGGCGCTACGCAAGCGCGGCAGCGTCCAGCACTTCCTGGCGCGCCATGTCGAAGGCGCATCGCACATGGCGGAGGGTTATACGCGTGCGGCGGCAGGCAATATCGGCGTGTGCATCGGCACTTCCGGCCCGGCCGGCACCGACATGATTACCGGCCTGTACTCGGCACAGGCCGATTCCATCCCCATCCTGTGCATCACCGGCCAGGCGCCCCGCGCCCGCCTGTATAAGGAAGATTTCCAGGCGGTCGATATCGAATCGATTGCCAAGCCCGTTACAAAATGGGCGGTGACGGTGCGCGAACCGGCTTTAGTGCCGCGCGTATTCCAGCAGGCTTTCCACCTGATGCGCTCCGGCCGCCCGGGCCCGGTGCTGATCGACCTGCCGTTCGACGTACAGATGGGCGAAATCGAATTCGACCCCGACACCTACGAACCGCTGCCCGTCTACAAGCCACAGGCCACCCGTGCGCAGATAGAAAAAGCAATGACGCTGCTGAACGACGCCGAGCGCCCGCTGATCACTGCAGGCGGCGGCATCATCAATGCCAATGCGTCCACGCTGCTGGTGGAGTTTGCCGAAATCACCGGCGTACCCGTGATCCCCACTCTGATGGGCTGGGGCACGATACCGGACGACCACAGGCTGATGGCCGGCATGGTGGGCTTGCAGACCAGCCACCGCTATGGCAATGCAACGATGCTGGCCTCCGACTTTGCGCTCGGCATAGGCAACCGTTGGGCCAACCGCCATACCGGTTCGGTCGAGGTGTTCACCAAGGACAGGAAATTCGTGCATGTGGATATAGAGCCGACGCAGATAGGCCGCGTATTCGGCCCCGACTACGGCATCGTTTCCGATGCCGGCGCGGCGCTAAGGCTGTTCATTGAAGTCGCCAAGGAATGGAAGGCGGCCGGCAAGCTGAAAGACCGCTCTGCCTGGGCGGCCGATTGCCACGAGCGTAAACGCACGATGCTGCGCCGTACCCACTTCGATGAAGTACCGGTCAAGCCGCAACGCGTGTATGAAGAGATGAACAAGGCTTTTGGCCGCGACACCCGCTATGTCAGCACCATCGGCCTGTCGCAGATCGCCGCCGCGCAGTTCCTGCATGTATACGGCCCGCGCAACTGGATCAACTGCGGCCAGGCGGGCCCGCTGGGCTGGACGATACCGGCCGCGCTGGGCGTACTGGCGGCAGATCCGTCACGCGAAGTGGTGGGCATCTCCGGCGACTACGACTTCCAGTTCATGATAGAAGAACTTGCCGTGGGCGCGCAGTTCAAGCTGCCTTACCTGCATATTGTCGTCAACAATTCCTACCTGGGCCTGATCCGCCAGTCGCAGCGCGGCTTCGATATGGATTACTGCGTGCAGCTGGCGTTTGAAAACATCAATGCTCCGGAACTGAACGGCTACGGCGTCGACCATGTCACCGTGGTCGAAGGCCTGGGCTGCAAGGCGATACGCGTGCTCAAGCATGAAGACATCGTGCCCGCAATACAGCAGGCACGTGCGTGGATGCAGCAATACAAGGTACCGGTCGTGGTGGAAATCATCCTGGAGCGCGTCACCAACATTGCGATGGGCACCGAAATCAACGCCATCAATGAGTTTGAACCGCTGGCCGAAGGCAAACACGATGCACCTACTGCGGTGGCCCTGCTGGACTGATTCATCTGTAACACATAAACGACACATGCGCGGGCAAGCAGGCCCGCGCCAAGGAAAACATCATGACCAAACTAGCCGCCAACCTGACGATGCTGTTCAATGAACTGGCGTTCCTGGAACGCTTTGAGGCTGCCGCCCGCGCCGGTTTTCGCGGCGTCGAATTCCTGTTCCCGTACGCTTTCCACGCCGACCAGATCGCCGACAAGCTGAACCTGTATCAGCTGGACCTGGTGCTGCATAACCTGCCGGCTGGAAAATGGGAAGCCGGCGAACGCGGTATCGCCTGTCATCCGGATAGGGTCGGCGAGTTCCAGGATGGCGTCGGCGATGCGCTCCGATATGCAAAGGTGCTGGGCGTCAAACAGCTGAACTGCCTGGTCGGCATACAGCCGAAAAACATCAGCCGCGAGCTGGCGCAGCAAACCCTGGTAGATAACCTGAAGTTCGCCGCGGACAAGCTGAAAGCAGCCGGCATACGGCTGTTGGTGGAGCCTATCAATACCTACGACATCCCCGGCTTTTTTCTGTCCGGCACGCGGCAGGCGGTGGAACTGATCAAGGCGACCGGTTCCGACAATATTTTCGTGCAGTACGACATTTACCACATGCAGCGCATGGAGGGCGAACTGGCGAATACGCTGCGCGCCAACCTGCCGCTGATCAGGCATGTGCAATTGGCCGACAATCCCGGCCGTTTTGAGCCCGGCACCGGCGAAATCAATTACCGCTATCTGTTCAAGCTGCTGGACGAACTGAAATACGACGGCTGGATAGGCTGCGAATACAAGCCGCAGAACGGCACGGTAGAAGGGCTGGGCTGGCGCGCGGCACATGGCCTATAGGAGCAGCAACCCGTAGGTTGGGCTTCAGCCCAACAATCTCCAAACGACCACCGGCTGCTGGATAAAAGATAGCTCGCTGATGTGCGGTGATGTTGGGCGGAAGCTCAACCTACGGTATCAACTTGCGAACTCTAGCTGACTCACTCATTTATTGCATACATTTGGAGTACAACATGGCAAAAGTAGGATTCATAGGACTGGGCATCATGGGCGCGCCGATGGCGGAAAACCTGCAGCGCGGCGGCCACAAGCTGTACCTGCATGACCAGAAAAACCCGCCTTACACGCTGATAGAAGGCGGCGCCACCGTCTGCACGTCCGGCGCTGAAGTCGCCAAGCGGTCAGACATCGTCATCATCATGGTGCCGGATACGCCGCATGTGGAGGCCGTGCTGTTCGGTGAAAACGGCGTCGCTTCGGGCCTGGCTGCAGGCAAGATCGTCGTGGACATGAGTTCGATTTCACCGATCGCCACCAAGGAGTTTGCCAAACGCATCAATGCACTCCATTGCGACTACCTGGATGCGCCTGTCTCCGGCGGCGAAGTCGGCGCCAAGGCGGCGTCGCTGACCATCATGGTCGGCGGGCCGGAGGGCGCATTTGAAACGTTGAAGCCGCTGTTTGAGCTGCTGGGCAAAAACATCACGCTGGTGGGCGGTAACGGCGATGGACAAACCACCAAGGTGGCCAACCAGATCATCGTTGCGCTGAATATCCAGGCCGTCGCCGAAGCCTTGCTGTTTGCATCGAAGGCAGGCGCCGACCCGGCCAAGGTCAGGCAGGCGCTGATGGGCGGTTTTGCCGCATCGCGCATCCTGGAAGTGCATGGGGAACGCATGGTCAAGCGCACCTTCAACCCTGGTTTCAGGATAGAACTGCACCAGAAAGACCTGAACCTGGCCTTGCAAGGGGCGAAGGCATTGGGCGTGTCGCTGCCCAACACCGCTACCGCGCAGGAACTGATGAACTCCTGCGCCGCGCATGGCTTGAGCGGGCTCGACCATTCCGCACTGTGCCGCGCGATAGAGCTGATGTCCAACCATGACATCGCGCAAGCGTAGTACATAATCAGGTACATAAATAAGCGCTTAGCTGACGCCTAGGCGCAGATTCAAGCCGGACCAATATCCGGCCAATTTTGCAAGGACGCGGTATGCTATTGCGCTGGCGCCCCGCTTCCCATTCATTTTCAGGCTGAACCATGACCATTGCCCAACCCAAACAATTCTTGCGCGAGCTGTATGACACGGCGGTAGATGCCGTCAGCGCGCAAAAATGCCTGCCCGCCTTCCTGCCTGCGCCGCCCGCCAAAGGGCGCACGCTGGTCATAGGCGCCGGCAAAGGCGCTGCAGCAATGGCCAAGGTGGTGGAAGACAATTGGCAGGGCGAATTGTCCGGCCTGGTGGTGACGCGCTACGGGCACGGCGCCGACTGCAGGCGCATCGAAGTCGTGGAAGCCGCGCATCCGGTGCCGGATGCCGCCGGCCAGCAGGCCGCCGGGCGCATCTTGCAAATGGTACAGGGACTGACGGAGGACGATCTGGTGCTGTGCCTGATTTCCGGCGGTGGCTCTGCGCTGCTGGCGCTGCCTGCGGAAGGTATCACTCTGGAACAGAAACAGGCAATCAACAAGGCGCTGCTGAAAAGTGGCGCGGCGATAGGCGAGATGAACTGCGTACGCAAGCACCTGTCTGCCATCAAGGGTGGCCGCCTGGGCCTGGCGTGCGCACCGGCGCGCGTGGTGACCCTGCTGATTTCCGATGTGCCGGGTGACGAACCGGGCATCATCGCCAGCGGTCCCACCTTGCCGGACGACACCACCTGCGAGCAGGCACTGGCGATACTGCGCAAATACGCTATCGCAGTGCCGGCCAATATAGAACAGCACCTGAGTTCCGGCGCCGGTGAAACACCGAAGTCCAGCGATCCGCGCTTCAGCAAGCATGAACACCATATCATCGCCACCGCGCAGCATGCACTGGATGCGGCCGCGGAAAAAGCCCTCGCGGTAGGCCTGCCGGCCTATATCCTGTCCGACGGCATAGAGGGCGAGGCGCGCGATGTCGGCATCGTGCATGCGGCGCTGGCAAAACAGATTGCCGGCAAAGGCCAGCCTTTCAGCAAACCCTGTGTAGTCTTATCCGGCGGTGAAACCACGGTGACCGTGCGCGGCACCGGCCGCGGCGGCCGCAACGCGGAATTCCTGCTGAGCCTGGCGGTGACGCTGGACGGCCACCCCGGCATCTATGCACTGGCCTGCGATACCGACGGCATAGACGGCTCCGAAGATAATGCCGGCGCGGTGTATGGGCCGGACTCCGCGGCCCGCGCCGAAGCACAGCAGCTACGGCCGAAAAACCTGCTGGAAAACAATGACGGCTACGGTTTTTTCGATGCACTCGGCGACCTGATCGTCAGCGGCCCCACGCGCACCAATGTCAATGATTTCCGCGCAATCCTGATTATCTAACTTCCTTTTTTTTTGCAGCATGCAGGGTCTGACCTGCGCCATCTCCCCGTTTCGGCGTGGGGCCAGGCCCTGCATCGCCCGCAATTTCCTCTAACTACACCTACATTCCTATGCGCCGTCTACGTAAAGCAAAAATTGTCGCTACCCTCGGTCCTGCCAGCGACGACCGGACCACGATACAGGCTCTGTTTGAAGCAGGCGCCGATGTCTTCCGCTTCAACTTCAGCCATGGCACGCATGCCGACCACCAGGCCCGCTGCAGCATCGTGCGCGACATCGAAAAAACGTTGGGCAGGCCGATTGCCATTCTGGCCGACCTGCAAGGGCCCAAGCTGCGCGTAGGGCAGTTCGCGGAAGGCAGGGTCACGCTGTTGGCCGGCGATGAATTCACGCTGGACAGCGATACGGCGGCAGGCAACCGGCAACGCGTGTGCCTGCCGCATCCCGAGTTGTTTGCTGTCATCACCGCCGGCCAGTCGCTGCTGCTGGACGACGGCAAGCTGAAGCTGGAAGTGCTGGACAGCGACGGCAGCGCCATCCGCACCCGCGTTATCAACGGCGGCGCACTGTCGGATCACAAGGGCGTCAACGTACCGGATGCGGTATTACCCATCCCCGCACTGACGGCCAAGGATAGGCGCGACCTGGAATTCGCACTAGACATGGGGGCAGACTGGATTGCGCTGTCCTTCGTGCAAAGGCCGGAAGACATGCTGGAAGCGCGCGCCCTCATCGGCCAGCGCGCCGGCCTGCTGGCCAAGCTGGAAAAACCGGCAGCGCTGCGCCAGCTGGATGCAATCGTACAGGTGTCGGATGCAGTGATGGTGGCGCGCGGCGACCTCGGCGTGGAATTGCCGCCGGAACAAGTGCCCGGCGCGCAAAAGCGTATCCTGCGCAGCTGCCGCGCGCACGGCGTGCCCATCGTCATCGCCACCCAGATGCTGGAATCGATGATTTCCGCGCCAGTGCCGACACGTGCCGAAGCATCGGACGTCGCCAGTGCCATTTACGATGGCGCCGATGCGGTGATGCTGTCGGCAGAATCGGCCAGCGGCGCCTACCCGGTACAGGCGGTGGCAATGATGAACCGCATCATCAGCGAAGTCGAAAAAGACCCGCTCTACCGCAATATGCTGGACGCGCAGCAGGTAACACCGCGCGCCGACCGCGGCGATGCGATCTGCTCGGCCCTGCGCAGCGTTACGCAAATCATCGGTGCGGTGGCGACCGTCACCTATACGACCTCCGGCCACACCAGCCTGCGGGCAGCGCGCGAGCGGCCCTCTGCACCCATCCTCAGCATTACGCCGCAACTGTCCACGGCACGCCGGCTATCGCTGGTATGGGGCGTGCATTCCACCGTCAGCGACCGCGTGCACGATGTAGAACAAATGGTCGCGGCCGCCTGCGGCACTGCACTGGAGGAAGGTTTTGCCGTGCCTGGGGATCAGTTGACGATTACCGCCGGCATGCCCTTTGGCGAACCCGGCACGACCAATCTATTGCGCATCGCGGAAGTATGGCCGCCAAAAATTGCCTGACATTTCAACGACAATCTTGAACTACCGACACCTGTAGCCTGGATGGAGCGTAGCGTAATCCGGGTGCGTTCCATCGGCCATCGGTACATCTCCCGGATTGCGCTACGCTCCATCCAGGCTACCTTCTTGGTTCGCCAGGCACATTTGACCCTCATCAATGGCGCGGCTTTCCCTTAATTGACCGAAATGCCTATGGATACAAACAAAATAGACTGTCCGCCCCGCCCCAAACCCCTCATCGCGGCCCATGTTGTGCTGCACGGCTTTTCCCAGATTTATTGCCAGCGCTCCGTATTCACCGGTGCGACACTGCTGACACTGATGTACGCGGCCGCGCCGCAAATGGCCTTCGCCGCATGCCTGGCCCTCGGCACCGCCACGCTATGCGCACTGGCGCTGAGGGCGCCGCGCACGGATATCGCCAACGGCATATACGGCTACAACGCTGCCTTGAGCGGCGCAGGCCTGGCGGCCGGTTTCCAGCCGGGGTTGGCCTTGCTGCTATGGATTGGCGTCGCGGGCGTGTTTTGCGCGGTGGCCACACGCGTGTTGCGGCAAAAAGGAGGATTGCCGGTCCTGACATCGCCTTTCATTGCAGTAATGCTGCTGGCGAACTGGCTGGGGCCGCTGGCCGGATTGCAGATGGTGGAGGCCGGTGGTAACGAGGGGAATCATCACACTTTGCCCGCTTTTGTCCTGCACGCTTTTGCGCAGGCCAGTTTCCTGGACAGCCCCGTTGCAGGCCTGCTGGTGCTGGCCGCTGTAACGCGACGGCATAGGCAGGCAGCAGTCTGGGCAGTGGCAGCGGGTTTGTCCGTATGGTGCGCCAGCACGCCGGGTACGGGGCTGGATGCCTACCTGACGGGCATTACGCTCAACTGCATGCTGAGCGCCATCTGCCTGACTGAAAACCGGCGCGGGTTGAATGGCCGTATCGGCGGTATTGCCGCCACAGCCGGCATCGGCCTGTTGTGCGCAAGCCTTGAGCTGCGGGTATTTACCTTGCCGTTTGTCGCCGCATGCTGGGTTGTATTAAGAAGCACGCGCGAAGAACGGGCATTCGCAGCACTGCCGGAGCAGCCGCATGCGGCACAGCTCCGGTAGCTGACACCAAGGCTGGGGAAAGATCAGAACTCTTCCCAATCGTCGCTGGAAGCCTTCGTACCGGCAGTTTTTACAGGCGCTGCCTTGGCTGCGGGGCGGCTCGCGGCCAGCATGGGCTGTTTCAGTTGCACCGGCGGGCTGACGCGGGCACTCGCAGCCCTGGGAGCGGCTTGCACATTCTGCACCAGCTTGAATACGCTGACGACCTCCGCCAGCTTGGCAGCCTGTTCCTGCATGCTGGCGGCTGCGGCAGCGGCCTCTTCGACCAGCGCCGCATTTTGCTGCGTGACCTGGTCCATCTGCGTGATGGCCTGGTTCACCTGCTCGATGCCGGTGCTTTGTTCGCTGCTGGCAGCGGCGATCTCGCTCATGATGTCGGCCACCTGCTTGACCGATGTCACGATCTCATTCATCGATACGCCGGCATCGTCCACCAGCTTGCTGCCGACATCGACTTTTTCCACCGAATCGTTGATCAGTTCCTTGATTTCCTTGGCTGCACCCGCTGCGCGTTGCGCCAGGTTACGCACTTCGGAGGCCACCACGGCAAAGCCGCGGCCCTGCTCACCGGCGCGTGCCGCTTCCACGGCCGCATTCAGCGCCAGGATATTGGTCTGGAAGGCAATCCCGTCGATCACACCGATAATGTCGACGATCTTGCGCGAACTTTCCTTGATCGAGCCCATCGTATCCACAACCTGCTCTACCACCTTGCCGCCCTTGGTCGCGTAGTCGCTGGCGGACACCACCAGCTGGTTGGCCTGCCGCGCATTATCGGCATTCTGGCGCACGGTGGACGTCAGCTCTTCCATCGAGGACGCGGTTTCTTCCAGGCTGGAGGCCTGTTCCTCAGTGCGCTGCGACAGATCCAGGTTGCCGCTGGCGATTTCGCCGGATGCGGTCGCAATGGTGTCGGTGCTGAGGCGCACTTCCGATACGGTCGTGATCAGGCTGTCGTTCATTTCCTTCAGCGATTGCAGCAGCTTGCCTGTCTCGTTGGTGGAATCGACGATGATATCCTGGGTCAGGTCGCCGCCGGCGACAGTTTGCGCAATACGGACCGCATAATCGAGCGGCTCGGAAATACTGCGTATCAGCCAGTAGCCAACTACCACGCCCAGCAACAGGCCCAGCGCAATGGCAGTAATGGACAGCATGCGGAAGGTGCTGAAGTTCTGCTGCGATTTCGTATATTCGCTCTGGCCCACGTCCAGCTGCACCTTGATCAGCGCATCCATATTGCTAAACAGCGGCACGGCCAGCCGGCTCATGGTGCCGTTCATCAATTCGATGGCCTTGGCGACGTCCTTGCCATGCATCGCGGCCAGCGCGGGCTTCAGACCCTCGCTGGAAAATTTATTGCGGCCTTCCGTGTACTGGTCGGCCAGTTTCTTTTCTTCCGGCGTCAGGTAGGTGGCCAGATATTCAGCCCATATCTTGTCGCCCTGCTCCATCAGTTTCTCTACATCGCCGGCGTGCTGGTCCAGCATGGCCGGATCTTGCGTCATCGCCTTGGCCACGCCCAGCTGCTCGCGGTTCATCAGCCGCGCGACCGCATCCAACTGGCCGAGCGCAATCAGGCGGTCTTCATACAGGGTTTTCAGCGACGCATTGGTCGTGCCCAGGCTGTACAGGCCGCTCAGACCGATAGCAGCAAGCAGCACAGACAGGAAGGCAATGACAAAAATGAGGCGGGATTTAATGGTGGTATTTTTGAACATCCGGGTCACCTTGTTGGCTGGCGTTACGAAATCGGCGGGTGGGGCGACAGAAAACTATGCACGGGACGTGCCAGAGACGATACATTGCTATGGCACAACCATATCACGCAGCCTCCGGCATGCTTTTCTATTTATCGATTTTTAACAATCAAACCCACACAATGTAAAGATTTTGCCTGGAGCAATTCTTGCTCTTGTTCTGTTTTCGGCCAGCAGGCCTATCCAGGCGCGGCAGGTTCACAACTATCTTATGAATCATTTAGCGTATTTACCTGGTAACAGCCTTGCACAACTTATAATGGAATGAGCATATTGAGCATCATGTATCGATGACGGCAGGTGCACCGCTTGCCCCTACTCTCAACCCTAAACAGACCTGAAAGTCCCATACCCGTCATGTCCGCCACGTCCAATACGACGCTTCCGCCCCGACTGCAACTGTCCGGCATCTGCAAGAGCTATCCGGCCGTTGTCGCCAACGACAATGTGAGCCTGACGGTCGCTCCCGGAGAGATCCACGCGGTGCTGGGCGAAAACGGCGCCGGCAAATCGACGCTGATGAAAATCATCTTCGGCGCCGTCAAGCCGGATGCGGGGACGGTGCGCTGGAATGGTGCTGAAGTACATATCGCCACGCCGCAGGATGCACGCAAGCTGGGCATCGCCATGGTATTCCAGCATTTTTCACTGTTCGATACGCTGACAGTGACGGAAAACATCGCGCTGGGCCTGCCTGCGGGCGTCAATATGGCGGAACTGGCGCAGCAGATACAGCAGACCGGCAAGAACTACGGGCTGGAGCTGGAACCGCACCGGCACGTGCATACATTGTCGGTCGGCGAACGGCAGCGGGTGGAGATCGTCCGCGCGCTGCTGACCCGGCCGCAGCTGCTGATCCTGGATGAGCCGACGTCAGTGCTGACGCCGCAGGCAGTGCAGAAGCTGTTTGTCACGCTGCGCAAGATTTCGGATGAAGGCTGCAGCATCCTGTATATCAGCCACAAGCTGGACGAAATCCGCGAACTCTGCCATACCGCGACCGTCATGCGCGGCGGCAAGGTGACCGGCCAATGCGATCCATCGCAAGAAACTGCCGCCAGCCTGTCTCGCCTGATGATAGGCGCCGAACCCGAACAGGAAGCGGCCCCCGCGCCGCATGTGCCCGGCGAAGTCCGGCTGCAGCTCAGCCGCCTGAGCCTGCCACGCGCGCATGCATTTGCGACGCCGCTGGATGGCATCAGCCTGGAAGTATGCAGCGGCGAGATTGTCGGCATCGCCGGCGTATCCGGCAACGGCCAGCAGGAGCTGCTGGCGGCGTTATCCGGTGAAGACCGGCGCGCCAGCCCGGGCATGGTCGTGCTGAAAGGCAAGGCAGTAGGTCACCAGGGGCCGAACGCGCGCCGCGCACTGGGCCAGAGCCTGGTGCCGGAAGAACGCCTGGGCCGCGGCGCCGTGCCGGACATGAGCCTGGCCGACAATATGCTGCTGTCGCACCAGAGGCCACCCTTCGTCGTCAACGGCATGATACGGTTCCGGCATGCAGTGCAGGCAGCCGGCGACATCATCAGCCGTTTTCGCGTCAAGGCCTCCGGCCCGGCGGCACTGGCTCGCAGCCTGTCCGGCGGCAACCTGCAAAAATTTATCGTCGGCCGTGAAATCATGCGCCGACCGGATGTCTTCATCGTTGCCCAGCCTACCTGGGGCGTGGATGTCGGTGCGGCGGCGCAGATCCACCACGAGATACGCCTGCTGAAAGAGGCCGGCTGCGCGGTACTGATCATTTCTGAAGAGCTGGATGAGCTGTTCCACCTGTGTGACCGGCTGCATGTCATCGCCAAGGGAAAGCTATCGCCGTCCATCACCAGCCGGAAAGCAACGCGGGAACAGATAGGATTATGGATGAGCGGACTGTGGGACGCGGAAGGCAGCAGCATGAGCACCGTTGCCGGGGAGCTGGCCAGTGCTGAATAAATCGTCTGCAATGTCGTCCGTGCTATGGCCCGCCAGGCTGGAACTGCGCGCCAGCCCTTCCCGCCGCATGGCATATCTGTCGCCGTTGCTGGCGCTGGTGCTGACCTTGCTGTTCGGCGCCCTGCTGTTCCTGGCGCTGGGCAAGAATCCGCTGACCGGGCTGCAGGTTTTTCTGCTGGAGCCGCTGAAGAGCCGCGCCGCCATCTCCGAACTGCTGCTGAAGACCACGCCGCTGGTGCTGTGCGCGCTGGGCCTGTCGGTATGCTACCGCGCCAACGTGTGGAATATAGGCGCGGAAGGCCAGCTGATTGCCGGTGGGCTGGCGGCAGGCAGTACGATACTGTTTTTTGACAATGGTTCGTCTGTGCTATCCGGCGCTGCAGTGCTGGTGCTGGCCAGCCTCGCTGGCATTGTCGGCGGCGCGCTGTGGGCCGGCATTACCGCGCTGCTGCGCGACCGTTTCAACGCCAATGAAATCCTGGTGTCGCTGATGCTGACCTATATCGCGCAGCTACTGCTGATGTATATGGTCAACGGCCCGTTGAAAGACCCGCACGGCATGAATTTTCCGCAGTCGCGCGTGTTCTCGGCAGAGTTCCTGCTGCCGCGGCTGTTCAGCGGCAGCAGGCTGCATATCGGTTTTGCCGTGATGCTGGCCGCCACCGCGGTGATGTCGGTTTTCATGTTCCGCAGCTTTGCCGGCTACCGGCTTACCGTGGGCGGGTTGGCGCCGCTGGCGGCTCGGTATGCGGGATTTTCCAGCCGCCGCGCGCTATGGACGTCGCTCCTGATTTCCGGCGGCTTTGCCGGCATTGCCGGGGCGTTTGAAGTGGCCGGGCCGATAGGCCAGGTACTGCCGTCGATCTCGCCGGGCTACGGCTTTGCCGCGATCATCGTCGCTTTCATCGGCCGGCTGAACCCGGTGGGCGCGATCTTCGGCGGCCTCGTGATGTCGCTGTTCTACCTGGGTGGCGAGATGGCGCAATCGCGGCTGGGCCTGCCTTCGGCCATTACCGGGCTGTTCCAGGGCATGCTGCTGTTCCTGCTGCTGGCCTGCGACACACTGATCAATTATCGGCTGCGGCGGACTCCGCGCATGCCCGGCATTTCCTGAGAAGTAGAACAGACAGAGAAAAGACAGACATGGAAAATATTGCAGCGCTGGTCGCCGCCTCCATCAACTCCGGCACCCCCTTGCTGATCGCCGCACTCGGCCTGCTGATCAATGAGCGTGCAGGCGTACTGAACCTGGGCGCTGAAGGCATGATGCTGGTCGCCGCCATTGCCGGTTTTGCAGTGGGCTACCATACGCACAGCCCGCTGCTGGGTTTCGCCGCCGGCGCACTGGCCGGCATGCTGATGTCCAGCCTGTTTGCGTGGCTGGCGCTGGTGCTGGCAACCAATCAGGTGGCGACCGGGCTGGCGCTGTCCATCTTCGGCGCCGGCTTGTCGGCTTTTGTCGGACAATCGTTTGTCGGCATGTCGCTGGCGGGCAAGCTGACCCCCATTCCTTACCTGTCCGGCCTGCCTTTTGTCGGCACGGCGCTGTTCAGCCATCACTGGATCGTGTATTTCAGCCTGCTGCTGTGCGCGGCCATTGTCTGGTTCCTGTACCGCACACGCGCCGGCCTGATATTGCGCTCGGTCGGCGAATCGCCGGAATCGGCGCATGCACTGGGCTACCCGGTGCGCAGCATACGCTTTGCCGCGCTGCTGTTCGGCGGCGCCTGCTGCGGCATTGCCGGCGCCTATCTGTCGCTGGTGTACACGCCGATGTGGGTCGAAGGCCTGGTGGCCGGGCGCGGCTGGATCGCGCTGGCGCTGACCACTTTTGCCACCTGGCGCCCCGCGCGGGTCTTGCTCGGCGCGCTATTGTTTGGTAGCGTAACCATATTGCAATTCCATTTCCAGGCGATAGGCATAGCGATACCCTCGCAGATCCTGTCGATGCTGCCGTATGTCGCTACTATCGTGGTGCTGGTGCTGATCTCGCGTAATCCCGACTGGATACGCCTGAATATGCCGGCTTCGCTGGGCAAGCCTTTCCGTCCGGGTTAGGTCCCACTCCTTTTTGAGTCCGTCGTACATTTGGGTAGTCCCATTTATCTATTACAAGGAAAGCATCCATGAAATTCACCCGTCGACATACGCTGGCAGCCGCACTGTCGGTCGCCGCGCTCAGCCTGTTCGGCTGCGGCCAGAAAGAGGAAGCCAAGCCTGCCGCTTCCGCCGCGCCGGCCTCTGCTGCCGCTGCTCCCTCCGATAAAAAAGCCGAGCCGCTGAAAGTGGCCTTCGTCTATGTCGGCCCGGTGGGCGATGCCGGCTGGACCTTTGCGCATGATGCCGCGCGCAAGGCTGTGGAAGCCAAGTATGGCGACAAGGTGCAGACCTCGTTCGTGGAAAATATCCCGGAAAGCGCGGCCGATGCGGAACGTGTGATGCGCGATCTGGCCAGCCAGGGCAACAAGCTGATTTTCGGCACGACCTTCGGCTACATGGAAGCCATGCTGAAAGTGGCCAAGGATTTCCCGGACGTGAAGTTCGAGCATGCCACCGGCTACAAGACCGCCGACAACCTGGCGCAATACGATGTGCGTACCTATGAAGGCGCCTACCTGGCCGGCGTGGCCGCAGGCAAGCTGACCAAGTCCAACAAGCTGGGCATCGTCGGATCGGTGCCCATTCCTGAAGTGCTGCGCAATATCAACTCCTTCACGCTGGGCGCGAAATCAGTCAATCCAAAAGTGACAACACGGGTGGTCTGGGTCAATAAATGGTTTGATCCGGGCAATGAGCGCGAAGCGGCGATCACGCTGATCGGCCAGGGCGTGGACGTGTTGATGCAGAACACCGATTCCGCCGCCGTGGTGCAGACCGCGCAGGAAAAAGGCGTCTATGCCTTCGGCTGGGACAGCGACATGAGCAAGTTCGGCGACAAGGCCCATGCGGCGGCATCGGTCATCGACTGGAGCGTGTACTACAACAAGCGCGTGGGCGAAGCACTGGCCGGCACCTGGAAAAGCGACACGACGTGGTGGGGCCTGAAGGAAGGCATGATAGACCTGAAAGCCTTTAATGCCAGCCTCAGCGAAGACATCAAAAAGAGCATCGCCAACAAGCGCCAGGGCGTCATCGACGGCAGCGCGCCTATCTGGAAAGGCCCGATCAAGGACAATACCGGCAAGGAAGTGCTGCCCAAGGATAAAGTCGCCGACGACAAATTCCTGCATGACATCAATTTCTACGTAGAAGGCGTGGAAGGCAAGGTACCGGGCTGATACCAGCTGCTTGTTTACCGGAACGGCCGGCTGTTGCAGCCGGCCGTTTTTGTTTGCCGGCCTATCGTTTATACTGCCCATATGGCAAGCCAACAGGAAAAAATAATGTCAGACAATGAAGCAGCAACGGAACAGGCCCGGCAAACCCTGATTGAATACCATCAGTTGCTGCTGGCACAACTGCAGCACGAACGCGCACGCACCAGCCCCGATGACGAGACCCTGGCCGAGCTGGAGGAACACCAGCAGGAAGTGCTACGCGAACAAGAGTCGCTGACGCCGGCCGTCATCAAGAAAGCGCTGACCGTGTATGCGCCTTTCCTGCAGGCCATGCAGTAAATAGTCTGGATAGTCTGAAGATTAATTCGCAGAATAATTTAAGATTCACAGGGAGAACAGCATGGGAAAAGTAGAAGACGCCGTCGCCACGCAACTCGCCAATATCCAGCAGCGCACCGGAAAATCGCTCGCGCAACTCAGCAGGATCGCCAAAGACAGCGGCTATGCCAAACACGGCGAAATACGCGATTACCTGAAGACCACGCTGGGCCTGGGCCACGGCGACGCCAACACGCTGACCCACCATGTGCTGAAGGCGGATACCGCATCCGCTGAGGAAAGCGGCGGCAGCGACAACTCGGCCGACGAGCTCTACATCGGCCCCAAGGCAGCACTGAGGCCCATCCATGATGCTGTCATGGAAAAGCTGGCGGCATTCGGGGAATTTGAAATCTCCGCCAAGAAAACCTATCTGAGCCTGCGCCGTAAAAAGCAGTTCGCCATGCTGGGACCCGCCACCAATACCCGCGTGGAACTGGGCCTGAACATCAAGGAACTGCCACCCAGCGAACGGCTGGTGGAACAAGCCGCCGGCGGCATGTGCAACTACAAGCTCAGGCTGGGTACGCCTGAAGAAGTGGATGCAGAGCTGGTCGCATGGATGAAGCAAGCCTACGCGAATGCAGGCTAAACCGATCACCCATTACCTTTATACCAATGAGCATCAAACTTGAAAAAGAAGTCGAAGATCGCCTGATCGCATCGATACAGCGCTACGTCGGCGAAAACATGGACGAACGCATAGGCGAACTCAAAGCCCGGCTGTTGCTGGATTTTTGCGTCAGGGAGATAGGCGCCAGCGTCTACAACCAGGCGATCCGCGATGCGCAGTCGCATATGCAGGACAAGGTCGCCGAGATGGACGGCAACTGCTATGAAAGCGAATTTTCCTATTGGAACAAGAAGTCCTAGTCCGTTCGATGTCAGTGATCCCGCCGGCACTGCTCCTTCAGGTATTCGATGAAGGCATGCTGCACCGGCGTTGCCAGCCAGTCTGTCCGCGTAGTGTAGCCGACGGTGCGCTCTGCTTCGGGCGTGTCGATATTCAGCGCCACCACGTCGTTCCGGTAGCTGCCATACAGGATGTGCGAGCGCGATAACAGGGAGATGCAATCGTTTTCTTCCAGCATTGCCATCATCATCGCCAGCGAACTGGTTTCCACGACGACGCGCGGCCGCTGCGGCAAGGTTGCCAGCATCGTTTCAACAACGCGACGGCGCGGCATGTTCTTTTGGGGCACGACCCAGCCGTAGGCAATCAGATCCTTGGCACTGATGCGCGCGCGGCCGGCAAGTGCATGGCCACGGCGCACGACCACTGCATAAGGGTCGGTGAACAAATCGGATTCGACCACGCCTCCCTGCAGCCGCGGCTCGCGCAATGCACCGACGATGACATCGATGGCGCCGAACTGCAGATCGTCCATCAGCCGCGCGTGCGAACCTTCATGGATGGTCACCGCGACATCGGGGTAATCCTCGCGCAGCCGGCCTATCACGCGCGCCAGCAAACGCTGCGGCAACAAGGGCAACATGCCTACCGACACCTGGCCGCTGGCAAGGCCGCGTGCCGACGCCAGGTCGCTGACGGCCTGGCCGATCTCCTGTAGCGCCAAGCTGAGCCGGCGGGCAAATTTCACGCCGACCGGATTTGCCGCAACGCTCTGCACGCGCCGCCGGTATAGCGTCACCCCGACCGTCTCTTCCAGTTCGCGCGCCGCCTTGTGCACGGCCGGCTGTGAAATGCCCAGCTTGCGCGACGCCTCCACCGCCGAACCCAGCTGGGCAATGGCGATATGGCAGCGTATCTGCGCATCCGTCAGGTGCCGGCACACCGCGCCGGCGTCCAGCGCACGCGCCTTGGCCCCGCTCAGCAAATCAGCCACGGCGGCCTCCATCTGGTCCAGCATCCTGCGCACCCGGCGATGCAGCAAGGAACCTTCCATCGTCAGTTCGCTGCCGCCGTAACCGCGTTCAAACAAGACCGCGCCAAAGCTGTCTTCCAGTTTCTTTATGGCCAGACTGACGGCCGGCTGGGTCAGCCCTATCGCTTCAGCCGCATGGCTGATTCCCCCTTCGCGGCATACGGCATCGAAAAAAAACAGGCGCCGCAGGCGAACACCTTCATCGTTCATATCGCTCTTCCTTGTCGTACAAGCTACTGACACAAAATATAAGCTTAACTTAAATTTATGCCAAATGGCGTAGTTAAAATTGGTTTAAAAAATGTAGCTCACATACACTCCACTGCAATTTATAAGAAGCTGCAGCAAAACCACGCTGGCTAGGCGCAACGACGAAGACGGTAGGCTAGTACGGCTAGGAGAAGCAACAACGCCAGCGTGGTTTTGCTGCAGCTTCCACGTGAAAAATTTATGGGAGCTTCACAATATGTACGACATTATCGACACTCACACCCATGCGATTTCACCCGATCATGTGCGTTTTCCTCTGGCCCCGGTCGGCGGACACCAGTCGGACTGGTCGGCACACCGTCCAGCGGATTACGACACGCTGCTGGCGGCAATGGATGAGGCAGGAATCGCACGCGCCATGGTAGTGCAGGCGTCCACTGCCTACGGCAACGACAACCGCTATGTTGTCGAAGCGATAAAGGCCCATCCAAACCGTTTCAACGGCGTATTTTCCATCGACGTGCTGGCGCCCGATGCGGTGACAACATTGAAATACTGGCTGGACCAGGGCCTGAGCGGGCTGCGCCTGTTCACCACCGGCACGACAATGCCGGGCCAGGCTGGCTGGCTGGACGATGAGCGTTCATTCCCTGTGTGGGAATATGCGCAGGACAACAACGTGTCTATCTGCCTGCAAATGACAGCAGCCGGCATCCCCAAGCTGCTGAACATGCTGACCCGCTTTCCGCGCAGCCGTGTACTGCTGGATCATCTGGCCCGTCCCGACCTCGCCGGCGGCCCTCCTTACGACGCAGCCGCACCGCTGTTCAGCCTGGCCAGCCATCCCGGCGTCCACCTGAAGCTGACCAACCGCACCATTGCCGAATCGGCACGCGGCGCATCCACGCCGGAAGCTTTTTTCCCGCGCGTCCTTGCCGCCTTCGGTGCGCAGCGCATAGCCTGGGGTTCCAATTTCCCGTCTGCCGAGGGTTCACTGGTCTCGCTGCTGGCGGAGGCCAGGGCCGGCCTGGCAATGCTGTCCGATGCAGACCGTGCCTGGATCTTCGGCGACACCGCCCGCGCGATCTACCCTGAACTGAAACGCCCATGGGCAGGAGCGCGGCCATGAGGATGGACAATGGCGTATTGCACCTGGACACGGCGATCAAGCATTATGCGCATACGGACAGGCTGATTTCGGGCGCAATCAGCGATCCGCTGGTGAAGCTGGATTGCGTCAAGGTAGAGCCCATCCACCGTGCATTTGCGCCGATGGCGCGCAAGCAGGCGTATGACGTGAGTGAAATGGCAATTGTCACCTACCTGCAGGCGAAAGCCTATAACAAGCCGCTGATCATGCTGCCCACCGTGGTTGCCGCGCGCCTGCAGCAGGGTTGCATCGTGTACAACGCCAAGCGCGGCCACATGGATATCTCCGACCTGGCCGGCGCCAGGGTGGGCGTGCGTGCTTACACGCAGACCACCGGCATGTGGGTGCGCGCCATCCTGGCGCAGACCTACGGCATGTTGTCGGAGAACATCAACTGGATTACCTTCGAGGGCAGCCACCTGGCGGAATACGAAGATCCGGCCTTCGTCACCCACGCTCCGGAAGGCAAAAACATGCTGGACATGCTGCTGGCCGGAGAGCTGGATGCCGCCATCTTCGGCAACGACCTGCCCGGCAACGAAGGCATTGTGCCGCTGATTCCCAATCCCGTGGAGGCAGACAGGATATGGTATGAACAGCATCGTTTTGTGCCGATCAACCACGTCATCGTCATGCACCGCGAAGTCGCTGAAAAAACCCCGCACAGCGTAAAATCGGTGTACCGGATGTTCAAGCAGGGCAAGGCCGACGCCAAGCCTACGCCCGGAATACCGAACAAGCTGCCCGATGGCATAAGCGGAATACGCCAGCCGCTGGAAATGATCCTGGATTTTTGCAATACGCAGCAATTGTTGCCGCGCAAACTGGGACTGGACGAAATTTTTGCAGACAGCATCGCATTCCTGGGCGAAGACGCACAGTAAGCGCCCCGCCGCCCCCGGCATGCAGCCTGCGCAGTAAAAGCCGCCATTCAAGAGCGGTGCAGCAATACAATTAAATTATTCGAGGAGAATTCAACATGGACATGCAAGTTACGCCCGTCCTGCGTTCCAAGCGACGACGGCCGTTTTATCAGGACTTGTCCTTCCAGGTGTTTTTCGGCATTGCTATCGGTATCGCACTAGGCCACTTTTATCCCAACGTCGGCAAGTCCATGCAGCCGCTGGGCGATGCGTTCATCCGCATCATCCAGATGGTCGTCGGCCCCGTCATATTCTGCACCGTTGTCAGCGGCATCGCCAACGTCGGCGACATGAAAAAAGTGGGCCGGGTCGCCATCAAGGCGCTGATCTATTTCGAGGTCATCACCTCGCTGGCGCTGGTGCTGGGATTGCTGACAATCAATATCCTGCAACCGGGCGTCGGCATGAATATCGATGCGGCTTCGCTTGATACCACTGCAGCCAGTTCGTATATCTCCCACGCGAACCAGTTCGTGTCGATGAGCGAATTCCTGCTGAACCTGATCCCCAAGACGCTGGTATCCGGTTTTGCCAGCGGCGATATCCTGCAGATCCTGTTCTTCTCGGTGCTGTTCGGTTTTGGCCTCGCCGCCGCCGGCGACCGTGCCAAACCGATGCTCAACATCATCGACAGCTTTTCGTCGGGACTGTTCTGGATTATCGGCCTGGCCATGAAGATTTCCCCGATTGCCGCCTTCGGCGCAATCGCTTTCACTGTCAGCAAGTTCGGCGTCGGCTCCCTGCTGTCGCTAGGCAAGCTGCTGGGAGAGTTCTACCTGACCTGCGGCCTGTTTTTCATCCTGATCCTGTTGCCGATCACGCACTTCAGCGGTTTCAGCCTGTTCAAGCTGATGCGCTATATCCGGGCTGAACTGCTGCTGGTCATCGGCACCAGTTCGTCTGAAAGCGTATTTCCGCAGCTGCTGCAAAAACTGGAACAGCTGGGCTGCGAAAAATCGGTGGTGGGCCTGGTGCTGCCGGCCGGCTATTCGTTCAACCATGACGGCACCTGCCTGTACTTTGCCGCGGTGGCAGTGTTCCTGGCGCAGGCAACCAACACCGCGCTGGGCTGGGAACAGCAACTGTCGCTGCTGGTTGTGCTGCTGATTACCTCAAAAGGCGGTGCGGGCGTGGCGGGATCCGCAATTGCGGTGCTGGCGGCAACGCTGGCGGCAACCAATACAATACCGGTATCGTCCATCGCGCTGATCCTGGGCATACATCGCCTGCTGTCGGCCGGATTTGTGTTCGTCAATATCACCGGCAATGCAGTGGCAACCGTTGTCGTTGCAGGATGGGAACGGGCGCTGGACCGCGACAAGATGCGCGCCGAACTGGACTCCGGCTACAAGGAACCTGAAATCACGATCCACAAAAAAGTAGTTATCGGCCAATAAGTTACTAAGCACGGCCTTCTTCACAGCAAACCATGCCGGATCCGCCTTCAAGGGATTCGAACAAGGTTTCGAGACCACATTACAACAACATTTAATGTCATTCCGATATGACAGGAGACTTCTCATGAAAAAATTTGCTCACACCTTCGTTTTGCTGGCTTCCGCAGCAGGCTCAAGCGCCTATGCACAGTCCAACGTCACCATCTACGGCGACCTTGACGGCGGCATCCGCACCCAGACCAACGCCAACGCTGTCGGCGGCACCAAGGTTTTCATGGGCTCCAACGGCTTCTACAATTCGAACAAGCTGGACTTTGCCGACCGCGAAGACTTGGGCGGCGGTCTGGAAGCGCACTTCCTGCTGGAAAGCGGCTTCAACCTGGCGACGGGCTCCTACGACAACACGACCGGCACGCCATTCCAGCGGCAGTCCTACATGGGACTGAAGGGTTCGTTCGGCTCCATCGATTTCGGCCGCCAATATACGATTTCGCACGATTTCATTCTTGAGTACGACCCGTTCGGTTTCCGCTACACGCCGCTGATCCCGCTGACGCAGGCTTCCAGCGGCACGCGCTTTTCCAATGATGCCAAATACACCGGCAAATTCGGCCCCTTCAAGCTGGAACTGGAAAACTCGTTCGGCGAAACCGCCGGCAGCTTCAACGACGGCTCGGCGCGCGGCGTCGGTCTGCAATACTATGTCGGCGACCTGACCATAGGCGCCTCGTATAACCGCCGCAGCATCGCGTCCGGTACCGCATTCTTCAACGAGAACTACTATCTGGTCGGCGCTGCCTATAACATCGGCGCCTTGAAAATATCGGGCGGTTACATGTCCGACACCCTGAAGAACAAGGTGCCCGCGCCCGACCAGGTCACACACAACACCTTCGGCGGCGTCAGCTGGAACATCACTGAGCTGATGAACCTGACCGGCGGCTACTACCAGACCAGGGTGTCCACCGACAAGGCAAGGCGCAAGGGCCTGACCATTGTCGGCCTCGATTATTCGCTGTCCAAGCGCACCAAGCTGTACATCGAGTTCGACAACACGCAATACAGGAACGCCGTTGTCAGTACGCTGAATGCCTTCGGCGTGCCGGATTCGAATGCATTCACCTTCGGCGTCAACAGCAGGTTTTAGGATTTGTAAAAAAGGAGTTTTTCATGATCATCGACTGCCACGGCCACTACACGACAGCGCCCAAGGCGCTGGAACAGTGGCGCAACCGTCAGATCGCCGGCATCGCGGACCCGGTATTGATGCCGGCTGTTTCGGAACTGAAAATCAGCGACGACGAGTTGCGCGAGTCCATTGAGTCCAACCAGCTGCGCCTGATGAAGGAACGCGGCTCGGACCTGACGATCTTCTCGCCGCGCGCCAGTTTCATGGCGCACCACATCGGCGATTTCAGCGTGTCGTCGACGTGGGCAGCGATCTGCAATGAGCTATGCCACCGCGTGGCGCAGCTGTTTCCCGAGCATTTCGTCGGCGCCGCCATGCTGCCGCAGTCGCCGGGAGTCGATCCGCGCACGAGCATCCCGGAGCTGGAAAAGTGCGTCAAGGAGTATGGCTTTGTTGGCATCAACCTGAACCCGGACCCGTCGGGTGGCCACTGGACCTCGCCTCCGCTGTCGGACCGGCACTGGTACCCGATCTATGAAAAAATGGTGGAATATGATATCCCGGCGATGATCCATGTCAGCACCAGCTGCAATGCCTGCTTCCACACGACCGGCGCGCATTACCTGAACGCCGACACAACCGCCTTCATGCAATGCCTGACGTCGGACCTGTTCCAGGACTTTCCCACGCTGAAATTCCTGATCCCGCATGGCGGCGGCGCGGTGCCCTACCACTGGGGCCGTTTCCGCGGCCTGGCGCAGGAAATGAAAAAACCGCTGCTGCAGGATCATCTGCTGAAGAATATTTTCTTCGATACCTGTGTTTACCATCAGCCGGGCATCGACCTGCTGAGCAAGGTCATCCCTGTAGACAATATTCTGTTCGCCAGCGAGATGATAGGCGCGGTGCGCGGTATCGATCCCGAGACCGGCCACTATTTCGACGATACCCGGCGCTACATCGACAACACGCCCCATCTGGACGCCGCAGCGCGCCACAAGGTGTACGAGGGCAATGCCAGGCGGGTATTTCCGCGCCTGGATGCAGCACTCACATTGAAAGGACTGTGATCATGACTACTGCGATGAACAACCTGGGCATCGTCAAGCGCAATATCGTGCGCGCCGACCGTGCAGCAGTGGACAAGCTGGCGCGCTTCGGCGTCGCCACCATCCATGAGGCGATGGGCCGCGTGGGCCTGATGAAAACCTATATGCACCCGGTGTACACCGGCGCCGCCCTCTGCGGCACCGCTGTTACCGTCTTGCTGCAGCCGGGCGACAACTGGATGCTGCACGTGGCAGCGGAACAGATACAGCCCGGCGATGTGGTCGTTGCGGCTTGCACGACCGACAATGAAGATGGATTTTTCGGTGACCTGCTGGCCACGTCTTTCCGCGCGCGCGGCGCGCTGGGCCTGGTTATTGACGGCGGAGTGCGCGACGTCAGCGAACTGGCCGACATGGATTTCCCGGTGTTTGCGCGTGCGGTCAGCGCCAAGGGCACCGTGAAGGCGACCCTGGGTTCTGTCAATATTCCGGTGGTTTGTGCGGGTGCGTCCATCCATCCCGGCGATGTCGTCATTGCCGATGCGGACGGCGTGGTCGTCGTGCCCGCAGCCATAGCACAGCAGGTGGCCGACGCGGCGGAAGCGCGTGAAAATAATGAGACGGACAAACGCGCCAAGCTGGCATCCGGCGTGCTTGGACTGGATATGTACAATATGCGCGGCGCGCTGGCCGCCGCCGGCCTGACCTACGTAGACTAGCGAACTGAAACAGCCGCTATTTCCACCATGCGGCTTTCAGTTCATTCAGCATGCCGCCGGTCAGCTCTTCGGCCGAGCGGCCCATGATTTCCCGCGACGAATCCGATACCAGCTTGCGCAGCCATTGCACCTCGGCCGCCGCATGCGAACGTTCATGCCACAGCATGAAGAAGCGCATCTTCGGCATGGGTACCGGCATCGGCAATACCGCAATCGGCCACTGGCCGGCGAAGTGCATCGCAAAGCTGCGGCTGGTGGTAAAGATCAGGTCGGTCTTCGACAGCACATAGGGCACCATGCCAAAATACGGGATCGTCATCTTGATCTGCCGCTTCAGGCCCTGTTCGGCCAGCGCGCTGTCGATGATGCTGCGGTGGCCCATCATATAGGGCGTCGGCGCCAGGTGCGCCATCTCCAGGTAGTATTTCAGCGACAGCCCTTTCTTGACGACCGGATGCTCGCGGTTCAGCATGCAGACCAGCTCGTCTTCAAACAGGTGCGCCAGGTGCAGGTGCTGCGGTAAGTCCGGCCAGTTGCCGATCACCACATCCAGTTCGCCGCCTTCCAGCGCTGAAGAATAATCGAAGCCGGCATTCAGCGAGTGCACGACCAGCCCTGCATGCGGCGCCTGCTCACGCACTTTCTCCATGATCAGCGGAATCAGCAGCACGCTCAGGTAATCAGGTGCGCCCAGGTGGAACACCCTCTGCGTCTGCGCCGGCAGGAAGGCCGGCGCAGGGCTGGAAATGCTTTCCATCACACTCAGGCCCTGCTTGGCCAGCAACAGCAACTCTTCACCACGCTCGGTGGCCGTCATGCCGTTCTTGCCCCTGACCAGGATGGCGTCGCCGGTAATCTCGCGCAGGCGCTTCAGCATATTGCTGATCGCCGGCTGCGATTGCCCCAGCTTCATCGCGGTGCGGGTCACGCTGCGCTCCACCAGCAAAGTGTGCAGCACACGCAGCAAATTGGTGTCAAGATGGTCGTGCGGTCGGTTGCTCATTATTCAGGTGTGTCGGTTGATGGGCATTCAGCCCAACAAACACAGATTTATGGGGCAGATGAAATATGTACTAATTAGCCTAAACCAAATTTCTGCATGTGAACAGCCTTAATTGCAACGTCGCTAGGCCAACGATGCAGGCACAGGGAGGAACTACTACATCATTTTCCGTGTCAGGTATGACAACACGAAAAATGCGTCAATCCAGACTCATATGGCGCACGCCGCTCCATCCACGAACACCTTCAGTTCGCAGGGCTGGAACTGGGTCCAGCCTTCATTGATGGCCAACGGTTCGGCGACAATCACAACCACACAGTTGCATTTCGCGGATCACACAGGAGCCGTCGTAACCCCTTCACGTTCAGCATGAACGGCACAGACCACTCCCAGAATTTGAAGGCTGGTGAGTCACTTGAGATCAAACTGTCGCCGCGTTTCCATACCCGGTAATCGCTGAGACCGGTGTCAAAATCCGGTATCCGTTTCGGTTATCGAAAATACCTTCGTCTGTCCACCTAGACCTATTTCACAGAACATTCCTCGCTAGGCGCAACTCTACTTTCGTTATAATTTAGCTCTCCTTTTTCGTAGCTACTTTGCGATCGTTACCTTTAAGCTAGCCCCCATGCACCGCGTTTATTATTTACGCAACGTAAGTCATTCAAGCCCATTCCTTCACGATACTTTTCTTCGATTTGCGATCCATTCAATGGCAAGCCCCTTAAGCTCAAAGGCGTCGGATTTAGGTTCCACCGCGACAAACGTGACGTTTGTTACGGCGACCGATTTCGGATACAAGAACCGATGCATATGCGTCGGCCTTTCAGTTCAATCGAGTTTTTATGCTCGAAACAAAAACCGTTTCCCGATGACAAACTAGCGAATGTTTCTTTCCACCTGCTTTAACAGAAATCGACATTTGCACAGATTCCATTGCAAAAAATTATTTGTTTATTACGTTTTATTTACTTTTAAAATTTTGTTTATTAACGATTTAAGCTTTGTTGTCAAAAATTGTACTGGCACACTACGTTACATTTTGTTAATTGATTTTCTTTTAACACAATATATCATTCAAACGTTAAAGATTATTAATTTGATAATCCTTAATGCCTCATGCGCCGCATTGTGCATATACGCGATGCTTCTGCACTAGTCACTTTAACTGATTCAATTATCTTATTTCGGAGGAACAATGCCTGGATTCACCGATTACTTTACGGAGAATATGCAAACCTTAGGAATGCCAGTGCCATCTTCGGTATTCACCTCGGTAGCCGCAACCCTTTCCAATGCTGCAGCCATCACCAATGGAATCAAGACTTTCGGCCCAGATGTAACAATCCAAGAGCTGATAGGTGCTGGCTTTCTCTCAGATGCACTCTCAGCGGCAGCAGCATATACCGCCGCTGCCTACGTCGGGGCGGTCATCGGAAGCACTGCAGTCGCTATCGGAAGAGTGATAAGCGGAGGCACTTCGTTATCCGATGTGCTGCTAGGTGTTGCTGATCTGCCTGACCAAGTACCACCGTGGTGGCCTTCTGCACAGTACCCGGGGGGCTATGCAATCGCGGAGGCAGGCGCGGGTGGTGGTGGTGGTGGTGGTGGTGGTGGTGGTGGTGGTGGTGGTGGTGGTGGTGGTGGTGGTGGTGGTGGTGGTGGTGGCGACGGTGGAGGTGGAATTATTCAAGATCCCTACCCGATAGAGGAAGCGGTCATCATCCGTAAAGGCGGCTTTACGGAAACTAGTGTCAAGCAAACCAATCCTGAGCAATTGGTGCATGCAATGGCCAGCTTCGCCATACCGGCCAGCACAACTGTAGCCGCTGCACATCCACTACATGTCCCCGTAACGCTCATAGCACACTCGGTACAATAATCTGAGTCTTGCAAACGATATTTTGTTTGCAAGATTTTCTTCTAAAGAAGAGGCCATATGAAAATGAATTCGACTTTTAAAGACAATGCATTGCTATTAACTATTGCTGTCATTTGTGCAATCTCTTCCTGGATTTTCTGGGCGTATTTTAAAACCACCGGATTCGACATTCTTTATATATGTAGCATTGCTGCCCTATTTCTTGAAAATAGGAAATTACGCACCGCCTTACGAAAAAAAGAGAAAAATATCCAATAAAGACAAATACGTGGAAGATGAAACATGACTGACCAAAGTTAGAAAAAGCTTACAGCGCGAACTTTTAACGCTTTCATAATAAATAACTAATATTTATTTCCGATTTTTACGTTAGTAAATTCATGGTTTTTCTCCAGTTGATTTCTCTATTTATGGAATGTGGTTTTGCTTGCCGAAATGTTAGTAACCTGCTCGGATATCAATGAATAATTACGGAGATAGTAGCGCGCTCGGCACAGAATCAACCGTAACAGACCAGCCTCCGGGCGGCGACAGCGGCCTGCTATCGCTAATTTTAATGTCCAGCTTGCATGGAATCGCCGCCGATGCCGATCAATTGCTGAACGCATATGGCCATGAGCCCTTTACTAACCAGACAATAGTACTGGCAGCAAGAAAACTGGGAATGACAGCCAAGGTAGTGCTGCAGGAAACTACCCGTCTGCTTTTTGCACCCCTACCGGCTATCGGCATCGACGATCACGGCAACTATTTTATCGTCGCCAAATTCGACGACGCCAACAAAGATGCGATCCGGGTTTTGATTCAGCGGCCGTTGCAACCTCCTGCCGTACTAGGTTTAGACGAGTTCCTAGCAGCCTGGAATGGCTATCTGATCTTATTTAGCAGCAAATCTACCTTCGCCGGAGAAACAGCAAAATTCGACTTTACGTGGTTCATTCCCGCCGTTGTCAAATACCGTAAGTTGCTTGGCGAAGTATTAATGATTTCGCTAGTGTTGCAGCTAATCGGCTTGGTCACGCCCATGTTTTTCCAGGTAGTCATGGACAAGGTACTTGTCAACCAAGCGATGAAGACCCTGAACGTTATCGCTACCGGGCTAATCTGCGCCACTGTCTTTGAAGTGACACTAAACGCCATCCGCACCTATGTATTTTCTCATACCAGCAGCAAGATCGACGTCGAACTTGGTGCTCGACTATTCCAGCATCTGCTGAACTTGCCGATCGCGTATTTCGAAGCACGCAAAGTAGGCGACTCTGTGGCGCGCATCCGCGAACTAGAAAACATTCGTACTTTCCTGACCAGCAATGCCATGACTTTGCTGTTGGACGTGGCATTCTCCTTTGTCTACTTGGTGGTAATGCTGTGGTATAGCCCATGGCTAACGCTGATCGTCATCGTCTCCATTCCGGTGTATATCGCACTGTCACTAATATTCACACCAATACTACGGTTGCGCCTCAATGAAAAATTCAACCGAAACTCCGAAAACCAAGCATTTTTAGTTGAATCTATAAGCGGTATTAGCACAATAAAATCAATGGCGGGTGAGCAGCGTTGGCAACAACGCTGGGAAAAGCAACTGGCAGCCTATGTCGCCGACGGCCTGGCCGCGACCAATATTTCCACGGTCGCCAATGGGAGCGTCACACTTATTAGCAAGTTAGTGACCGCGGGTATTATGTGGCTTGGAGCAACCTTAGTCATTGATAGCAAGATGACCGTCGGAGAACTGATTGCCTTTAATATGCTGGCGGGCCAAATTTCCTCGCCCATCTTGCGTCTGGCGCAGCTTTGGAATGACTTTCAGCAAGTAGGAATATCTATGAGCAGGCTGGGCGATATCCTCAACACTCGGACCGAAATCGCCAGTCAGAAAACACATATCCCGCGCATCGAAGGCACGATTGAATTCGAACATGTGTCGTTCCGTTATCGTCCCGACACCATCGATGTCATCTGTGACTTGCAACTGCACATAGGACGCGGCGAAGTGATCGGCATTGTCGGTCGCTCGGGTTCCGGCAAGAGCACACTAACCAAACTGGTACAGCGCCTTTATGTCCCCGATCGTGGACGGGTACTGATTGATGGCCAAAATTTAGCCATCATTGACACTACATCCTTACGCCATCAGATCGGTGTCGTGCTACAGGAAAATACACTGTTTGCACGTTCAATACGTGACAACATCGCGATAAACAATCCAGCATTGCCGCTCGAAGCGGTGATCGAAGCAGCTAAGCTGGCTGGCGCCCACGACTTTATCTGCGAGTTGCCGCAGAGCTATGATACCTTGGTCGGCGAAAACGGTGCTGGCCTTTCCGGCGGGCAAAGGCAGCGCATTGCTATCGCACGCGCGCTGATCATGAATCCGCGTATCCTAATTTTTGACGAAGCCACTAGCGCGCTGGACTATGAATCCGAAAAAATAATTCAGGACAATATGCGCAGCATCTGCGCCGGCCGGACAGTGCTAATCATTGCGCATCGCCTATCGGCCGTGCGCGACGCCAGCCGTATTGTTGTCATGGAGCGTGGCCGAATTGCCGAAATTGGCAACCACCACGAGCTGCTGATGAACCCGCAGGGTATTTATTTCCATCTATATCAATTGCAAGCAAATCACGGCGGCCAATCCGTAAACGAGCAGGTCGGTGCCGCAAAATCCATCCCTCCCCATCTTGCGCTTACGGTTTCGGCTGGTCTGATATGACCCATCGCTATGCCGCCTACTATGTGC
This sequence comes from Undibacterium sp. TJN25, assembly GCF_049339885.1. NCBI lineage: Bacteria > Pseudomonadati > Pseudomonadota > Betaproteobacteria > Burkholderiales > Oxalobacteraceae > Undibacterium > Undibacterium sp. TJN25. Next base: position 262,846 of record NZ_JBMPPM010000003.1, on the reverse strand, counting down.
TATGGCAACGATATCGCGACGTGTTTGCCTACTTCTGGCGTGAGCGCGCCCGGCTAGACGGGCGACTGCTGACTGAGCACGAGGCGGAATTTCAGCCGGCCGCGCTGGCCATCCAAGAAAAACCGTTATCACCTACTATTCGCCTGACCGCACGCATTCTTATGCTATTAATTTTGATCCTGCTGTTATGGTCTGTGTTTGGCAAGATCGACATAGTGGTCAACGCCAAGGGCAAGGTCATCCCTCAGGCTTATACAAAGGCAGTCTCAGCGATCGAAGTATCCGCCGTCCGCGCTCTGCACGTGGTCGAAGGACAAAGTGTACATGCTGGTGATAGTCTGGTTGAACTCGACTCCAGCAGCGCCCAGGCTGAGCATGACAAGGCTACTGGCAACCTGAATCTAGCTCGCCTGCAGATCGCGCGTTCCCAAGCGTTGCTGATGGCCATCGAGCAACGACATAAACCTCAGTTACAGCGCGTGGGAGGCACGCCTGACGAACTGTGGCACGATGCGCAACAGCATGCTCAGGCCCAGTATGACGACTATATAGCTAAGCTGGCACGTTTCGACGCTAACATTGTCCGCTACTCCAGCCAATTATTATTGGCGACGCAACGCTCCGATGATTATAAGGCGCTGCTGGTCAATCATGACGTGACGGAACATGCGTGGATGGAAAAGCAGCAAGCCTATCTGGAACTGAAGGGCCTGCTTACAGACATGCAACGACAGCGTCAAATACTGATCAGTGATACATGCAAAGAGGCACGCGACGCCATGGTCGAAGCGATCAGACTGGCAAGTGAAAGTGCGCAGGATGCGAAACGCAGCGCCGATCACGCCAAATTACTAACCCTAAGGGCACCAGTAGATGGCACCGTCCAACAATTGATGCTTCATACAGTAGGCGGGGTAGTGCCAGCAGCCCAGTCCTTGATGCTGATAGTCCCTAAAGACAATCAAGTCGAAATTGAAGCACGTATGGAGAACAGGGACATCGGCTTCGTGCAGGAGGGCCAAGCAGCTGCGGTAAAGATCGACACATTCGAATACACCAAATATGGCACCATTCCAGCTCATGTCGCGCATGTGTCGCGTGATGCCGTCGAGGATGAGAAAAAAAACTTGCTGTATGTAGTAAAAATTCAGGTCGACCGTTCTAACATCGTGGTGGACGGCAAAGATCTGCCGTTGTCGGCCGGCATGTCGGCCAACGTGGAAATCAAAACCGGAGAGCGCCGTATTATCGAATATATCTTGTCGCCACTTCTGCACCACCAGCGAGAGACTTTACGTGAGCGTTAAGCCATCCGTTGGACGTCTAGCGCTCATGGCGGTGATCATGGCACTGCATCCAGCCATCGCGATCACCGCCGACTTGTCTGACAGTGATCCGCTGCATAGTCGCCCAACTTTTCTGGCAACTGGTGTGCTACTGCCCGGGGATACGCTACTGCCGCCTTGCGGTAGCGTGCTCAAACCCGTGGGCGCTCTGAGCTTGGTGCAAGCAGTGGATCTAGCGCTGTGTAACAATCCGCATATCAAAGGCGCCTGGGCACTGACCAAAATCCAGGCAGAGGCGCTCGGCGAAGCCAAGTCAGCCTATTTGCCGACACTGTCCACCAGCATCGCCACGCTCAGCGATCGTACTTCCTATCCCGGCCATCCAGACAGCGACAACCACCTGACAGGGCTAGCACCGACGCTGGGTATAACTTGGCGGCTGTTCGATTTCGGCGAGCGCGACGCTAACCGTCGCTCGGCACAGGCCACGCTCAATGCGGCATTGTCCAACCACGAAGCAGTGCTACAAAAAACCTTGTCCAGTGTAATTTCCGCTTACTTCGACGTGCAGACGCAAATGAGCTACTGGCAGACTAGGCAGCAGAACGAAGAGCTCGCGCACCAGACACTGACTACGGTAAAACGGCGCGAAATGCGCGGCACCGCTGCGCAATCAGATACTTTACAGGCGGAGACTGCGCTAGCTAAGGCCGGACTTGAACGCAACCGTGCATACGGAGGCTACCAGAAATCCTTATCGGTATTAATTTATTCAATGGGGATCACGCCCGACGCGCAAGTCACGGTTCTGGAAGACGCGCCAGACACCAGCGAGGGGGTGCGGCAAGAGTTACGGGACTGGCTGTGGCAGGCGCGGCAGCATCCCGCGATTGCCGCGGCACGCGCTAGCGTAGAAGCGGCACAACAAAAAATGACGGCCTTGCGTTCGCAAGGGTTACCTACAGTGGATTTTGCCGGTAATATCTACCAAAATGGCAGGCCCAACCAAGGTCTGTCACCAGTGACGTCGCGCGAAACCATCTTTAGTATAACGCTTACATTACCGCTGTTTGACGGCTTTGGTAATGCCTATCGGCTGCGTGGCGCGCAGGCACAGGTCGAACAAAAGGAAGCGGACCTGGAGAATACCGAGCACGAAATTTTACTAGACGTCCTCAAGGCTCACTCCGATGCTAACGCCGCGTTCGATAATTTGACCGTCTCCCAGCTGCTGCTCAGCTCCGCCGAAGCAGCGCTGAATAGCGTGCAACGCAAGTTTGACAAAGGCGCGGCCGACATCCTCGACATGCTCTCAGCACAAGCGGCGCTGTCCGATGCACGCCAAGAGCGTGTACGTTGCCAAGCGGACTGGCGTTCGGCACGCCTGACATTAATGGCAGCGGCCGGGGCACTCGGCAGGCAGGCGCTGAAGCCATAGTGCGCCAGCCCCGGCAAAATATGGCAATCAGGGCTACCATTATTTAAAGTATCAAATTATTGCTTTCCGCTGCATCGTTCATTAGGTCGCCACGACAAAAATTTATCGACGAAAGCCTTAACTCACGTCAAGCAAGCCTCGCCATCCACAAACACCTTCAGCTCGCCAGGCTGGAACTGAGTCCAGTTTTCATTCGTCGTCAACGGTTCGGTGACAATCACGGCTACCCGGTCCCTGGGCGTGGTCAGCTCGGAAAAGTCTACTGACACATCCTCATCAGACAGCTTGGCCATCGTAAACGGATATTGCCGCACGATGTAGTGCAGCTTGGTCGAGCAATGTGTGAACAATGCCTCGCCATTCGACAGCATCATGTTGAAAGTGCCGTAAGTGGCAATCTCGGCGGCCGCCTGCCGCAGGAAGGCCGTCAGCTCAGACAGCGCCGGCAATACCTCGCCGAAATGCCTGCGCATCTTTTGCAGCAGATAGCAGAATGCACGTTCGCTGTCGGTATTGCCGACCGGCTTGTAGGGCCCGTCCAGCGCGGGGTCGAATTCCTTGAGGTCGCCGTTATGTGCAAATACCCAGTAGCGCCCCCAGCATTCGCGCACGAAGGGATGGCAGTTTTCCAGCGTCACCTGGCCCTGGGTTGCCTTGCGGATATGGGCAATGACGTTTTTTGACTTGATCGGATAATTCTTGATCAGCTCGGCAATCGGCGAGGCGACCGCCGCCTGGTGATCGACGAAATGGCGTACGCCGTTGCCCTCAAAAAACGCAATGCCCCAACCGTCCTTGTGCTCGTCGGTGCGGCCGCCGCGCGTGGCAAAGCCGGTGAAGCTGAACACGATGTCAGTCGGGGTATTGCAGTTCATTCCGAGTAGCTGGCACATGGCTTGACGAGGAGAAGCTGGGTAACGGCACCATGTTACTACCTTTCGGCGCCATGCCGAAAAGCCACATGGACGCATCTATATACAAAATGCTACACAACAGGCAAACCAGCCTTTGCGCTACGACGTTCAGGGAATTATCATCAAAACTGAATAACCATCATGCCGGCTTGCGGCATCTGCGTGCGTATTTTATGAACGACATTACATCACCCGAATTGCGAATATCAACAGCTTAAATGGTGGGAAGCACTCCGACAAACAGTTAAGATGCGGCCTGCTGCAGGGGAACAGACCTTGGGGGAAACGGATTTTTGTCTATGCGGTCTATAAGATAGGCAGCAGGATAGACAGGGTGGAGTTGAAGGATTTCATAATAATGAAGCGAGGAGAGAGGAACAAAATGTTATTTCTGGAGAAGTTTTTTAAACTGAAGGACCATGGGACCGATGTACGCACCGAGCTGCTCGCCGGTCTCACCACCTTCCTGACGATGGCTTACATCATCTTCGTCAACCCGTCCATCCTCGGCGATGCGGGCATGCCCAAGGATTCCGTGTTTGTCGCCACCTGCGTTGCGGCGGCGCTGGGCACACTGATCATGGGGCTTTATGCGAACTACCCGATCGCGCTGGCGCCCGGCATGGGCCTGAACGCCTATTTTGCCTATGTAGTGGTCAAGGGCATGGGCCTGCCATGGCAAGTGGCGCTGGGAGCGGTATTCATTTCCGGCTGCCTGTTCCTGTTCGTCAGCATTTTCAGGATACGCGAGATGATCATCAACGGCATCCCGCATTCGATACGCACTGCCATCACGGTGGGGATAGGCCTGTTTCTCGGCATTATCTCGCTGAAGAGCGCCGGCATTGTGGTCTCCAATCCTGCCACCTATGTCACGCTGGGCAACTTGCACGAGTCCGGCGCCATCCTGGCAATCTGCGGCTTTTTCCTGATCGTGGCGCTGGACAGAATGAAGGTTCGCGGCGCTATCCTGATCGGCATCCTGGCAGTCACCGTGGCCAGCTTTGTATTCGGCGGTAATAAATTCATGGGTGTGGTGTCGGCGCCGCCTTCGCTGGACCCAACACTGTTCAAGCTGGACATCATGGGTGCGCTGTCGGTCGGCATCCTGAACGTGGTGCTGGTGTTCTTCCTGGTGGAGTTGTTTGACGCTACCGGCACACTGATGGGTGTCGCCAACCGCGCCGGCTTGCTGAAAGCAGGCAAGCTGGACCGCATGAACAAGGCCCTGCTGGCCGACAGCACGGCGATTGTCGCCGGCGCTTTTCTCGGTACGTCCAGCACAACCGCCTATATAGAGAGCGCCGCCGGCGTGCAAGCGGGCGGCCGCACCGGCCTGACAGCGGTGACCGTGGCCGTATTGTTCCTGGCCTGCCTGTTCATCTCGCCGCTGGCGGGCACCGTACCGGCCTACGCGACCGCGCCTGCCTTGTTCTACGTTGCCTGCCTGATGCTGCGCGAACTGACGGAAATCGACTGGGATGACACGACAGAAAGCGTGCCCGCCGCCGTGACCGCGCTGCTGATGCCTTTTACCTATTCGATCGCCAACGGCGTCGCATTCGGCTTCATTACCTATGTAGTGCTGAAGCTGCTGACTGGCCGCGTCAAGCAGGTTTCCGCCGTGGCGGGCATCATTTCGGGCGTATTCCTGTTCAAATTCATCTATCTCGGCGCCGGCTAGCTAAGTAGTCGATCCAAAGACAAAAAGGGAGCCGAGGCTCCCTTTTTTGTCATTGCAGCACGCTGCTTATACCCGATACGAAGAAAAGCTTATTCGAGCTTCCATACGAAATCGATCTTGGCCCAGACCTGGTCGGCCTTGCCGTCCTTGGTGCCCGGCTTGAACTTGCACTGGCTGTAGGCAGCCAATGCAGCCTTGTCCAGGCTCTTGGAACCGCTGGATTTTTCTACCTTGGATTCAACGACCTTGCCGTCGGGACCCACCAGCAGGCCCATGCTGACCGTGCCGGTTTCTTCATTCATCAGCGCCGCTTTCGGGTATTTAGGCTGGTCGCAGGATTTGCTGTCCAGTACGGGTGCGCTGTCAGCGGCAAACGCGGAGGCGGCAGCTGTCAGCAATACGGCTGAAACCAGAGTGGAAAGCGTGGTAAAACGGGCGTTCATAGTCAGACTCTTTCAGATTATTTATCAAACTGCAGCCAGTTGTGCCGGCTGCATTCCTTCTTTGCGACCAATTCGCTATATTGCTTAAAACTCGACCCATTCGTCACTCGCAGCGCTTTTGCCCGCTGTTTTAGCGGACGCGGCAATTTTGCGTGTTGCCGGCCGCGCCGCAGCCGGCTTGGCCGCTATTGCTTTCGGCCTGGACTTGATGGCCACCGGCCTGGCTTCAGCGCGCTGTACCACTGGCGCTGCCGTCGCTGCAGAAGTGAGCGTGAACTGGTCGCCGGCACTGAGCCTGAAGATGCTGACAACCTTGGCCAGTTCCGCAGCCTGGTCCTGCAGGCTTTGGGCGGCGGCGGCCGCTTCTTCCACCAGCGCGGCATTCTGTTGCGTCACGCCGTCCATTTCAATGATCGCCATGTTCACCTCTTCAATGCCCACGCTCTGTTCCTGGCTGGCGGCGCTGATTTCGGCAATGATATCGGTCACATGTTTCACACTGGTGACGACCTGGTCTATCGTGATACCGGCCTGGGCCACCAGTTTGCTGCCGACTTCCACCTTCTCGGAAGAGTCGCCGATCAGCGTCTTGATTTCTTTCGCGGCGGCGGCGCTGCGCTGCGCCAGGTTGCGCACTTCGGCGGCTACCACGGCAAAGCCGCGTCCCTGCTCACCGGCGCGCGCCGCTTCCACAGCGGCATTCAGCGCCAGGATGTTGGTCTGGAAGGCAATGCCGTCGATGACGCTGATGATGTCGACGATTTTCTTCGCCGATTCGTTGATGGAGCCCATCGTGTCCACCACCTGCGCCACAACCACGCCACCCTGACGCGCTACTTCCGATGCGGAGGCTGCCAGCTGATTCGCTTCGCGCGCATTGTCGGCGTTCTGCTTGACCGTGACCGTCAATTCCTTCATCGACGACGTGGTTTTTTCCAGCGAGCCGGCTTGCTGCTCGGTACGGGAAGACAGGTCCAGGTTACCCGTGGCGATTTCGCTGGAGGCCGTGGCAATAGTGTCCGTACCTACACGGACCTGGCCGACAATATTGACCAGGCTGTCACGCATTGCCTTCATTTCCGCTACCAGGCTGGTGGTGTCGCCGGTTTTGGTGTCTATAATCGTGGACAGGTCGCCTGCGGCGATCTGGCTAGCGATGCGGGCGGCATAATCAGGCTCGCCGCCCAGCTGGTTCAGCAGGCTGCGGGTGATTGCCCATGCAGCGGCAATGCCGACCAGCAGCGCCAGCGCGCCGAGCACCAGCATCATGCTGCTGGCAACGCCGAATGCGGATTTCGCATCGGCAGCGACTTGTTCATTGATTTTATCCTGCAGCGTCACCATCTCATCCAGCGCATCCAGCCATTTCTTTTGCACTGGACGGATTTTCTTGATCAACGTAATGGTTCCGGCTTCTGCGTCGTTGGCCATGCCCAGCGCCTGCGCTTTGGCCGGCAGCGATGCGGAGGCGTTTTCCTGTTCCTTCAATTTTGCCAACAGGGATTTTTCTTCCGCCGACGTGCCGGCTTCGCTGGCAAACATGCCGGCCAGCTTGCTTTCAAATTCCGTATATTTCTTCGACTGTTCCTTGATCTTGGCCAGTTCCGGTTCCATGTCGCCGGCATCGTTCAGCAAAGTCAGGTTGCGCAGCGACACCATGCGGTCGTACACGATGGCGCGCATGTCGATGATGAGACGGCTTTCCACGTTGCTGACGCTGATGACTTTTTCCAGGCGGTTCTGGATTTGCGACATGCGGGCGATGCCCAGCGCGGTAACGGCAATCAGCAGCGCCAGCACCAGAGCGAAGCCGAGGCCCAGGCGCTTGCCTACCTTCATTTTTGCTAAGTTCATTTAGTTTCTTTTATAAATAGTGTAAAAATTGAAACGTGTCATGCAATTTGGCTGTCAGCGATCCGCTCTCCGTCGGTGCGCCGCGCCTGTTTTTATTGCACGTTCTTTCATCGGGATATCGGATAAGGCGAACACTGAATTAAAAGGCTGTTTCCCATTCTTCTCCCATGATTGAAGTGGCGCAAAAGTGATAGAGATTAGCGACATCCGACCGAGAATATACTTGATTTTTTCCGTATAGCAAGGATTTCTCCAGGAAACTTTCTACTAATATCGAGCAATATTCTGCGAAAAAATGCAAAGCGTTTTCAATACCTTAAGCTGCCGAAAATGCATAAAAATTGTGCAAACAAACTAATGCAGCAATTTAACAATTGAACAGAATTTTCTTTGCCTGAGCAATCAAATGTCCTCACATTGATATTGCGCATCATCATTCTCGTATGGTCATTTTCTACACGGGTGTTAATCTCAAACCGTGGGAGGATGCCATTGCCGTTGCAATGACTGGACGCAACATTCGTGCCAATTAACAACATTGTGTGACCGCCGCCGTGGCGGCATGTCAACAATGGCAAGGATATTGCTCCTCCTGAAGAAAATCATGATGGAGAATTCATGTCGGAACCGATTCGTTTTTATTACCGTGGCAGCACCCATAGCGTGGACCGCTCGGCAGCGACGCAGACCGTGTTGCAGCACCTGCGCGAAGATTTGCACTGCACCGGCACCAAGGAAGGCTGCGCCGAGGGCGATTGCGGCGCCTGCACCGTCGTCATCGGCGAGCTGCAGAATGGCCAGGTGCAGATGAAGTCGGTCAACTCCTGCATACAGATGCTGCCCACGCTGGACGGCAAGGCCTTGTTCACGGTAGAAGACTTGAAAAACCAGGACGCGCTGCACCCGGTACAGCAGGCAATGGTGGAATGCCATGGCTCGCAATGCGGTTTTTGCACACCCGGTTTTGTCATGTCGCTATGGGATCTGTACCTGAAAAACGAAGGCTCGGCACAGGCGCCGCAACGCAAGCAGATAGATGAAGCGCTGTCCGGCAACCTGTGCCGCTGCACCGGCTACCGCCCGATTATCGACGCAGCCAAACGCATGTGCGAGCTGCCCAGGCAAAGCTTTGACCGCGCGGCGCTGGCCGGCGCGCTACAGGCGCTGCAAAGGCAGGAATCCTTTACCTACCGCTACCAGGGCCAGAGCTTCCATGCGCCGCGCACGCTGGCGGAGCTGCTGGCACTGAAAGCAGAGAAGCCTGCCGCCTGCGTACTGGCCGGCTCCACCGACGTCGGCCTGTGGGTCACCAAGCAGATGCGTGACCTGGGCGACATCATTTACCTGGGCCAGGTGGCTGAGCTGAAACAGATGAAGCTAAAAGACGGCATGCTCGAAATCGGTGCGGGCGTCTCACTGAACGATGCTTACAAAGCCATCTGCGAACACTATCCGGAACAGCTGGACGAGTTGTGGAAGCGCTTCGCTTCACTGCCTATCCGCAATGCCGGCACACTAGGCGGCAACGTCGCCAACGGTTCGCCGATAGGCGATTCCTCCCCCTGGCTGATCGCGCTGGGCGCGGAAGTGGTGTTGAACGGCGGCCGCGGGCGGCTGGTCATGCCGTTGGAAAAACTGTACCTGGCCTACCAGAAAAAAGACATGCAGGCCGATGAAATCGTCGAAGCAGTGCGCGTGCCGCTACCGCACAAGAACCTGGTTTTCCGTACCTACAAGCTGGCCAAGCGCTTCGACCAGGATATTTCCGCCGTGTGCGCAGCGTTCTCGGCCACGCTGGAAGACGGTGTGCTGACCAGGGTCCGCATTGCGTACGGCGGCATGGCGGCAACCTCCAAGCGCGCTGCCCAGGCGGAAGCCGCACTCGAGGGCCGTGCCTGGAACCAGGCCAGCCTGGACGCCGCGGTGGTGGCGCTTGCCGAGGACTATGCACCGCTGTCCGACATGCGTGCTTCCGGCGAATACAGGATGAAGACCGCACAAAACCTGCTGCGCCGCTTCTGGCTGGAAACCCGCGCCAATGCGCCGCTTGCCGCCAGCGCAGTCAACGCCTTTGCCCAGCCGGCTGCCAGCCTTGCTTAAGAATTAACGGAGATTACGATGAACAAGCAAGTCGATCCCTTCCTGATGCCGGAAACCGGCAAGGCCGCCGGACCTATCGCCTGGGCCGAAGTGGGCAAGTCGCACCCGCATGAATCCGCCATCCTGCACGTACTGGGCGAAGCCACGTATACCGACGACCTGCCGGAGCTGCACGGCACGCTGCACGCCGCGCTGGGCCTGTCGCAAAAGGCGCACGCCAGGATCGTGTCCATCAATTTCGATGCGGTACGTGCCGCTGCGGGCGTGGTAGCAATATATACGGCCGCCGATTTTCCCGGCACCAACGACTGCGGTCCCATCATCCATGACGATCCCATACTGGCCGACGGCCTCGTCGAATATGTGGGCCAGCCCATGTTCATCGTCATCGCCGAAAGCCACGACATGGCGCGCCGCGCGGTACGAAAAGTGGAAGTGGCCTACGAAGAGCTTCCGGCGATCCTGACGCCGGTGGAAGCACGCGCAGCACTATCCTTCGTGCTGCCGCCGATGTCGCTGAAGCGCGGCGATGCGCAGCAGGCCTTGCTGAATGCGCCGCAGCGCGTGCAGGGCCAGTTGAACGTCGGAGGCCAGGAACAGTTTTACCTCGAAGGCCAGATCTCGTATGCAATCCCGACCGAAGGCCGGGGCATGCACGTGTACTGCTCTACCCAGCACCCGAGCGAAATGCAGCATGTGATTGCGCACGCGCTGGACCTGCATTCGCACAATGTGCAGGTGGAATGCCGCCGCATGGGTGGCGGCTTCGGCGGCAAGGAGTCGCAATCTGCACTCTGGGCGGCGGCCGCCGCGCTGGCGGCGATGCTGCTGAAGCGCCCGGTCAAGCTGCGCGCCGACCGCGACGACGATATGATGGTAAGCGGCAAGCGGCACGAGTTCTATTATGAATATGAAGTCGGCTACGACGATCGTGGCCTGATCCTGGGCGCCAGGGTGGAAATGGTATCGCGCGCCGGCTTCTCGGCCGACCTGTCCGGCCCGGTGGCCACGCGCGCGGTCTGCCATTTCGACAATGCCTATTATCTGTCCGATGTGGACATCAAGGCCATGTGCGGCAAGACCAATACGCAGTCGAATACCGCTTTCCGCGGCTTCGGCGGGCCGCAGGGCGCCATCGCCATCGAATACATCCTCGATGAAATCGCCCGCAATTTGGGCAAGGATGCACTGGATGTGCGCAAACTGAACTTTTATGGGCGCAATGATGCCGAAGGTCGCAACATCACGCAGTATGGCCAGAAGGTTGCCGACAACGTCATCCACGAGCTGACGGCCGAACTGGAGAACAGCAGCGGCTATCGCCGGCGCCGTGCCGAGATCACGGCGTTCAACGCAGGCAGCCCGGTGCTGAAAAAAGGCCTGGCCCTGACGCCGCATAAATTCGGCATCGCCTTCAACGTCACCCACCTGAACCAGGCGGGCGCGCTGGTGCATGTGTATGTAGATGGCTCGGTGCTGGTCAACCACGGCGGCACCGAGATGGGCCAGGGCATCAATACCAAGGTGGCCCAGGTCGTCGCACATGAACTGGGCGTATCGCTGGGCTCAGTGCGCGTCACCGCGACCGATACCAGCAAGGTCGCCAATACCTCTGCCACTGCGGCATCCACCGGGGCCGATCTGAACGGCAAAGCCGCGCAGGATGCGGCGCGCAAGATACGCGAACGGCTGGCCGAGTTTGCTGCAAAAACCTACGGCAATGAAACGAGCAAGGCCGCCGACGTGCAATTCTATGCGCAGCAGGTACAGGTCAACGGCCAGACCATTCCCTTCGCGGACCTGGTGGGAAAAGCCTACCTGGCCCGCGTGCAGCTATGGTCGGACGGCTTTTACGCCACGCCGCACCTGCACTGGGACAGCAAGACCATGACCGGCAGCCCTTTCTCTTATTTTGCGTATGGCGCCGCCGTTTCCGAGGTGATTGTCGACACGCTGACCGGCGAATGGAAACTGCTGCGCGCCGACGCGCTGTACGACGCCGGCAATTCACTAAACCCAGCCATCGATATCGGCCAGGTGGAAGGCGCATTCATCCAGGGCATGGGCTGGCTGACAACCGAAGAGTTATGGTGGAACAAGGCCGGCAAGCTGATGACGCATGCGCCGTCCACGTATAAGATACCGGCGATCTCGGATTGCCCGGAAGACTTCCGCGTGGCGCTGTTCAATAACCGCAACGTTGCGGACAGCATACACAGGTCCAAGGCCGTCGGAGAGCCGCCGCTGCTGTTGCCGTTTTCGGTATTCTTTGCGATCCGCGACGCCATTGCCAGCGTGGCGGATTACAAGAAGAATCCGCCCTTGCAGGCACCGGCAACCGGCGAAGCGATTTTAAAAGCGGTGGAAGCAATATCGCCCGGCTTCCTGTAGTGCGACCCCCGAATGAACCGCGCCTGTAGCCGGATGGAGCGCAGCACAATCCAGGTTTTCTGCCAGACGGACTGCACTCGCAATTTTCACCGCCCCGGATTGCGCTGCGCTCCATCCAGGCTACGTCTCATTTAAGAGCAGGATAAGCAAGGCCTGCCCTGCAAACTACGCAACGACAAAAAATTGAATATGCCCACACCAAGTTCTACGCAAGCCTACCGCGCCAGCCTGCTGCATTTTACCGGCGACCCTTTGCACAACGAGCAGGCCATGCAGTGGTTCGAAGACGGCCTGCTGATCATCCAGGATGGCCGTGTCCTCGCAGCGGGCGACTATGCGCAGCTGAAAACCAGCCTGCCTGAAGGCGCCGATATAGCGCATTTCCCCGGCAAGATCATCACGCCGGGCTTTATCGACAGCCACATCCACTATCCGCAGACCGACATGATCGCGTCGCCTGCGCCGGGCCTGCTGCCATGGCTGGAAAAATATACTTTCCCTACCGAGCGCCAGTTCCAGGATCCGGTGCATGCGGGCGAGGTGGCATCTTTCTTCATCGATGAGCTGCTGCGTTGCGGCACCACGACGGCGATGGTGTATTGCACCGTGCATCCGGAATCGGTGGATGCCTTCTTCGGCGAGAGCGAAAAACGCAATCTGCGCATGGTGGCGGGCAAGGTATTGATGGACAGGAACTGCCCGGAATTCCTGCGCGACACCGCCGAGAGCGGCGCACGCGACAGTGAAACGCTGATACAGAAATGGCACAAGCGCGGCAGGCAGATGTACGCGATCACGCCGCGCTTCGCACCAACCTCCAGCGACGCGCAGCTACAGCTGGCCGGCGAGCTGGCGCAGAAATATCCGGACACCTTCATCCAGACCCACGTCGCCGAAAACAAGGATGAATGCAAATGGGCCAGGGAATTGTTTCCGCAGGCGCGCAGCTACCTGGACATCTACGACCGCTACGGCCTGATGCGTGAACGCGCGATGTATGCGCACTGTATCTGGCTGGACGACACCGATCGCCAGCGGATGGCGGAAACGAAGTCGGCAGTATCGTTGTGCGCAACGTCCAACCTGTTCCTGGGCAGCGGCCTGTTTGATTTTCCGCGCGCGCAGCAGGCCGGCGTGCCGCTGTCTCTGGCGACCGATGTTGGCGGCGGCACCTCGTTTTCCATGCTGCAGACGATGAACGAAACCTACAAGGTCGCCCGCATGGGCGGCACCTACCTGCCGGCGGCGCGCATGTTTTACCTGGCCACGCTGGGCGGCGCGCGCGCGATGCAGCTGGAAGGCACCATAGGCAATTTTGCACCGGATGCCGAAGCCGACTTCATCGTCCTGGATCCGCAGGCCACGCCTTTGCTGGCGCGCCGCAGCGCGCGCACCGATAATGTGGAAGAGTTATTATTTGCACTGGCCCTGCTGGGCGACGACAGGACCATCGCCGCGACGTATTCCGCCGGCAAGTTGGTACATGAACGCAAATAAGGCAAATAACGGAGCCTGATGAACGACAATGAATGGCAAACCCGCGTCGACCTGGCCGCCTGCTACCGCTTGTGCGCGCTGAACGGCTGGGACGACCTGGTGTATACCCACATTTCCGCAGCGTTGCCGGATCAGCCCGGCCATTTCCTGATTAACCCGTTCGGCCTGCGCTTTGATGAAATCTGCGCCTCCAGTCTCGTCAAGATAGACCTGCAGGGAAACATCGTCAGCGGCAGCCACCATAAAGTCAACATCAGCGGCTTTGCGATTCACGGTGCGGTGCACGCGGCACGCCCGGATGCCGTCTGCGTGATGCATTTGCATAACGTCAACGGCATCGCAGTCGGCATACAGGAACTGGGGCTGCTGCCGCTATCGCAGCATGCGCTGCGCTTTTACGGCCGGCTCGCTTATCACGATTACGAAGGCCTGGCGCTGTCGGCGCTGGAACAGGGCCGACTGACGGCAACGCTGGGCGACAAACCGGCGATGCTGTTACGCAACCACGGCACGCTCACCTGCGGGCGCAGCATCGCCGAAGCCTATGTGCTGATGGACACGCTGGACAAGGCCTGCGCGATACAGTTGAAAACCCAGGCCGGCGGCGGGAAGCTGCACCAGCCCGCGCCGGACATCTGTGACAAAACTTATACAGAGCTGATCGGCAACGGCTCGCCGGAAGGTATACTGGAGTGGCCGGCGCTGCTGCGCAAGCTGGATCAATCCAGCCCTACTTACCGAACCTGAGGAAACGATATGCCCACCATTAGCGTACAAATGTTTGAAGGCCGCACGCTGGAGCAGAAACGCGCCTTTGTCAAAGCCATTACCGAAGCAGCATGCTCGACATTGGGCTCGTCGCCGGAATCGGTGGACGTGATCATTACCGATGTCAAAAAGCAGGACTGGGCTACCGGCGGCGTGCTGTGGGTGGACAAGAAGTAGCTCATGCAACAACGGCCCTGGTGCTTTCTGGCCACGGCAAAACGGTCGCCACTATGCCGCCATTACCCCGCTGCCGTCCTGCGGTACATCCTTGAGGCGAGGTGAGATACCAGCATTGCCAGCGCCAGCAGCACTGCGCCGACCACTGACAACTCTGCCAGATGCCCGGCGCTGATCATGGCGCCGCCGGCCAGCGCACCCAGCGCCTGGCCCAGGTAGATGGCGGAAGAGTTCAGCGACACCGAGGCCGGCGCCAATGCAGGCGCCATTTCCACCAGCCGCGCCTGCTGCACGCCATTCAGCGTAAAACAGCCCAGCCCCCATAACAGCACCAGCAAGGTCGTCACGGCCAGCGAATCGCGCGTCAGCGGCCAGAACAGCAGCGCCAGGAACATGCAACCCATCGCATACAGGCCGACCCGCGTCGTGCCCAGCCTGTCCATGAAACGGCTGGCCAGCAGGTTGCCGAGTACTCCGGTAACGCCGAAGCACAGGAACAGCATGCTGATCGTGGCCGGGCCGGCCTGCACAAATTCTTTCAGCACTGCCGCGATATAGGAAAACAGCGTGAACTGGCCCACGCCCTGTATTGCCGTCACCGAAATCGCCAGCAGCAAGGGCTTGTTTGCATATAGGGATTTCCATGCGGCCTTGTCCATGGCGGGCACAAACAGGCGCGGCGGTATCTGCAGCCACACCCATAGCGCAAAAACGGCGGACATCGCGCCCACCAGTGCGATCGTCAGCCGCCAGCCTATGTGCGCACCCAAGTACGCGCCCAGCGGCATGCCCACCACGGCAGCGATGGACCAGCCCAAAAAAACCAGCCCGATTGCCTTGCCGCGCTGCTCGGCCGGCACCAGCAAACCCGCCGTGGCAGCCGCCTGCGCGGTGAACAACGCAGCTCCCACCGCGGTGACGACGCGTATTCCCACCAGGCTCAGATAGCCGGGCGCAAATGCGGCCAGTGTATGCGTGACGGCATACAGCGCCAGCGCGGCAGTCAGCAATACACGTCGCTCGATCGCGCTGGTCCAGCCGGCCAGGAAAGGGCCGCCTATACAGATCGTCATGGCAAACGCAGAAATGATGACGCCTATCGCCGCCGGCGCCACCTCCAGATCGGACGACAGCTCGTTGAGCATGCCGGGCACGATCAGCGCACCGGTGCCGATGGCAAAATTGCCCAGCGTCAGCGACCACAGCTGGGTTTTCATCGAGCGCTACAGGACTGCGTCCACCGGCTCCGGGGAAGAATTGGACGCCTCAACATCAACTTACTTGGCCGCCGGCGTTGCCATGGGCTGGCCTTTTTCCACCACATAGGTGCCAACCAGTTTCATGGTGACGGTGCCGGTACCCCTGGCCTCATGTACTTTGCCAGCTGGAACGATGAAGGCGTCGCCGGCCTTGATCTTGCGCGGCGCTTCGCCATCTATCAGCAACTCGCCCTCGCCCTCCATCACATAGCTGATTTCGTCGCCGGGGTGCGTATGCCTTCCGGACGTGACACCGGGATCCACCTCCACGCGGGCAACCACCGCTTCGCGGTTGGGGACAGACACGTCGCCTTTTTGCACGACAGTGCGGCGAAAACCCGGGGCTTGCGCAGATGCGGCAGTACAGAAGCCGACAGCGGCAACAAGCACTAGTGTGGATAAGGAGTTCGGCTTCATGGCATTCCTTTCAGGGACGCGGATACGTCAGCAGATGATGGCTCGCGTGGGCCGGTAAATATCAGCCGGGATCATGCGGGTGCTTGCCATTAAAGCACCGTGCAGGCCTTACTGCAAGCCGCCGTGATGCTGCATGGCGGCATTGAGCTCATTATGGTGATTGCGGTGGCAGACTTCAGGCGATCTGCAGGCCGGCCTTCCACACACCCAGTACCACCGGGATGCCCTGCACCACCCGCACGCGCAGATAATCGGCGCGCAAACCCTGTGCAATTTCGCCCCTGTCGGTCAGGCCCACCATCTGCGCAGGATTACGGGTGACCGTGGCAACCGCCCGCGGCAGGTCGTAGCCTTCCTCCAGCAGCAGAAATGCGGCGTGCAGCAAGCTGGCCGGCACATAGTCGGACGACAGCACGTCCAGCAAGCCGGCACGCGCCAATTCCGCCGCCGATACGTTGCCGGAATGAGAGCCGCCACGCACCATATTCGGCGCACCCATGATGATGCCCAGGCTGTGCTCATGCGCGGCGCGCGCCGCCAGCAGCGTAGTCGGGAATTCGGAAATGGAAACGCCGTCTTCTACCCCCTCGGTCACGTGCTCCAGCGTGGTGTCGTCATGCGTAGCCAAAGGTATGGGACGGCTGCGGCGGTTGCACAGTTCAATAACGTCGCGCCGGTTGGCGGCGGCATAGGTTTGCTGCCTGTGCAGCAGGCCTTCCAGCATGCCGTCCACTTTTTGTTCGCTCCAGCCGCGTTTGCCGGTCACATAGGTGCGGTAATGGCTGATGTCGGTCCACTGGCGCTGGCCGGGCGTATGGTCCATCAGCGATACCAGCTTCAGGCCATCGTCATGCACATAAGGCTCAAACCAGCCGAGCAGGTTCTGTTCCGCCAGCTCCAGCCGCAGGTGCAGGAAATGGTCGGCGCGCAGGATATCGGCAGCGGCAGCCTGTTTCAGCCCGTCTATGCAGGCGATCAGCGTCTGCGTGCGCAGGCTGTCGGCATCGAGATCGCCCACCGAAATTGCATCCAGCACGGTGGTGATGCCGGAAGCGGCAATCTGCGTATCATGAGCGACGATCGCCGGCAGCGTCGGCCAGCTGACCTTGGGGCGCGGCATCAGGTGTTTTTCGAGGTTGTCGGTATGCAGTTCCACCATGCCGGGCAGCAGGTAGTCGCCTTGCCAGTCTTCCCCGGCCAGGCCGAACAGGCCGCTATTGCCGCGCGCCACTTCGCCGAAAACGGCGCCGTCTATTTCGGCCGAGCCGGTGAATTCGCTGTCGGCGGTGACGATGCGGGCATTGCGTATGGTTTTTATCATCATGCTGGAATTGTTATGGCCCTGGAATGAGCAGTACCCTGCCTAGCTTTCGCCGCAGCAAATACGGTATCACGATTCACCTGCCGCGGTGAAGCCCGATGTCAAGCTGTAGTCATATTTAAGGCTTAGCATGTGCTGACTCAAGTTACCAGACGTCAGGCTCAGGATGACTACCCATCTACTGATACAGAACGGCATCGCACTCACCCATGTTGCGGGAGCCCAGCCGGAATGCAGCCACAGCGACGTGCTGGTGGCGCATGCCCGCATAGAACGGATAGAGCGCGCTTCCACGGCCGGCACGCCCTCCAGCCTCTCCGTGCAAACTCCTGCGCCAAATCTTTCCCATGAGAATCAGCAGCAGGCAGTAACGGTACTGGACGCTGGCGGCTTGTTCGTGCTGCCCGGCATCGTCGACCTGCACGGCGATGCATTCGAACGCCAGATACAGCCGCGCCACGGCGCCGTGTTTGGCCACGACATCGCGCTGCAGGACACCGACCGGCAATTGATCGCCAACGGCATTACCACGGCTTGCCACGCACTGACTTATTCCTGGGAAGGCGGCCTGCGCGGCAAGGAGGCCGCCATCGCGCTGCTGCACATGATCAAGCTGCGCGGTCATTTCCAGGCCGACCACCGTATCCACCTGCGCTTTGAGACGCACCATGTGGACGGCCTGCAGGACGCGCTGGACTGGATCAACCAGGGCTGGGTGGATTTTTTCTCGTTCAACGACCATCTGCCGGCCATCGCCAGGAAGTGCCATCTACCGGAAAAACTGGCCGCCTATGCCGAGCGTGGCCGCTGCGCGCCGTCCGTGTTCAGGCAGAGGCTGCAGCACGCGCTGGCCAATGCACACCAGATCGGCCATGTGCTGGAAGCGCTGGCGCAGGCCTGCCGCAAGCAGCGTGTGCCGATGGCCTCGCACGATGACCAGAGCGCGCACGACAGGGAGCGCTTCCAGGCACTGGGCGCGCGCATCAGCGAGTTTCCGCGCACGCAGGAAGCGCTGGATGCGTCGCTTGCGCTGCATAACCCGATCATCATGGGCGCGCCGAACGTGCTGCTGGGTGGCAGCCACTGCGGCAGCATCTCCGCCGCCGACGCGATCCATGGCGGCGCCTGCGATATCCTGACTTCAGACTATTACTACCCTTCGCTGCTGGCGGCGCCATTCCAGTTGGCGCACCAGGGTATCTGCACGCTGACGCAGGCCTGGCAACTGGTGTCCGCCAACCCGGCCCAAGCGCTGGGCCTGGGCAACCGCGGCCGGCTGACCGGCGGCTACCGCGCCGACCTGCTGCTGGCAGAATCGCTGCCGGGCGGCAAAGTCAAGCTGGTGGCGACGGTTGCCGCCGGCAAGCTGGCCTATTGCAGCGAGCCGGAGCGCCTTACAATACACGCTGGCCGCAGCGGCACGCCGGACATTGCGGAAGCCGCGGTGTCCGCTGCCGGCGCGGCCAACCAGGACGGCGGCTATATTGCCGCTGCATGATCTGACCCAGCCATAAGGTCCGCCCCATGACCCGATACGCCCTTTATTACGCTCCCGACCAGAATTCAGCTTGGTGGGCAACCGGCTGCCGCTGGCTGGGGCGCGATCCGGTCACCGGGCAGGATCTGCAACAGCCGCTTATTGAAGGCATGCCTCCGCTGGTATTGCAAAAATTAACCGGAGATGCCAGACGATATGGCTTCCATGCGACGTTAAAAGCGCCGTTCCGGCTAGCCGAGGGATTTCGCGAAGAACATCTGCTGCATACGCTGGCCGCCTTCTGCGCAGCGCAGACCAGGATCACCGTGCAAGGGCCGGCCGTATTGCCCATGGGCGATTTCCTGGCATTGCGCGCCGCGGAGGAATCGCGCGACATCCATGCACTGGCAATGCGCTGCGTCAGCTATTTCGATTTCCTGCGGGCGCCGCCCAGCGACGCAGAACTGAACAGGCGTCGCAGCAACCAGCTATCGCAAAGACAGGAGCAGCTATTACAGCGCTGGGGCTATCCATATACAGAGGAAGAATACCGTTTCCACATGACGCTGACGGATAAGCTGCAGGATGTAGACGCCGATGTCGGCTACCGGCTGCGCAAGGCGGCGGAGAACTTCTTCCGCATCGACGCACCGCTGCTGATCAACGGTATTGCGCTGTTTCGCGAAGATGCGCCGGGGGCGCCGTTTTCGCTGCTGCGCCGTTTCGATTTCGGCCTGCACGCGCTGGAGCACCACGCACGGCAGCTGCCAACGCCCGGCCGGCTGTTTTTTATTGTCGGGCCGTCCGGCTCGGGCAAGGATGAGCTGCTGAACTGGGTCAGGCAGCATCTGGCGGAAGACAAGGCTATGGTATTCCCACAGCGCACCATCACCCGCCCCGCCAGCCATGCGGAAGAACACGAAGCCGTGTCATCCGAGCAATTCTGGCAACTGGCCTCAGCGGGCCACTTTGCGATGACCTGGCAATCCTATGACCTCTGCTACGGCATCCGGCGCAGCTTTGAGGCCGAACTGAAAGCCGGCCGCGATGTCGTCATCAGCGGCTCGCGGGAATTTGTGCCTAGGCTGATACAGGCTTATCCCGAAGCGCAGGTGATATGGATAGAAGCCGATCATGCACTGATACGCCAGCGCATCGAAGCGCGCCTGAACCTGCATGAAAAGGGTAATAACGGCAATAACGGCGCCGCGCTGCTGAAGCGTGTGCAGAGGAATGAACAATTCTCGCGGCCGGAGTTGCCAGAGATCATCAAACTGGATAATACCGGTTCGCTGGAAACTGCAGGCAGGCGCCTGCTGGACATCCTCACCGCCTCCTGATCCACGACAATACCACCGTCACTCCGCATTGACCCAGCCTGGGTAAATGCCGCCTGAGCACCGCTTTGGAGTGTGTGGCGCTTTTACATCACTTTTCCGCTTTCCCCCGCAACGGGGTGCATAAGATACACCGTATTTTCCGGATTCCACGGCTGCGAAAACGATTTTTATTATTTTGTTGTTTTCGCTACAAATCTTTCTTGTAACAAATTGCATACTTACTTCTGAAATGTTTTGATACATGGATCAAGGAATTGTATAGACAAATACCCTCTCCTTCGATGCGCGCCCACATCAGCCCTTACCGGGCTGATTGCATTCAACAGTTTCTTTAACGCGTTTTATATTGACCCAAGAAGAGGTAAGCAATGATCAAGGAAACAGTGTTGTCCCGATCCCTACGCCTGACATTTTCAGGCGGTGTCGCGATCGGGCTAGGACTTATGGCGCACACAGCCATGGCCCAGGAAACCGACGACTCCAGAACGCAAAGGGTGGAAATCACCGGTTCGTCGATCAAGCGTATCGCCTCTGAAACATCGGCGCCGCTGACCGTGATCAAGGCAGAAGAATTCGTCAAGCAGGGCTTGACCACTGCAGCAGAAGTGTTGAGCAAAATCCCCGCCAACCAGTCCACTGTGGGCCTGGGCAATGCCGTGGGCGGCAATACCAGCGGCCTGCCTACCGGCGGCCAGGCCAGTGCCGACTTGCGCGGCCTGGGCGGCGACAAAACCCTGGTGCTGCTGAACGGCCGCAGGATCGCCAACCATCCCTACGATGGCGCCAGCGTCGACCTGAACATCATCCCTATCACTGCGCTGGACCGCGTAGAGGTGCTGCGTGACGGCGCCTCCGCGATCTACGGCACCGACGCCATTGGCGGCGTCATCAACTTCATCACCAAACGTTCCGTGACCGGCGCCACCATCACCGGTGAGGTCGTGGAACCGAAAATGGACGGCGGTGGCGAAAAACGCTTTAACATCGTAGCCGGCTACGGCGACCTGAACAAGGACGGCTACAACGTCTTCGGCGTCGTCGATTACCACAAGCAGAAAGTCATTACCTCGCAGGACAGGTCTTTCTCCAAGACCGGCGTGATCCCCAGCCGCGGCCTGAGCCTGACCAGCGGCACGACCTTCCCCGGCAATTATTTCGACCCGACATCGGGCGCTTCCGGCAACCCCGGCTTTGCGACAGGCTGCAACCCGCCGTTCTCGGTGCCCAGCACCAGCAACACGACCTGCCGCCAGGATTACACCCGCCAGATCGACGATATTCCTGAGAGCGAACAAACCGCCTTCTTCGGCAAGGGCACGATGAAGCTGGGCGAGAACCATACCGGCACCATCGAATACCTGCACTCGGAAAGCAAAGTCGTTTCGCGCACGGCACCGCCGCCGCAGACCGGCCTGATCCTGCCAAAGAGCAGCCCTTACTACCCTGGCAATTCGGGAGGCGTTCCAGCACAGCCTGGCTTGTCCGGCGATCCTCTGTCGGTCAACTGGCGTCCACTGGAAGCCGGCGAACGCCAGATCAATTCCAAAGGCACGGCTGACCGTGTTGTCATCGCGCTGGAAGGCGAGCTGGCCGGCTGGGACTACAAATCCGGCCTGACTTACTCCGTCAGCAAATCCGCTGAAAACTTCACCGGCGGCTACGTGCAGGATGCTTCTTTTGCAGCCGGCGTGCTCAACGGCGTGCTGAATCCTTTCGGCCTGCAAAACGCCGCGGGCAAAGCCTATCTGGACAGCACCGCGCTGCGCGGCCAGGTGCAGGATGCCAAAGTCACGACAACCGGACTGGACTTCAAGGCCAGCCGTGAGCTGATGGCCCTGGCAGGCGGTCAGCTGGCCATTGCGGTCGGCGCCGAACTGCGCAAGGAAAAGGCGGATTTCAACGTCAACCAGGCTATCGCATCGCAGGCATCGAGCTCCGGCCTGTCCGGCTCGCTGCCCAAGACCGGCAGCCGCGACATCGAAGCGATCTTCTCCGAGCTGAATATCCCTGTCATCAAAGACCTGGAAATCCAGCTGGCGGCCCGCATGGATAACTACAGCGACGTCGGCAACACCTTCAATCCGAAGATCGGCATCCGCTACCAGCCAACCAAGGAACTGCTGTTCCGCGGCTCGGCCAGCACGGGTTTCCGCGCACCGACGCTGTTCGAGAAAAACGCACCGCGTTCCAAGAACGATACCAACGATTCCTATGACGATCCTGTGCTGTGCCCAGGCGGCGTACCGCAGCCGGGCGCCAACCCGCTGCGCGACTGCGACCTGCAACAGTTCAAGCTGCAAGGCGGCAATCCTAACCTGAAGCCTGAAAAATCCCGGACTTACTCGGTAGGCGTGGTAGTGGAACCGATCAAGGACGTTTCCGTGGCGCTGGACTACTGGCATATCCACCTGAGGGACAAGATAGGCGCGTTGCCGGAGCAATCCATCTACGCGAACTATGCCAAGTACAAGGACCTGTTCCTGCGTAATCCGGACGGCTCGCCGTTTGCAATCCTGGATCTGAACGACAACCTGGGTGAAGTCAAAACCGAAGGTATCGATCTGAGCTTCTCGGCCCGCCTGCCTAAAACCGACTTCGGTGTATTTACGCTGACAGTGGACGGCACTTACGTCATCAAGTACGACTACCAGAACGAGCGTAACGGCCCATTCCTGAGCAGCGTAGGCCAGTATTCGGACAACAATCCGACTTTCCGCTGGAGGCATAACGCCGCGCTGAACTGGGTCTACGGCCCATGGGGTGCAACGATTGCCAACTCCTACAATGCCGGCTACCACGACCAGAACCAGGTGGATGACCAGTTCAAGCAGGACGTTTCTTCTTACTCGCTGTGGAATGTGTCGGCCAGCTACACCGGCTTCAAGCACATCGCTCTGACAGCCGGCATCAAGAACCTGCTGAACACAGACCCTCCATTCTCCAATCAGGGTACGCTGTTCCAGAAAGGCTATGATCCACGCTATACCGACCCAGTAGGCCGCGCCTACTATGTACGCGGCAGCTACACGTTCTAAGATGCGTTGAAATCAGGCGGCGGAAGTTACCTGGTTCAAAACCAACAAAGCCCGGTAAGAGCGATCTTCCCGGGCTTTGTTCATGGTGCGGCATTTCTGCCGAAAAACCTTAGCGCCCGAGCCAGCGGTCTTCCTCCGGATGGGGAAACTGCCCGGCGATGAAATTGACAAAGTTCCGCACCTTGGCCGATAACAGGCGGCGGCTCGGATACACCATGGAGATGGACACCGTGCCGAGGTGGAATTCCGGGAACAGCCGCACCAGGCGGCCGCAGCTGAGGTCATCGCCCAGCGTGAAGGAAGGCCGCAGCACCAGCCCCATGCCGGCAATCGCGCATTCGCGCAGCACGTCCGAATTATTCGAAATGACGCGGCTATGGATCGGTATCTGCACCGGCGCGGACGGCGCATCGCGCCTGCCCTGCACCGTCCAGTAGTTGCGCATGAAGTCCCAGCCGAAGTTCAGGCAATGGTGCTTGGACACGTCTTCCGGCGTGCGCGGCTCGCCGAACTGGCGGATATAGTCGGGCGACGCGCACAGCAGCACTTCGGACGTAGCCAGCTTGCGGGTGATCATCGTTGCATCGACTTTTTGCAGATCGATGAAAAAGCCGATATCGAAACCGTCTTCCACCAGATCGACGGTGCGGTCGGAAACCGTCACATCCAGCACCACGTCCGGGAATTCCGTCGCGAATTTGGGCAGCATCGTCGCCAGCTGCCATTTGCTGAAGCCCAGGTGAGAGTATATACGCAACGTACCGCTGGGTTTGCGGGCCGAATAGGAGGCAATCGCATCGGCGTCATCCACGTCGGACAGGATTTGCCTGACCCTTTCGAGGTACATCTGGCCGGTTTCGGTCAGCGACAACTTGCGCGTGGTGCGGTTCAGCAAGCGGGTGCCCAGATGGGTTTCCAGATCGGCGACGTAACGCGTGACCACTGCGTTCGACATATCGAGGATCTCCGCCGCGCGTGCAAAACTCCCTTGCTCGACGACTTTGGAAAAGATGCGCATGGACTGCAGGCGATCCATAAATAAGGCTCCCGTTTCTTGGCAATGAGGTCGCCTGTTGCATTAGAGAAATGCACCAGGAAAATCAAGCGATATTGATTGTTCCGAATACTGCAATAGTATATTCCGTCAAGACATCTTTATGCTGCGACGCAATAGGCTTACAATGCATCCATCGATAAGCAAGACAGCAATGCCAGCTTAAAGAGGCCGAACCCGACGGGTGTGTCTAGTTCGTATTAGAAGTAAGTACCTGCCAACCGGTATTACTTCTCATGCGAATTGGAATACCTTTCCGCCGAGCCCGGAATACGTCCAACAAATACTTTATCGAAAGAAATAAAATGAATGCGAAACAATTCTTTGTAGCCGCCACCCTGATCGCTGCCGGCACCAGCGCTGCTTTTGCTGCAGATACAGGCAAAACCCGCGCAGAAGTACAGGCTGAACTGGCCCAGGCACGTGCAAACAACAGCTCTTACATCGTAGGCGGCTCTGAATTCGTTGCCTTCACTAACACACCAAGCACTTCGACCAAAACCCGTGCAGAAGTCGCCGCAGAACTGAAACAGGCACGCGAACAAGGTCTGTTGGCAACCCGTGAAGGCACTTACCCAATGGAAGTAACGGCCCAGACTGCACGCAGCCGCGCTGATGTAAAAGCAGAAGCCGTACAAGCCGCAAAAAACCATACTTTCAATACCGACTACGATATTGGCGGTTAATAGTATAAAGAACCGATACTTTGTATCGGTTCTGCCGCTTGCCGACAGCATCTAAGCACAGCCGGTAAGCTGCACAACAGCATCAAAGCCACCGCCAGCGGTGGCTTTTTGCGTATGCGCCATCGCTTTGCAGTATTTTCCGCTATCCCCGTCTTTCATGCAGCAAACTCTTTGCTGCTTTGCACCATCGGTTTATGCTCTAAAGTGCACAAATCGGAAAAACATTCCGCCTTGCATGAAATAGCCTGCCATTTTTGCCTTTGCCGATCAGCTTTGTGGCTTTTTGACATGCCTTAACAACAATTTATGCTTGTTAATTCTTTCTGCTGGTCAAGTTTATAAATAATTTGATAATATCCAGGTGATAACTTTTTTGCTACCCGCCAGAAAGTTATAGCCCACCGCCTGCATCCATCGAATAACCCGTAAAAGAAAGAGCAGATCAGGAAATGCAGAATGTTCTCCTCAGGATCATCCTTCCGCTGGCAATTGCGTGCAGCATGGTTTCTCCCTCCGTCTCCGCCGCAGAGCAAACTTTGCCTAGCGTTGAAACTTTTTTTCAACCGCCCAAGCTGTCGAGTGTTGCCTTTTCCCCGGATGGACTCTCTATCGCGCTGCTGATGAACGCCAGCGACAACCGGCGCATGCTGGCAACAATGGATGTCGCCACGCTGGCGCCGAAGGTCGTTGCGCATTACAGCGACGCCGACGTCAGGACGTTCCATTGGGTGAACAACCATCGGCTCGTCTACGATTTAAATGACGACAAAATAGGAATAGGCAACAGCTTCTTCGGCGCCGGACTATTCGCGGTCGATAAAGACGGAAGCAGCCAGCGCGAACTCGTGGGAAGAACCGGAGCACAAGACACGGTCGGCTCTCGCATCATCGTCAAATCACTGCCGTGGTATACCTACTTCGCCGCTACTGTGGACAGCGGCGATTCCGATGACATCTTCGTCATGCGCGACAACGCACCGTTCAAGCCTTACGAGAGGACTTACGACCTGCTGCAACTGAATACCGTCACCGGCCATGCCGAAGCTATCCGGCGCCCCGGCGAAGTGGCCTCCTGGCTCATCGACGGCAACGGTGTTCCCCGCTTCGCGACGACAAATGACAAATCAAATTCCCAGGTGTATTACAACGATCCCAAGGACGGGAACTGGCAAAAGCTGACGGAATTCCCAAAGTTTTCATCTGAGAGTTTCAAGCCCATGGCAATCACGCCTGACGGCCGCCTACTGGTCAGGGCCAATAATGGCAAGGACACGAGCGCCGTCTATTTCTATGACCTGGAAAAAAAACAGCTGGACAGCAAACCCCTGATATCGCTTCCCGGCTACGACTTCAGCGGCAGTATCCTGTTCGACAGGCAAAACAAAAAAATCCTGGGTATACGCTACGAGACGGATGCACGGGCAACTACCTGGCTCGACAGCCGGATGAAGCAGATACAGCAAAAAGTGGATGAACAAATACCCGGCCTGTCCAATGTCATCTCCGTACCAGAACGAGGCAAGACCGAAACGGTACTGGTGTTTTCCTACTCGGATACCTACCCTGGCGTCTGGCAACTGTATAACACGGCAAGCAATAGCTTCACGCCCATCGGCACCAGGATGCTGGGCATCGACCCCAAGCAAATGGCCACCAAGGACATGGTGCGCTACAAGGCGCGCGACGGGCTGGAGATACCAGCCTACCTGACGCTGCCGAAGGGCAAAAAGAAAGACCTGCCCATGGTCGTTCTCGTGCATGGCGGGCCGTATGTAAGGGGTGGGCACTGGGAGTGGGACGCGGAAGCGCAATTCCTGGCATCGCGCGGCTATGCAGTGCTGGAACCCGAGTTCCGCGGCAGCACCGGTTACGGCAGCAGATTATTTTCGGCTGGATTGAAACAGTGGGGCCTCGCGATGCAGGACGACATCGCCGACGGCACCAAGTGGGCGATAGAAAAAGGCTACGCCAACCCCGACCGCATCTGCATTGCCGGCGCCAGCTACGGCGGCTACGCCACGCTGATGGGCTTGATCAGGAATCCTGAGCTGTTCCGCTGCGGCATAGACTGGGTCGGCGTCACCGATATCAATTTGCTCTATAACATCGTCTGGAGCGACCTGGACAGCCAATCGGAAAAATACGACATGCCCCTGCTGGTAGGAGACCAGATCAAGGATGCAGAACAATTGAAAGCCACATCTCCGCTGCGCAACGCCGCCAAAATCACCCAACCGCTGCTGCTGGCTTACGGCGGCAGCGACACGCGCGTGCCCATCGATCACGGAACTGCATTCTACAGGGCAGTTAAGGCCACGAATTCCAGGGTGGAGTGGGTAGAATATCCCGAAGAAGGCCATGGCTGGCGGCTACTGAAGAACAATGTGGACTTTTGGACCCGGGTAGAGAAATTTCTTGGCCAGAATATAGGCCAGCCCTGATGTTGCGATCCCCGGCCTGCGCATGCGGGCGGGGACAAGGTCTTGCCGCCAAGCCCCCCGGCGTATCCGCCGAATGGGGTGTCGATCCGCAGGCCGTCCGCAATGGCGGGTTGGTCGAGGCCCCGCAGCGCAAGACCAGCAAGGTCGGCGCCGGACTCGGCGCTGCCCTGGCGACATAACTGGATGCCAAGCGGGCGATGCATGAAGGCGCGGTGCTTGCTGCAGCTTTGTAACGCAAAGTAAAAAACGGCACAAGCCCTGTGTGCCATTCTTTCTTCGCTGGTCAATTCAATAAGCCATTTGATAATATTGATATACCGACAACCGGTCTCCCGGCAGACGGCAACGGGAAGCAGCCCGGCTGCATCCATATCAAAGACCAGCATACCGATAAGAAAGAGCAGAGCAACAAGCATGCGGAATATATTCGCCACCCTTGCACTACCTATATTACCTATCGCCATCGCCTGCGGCATGATCAGCCCACAGCTTGCGTACGCCGCCGAGCCGTTGCCGGACACCGCCTCTTTTTTCCAGCATCCCAAGCTGTCCCGCATCGCCTTTTCACCGGATGGAAAAAGCATTGCGCTGCTGATGAACGCTGCCGATAACCGGGTCATGCTGGCGACGATGGAGGTGGCGACCCTGGCGCCGACCATCCTTGCCCATTTCAAAGACATCGACGTCTCCAGCTTCCATTGGGTAAATAACCGCCGGCTGGTCTACGAAGTCGGTGACCAGCAGATAGGCGTGGGAGACAACTATAGCGCGCCCGGCCTGTTTGCCATCAACAAGGACGGCAGCGAACAGCGCATCCTGGTGGAGAGATCCACCGATTTCGTCAAGGAAGCCAAGAACAGCAGGGTGCTGCCGTGGTACACCTATTTCCTGGATACCGTGGAAACCGGCGAGTCCGACGATGTCTTCGTCATCCAGGATAATAATCCCCGATCCGCGCACCGCAGGACTTACGACCTGCTGAAGCTGAATACGCTGACAGGCCACGCGGAACCGGTGCGGCGTCCGGGTGAAGTCGTCTCATGGCTGATCGACAGCCAGGGTGTTCCGCGTATCGCCACCACGGTGGAACAATCTAATTCGGCCGTTTTTTACAATGACCCCAAGGACAATAACTGGCGCAAGCTGGCGGAGTTTCCAACCCGCTCTTCGCGGGGCTTCCATCCCATCCTCTTCATTCCGGATGGACGTCTTCTGGTCACCACCAACAACGGCAAGGACACCAGCGCCGTCTATGTCTACGACATCGAGAAAAAAGAGCTGGATAGCAAGCCGCTGATTTCCCTGCCGGGCTATGACTTTAGCGGCCAAATACTGCTGGACAGGGAAAACAAGAAAATTCTCGGCATCCGGTATGAGACGGATGCGCTGTCCACCACCTGGCTGGATGGCGGCATGAAGCAGATGCAGCAGAAAATCGATAACCAGCTGCAGGGACTGGTGAACCTGATTTCTGTTCCTGAGCAGCACCGCGGGGATACCGTGCTGGTTTACTCGTTTTCCGATACTTTCCCAGGCATGTGGCAGCTCTACAATGCGGCCACCGACAAATTCACGCCGCTCGGACAAATCATGCAGGGAATAGACCCCGCGCAGATGGGCACCAAAGACATGGTGCGGTACAAGGCACGCGACGGCCTGGAGATACCCGCATACCTGACCTTGCCGAAAGGGAAAAAGAAAGATCTGCCCATGGTCGTGCTGGTGCATGGCGGCCCCTACCTGCGCGGTGTTCACTGGAGCTGGGATGCGGACGCACAATTTCTCGCTTCCCGCGGCTATGCTGTGCTGGAGCCCGAATTCCGCGGCACCACCGGCTACGGCAGCAAACTGTTTACAGCAGGCTGGAAACAATGGGGCCTGGCCATGCAGGATGACATCGCCGACGGCACCAAATGGGCGATAGAAAAAGGCTATGCCAATCCCGGCCGCATCTGCATTGCCGGCGCCAGTTACGGCGGCTATGCAACGCTGATGGGCCTGATACGGAATCCCGAACTGTTCCGCTGCGGCATAGACTGGGTCGGCGTCACCGATATCAATTTACTGTATGACGTTGTCTGGAGCGACCTCGACGACCAGTGGGGCAAATACGGGATGCCGGTGCTGGTCGGCGACCAGGTCAAAGATGCGGCACAGCTGAAGGCCACATCGCCACTGCTGAATGCCGCCAAGATCACCCAGCCGCTGCTGCTGGCTTACGGCGGCAGCGACAGGCGCGTGCCCATCGTACACGGAACCGCATTCTACAAGGCGGTGAAAGCCACGAATCCCAAGGTGGAGTGGGTCGAATATCCAGAGGAAGGCCATGGCTGGCGGCTGTTGAAGAATAATGTCGATTTCTGGAATCGGGTGGAGAAATTCCTGGGCCAGAACATAGGCCAGCCTTGACGATAAGTTCCCAGCCTGCGGGCGTGGGCCGGGATGGGAGCTCTGCCGTCAGCCTTGCGTACCCACGCACTTGCCTGAAAAATGCACGTAAAAAAAGCCAGTCCTGAGACTGGCTTTTTGCTATTCCGGAGAAAGCTTATTTTGCTGGCGCGCTGGCTGCGGAAGCTGCTGCGTCGGCTGCCGGAGCGGCAGGCGCCTTGACTTCCGGTTCCTTGAATTTACCGCCGGAGGCATTGGCCATGTAGACCACGGCACGCGCTACTTCAACGTCGTCCAGGTCAGGATTGCCGCCTTTTGGAGGCATCGCGCGCAAACCGCCGATTGCATGTTCCAGCACTTTATCAAAGCCTTGCGCAATGCGCGGCCCCCAGGCTGCAGCATCGCCGAACTTGGGAGAGCCGGCAGCGCCGCTACCGTGGCAAGCAACGCAGGTTGCCTGGTATACCGCTTCGCCGGATTGCAATTGCTTGGGCGCGTTGGCATCTTTCAGCGTGTAGCCGTCTGCAGCGACCGGGCTGATGCGGGCAGCAATCGCTTCAGGCGTCAGCGCGGAAGAACCGGCGCCTACTTTGTGTTCAGAAGTAACGAATTGCACCAAAAGCACAATCGCGATAATAGGGACGATAAACCCTGCTGCAACCGCAACGATGAGTTGCTTAGGTGTCTTAATCGCTGATTCGTGTTCGTCGTGGGCGTCGCTCATAGTTTCCTCGGTGCAATTCTAAGATAGCTAAATGTGTTGAAGCTGCTGCTGGCGGACTACTCTGCTGGCTTGTCGTAGAGCATCACCGCATCAAACCCTTGATTATAGAGCTAAAGCAAGTAACTGGGAACGGGTATTTATTGTTAACAGTTGCGAAAAAGGACAATGCGACACTGTGATTTATATCCAAAAAGATAATATTGAGAGATTTTACAGCCGATTGTATTTGGCTCTGCCAGATAGGCTGTCGATAATCGGCTGCAATAGGTTAAAATAGCTGACTATTCAGGCAAGTCCAAAAATCTCCGGACCTGCCTACCAATGCGACCGTCTTCCAACGGATAGGATACGGGCCTCCGAAGCCCGCAATACAGGTTCGATTCCTGTCGGTCGCACCATTTCATTTCAGCCTGTCATTCTTGCTTGTCGGAATGACAAATCAGCAGATCAGTCAAACTCTCTCCCGGCAATTCTCTGTGATACAGCTGCTAGTCTCAGGCCGCGATCTGCACGCGTAGCGCGCCACAAAAAACCGGCTGCATAATGAACCGCGTATGATCAGCCATGGCAGCAGGCAATCTTGCTATGATGGTTGCTACCCGGCTTGCGGTTACTAATAATCTTACTAATAACAATCCCCTCTTGGACGGCCATCGCCATGAAACCATCCCGCTCCAAGCTCTCCTTTTTCAGTTCCTCGCTGACGCTGATTTTTATCACAGGCGGCTATAGCCTGCCTGCGCTGGCAGCCGAAGCTGCGGCCCCCGTCGCCGCCATTACCACGCCGGCCGTGACTGCGCCCGCTTTCTTGCCACCCGGCGTAAAGCTGGTGCGCAGCGTGGAAGGTATACAGGAATACCGGCTTTACAACGGCCTGCAGTTGCTGCTGGTGCCGGATTCCAGCAAACCCACGACGACGGTCAATATTACTTACCGCGTCGGCTCACGCCATGAAAACTATGGCGAAACCGGCATGGCGCATTTGCTGGAACACCTGATGTTCAAGGGCAGCAAGGCGCATCCGCGTTTGTGGGAAGAGCTGGCGCAGCGCGGCGTCAGCTTCAACGGCAGCACGTGGCTGGACCGCACCAACTATTACGAAACCTTTGCCGCAAAACCGGAAACGCTGAACTGGGCCATTGCGATGGAGGCGGACCGCATGGTCAACTCGCGCATTTCCGGCGAAGACCTGAAGACCGAGTTTTCGGTCGTCCGCAATGAAATGGAAAAGAATGAAAACTCCTTCACTTCCGCGCTGATCGCACATGTCACTTCCGCCGCCTACCAGTGGCACAACTACGGCAAATCGACGATAGGCGCTCGCACCGATGTGGAGAATGTCAACATCCCACGGCTGAAAGCCTTCTGGCGCAAATACTACCAGCCCGACAACGCCACGCTGATCATCGCCGGCAGCTTCGATAACAGCCAGGCGCTGACGCAGGTGTCACAACAGTTCGGCAGGATCGCCCGCCCGCGGCGCACGATAGAAACTACCTATACGCTGGACCCGGTGCAGGACGGCGAGCGCGATGTCACCGTGCGCCGCGTCGGCGAATCGCAGGGCATCGCCGCGCTCTATCATACGGTGCCGGCAGCGCACCCGGATTATGTCGCCACCGAAGTCCTGGCGCTGATCCTGGCCGATTCGCCCGGTGGCAGGCTGTATAAGGCGCTGGTGGAGAAGAAGAAAGCGACCGATGTCTATCCGTGGGCCGCCAATATGGAGGAACCCGGTTTCCTGCTGCTGGGCGCCAATCTGCGCAGCGAGCAAAATCTGGCTGAGGCCAAGAAGACCATGCTGGACACCATAGAGGGTTTCGCCGCCAGCCCGGTCACGCAGGAGGAACTGGATCGTGCCAGGGCCAAGCTGGAATCCGACCTGGAACAGGTCTATAACGACCCGGAAAAATTTGCCGTGTCGCTGTCCGACAGCATAGGCAACGGCGACTGGCGCCTGTTCTTCATGTTCCGCGACCGCCTGCAGGCGCTGAAACTGGAAGACGTGCAGCGCGTCGCCGTCACCTGGCTGAAGTCCAGCAACCGCACCAGCGGCAGCTTCATCCCCGATGCGCAGCCGGACCGCGTGCCGGCACAGGCCAAGGTCAATATTGCAGAGCAGGTCAAGACTTTCGTGCCGGGTACGGCAATGGCCCAGGCGGAAAACTTTGTCGCCACGCCGGAGAATATAGACCGGCGCACGCAGACAGGCCGCCTCAACAATGGCATGAAGTATGCGCTGCTGCCCAAGTCCACGCGCGGCGGCACGGTAGTGATGAATTTCACGCTGAACCTGGGCAACCAGGATAATCTGAAAGGCAAAACCGGCGCCGCCGAGCTGGCTGCGGAAATGCTGGGGCGCGGCACGCAAAGCCTGAGCCACCAGAAATTCACCGAGGAACTGGACAAGCTGAAAACCAAAATGCTGATCGACGGGTCGGCTACCTCCGTCAACGTCAGTGTGGAAACCATCAGGGCCAGCGTGCCGCGCGTACTGGAACTGATGCACGACGCACTGCGCGCACCCGCATTTGATACCACGGAATTCAGCCAGGTGGTGGAACAGGATCTGGCCCAACTGGAAGAGTCGCGCAAGGACCCACAGGCTGTCGCCGTCGATGTCGCCCGCAAGCAGATGAATGCCTGGCCTGTGGGCGATACGCGCTATTACCGCAACACCGAGGAGCGCATCGCTGAACTGAAGGCTGCGCAGCTGGAAGACGCCCGAAATTTCTGGGCGGAATTTTATGGCACGGACCACGCCGAACTTGCCATCGTCGGCGATTTCGATCCGCTTGTCGTCGAAGAGATATTACAAAACAGCTTCGGCGACTGGAACGCAAAGCAAGCCTACCAGCGCGTGCCCAAGCCCTACCGCGAAAGCCGGCCGCAAAGCACAACACGCATTACGCCGGACAAGGCCAATGCCTTTTTCTTTGGCACGATGGCCATTCCGGTCAGCGACCACCATCCCGAGTATGCGGCACTGAGCCTGGGCAATTACCTGCTGGGCGGCAGCACCAATTCACGCATCCTGGAGCGCATCCGCCAGAAAGATGGCATCAGCTACGGCGGCGGCTCTTACCTGAATCCTTCGCCGGTGGATGAATCGGCCAACTTCGTCGTTGTCGCCATCTTTGCGCCGCAAAATCGGGCGAAACTGGAGATGGGATTACGGGAAGAAATAACGCGAGCGGTGCGGAACGGCTTCACCGCCGCCGAAATAGAAGATGCGAAGAAAAGCTTGGCGCAGCAATTCCAGCTATCGCGCAGCCAGGACAATGAGCTGGCGGCAGAAATCAGCCGCAACCTGCATCTGGGCCGCAGCATGCAGTTCGATGCTGAGTATGAGCAAAAACTGATGCTGCTGACGGCGGCCGAGGTCCGGGCGGCAATGCTCAAGTATCTGGATTACAGCAAGCTGCTGACTGTCACCGCGGGCGACTTTCAATAAATTTGCCCTGCCCTGAAGACGCGCCGCTGCAACCGGCGCATTTTTTTGCTCATGCCGTACTTGGGACACTTTGTATCAAGCTGTTACACAGGCTTACACAGCACCGCATCCGCATCTGAGATCATCTATGTTCGTTGCCGTACAGACCTAAGGTCATCATTCTTTTATGTTAGGGTTTTACAATCCTGATGACGCGGGTTCGCCGCCGTCAAAAACAGGCGCTTCACACTTTTAAGGGGCTCACATGAATTACAAGGCACTCATCTCCGCGGCCATGGTCGCCTCCCTGAGTCTGGGGAATATGGCTTACGCTTATGATGATCACGACCATAGGGGTCCGGATCGCCATGATGACCGTCGCGGCGACCGCGATGGCCCCCGTTTTGCAGAAGGCAGCCACAATGACCGCGATAATGTTCCAAGGCACCGCTTCCAGAAGGGCGACCGCCTGCCGCCGGAATACCGCGGCCGCCAATATGCGGTTGACGACTGGCGCGGTCACCACCTGAGCGCTCCTCCGCGCGGCTACCACTGGGTGCAGTCGGGCGGCGATTATGTGCTGGCAGCAATTGCCACCGGCATTATTGCAAGCGTGTTGCTGAATAACTGATCACGCCATCGGGATACGGCGCATGTTGCTTGCGCCGTATCCCTTCATTCTGCCATTCAATCATTATCATCATCGCCGGGCCTGGCGGCGGGTGTGCAGTGCACTCAAAATTTCATCCAATTCAGCCCTTCCACCGTGCCCTTCGCCGGCCTGTATTCGCAGCCTACCCATCCCTTGTATCCCAGCTCATCCAGCAGCCTGAATAAATACGGGTAGTTGACTTCGCCTGTATCCGGCTCATGCCGGTCCGGCACGCCCGCAATCTGCACATGGCCTATATGTGGCAGGTAATGGCGCAGCTTGACGGCGATATCGCCCTCCATGATCTGCACATGATAAAAATCCATCTGCACCTGCAGGTTGGCTGCGCCGACCTGCTCGCGCAGCGTATGGGCCTGCGCCTGCAAGCTGAGAAAATAACCGGGCATGTCACGTGTGTTGATCGGTTCTATCACACAGCCTATGTCGTGTGCAGCGGCCTCGGCGCATGCATGGCGCAGGTTCTCCACATAAATCTGCTGGCATTGCTGCAGATCCGCGCCTGCCGGCACAATGCCGGCCATGACGTGCAGCCGTGGCGTGCCCAGCACACGGGCATAGTCCAGCGCCTGCCGCACGCTGTCACGGAATTCCTGCTGCCGGCCCGGCAGACACGCCAGGCCGCGCTCCCCTGCCGCCCAGTTGCCGGGCGCCAGGTTGAACAACACGTTTTGCAGGCCATGCTGCTGCAATTCGGCGGCAATATCCTGCGCCGCAAATTCATACGGGAACAAAAATTCCACCGCTTTAAATCCCGCGTCAGCTGCCACGCGGAAACGTTGAATAAAGGGCACTTCATTGAACTGCATGGTCAGGTTGGCGGCAAATTGTGGCATGTGGGTCTTATTGAAAAGGAAATGAATATGAAGTGAATATGAAATAAACGATTAAAAACGATTTCTTTTGCGTGCGTTCGGGCAATATTGCGTCTTTTTATATTACACTTTATTCCTCCCCTGGCCATTGGCCGTAATAAATCGGCCACACCACCGCGGCCACGCAGCATCCAGTGTAATGATCAGAATCCAGCATGTCCTGCTCGCAATAGCAGTTTCCCTACTCACGCAATGGCCCTGCACCGCGCAGGCTGCAGGCGATAAAGTGATGCGCCTTGCCAGCCTGGAATGGGCCCCCTATGTCGGCCTTCACATGCCGGACGGCGGGCTGACCGCATCCGCCGCGAAAACCGTCGCCGGCGAAGCCGGTTACCAGGCCAGGATAGATTATCTCCCATGGAGCCGCGCCATGCAGGCCGGCAGCGACGACCCGGCTTACGCAGGCTATTTCCCTGCCTTCTATCTGCCCGAACGAGAAAACAGCTGCTATTTTTCCAGCCCCCTGGGCACCAGCACCAACGGCTTCGCCTACCTGAAAAGCAGGCCGCTGAAATGGAAGGTATTAACCGATCTCAAAAACATCCGTATAGGGACGGTACAGGACTACGCGAACGACACCTATTTCGACGCCCTGGTGCGGCAGGGGGATCTGCATACCGATGCCGCCCCGAGCGACATCAGCAATATCCGGAAACTGCTCGCAGGACGCGTGCAAGCCATCGTCATCGACAAGGCCGTGCTGCGCAACCTGCTGATCACCGAAGCTTCGCTGCAGGCAGACAAGGACAAGATCCTGTTCCATGAACACGAGCTGACCAATTTTTCGCTGCACATCTGCTTCCAGCGCAACGCCAAGGGCAAGGCGATGCAGCAGGCATTCAATACGGCGCTGGCAAAAGTGAAGCTGAAACAGATGGAGAATGAGTATTACGAGAGCATGGAAGCCAGCCGGCTCAGGAAATCCAGATAAAAAAAACGTCGGTTTTATCGGGTCGTCGGCACTTATTTGTCTTTTCGCACCAGGCTGACCACCGCCGGACCAGCCCCGGTCTTTTGGTCCAGGCCTGTTTCCAGGCAGCCTTTCTGATACACAAGGGACCCGATCACGATCAGCGGAAATAAATCCTCCTCGCTAAGCTTGTCCGATAATTTGGATATCTCGTTTGCCCACAGCTCCGCCAGCGCAGTGTGCGAGGGCATATCCTCGGAAGGCGGGAACTCGACGATAACCTTCAGAATATCGGTCGTTCTCACTTCACCCTCCCTTTTCAAGCGCTGTTTTATCCAGGCAATTCTCCATCATAGGAAATATTTGCCGCGAATCAAGCATCTTTACAGTCCACAGCAGCCACCTATTGCCAGGCCTGGAACGCTTGTTTTTTATCCATCCGTATGTCCCGATTTCCTGCTAAAGTTATCCACAAACCATTAAATTCAGGAAAAACCATGCCGCTCAGCACGCTGCTGTTGTTCTGTATTTCCTCTATTGCGCTGGCAGTCACTCCGGGGCCGACGATGCTGCTGGCCCTGTCCAATGGCATCAGCTCGGGCACACGAGTGGCGGCGTTCGGCATTGCCGGAGCTACTGCGGCCAGCGCCTGCCTGATTGCAGCAGTGGCCGTAGGGCTGGGTTCGCTGCTGCTGGCGTCTGAAGCACTGTTCAATGTGCTGCGGGTGCTGGGCGTGCTGTACCTGTGCTGGCTGGCCTACAAGCTGTGGCGTAGCGAGCCGGCGGCGATCAATACCGGCGACATGGCCGTTGGCGCCGGCAGCATCGGCCCCGGGAAAGCTTTCCTGCGCTGCGCCACGGTGTCGCTGTCCAACCCCAAGGCCATCCTGTTTTTTTCTGCCTTCCTGCCGCAGTTTGTCGATGCGGGCCGGCCGCTGGCGATGCAGTATCTGATCCTGGGCGCGGTCTTCCTGAGCATAGATGCGATGGTGATGATGGCCTATGCGATGGCGGGCAAGCGTGCCGCCCGCCTGCTATCGGCCGCCGGCCTGAAGCTGATCAATCGCGGCTGCGCGGCAGTGATGGCCTTGCTGGCACTGGCCCTGGCGACGTTCCGGCGAGCGTAAGCAAAAAAAATTCATGCAGGACACCATGCGCCGATGACAGAAATATATTATGCTAATCATTTACCTATTGCCGGAAAGAAAATGATGAAGAAATTAATCTCGCTCGGCCTGGCCCTGTGCTTTGCCTCTTTCACCGCTGCCAGCTTTGCCGCCGGCGCGCTTCCTTATGACGAAAGCGCGGACGCAGGCGCGGACCTGAACAAGGCGCTGGCCACCGCCAGCAGCCAGCACAAGAAGGTGCTGGTGCTGTTCGGCGCCAACTGGTGTACCGACTGCCGCGAGCTGGACAAGTCCATCAAGGGCAAGAGCGCGCCGCTGATCGACAGCAAGTTTGTCGTCGTCAAGATCGACGTCGGCCAGTTCGACAAGAACCTGCCTATCGCCAATGTCTACGGCAACCCTATCAAGAAGGGCATACCTGCCGCAGTCGTACTGACGGCAGATAACACCTTGCTGTACTCGACCAAGGCCGGCGAGCTGTCCAATGCCCGCAAGATGAGCGAACAAGGCGTCTACGATTTCTTCAGCCAGGTTGCAGCAGCACATCCCTAACCGCTGTCCACGCCCCGCGTGCTGAATGCGGGGCAGAATGCTGGTGGCGCAATGCCTAAAAGTCCACCCGGTTTTTCCGGGGCTTCCGCACCGCCGCCAGCGGCAGGCTACGACCTGCGCGCTGCGCTGGAAGCCATCGGCGACAGCATCTGGGATTGGGACTTGCTCAGCAATGAAGTATTCTTCTCCAGCTCCTACAAGCGCATGCTGGGTCATACCGATGAAGACGTCTATCCGCATGTAGACGAGTGGGTAAAACGGCTGCACCCGGAAGACCTGCAGCCGACCATGCAGACGCTGCAGGCCTACCTGGCCGGCGACCTCTCCCACTACATCAGCGAGCATCGCATGCTGTGCAAGGACGGCAGCTGGAAATGGCTCCGCGCACGGGGCACGCTGGTGTCGCGCACCGCGGAGGGCATCCCGGCGCGCATGATGGGGCTGGTCACCGACATTTCGCAACAGCGGCAGCTGACAGAAGAGCTGGGCAAGAGCCACGCGCTGATGTCCGCTTTCTCGCAGCAGCTGCCCGGTTTTTTCTACCAGTTCCGGCTGTTCCCCGACGGCACCAGCTGCTTCCCTTACGCCAGCATGGCGATTTTCGATATTTACGGGCTGACGCCAGAACAGGTCAGTAAAGATGCATCTGCAGTATTCCAGCGCATCCATCCGGAAGACCTCGACAATGTGCGCGCCGGCATCATGGAATCCGCGGATACGCTTACCCCTTGGCATGACGAGTACCGGGTCCGACTCAGCAGCGGTGAGCGCTGGCTGGTAGGCGACGCCAGACCCGAGAAGCTGGCAGACGGCAGCATATTGTGGCACGGCTTCATCAGCGACATCAGCAAGCGCAAGCTGGCGGAACAAAAATTGAGAGCGGCGGAACAGCAGATGCGGCTGGTGCTGAAGGCATCCAACCAGGGCCTGTACGATTTCAATATCCTCACCGGCGAAGCCATCGGCAGCCCCGAATATGCGCACATGCTCGGCTATGCGCCGGAAGATTTCGCCGACTCGAAAAAATTCTGGCGGGACTTCTGGGAAGAGCGCATCCACCCCGACGATGCACCCCGGCTGAAAAAAGCCTACCAGGCGCATTTCAGCAAGGGTCAGGGCAGCGATTTCCATGCCGAATTCCGCCAGAAAACCAAGTCAGGCGACTGGAAATGGATCATGTCGCTGGGCAGCGTCGTGGAATGGACGCCACAAGGCCGAGCGGTGCGCATGCTGGGCACGCATATTGACATTACCGAGCGCAAGAAGGCGGAAGAAGAAGCCAGGGCCAACCAGGAACTGCTGAATGCCAGCAACAGCCGCTACAAGCAGCTGGCGCAGGAACTGGACATCCTTATTTCCAACGCACCGGTCGGCATCATGTTTGCCGTCGAAGGCGTAATCGTGCGGGCCAACAAAACGCTGGCGGAACTGTGCGGCTTTGCCAGCCCGCAGGCGATGATAGGTGTGCAGAGTAATTTCCTGTGCCTCAATGAAGACGACTACCGGGCCTTCAGCGCCATCGTATCGCCGTTGCTGCAGGCAGATGAACCGGTGGACATAGAATGGAAGGTCAGGCGCATCACTGGCGAGATATTTACGGCGAGGCTGGCGGGCCGCGCGCTGCCGACGGAAAACTATGTGCGCGGCGCGGTGTGGATGATGGAGGACATCACGCAACAGCGCAGCATGCTGGATGCGCTGACCCATAGCGAACGCCGGCTGCAAAGGCTGATGAATTCCAGCCTGATCGGCATCGCCCAGGGCGCGGCCAGTGGCCACCTGACCGACGTCAACGAGGTCTTCATCCAGCTGTCCGGCTATACGCGGGACGAACTGGTCGGCCGCAGCGTGTTCTGGGAAATGCTGTTTTCCGAACAGGACAGGCAGGCATGCCAGCAAGCCTATGAACAGCTGAAGGAAAGCGGTACCGTGGCGCCGTTTGAGCTAATGCTGAAGCACAAGAACGGCAACAGCATTCCCATCCTGGTGGGTCTCAACCATGTGGAAAGTTCGCAAAACGAGTGGGTGGTGTTTGCGATGGACATCAGCGAAAGGCACAGGATCAGCCAGCTGAAATCGGAATTCATCTCGGTCGTCAGCCACGAGCTGCGTACACCGCTGACGTCGATACGCGGCTCGCTCAGCCTGGTCGAAGCCGGCGTCGCGGGCGAGCTGCCGCCCAAGGCCAGGCACCTGATCCACATCGCGCACAACAACAGCGTGCGGCTGATCGGCCTGGTCAACGATATCCTGGACATGGACAAGCTGGTCAGCGGCAAGATGGCATTCAAGTCCGAGCAGCTGGACCTGGTGCAGCTGCTGGAAAATGCGATCGATGCCAACATGGCGTATGCGGCATCGCTGAAGGTGGCATTGCAGCTGACGCTAAAGCTGGAATCAAGGCCCGTGCAGCAAGGTGCTCCTGCGCGCTCGGCAATGATCTGCGCCGACAGCGCCAGGTTGATGCAGGTCATGGCCAACCTGTTGTCCAACGCCGCCAAATTCTCGGCCGACGGCGATACGGTGGATGTATTCCTGCGCAGGCACGGCCCCACCTACCGGGTGGAAGTCGCCGACCACGGCCCGGGCATTCCCGCGGCCTACCAGCCACATCTTTTCGAACCTTTTACCCAGGCCGACGGCACCGACACCCGGCAGCAAGGCGGCACCGGCCTGGGCCTCAGCATCACCAAGACACTGGTCGAGAAAATGGGTGGCGCGCTGGGCTTCACTACCTGCGAAGGCAGGGGAACGACGTTCTGGTTTGAGTTAGATGCGGAGGAATAAGGCGAGGCCGCGCTATTGTTGGAGTACGGCCCCGCCGGCCAGCCTGAAATCCGACGGCGTGAGCATTGTCCAGCGCTTGAACGCGCGCCGGAAGCTGCGCGCATCCGAATAGCCAAGACGTTCGGCCACGTCTTCAGTCGTCGC
This sequence comes from Undibacterium sp. TJN25, assembly GCF_049339885.1. Lineage (NCBI taxonomy): Bacteria > Pseudomonadati > Pseudomonadota > Betaproteobacteria > Burkholderiales > Oxalobacteraceae > Undibacterium > Undibacterium sp. TJN25. The sequence goes on along the minus strand of NZ_JBMPPM010000003.1, from coordinate 221,654 downwards.
ACCGGCCAGCAGCAGGCGCTTGGCGCGCTCCATGCGCACCGTTTCGGTGATATGAAAATACGACGTGCCTTCCCTGGACAACAGCCTGTGCAGCGAGCGTGGGCTGGTGCCCAGCGCTGTCGCCATATGCTGCACGCTATGGAATTCGCATTGCATGGACACCAGCTTGCGTACCAGGCTTTGCTTGCCGACCACGCCCATTTCGGCCAGCTCCTGGTCGCAGGCCTTCTGTGATTCCAGTTGCGCTGGCTGCGTCGCCATACGTTGCGGCAGCAGCGGCGTGTCCAGCATGGGCGAAGCAAATACCAGGCGGCTGGCGTCCGCGCCGCACCGGACCTTGCAGCCGAAAAAATCTTCCAGCACTGAACGGCTGGCCTGGACGTTGCCGCGCAACTCCACCGACGCAAGCTGCGTCGGCACGCAGGGCAGCTGGCGCATGGCGCTGACGGCAGTGGCCAGATGGTCTGCATCCAGGAATTCCTGGATCTCGGCATCATCGAACAAGGCATGCGACACCAGTACTGCATTGTGCCCATCTATTTCCAGCTCCAGCTGCAGCATGGAACCTGCCACCAGCTGATAATGCAGGCCGAACTTGACAGCCTGCCGCAAAGTCGGCTGGGCCAGCATGCCGGCCCCCATCGCCCCCAGGTTGTCCAGCGTCTTGCGGCTGCCGGACAGCACGCCGAGGTCAGCGCCACCCTTGTACCTGGCCTGCAACAGGCTTTCCCGCGCCTGCAGGTAGCTGATGCGCCTGCCGGAACGCGGCAGGCCTGCATCATTCAGGTCAAACACCGGAAACATGTCACGCAACTGCCAGCGCTGCTCCAGGCCGATGGCAAACAGGCCGGAGAACGGATGCGCGGGGAAGACCGCATCCTGCACCGACAAGACAGGTGAGACCGCGGAAACGGCTGCAGTGGTCAAGCTTGCGGGCAAGCTTGCGGTTTTGGCGCCGGGCATGGCAGAGAATGTCCTTACGCTAAAGGTCGCCAGCAACTAAGATAAGGCTGGATCTGGATGGATTGCCATCTAACTTACACTGGTTGGATAGGACAATCAATATTGCACCGCAATAAGACGGTGTTGACAAAATAAAGAGACAAATAATGAGCGAAACCAGTTTTGACTACATTGTCGTAGGGGGCGGCGCCGGCGGATGCGCCGTTGCCAGCCGCCTGAGCGAAGATCCGAATGTCAGCGTCGCCGTGCTGGAAGCCGGCGGCGACGGCAATAGCTGGGTCGTCAATACGCCGGCGGCGGTCATCGCGATGCTGCCGACGAAGCTGAACAACTGGGCCTTTGAAACCGTGCCGCAGCCAGGCCTGAACGGGCGTCGCGGCTACCAGCCGCGCGGCAAGGCACTGGGCGGCTCGTCTGCCATCAATGCCATGTGCTATATCCGCGGCAACCGCTGGGATTACGACCACTGGGCCGCACTCGGCAATGACGGCTGGTCGTACGACGATGTGCTGCCCTTCTTCAAGCGCTCGGAAAACAACGCGGAACTACATGACGAATACCATGGAAATGACGGTCCGCTGCGCGTGGGCGGCCTGCAATCCGACAATCCCTATGCAGCCATCTACCTGGAAGCCGGCCGCCAGGCCGGCTACCCGCTGACGCAGGATTTCAACGGCGCGCAGCAGGAAGGCGTGGGCATCTACCAGGTCACGCAGCATAACGGCGAACGCTGGAGCGCCGCGCGCGGCTACCTGCATCCTTACATGGGCAAGCGCAGCAATCTGCAGGTGATCACTGGCGCGCATGCGACCCGTATCCTGATGGAAGGCAAGCGCGCTACCGGCGTGGAATTCCTGCAAGGCGGGCAAAAACGCAGTCTGACGGCAAAGCGCGAAGTGCTGCTGGCTGGCGGTTCACTGCAAACCCCGCAGCTGATGATGCTGTCCGGCATAGGCCCCGGCGCGCACCTGCAGCAGATGGGCATCCCGCTGGTGCACGAGCTTCCCGGCGTGGGGCAGAACCTGCAGGACCATCCGGACTTCACCTTCAACTATTATGCGGACAGCCTGGACCTGATGGGCTTTTCCATCGGCGGATCGGTCAGGATGACGCGCGAGTTCTGGCGCTACAACAGCAAGCGGCGCGGCCTGCTGAGTTCCAATTTCGCCGAAGGCGGCGCCTTCCTGAAAACCGATCCTTCGCTACCGGCGCCGGACATACAGCTGCACTTCGTTATCGGCATGGTGGACGACCATGCGCGCAAGCTGCACCTGGGACACGGCTATTCCTGCCACGTCTGCGTGCTGCGGCCGAAGAGCATGGGCGAGGTGACGCTGGCGAGCAGCGATCCGCTGGCCGCGCCCCTGATCAACCCGCGCTTCCTGGAACATCCGGATGACATGGATACGCTGGTCAGGGGTTTCAAGATGACGCGCAAGCTGATGGATACGCCGGCACTGTCCAGCGCCCGCACGCGCGACAAGCTGACGGCCAACGTCCATACCGATGACGACATCCGCGCCATCCTGCGCGCCCGCACCGATACCGTCTACCACCCGGTCGGCACCTGCAAGATGGGGACCGACGCCATGGCGGTCGTCGATCCGGCCCTGAAAGTGCACGGGCTGCAGGGCCTGCGGATTGTCGATGCCTCCATCATGCCCACGCTCATCGGCGGCAATACCAACGCGCCGACGATGATGATAGGCGAAAAAGCGGCCGACCTGATCCGGGCCGGCAGCTAGAAATTCCCGAACAATATCCTGAACAACCACTGTCTCTACTACTCACCAGAATGATCATGCTTCCACTTAAACGCTCATCTAAACGCTCGCCTGCGCTGCTCACCCAGGCCATCGCCCTGCTGTTCCTGCAATCCGCTGGCGCCATGGCGCAGCAGGTTCCCCCCAAGCCGGCGGAGCCCGCCACCATCGCCGCGCAGGCCAAGTTGAAGCAGACGCTGCCCTTCGCCAACAAGCAGGATTTCGACGATGCACGCTACGGCTTCATCGACACGCTGCCGGATGCGCTGATTGCCGGGCCGGCTGCATCACCGGTACCGGCATGGAATATGAAGCCCTACGCTTTCCTGCAAAAGGATGCGTCGCCGGACACGGTCAACCCCAGCCTGTGGCGGCAAGCGCAGCTGAACAGCATTCACGGCCTGTTCAAGGTCACGGACCGGGTGTACCAGGTGCGCAATTTCGATATCTCCAACATGACTATCATCGAAGGCGACAAGGGCCTGCTGATCATCGACCCGCTGCTGACCAAGGAAACCGCGGCCGCTGCGCTGGCGCTGTACTACAAGCACAGGCCGAAGAAGCCGGTGCTGAACGTCATCTACAGCCATAGCCATGCCGACCATTTCGGCGGCGTCAAGGCTGTTGTCGATGCGGCGGATGTCGCCGCCGGCAAGGCGCAGGTGATCGCGCCGGACGGCTTCATGGAGCATGCAGTGGCAGAAAACATCATTGCCGGCAATGCGATGAGCCGGCGCGCGCAATACCAGTTCGGCGCGCTGCTGCCGCCGGGTGAAAAAGGCCAGGTCGATACCGGCCTGGGCAAGGCCCTGTCGCGCGGTTCGCTGACCCTGATCGCACCGAATGTGCTGATCAAGCAGGACATGGAAAAACATGTGTTCGACGGCATAGAGATCGTCTTCAACCTGACGCCGGGCACTGAAGCGCCGTCCGAAATGAATATGTATTTCCCTCAGTTCAGGGTGCTGGACATGGCGGAAAACACCTCGCACAACATGCATAACCTGTACACGATACGCGGCGCGGAAGTCAGGGACGGCAATGCATGGGCCCGTTATATCGACGAAGCGCTGGGCGCTTTCGGCAGCGGCAGCGACTACCTGATAGGCCAGCACCACTGGCCCACGCGCGGACAAGACAAGATCGCCGACTTCATGAAGAAGCAGCGTGACATGTACAAGTTCATCCACGACCAGTCGGTGCGCCTGCTGAACCAGGGTTATACACCGAATGAAATCGCCGAGACCCTGCAGATGCCGGAGAGCCTGGCCAATGAGTGGGCTGACCGCGGCTACTACGGCACATTGAGCCATAACAGCAAGGCGGTGTACCAGAAATACCTGGGCTGGTACGATGCCAACCCGGCCAACCTGAACCCGCTGCCGCCGGTGGAGGCCGCCAAGAAATATGTCGAATACATGGGCGGCGCTGACAATGTAATCAAACGCGCGCGCGAAGATTTCAAACAGGGCAACTATCGCTGGGTGGCTACCGCCGTCAACCATGTTGTGTATGCAGACCCATCCAACAAGGAGGCGCGCGAACTGGCGGCCGATGCGCTGGAACAGATGGGCTACCAGGCCGAAGCCGGCACCTGGCGCAACGCCTACCTGTTCGGCGCCTACGAACTGCGCAACGGCATGCCGAAGATCAATGCACCGAGTTCACTGACGGCGGATGCGCTGCAGGCGCTGTCGCTGGACCTGTTCTTTGACTTCCTCGGCGTGCGCTTGAATGCGGGCCGCGCTGAGGGCAAGCACATCGTCATCAACTGGCAGTTCACCGATACCAAACAGGTCTATGTGCTGAACCTGGAAAATTCGGCACTGACCTATACCAGCGGCAAGCCGGCCGCCAAGGCCGACACCAGCCTGGCGCTGGACCGCCCTACGTTGAACGCAATCATGCTGAAGCAGCTTACTTTCCCGCAGGCCGTACAGACCGGCAAGATCAAACTGGGCGGCCCGCCGGACAAGCTGGTGGAACTGTTCAGCATGCTGGACGAATTCAACCCCATGTTTGAAATCATAGAACCGAAGAAGACGGCAGCAAAATAAGCCTGCCATGAAGCACAGGTAAAAAACGGCGGCTTTCCCTTTGCAAGGAAAGCCGCCGTTTTCATGTGCCGGCTATTTCTGCTATACGGCTACACGTTTACTGCACGCTTACTGCACCACACCGTGACGGTCAATTTTCACCAGGCGCGACGCCAGGCTGTCGCCGCCCTTGCCGCCCTGCCCGTCCGAGGTTTTCTTGACATTGACTTGTGCCAGGCCGGGGCCGCGCACGTTGACCTGGGCGCGGTCGGCCAGCAGGTCTTCAGCATTCAGGTCGCCGGAGCCGCTCAGCTTGGCTACCAGCAGCCTGGCGCTGCCTTTCAGGCTGATGGAGCCGGGGCCTTCCATGGTCAGGTTCACCTGGGCCTGTTGCATGTCGTTCGCCTTCACGTCGCCGGAACCCGACGTTTCCAGCTTCAACGCATCGCTGATGGCGCCGAGGCGGATGTCGCCGGAGCCCGTGCCTTTGACCATGCCGTTTGCTACCCCCAGTTTTGCAGTATCCAGGTCGCCGGAACCGCTTACCTCGGCATGCAGTTCCTTCACCGTTCCGGACAGGGTCAGGTTACCGGGACCGCTGACCTGCACATTGGCCGAGTCGGCCTGCAAGCCGGAAATGTCGGCATCGCCCGAGCCGGACATGACCAGATTGAGGCTGGCAAGCTGCCCTGCCATTCCCATGTCGCCGGAGCCGTGCAGCACCACATTGACCTGCGCCGACGCAATCGCATTGGCACTGATGTCGCCGGAGCCTCCCGCATCCACGTCCACCGACTGGCTGACGCTACCCAGGAACAGGTCGCCTGATGAATTCAGCTTGGCATTGAGCCTGGTCGTCTTCAGGCGGCGCAGGTCGATATCGCCGCTGCCGCTATTCTTCAGCACCAGTTCACCGACAGTGCCGGAAATGACCGAATCTCCCGACCCTTCGTTCAACAGTTCCAGCTTGTCTCCCGCATATTTATTGATGGTAAGGTCGCCGCTGCCCGAATTCTTCAGCCGCGCCAGGTGAGCGGCAGACACTTTCACTGTCAGCGGAAAGTCCGACACGCCGACGCCTATCTGTATGCCGCTGTGTTTTTTCCTGGTCACGACCAGGGTATCGCCATTGATCACGGTTACCACCTGGCTGACCAGGTTATCGTCACCGGTCACCTCCACCGATGGCGCGCCCTCGCCTGTCACGACCAGGTCAAACGAACCGGACATTTCTATCGCTTTGAAATCGGCCGCGTCACGCTGCTCCACGACCATCTTGCCGTTGCCTTTGACGTCATCGCCGGCAACATGCACATCACAACCTGCCAGCGCCAGCAAGAGTATGCATCCCACGTGTTTGATCATTTTTTTGCTCTTCTGTAAGAATTTTCTCAGTTTCTGTCAATTTGTGCCGCAATGCGGCAAGTAAAAGCATAAAGCCCTTGTTGGCGGATTGGAATGAAAAAGTGATGAAATGCCAATTTCGCAGGTTAAATTGCGCATACCGCCGACGGGATTTTTGCCGGACTGAACTTTCCGTTACATAAATCCGGCGCCGGTCCGGCAGAGATGTGGTGTTAGCGTCTATACTTTGCAACAGCTTTTGCCCACCACTTACCTCCTTTCTCCATGGAACAACTGATACTGCGCGCCCAAGACGGCGCACTCGCCACCGTCATGCATCACGGCGCCCATGTCTGCTCGTGGATACCGGCAGGCGGAAAAGAACAGCTTTTTGTCAGCAAAACATCCGAATTCCGCGAAGGCGCGGCGATACGCGGCGGCGTGCCGGTGATATTTCCGCAATTCGCCGGGCTGGGTTCGCTGCCCAAGCACGGCTTTGCACGCACCGCTACCTGGCGGCTACTGCAATCCGGCCATACCGGGGACGGCGCAGCGCAGGCCGTGTTCGAGCTGCGCGAGTCTATCGCCACCATTGCGCTGTGGCCGTATGTGTTCCGGGCCGAGCTGACGGTAACGCTGTCCGGCCAGCAGCTGGACATTGCACTCAAGGTGGACAATACCGGTGATACCGCGTTCAGCTTTACATCGGCGCTGCATACGTATTTTGCCGTGGGCGACATTACCGAAGCCTCCATTCATGGCCTGGCTGGCCTGCATTACCGCGACAGCGCCACAGGTGCCGACAATTGCACTGAAACCGGCGAGGTATTGCGCATAGAAGGCGAAGTGGACCGCATCTACGCCGACGCCCCGGCCTTGCAGCTGCGCGAGCCCGGCCGGACGATGCAGATAGCTGCCGCCGGCTTTCGCGATGCGGTGGTATGGAACCCCGGAGCGGCCAAAGGCGCGGCGCTGGCCGACCTGGAGCCGGAAGGTTACCGCCGCATGCTGTGCGTGGAATCGGCCGCGATCATGCATCCGGTACAACTGGCGCCCGGCGGGAGCTGGGCCGCCAGCCAGCAGCTGCGCGCAGAACCGGAAAATTGACAAACCAATTTCTGCACATATTGCCATTATTCATATCAATTCGATGCAGCAGACGATGCCGGGCACTTTTCGCGCCGGCAGCGGTCTATATACACATACAGGCTGTTCAATATGGCCTGCCCATCTTCAACCCAAGGGATAACAATGCAAGGACGTAATCGCGTTTTTCGTGCTGTAGGCAGTACCGGCGCACCTATTGGCAGCAACGTGGAGACCGCTCCGCTAACTCCGCTAGCCCAGCTTACACGGCTTGTTCCACATATTCCCCTCATTCCCTTATTGCGCGCGTCTTTGCTGGGCGTAGCCCTGCTAGCCACCGCCAGTTTTGCCGCCGCGCAGTCCGCGCCGGTGCTGCCCAAGGGCATGAGCCAGATCACGACCATCGAGGGCATTACCGAATACCGGATGCCCAACGGCCTGAAGATACTGCTGATACCGGATGCGTCCAAGCCAACCACCACGGTCAATATCACCTACCTCGTAGGTTCACGCCATGAGAATTACGGTGAAACCGGCATGGCGCATCTGCTGGAACACATGATGTTCAAGGGCGCGCCCAAGCATCCGAAGATCACTGAAGAATTCAACAAGCGCGGCATGCGCATGAACGGCACCACCAGCCTGGACCGCACCAACTACTATGAGAGTTTCCAAGCCGGCGACGACAACCTGAAGTGGGCCATCGGCATGGAAGCCGACCGCATGGTGAACTCCTACATCGCCAAGAAAGACCTGGATTCGGAAATGACCGTCGTGCGCAATGAATATGAGAGTGGAGAAAATTCCCCTTTCAGCGTCTTGCTGAAGCGCATGCAAAGCGTGGCCTTTGACTGGCACAACTATGGCAATTCGACGATAGGCAACCGTAGCGACATCGAAAACGTCAAGATAGAGAACCTGCAAGCCTTTTACCATACCTACTACCAGCCTGATAACGCGGTGCTGCTGATCGCCGGCAAGTTCGATGTCGCGCAAACGCTGAAGTGGGTGTCGGATGCCTTCGGCGTGCTGCCCAAACCCAAGCGCAGCCTGCCGGTGTTCTGGACCGTGGAACCGACTCAGGACGGCGAACGCAGCTTCACCGTGCGCCGCAAGGGCGATATACAGATCATTGCGGTGGCGTACAAGATCCCCGCCGGCCTGCACCCGGACAATGATTCCATTTCCTACGCGGCCGATATCCTGTCCGACGCGCCCAATGGCCGCCTGCACAAGCAGTTCGTGGAAAGCGGCAAGGCCGTCGCCATCGTCAACATTCCGGTGGGTTCGTACGCACCCGGCCTACAGATAATCGGCGCCGTGATCAAGAAAGACCAGCCCATAGAACCGGTGCGCGATGAACTGATCAGCGCGATTGAAAGCTTCAGCAAGACGCCGCCAACCAAGGAAGAAATGGACAGGATCACCCGCAAGAATGCCAATGCGGTGGAAAAAATCCTGAACGACCATGAAACCATCGGCATCGTGATGTCGGAAATCATTGCGCTGGGCGACTGGCGCTACCTGTTCCAGAACCGCGACCAGCAAGCCAGCATCACGGCCGACCAGGTTGCCAAGGCGGCCGGTGCCTATTTCCGGCGCGACAACCGCACGGTGGGCCTGTTCCTGCCGGAAGATGCACCGCAGCGCGCCGAGATCCCGGCAGCGCCGAGCATAGAGGAAGTGATGAAGGGCTATAAGGGCAAGGCGGGCACCGGCGAAGCGGAGAATTTCGATCCATCCCCCGCCAATATCGACAAGCGCACCTTGCACAGCAAGGCAGGCAGCATCAATCTCGCCATCCTGCCCAAGCATACCAGGGGCGAAATGGTGTCCGTGGCCTTCAACCCGCACTGGGGCGATGAAAAAAGCCTGTTTGGCAAGAAATGGGTCAGCGAGCTGACCTCCGGCATGATAGGCAAGGGCACCTCCAAATACAGCCGCGCCGAGCTGTCCGATGAAATGTCCAAGCTGAAAATGAGCGGCGGCATCTACAATTTCACCACGACCAAACCCAACCTGGCGGCAGCGCTGCAATTGCAGGCGCAGGTCTTGAAGGAACCGAGCTTCCCGGAAAGCGAATTCACGCAGCTACGCGACCAGATCATCGTCGGCCTGGAAGCCAGCCGCAATGAGCCCAATTCGGTGGCATCGCGCGCGCTGTCGCTGTATTTCGACCGCTACCCGAAAGGCGATATCCGCGCTGCGGAAAGCATCGATGAATCGATTGCCGGTATCAAGGCGGTAAGCCTGGCCGACGTCAAAGCCTTCTACAAGCAGTTCTACGGCGCTTCCAAGGCAGAGCTGTCCATCGTCGGCGACGTCGATGCGGCAGAGGCCGGCAAGCAGGTTGCCGCGCTGTACGGCAACTGGCAAAGCGCGTCTCCATACACCCGCCTGACCAGCACCTACAACGACATCCCGCCCAAGCGCGAAAACCTGAATACGCCTGAGAAGGAAAACGGCGTTTATATTGCCGCGATGAACCTGCAACTGCGTGACGACGATGCCGACTATCCTGCGCTGTATGTCGCCAATTATATTTTCGGCGGCGGCTCGGGCCTGAATTCCCGGCTGCTGAACCGTATCCGCCAAAAAGAAGGCCTGTCCTACGGCGGCGGCTCCGGCATCAGCGCCGGCTCGTTTGACCGTGTAGGCTCGTTCAGCATCAGCGCTATCGCCGCGCCGCAAAACCTGGCCAAGGTCGATGCCGCCGTCACCGAAGAGCTGGCGCGCTTTTTAAAAGAGGGTGTCACGGAAGAAGAGTTGGCACGCGCCAAATCCGGCCTGCTGCAACAGCGTGTCCAGGGCAGGACCAGCGACAGTGCGCTGGCTTCAGGCTGGAACTTCAACCTGAACCATGACCGCACTTTCGCCTGGAGCCAGGCGCTGGACGACAAGATCAAGGCGCTGACGCTGGAACAGGTCAACGCTGCGGTCCGCAAAACGATAGACCCCTCCAAGCTGACCGTGTTTATCGCCGGCGATCAATCCAAGATGAAGGCGGAAGCCGCTAAATAGCTGGTATAAAGGCCCTGCTACGAGAAGCTGGCCGCCAGCTTCTCGTTCAGGTAAGGCGTGATATTTTGCATCGCGCGCAATACGTAGTCTTCTTTCTCCCCCACCGGGGCCAGGTAGTGAAGCACGCTTTCCGCCGCCCCGGTTCCCTCCAGACGGGCAATAATCCACGCCGCAAGATAAGGCGACGCCAGGCAACCGCCCGCCGTGGCGACGTTCCCCTTGGCGAAGAAAGGCTGGTTCAGCACTTCCACGCCGGCTTCCTGCACCCAGGGCTTGGTGGTCAGGTCGGTACAGGCTGGAACGGCGTCCAGCAGCCCCAGCCTTGCCAGCACCAATGTGCCTGAGCACTGCGCACCCAGCAGCTGCCTGGCCGGATCGAGCCGCAGCTGCACCATCAGTGCCTTGTCGGCAACAATTTCCCGCGTCTGCACGCCGCTACCGACGATGACTGCATCGGCAGAACTTGCCTCTTCCAGTGACGCCTGCGCCTCTATTACCAAACCGTTCATCGACCGTACCCGCGCAGTGGGGCTGGCAATGGAGACGCGCCAGCCCGGCTTCTTGATACGGTTCAGCACGCCGAATGCGATGAGGGAATCTAGTTCGTTGAAGCCTTCGAAGGTGAGGATAGCGATGTGCATGGTGTCGTCTGCCTGAATGGAGGGTGGGGATTGCGTTGAATCATTCTATGGCTGACAATCAATACAATCAAATTATTGTCATGGATACATTCAGGTATGGCACGCTCTCGCTACAAACTGCTGGTGGACGCATTTGCGGCCGATATCCGGGCCGGGCGCCTGTCGCCGGGCACACGCCTGCCGACCCACCGCCAGCTCGCGGCCAAAGAGGGGCTGGCCCTGGTGACGGCAACCCGCGTGTATGCCGAGCTGGAAGCCATGGGCCTGGTCAGCGGCGAAGCAGGTCGCGGCACCTTCGTGCGGGAAACCTCGCTGCATCCCGGCCAGGGCAAAGACCAGCGCGCGACTCCGGCAGGCATGGCGGACCTCAACTTCAATTACCCGTCGCTGCCGGGCCAGGCCGAATTGCTGCGTACAGCTTTACGCCAGCTCGCCTCATCCGGCGACCTGGAAGCCCTGCTGCACTACCAGCCGCACGGCGGGCGCCAGCATGAGCGCGCCACAATGGCGCGGCACCTGCGATGCAGGGGTCTGCATGTCGCCGCGGAACAGGTGCTGATCATGAATGGCGCGCAGCAGGGACTGGCGGCGACCGTCATGGCATTGCTAAAGCCCGGCGACGTGGTGGCGGCTGACGCCCTGACCTATCCCGGGTTCAAGGTGCTGGCCGACGCACACTGCCTTGAACTGGCGCCGATCCCGGCAGCCGGCCGGGAACCTGACCTGGACGCGCTGGAACGGCTGTGCAAAAGCCGGAAGGTGCGTGCCATCTATGCAATGCCGACACTGCATAATCCGCTGGGCTGGGTAGCAAGCGTGCAGTGGCGGCAACAGCTGGTGGCAATCGCCCGCAAGTACGGGCTGCTCATCATCGAGGATGCAGCCTATGCCTTCCTGGCAGAGGATGCGCCAGCCCCGCTGGCGGCACTGGCACCGGAAACGACGGTGTATGTCTCCGGTTTTTCCAAAAGCATTGCCACCGGCCTGCGCGTGGGATTCGTCGCCGCGCCTGCACAGTGGGTGTCCGCCATCGAGCGCATCGTCCGCGCGACCACCTGGAACACGCCCGGCGTAATGACGGCGATTACTTGCGGCTGGCTAGACGACGGCACCGTCGCCCGGCTGGAGATAGAAAAACGCCGCGATGCCGCCATCCGGCAAACCATCGCCGCCGATGCCCTTGCGGGACTTGCCTACATAAGCCATCCCTCGTCTTATTTTGTGTGGCTGCCCCTGGGAGAAGAGGTGCGGGCAGACCAGGTGGCGATGGCGCTGATGCGCGAGAACGTTGCGGTATCCACTGCCGAACCATTCGCCACCTCCGCTCACGTGCCGCATGCGATCCGCCTGGCGCTGGGGTCGGTAAAACCGGATGTTCTGCAACAGGCGCTGGAAAAGGTGAAGCGGGTCGTCGACGCTTATTCGTATTGAGTTCAGTTTATGGAAGCATTTTGACGGATGCAGTTTTCTGCGGCGGAAAGATGCAAGATCATTGTCACAAATCCGCTATGGCTTGCAGGTAAAATATCCGCCAATGTCCGTATCCCCTACCTCTTACTCTCTTACTTTTCCAGGCGCAGCATGCAGATCGATCAATTGTCTTACGGTTCGGACCAGTCCGGACTGATATGCGGCTATGTATTTGAACCCGGCAAAGCCGGCACGGCAATACATGCCGACGATATGCTGCGCCGGCTGCAAACCCGGCAGGACAGCAACGACGGCTCTTTTGTATGGCTGCACTTCAACCTGGCTAATGTCGCGGCAGAAAAATGGATGCATGAACATAGCCGGCTGCCGGAGGCATTTTATGAAATGCTGCACGAAGGTTCGCGTTCCACCCGCATAGAGCATGCGAATGACGGCCTGATTGCCGTGGTCAACGATGTGCTGCACGACTTTTCTTTCGAGGCTTCCGATATCGCCACGCTATGGCTGTGCGTGGAACAGAATGTGATGATCAGCGCGCGCCGCAAGCCGCTGCAATCGGTGGACAGGTTGCGCAATGCGGTGAACCAGGGCGAACTGTTCCACTCTCCGACCGAACTGCTGACCCACCTGTTGCGCGACCAGGCCGATGTGCTGATCAGCATCGTGCGCAATTCCATCAAGCGCGTGGACGATATAGAAGACAACCTGCTGGCCGACAGGCTGAACCCGAAACGGGTCAAGCTGGGCGAACTGCGCCGCGTGCTGGTAAGGCTGCAAAGACTGCTGGCGCCGGAACCGGCGGCACTGTTCCGTCTGCTGCAAAAACCGCCGGCCTGGGTCGCCGAATCCGACGTGCAGGAATTGCGCCAGTCCACCGAGGAATTTGCGATGGTCTTGAGCGATATGGCGTCATTGCAGGAAAGGATCAAGCTGCTGCAGGAGGAAATTGCCGCCAGCGTCAACGACCAGAACAACCATTCTCTGTTTGTGCTGACGGTGGTGACCGTGCTGGCGCTGCCTATCAACATCATCGCCGGCCTGTTCGGCATGAACGTCGGCGGCGTGCCGCTGGCGCAGCATGAATCCGGCTTCTGGATAGTGGTGGCGATCGTGGCGACCTTTACCGTAATCGCCGGCTGGCTGGCGTTTCGCCGGCGGGACTGACGCAGCGCCGTTTATTCAGACTGCATCAGGAAATTGGTCAGGTATACGCCCCTGACCTTGTCCGAGCGCAGGCTGGAGTTGGCGACCTTTGCCATATTGGCCTGCAGCTCCTGCAAGCCTTTTGTCGTGCGTATTTCTTCCGGGTCGGCGCCTACCAGCGTCTTTTGCAGCAGGCTGCCCAAAGGTTCGCGCTGCTGCTTCAGCCAGTCTGCATCTTCCCCGTCCGCCTCCACCGCCACATCGGCGCGCACGCCGTAGCCCGGAATATGCACGGTAGGCAGGCTCAGGTCCAGATAGCTGGGCTGCGGTGCCGATTCGGTGCGCGACGCCTTGTAAAACCAGATGCCGGCGAGAATGCCGGCCACACCGATTGACGCCAGCACGGCGACATAGGTCGTCAGGTTTTCTGCTTCCGCTTTTTTTGCCATGGCAGCATCCATTTTTAGTGGGATTGTGCTCATGTCCTGCGCGCAGCATACGGATGCGGCATGGAATGAGATGTTCAGTGTAGTGGATGCGAGCCGGTTTTTTGCGGATTTCTTGGTAATTTTACAAATCTCTACATGCCGTTCAGGCAGCCGGCCAATGTTTGCGGATGACGGGTGACAGTTGCGTATGCCCGTCCAGCCGCGCCAGCAAGGCGCTGAATGCCGGACGGGATACCGCCAGGTGCGGCCTGCTGCCGGACCAGCGCGATACGATTGCCGCCATCAAGCCCAGCGCCGTTAGTCGATTGCCGTCCAGCAATAGTTGGGGCGCATAGGTATCAGCAAACATATCCCATAGCTCGTGCAAACGCTGCTTGCTGCCCTTGATGATGCGTTGCTGATCGTCATCGTCGGCACCGGCGCACCAGCGCTGCGGAAAATCGACAATGCCGATTGCCGCATAGCAATTGGCGGCAATATACACGAGCCCGCGTATCGCCTGCGCCCGCGCTGCCGCATCTGCCGGCAACAAGTGGGCAGCGGGGATTTCCAGGCCCAGATGGATCAGGATTGCGGCGCTTTCCGTCAGCACTGCGCCATCCGGCAGCACCAGTGTGGGAATCTGCGCCAGCGGGTTGACCCGCTTCAGTTCTTCCAGCCCCGGCCCCTCCTGCCAGGATGCCGCATCCACCACGCGGAACTCCTGTTGCGCAATCTGCAAAGCGGCTTCGACCATGGCTGAACCGGAGCCGCGGGTGCCAAACAGGGTGTACGTCATGCTTGCTCCTCAAATTCAAATTCTGTGTAATGGTAATGCTGCACCCCGTGCCGCTGCAGCAGGTCCTGGAACGCCCGGCTCTTTTTCTCGCTGCTGAATTCGACGCAGGCTTTTTTCAGCGCAGGCAATTGCAACAAGCCTTCATAGTCGCCTGCCTGCCAGTGGCGGCCGGCGATGTGGATGAATTCTTGCAGCGCGGGCGCCTGTTCCAGCGGATGGATATCGCGCAACTTGGGCAGCGCCTCCAGATAGATGCGCCGCAAGCTGCGCAAGCGGGAAACATCTGGCAAGGCTTGCACCTGTGGCAGCGCTTGCAGGAACAGGTTTTGCAGACCGGTCATTGAGCTCATGAAGGACAGGTCTGCCAGGCCGCGTATCTGCCACAGCTCCAGGAACTGGAGGCGGGACATGCTGCCGAGCGCAGACCAGTCGCGGATACGGCACTGCTTGATGTCCAGCAGGCGCAACTGGGCCATGCCGTGCAGGAAATCCAGCTGTGGCAGCGCCACGGAACGCAAGGTCAGGTCGTGCAGTTGCGGCAAGCCGGCGATCTGTTCGATACCGTTCTTCTGGCCCTCCAGATAGAGCGTGTGCAAACCCTGCTGGCGGCAAAGTGGTTCCAGGCTGGGTTGCCTGCCGACTGGCGCCGCCACGGTTTTGCCCAGGTAAAGCGTGTGCAGCTGGCCGGCCGGCAGCAGATCCAGGAAACTGAAATCCGGCAGGTTGCCTATGCCTATCGCCAGCGTATGCAGGTCTCTGAGACTGGCCAGGTGCTGGATCCCGGCCGCCCGTTCCAGGCAGTCGGCGGAGAAATGCCGCACATTGTCCATGTATTTTAAAAACGACAGATCGCATACGGCGGGGCCGCCGTCGTAGACCCGGAATTCCAGTTCGGGGCGCTGCGCAAACAGGCTCTCGTTCAGGCGCCTGCAAGTCAACAGGTCCGGCTGCGTACCGGTTTGCAGGATACGCAGTTCGCGGTCTTCCAGCAGCGACGCAATATCGGCAGCCGACAGCGTGCCGGCATAATTGGCCCTGTCCCTGGAAATTCTGTTCGGCGCAAGTGGCATGGCATAGCCTCGCTAAGCTGAATACGCTGTAGAACGTGAAAAAACCGCACCGTGCGACTTTACACCAAGCGGCCCGGCATGCCTATAATCGGGCAAAGACCTGCACACCAGAAACAGGAGCGAAATCCGGCATGAACCATCCCGACAGCAATAAAAACAGCAGCAACGCCAGCAGCAGCCTGCTGCGGCAACGCGGCATCCATGAGCACGCACGCGTCACCGAAATCGAACTGTTCTTCGACCTGGTATTTGTGTTTGCTGTCACCCAGCTGTCGCATACGCTGCTGAAGCAGCTGACGCCGGTTGGCGCGCTGCATACCGGTCTGCTGTTCCTGGCGGTATGGTGGGTATGGATTTATACGTCGTGGATTACCAACTGGCTGGACCCGGACCGCGCCAGCGTCAGGCTGATGCTGTTCGTGCTGATGCTGGCCGGCCTCGTGCTGTCCGCATCGCTGCCGCAAGCCTTCGGCAGCCAGGGCCTGCTGTTTGCCGGTGTGTATGTTTTCATGCAGGTGGGCCGCACCTTGTTCATGCTGTGGGCAATCCGCCATGCGGCTGCAGACCTGACGCGCAATTTCCTGCGCATCCTGGTGTGGCTGCTGCTATCCGGCGTACTGTGGATCGCCGGCGGCCTGGCAGCCGAAGACAGCCGCTGGATATGGTGGGTGGCGGCAATGGCGATGGACGTCGCCTCCCCCGCGCTGGGATTCTGGACGCCCGGCATGGGGCGCTCCACCACGGCGGACTGGAATGTGGAAGGCGGTCACCTGGCTGAACGCTGCTCGCTGTTCATCATCATCGCGCTGGGAGAATCCATCCTGGTCACCGGCGCCACCTTTGCCGAACTCGACTGGACGCCCTCCTGCATCGCCGCTTTCGCCACCGCCTTTGCCGGCAGCGTTGCGATGTGGTGGATCTACTTCAACATCGGCGCCGAACGCGGCAGCCACCACATCAGCAAATCGAAAGATCCCGGCCGCATCGCCCGCCTGGTGTACACCTACATCCACCTGCTGATCGTCGGCGGCATCATCGTCGGCGCGGTGGGCGATGAACTGGTGCTAGCGCATCCGGACGGCCACCTGGACAGCCACGCCATCGCCACCATCGTCGGCGGCCCGGCCTTATTCCTGTTCGGCAATGTATTCTTCAAATGGCTGACGTCGCCGCTGGACCGCATGCCCTTATCCCATCTCGTGAGCCTGGCCCTGATCGCCGTGCTGCTGGCGCCGCTGATCACTTACCATACGCTGACACCGCTGGAGCTGACTGCGGCGATGACGGCGATATTGATCGTGGTGGCAGCGTGGGAAACGATTTCCTTGCGTGGAGGCGTACAACAAGCCTGATCACTCAGGCACGTGGATCTTTTCCTTGATGTGTTTCAGGTTGGCGACCATCGTGAAACTCATGATCACCAGCAGCGACCAGGAACTCCACTTTCCGATGTGCACGGTAGACCATGCTCCCATCTGGTTAGGATATTTCCAGATGCCGAAGAAAGTGCTGATGTTTTCCGCCAGCCAGATGAAGAACCCGATCAGCACAAACGCCAGCAGCAAGGGCATTTTCCGGTCACGGTCCAGCGGGCGGAATACGACAGTCGTACGCGCGTACAGCCCCAGCACACAGGCAGCCAGGTACCAGCGATAGTCGCCGATATAGTGGTGCGTGAAAAAATTGATATAGATCGCAAAAGCCGCCAGCCCCGCCATCCAGTAAGGCGGATGATGCCGGATGCGCAAGTCCAGCAAACGCCAGGACTGGATGATATAACTGCCTATCGCCGCATACATGAAGCCTGAAAATAGCGGCACGCCGAACAGCTTGGTGTAGCCGAAATCGGTGTAGGCCCAGGATTTGATGCCGGCCGATGTCTTGAATACTTCGAGAATGAAACCGACCGCATGGAACAGGCATACCGTCTTCAGCTCGTCCAGAGTCTCCAGCTTGTAGGCCAGCATTCCAAACTGTATCAGCAGTGCCGCCACCAACAGCACATCGTAGCGCGGCAGCCCGAGCAAGCCGGTGCGAGGCATCAGGAATACCGCGGCAAAGAACAGGCCGACAAACAGGCAGGCCCGCGCCTGTTTGATTCCGAAATACCAGAACTCGGTCAAAAAACGCGATATGCCATTCAGGCTGTCACGCGGGTAAGAGGCCATCAGGTGCCGGTCTATCAGCTCTATCATGCCAGGGCGCGCCGTCCGTAGGTAAATTGATGGAGAAACATATTGCCGTCTTCATGCTTCTTGAGAAACAGCAGTTAACTTACGCCAGATTTCAATGACAGGCAATCAGGCAGACACCAACTCAAGAGGATTGATGCAATTGACTGCGCTTTGCACTATGCTGGCGGTTCGCTAGTTCTGTCATCAGTCAGGAAATCGGGAGGATGCGCCATGGGCAAGAACCGGATACGCGTAGGCATAGGCGGCTGGGATTACGATCCCTGGCGCGAGACGTTTTACCCTGCCGACGTGCCGAAGAAACGTGCACTCGAATATGCCAGCCGGCAAGTCACGGCGATTGAAGTCAACGGCACTTACTACGGCACCTTCAAGCCGGAAACCTATGCCAACTGGCATGCGCAAACGCCGGACGATTTCATGTTTTCCGTCAAGGCGCTGCGCTATACCACCAACCGCAAGGTGCTGACCGAGGCCGGCGAATCTGTGGACAAGTTCATCAACAGCGGCCTGTCCGAGCTGGACGCCAAGCTGGGGCCCATCGTATGGCAGCTGGCGCCCAGCAAACGCTTTGACGCCGACGACCTGGAAGCTTTTTTCAAGCTGCTGCCGGACGAGCTGGGCAAGCTGAAGCTGCGCCATGTGCTTGATCCGCGGCATGAAAGCTTCCTGTGCGAGGAGTATCTGGCGCTGGCCAGGAAGCACAAGATCGCCACCGTATTTACCGATTCAGAAGACTACCCTTCCTTTGCTGATATCACGTCGGATTTTGTTTATGCAAGGTTGATGAGCGCGCAATCGGACATCGACACCGGCTACAGCAAACCCGCTCTGAAAAAATGGGCAGCGCGGGCGGAACTGTGGAGCAGCGGCGGCCAGCCGGACGACCTGCCGTATGCTGGGGAGCAGCAAGGAAAAAGCAAGGAACGCGACGTGTTCATTTATTTCATCAACGGCGCCAAAGAGCGCGCGCCGGCAGCGGCGCAACACCTGATCAAGACGCTGACGGAGAAGAAATGAAGATAAGCGCCCGCGGCATCGGCAAAACACTGGCCGCCTGCCTCACGCTACTGATGGCCTGTAGCACCAGCTTTGCGGGCCCGGCATCAACGACAGACCGCAAGGATATACTGGATGCCGCCCGCCCGGCCATTTCTGCAATGGCTGGACAGGCGGTAAAATTTAAAGTGGATATCCTGAACGTGGACGCCAACTGGGCCGTGCTGGTCGGGGGCTTGCTGCAGGCGGATGGCAAACCCATCGACTGGAAAAAAGCGGCGTCCTGCAATCCCGACCTGGACAAGATGCTGTGGGTCGTCCTGGCCAAGGCAGACGGCAACTGGCGGGTAGCCCAGGCCGAGATCTGCGCCTCCGAGCCGCCGTACTGGTATATCAGCGATTATCTATGGCCTTGCGGTGTATATACGGGGCTAATCGAGGGCGAACGTAACCTGGAGCGTGAGTGCAGGGGTAGCAGAAAAACCAGGTAAATCAAAATTGAACCTCAGATCCAACTATTGAATCTGAGGTAGCGCACAAGAAGACAAGTACATCACATACCCTGATGAAGGTATCTGCAGATGGAATTGGACGAGTTTAAGGCGAGATGCTTATTTCCGCTATGCTCACCCTATCCAAAATTTTCCAGCAATCGCCATGACCAACGAAATTTCGAACGCAGACTTGCTAAAGAAGCTTGAAGAAATTAACTCCCCAGACGAACGATGGACTGTCTTTTCTCGATATGACGAACGTGGCGCTAGGTCTGATAGCTTGGCTGAACATCATGCTGATATTGCGAGATTTCAGTTGTCTGCAGATGTGCCAAAAGAGGTAGTCATTCTATTTGAAACGGCAAAGAACGTTTACCTGTATGCGTGGTATGTATATCGGTTCTATCCGATCGCAGAGCATCAAGCTCTGGCATGTTTAGAAATGGGACTGCGCAAGAAATTTCCCGGAGGGCTGCCAACGGGTTATCCCAATAAGGCTAAACCAAACACACGCCCTACCTTGGCACCTCTGCTACGATATGCAATTGATCAGGGATTAATTAAGAATGAAGGCTTTTCTGGATGGCATAGTCAAGTTCGGCAACGTGCCAGAAATCGGGTGCAATTTGAGCAGATTGAGAGCAACGGGCAGAGTAATTCACTGGTTCAGGAAATCAATCTCAACAACATAGTACCGAACGCTCAAGACTTAGATTACGATTTCGTTTCAATTTTGGAAGAAACTTTACCGGGCATTCGAAACTCGTACGCGCATGGAAGTCCCAGGCTGAGCAACCAAGTCTTGGGAGTTTTCGAACTTGTTAGTGAAGTGTTGGCGCAGCTCTATCCTAGAGCTGCAACCTTTGCGTAGTCAATAAAACAGCCAATTTTTCTTAAGCTATAACTACAACTCAACTACCTGATTTTAATGCCCAAGCCACGGGATATCCAGTGCTAACCGTATATCAAAGGTCGGCCAGCCAAGGAAGCTGTATGTCAGTTGGATAGGCTATCCCGATTTACGACTAACCGGACAATAGGTCGATAAATATAAAATCGACGGATAACTGGCTGGTTGAGCTGCACTTTTAGTTGTCGTGGCGGCGTACATTGAGTTCGGATCCTCCGCCTAAAAATATAAACCGGATGACACAATGTTAAAGTGGAAAAGCTCGGCAAAACCTGAAATAATTTTGGAGCGTATCCAAGCTTGTCGGACATTACAGAGCGACGGAATCCACTATTCCTTCGAGTCGTGGCCATTAGACCAAAATGCACCTATTCTTGAAACTATGCTCGACTTTCCAGAAGAGATTCTTCGAGATGACTGGCCGTCAATTGTTTGGAAGGGAATCTCTGGCGTAGTCGGAGACTTGACTAAAGATAGTTTTATCCAGTCTGCAAAGAAAGCAATTAGTGTCTACGGCGCGAAACCAAATACACGCTACGATCTACTGACGACAATCTCAATAAGAAAAGACACTTTACCCAAAAATTTCTCTTACGATGGATGTTCTGTCAAATTTTATCGCGAAGACTTTCCCAAGAAATATCAATCGCGATCCAATCTATTCAATATTACCCCCGAGTTAGTCGTAGAAGTACCTTACAACTACGCGCGTGTCGTTGTTCAAGTGGTGGATAAAACAGCAGAAAAAGCATTTGAACAAGCATCACGCAAGCTTGATGTGGTTCGATCTATATGGAACCTACTCTATAACCACATTGGCAGCACTCAAATAGGAGGTAAGCTCCGACCAATTAATCGCATACGGCTTGGTAGCACGCATACCGTGCATATGCCTGCCGGCGAACCAGCGTCAGAACAGTACTGGTATGAACCAAATTTCAGCCCAACTGATCCATTTATAGTAGAAAACCAGGATCGATTCCAAAGCGAAGTAAAAAATTGGCTTAAATTCTTAGCGAAGAGTACCTACTCTGATCGAATAACCAGAGCGCTTGTGCTTTCCGTGAGAGCGCTAGATGAGCCGGATCCCAATACTAGTTTCATTCGGTTATGGACGGCGCTCGAACATTTAACATCGTCAGAGCAGGCAGATCACCAAGCAATTATCAGACGGTGTTCTTTCCTTAGTCCCGACCCCGAGCGTGCAGCACTCCTCCTAAATCATCTTCGACATTACCGAAATAGCTCAGTTCATAACGGAAACCAAAGTACCTATGCCAAGCGGGAAACTTATTTGTTACTGAATATTTTTCGCGATTTAGTTCAGTTTCATTTAGGTACTGGGTCGCTATTTGGTAGCTTTGCAGAAACGAATGAAATGTTAGATCTCTCCCCAAACATAGACGTCTTACGCAAAAAATTGATCTTGATTCAACGCGGAATCAAATACAGGACACCTCGTTTATCAGTTACGAATCGTTTTACTGCACCTTAGGCGTCGCCAGCAAAGCCTTCAGATTCGCCAGCCGGTTCTGCGGCGTGATCACTTCTTCCTCTGCGGGGACAGCGGTACCCTCATCCAGTTTCATTTCCCTGATGAAGCGCGATACATCGCAATGCACCGGTGCACCGGCGCGTTTGCGCTTTTTGCACCAGGTGATGTGCAGGCTGCGCTGGGCGCGGGTGATGCCGACGTACATCAGGCGACGTTCTTCTTCTATGCGGGCGACAATGGTTTCGGCCGGTGCATCCGGATCGCCCTTGTGGGGCAGGATGCCCTCTTCCACGCCGACCAGGAATACGTGCGGGAACTCCAGCCCCTTGGACGCGTGCAGGGTGGACATGCGTACCGCGTCCGGCTCTTCGTCCTTGCCTTCCATCATCGACATCAGCGCGACCATCTGCGTCAGGTCCAGCAGGCTGCGGTGGTCGTCCGTGCCTTCCTTGCCGCCGCTGCCCTTCTGTTTGAGCCAGTTGGTGAAGTCGATCACGTTCTGCCATTTTCCTTGCGCTTGGCGGTCGTCGAAGCTGTCGTACAGATAGCCTTCGTAGTTGATCTCTTTCATCATGTCGTCCAGCAGGACGGTGGCCTGGTCTTCGCGGTGGGCGTGCATTTCCAGGTGGTTGATGAAATTGCCGAATTCGCGCAGCGGGCGCAATTGGCGCTCCGGCAGCAGCGCTTCTATGCCGCCCTTGAAGACCGCCTCAAACAGCGAGCATTGCCACTGGCCGGCAAAGGAGCCCAGCACTTCCAGAGTGGATTGCCCTACTCCACGGCGCGGCGTGGTGACGGCGCGGATGAAGGCCGGGTCGTCGTCTTCATTGGCGATCAGGCGTAGATAGGCGATGATGTCCTTGATCTCGGCCTTATCGAAAAAGCTCTGGCCGCCGGAGATCGTGTACGGGATGCGCTCCTTGCGTAGCGCCTGCTCAATGACGCGGGCCTGGTGGTTGCCGCGGTACAAAATCGCATAGTCGGAATATTTGGCGCGGCGCTCGAAGCGGTGCGCGGAGATCATGATGGCGACCTGGTCGGCCTCCTGCTCATCATCCTGCATGCCCAGTACCTTGACCGGGTCGCCCAGGCCGTGCTCGGACCACAGCGCCTTGTCGAACAGCTTGGGGTTGTTGCCGATGACCGAGTTGGCTGCCTGCAGGATGCGGGTGCTGGAGCGGTAGTTCTGTTCCAGCTTGATGATCTGCAGGTCGGGGAAATCGACTTGCAGCGTCTTCAGGTTTTCTATGGTGGCGCCGCGCCATGCGTAGATCGCCTGGTCGTCGTCGCCCACGGCGGTGAACATCGGCTTTTTGCCTACGCCGGTGACCAGCAGCTTGACCAGCTCATACTGGCAGGTATTGGTGTCCTGGTATTCGTCCACCAGCAGATAACGCAGGCGGCGCTGCCATTTGTCGCGCACCTGCTCATTGGTGCGGAACAGCTCCACCGGCAGGCGTATCAGATCATCGAAATCCACCGCCTGATAGGCGCTCAGCGTCGCCACATAGCTGCGGTAGATGCGGGCAGCGCTGGCTTCGTCCTCGTCCTTGGCCTGGTTCAGCGCGGTTTCGGGATCGACCAGGCCGTTCTTCCACAGCGACATCGCGGTCTGGATACGGCGTATCAGCTGCTTGTCTGTCGTGATGGCCAGGTCCTGCACCAGCGAGAAGCAGTCATCGCTGTCCATGATGGAAAACCTGTCCTTCAGGCCCAGTGCATTGGCTTCCTGCCGCAAGATCTTGACGCCCAGCGAGTGGAAGGTGGACACCGTCAGCTGCTTGGCCTTCTTGGGCTCCTGCAGCAGCTTGGCGATACGCTCCTGCATCTCCAGCGCGGCCTTGTTGGTGAAGGTCAGCGCGGCGATGCTGCGCGCGTCGTAGCCATGCTGCTCAATCAGGTTGGCGATTTTTTGCGTAATCACACGGGTTTTTCCCGAACCGGCGCCGGCCAGCACCAGGCAGGGGCCGTCCATGTAGTTCACCGCATCGCGTTGGGGAGTATTTAAACCGTGGGACATGTTTCGGAGACAATCAGAATTCGGAGGGGCGGCAAATGCGCAAGCTCGTTATTGTAAGTGCGAATGGCCTGCAGATGCGAAAAGCATGCGGCGCCCCCAAGGGCTTGCCATGTTTGCTGGCCTATTTGCCATCAGGCCCCCTCCTTTCGCAGGAAAACCCGCAAACCCGGGTCGAAATTGTTTATATTGTAATTTCGCACTAAAGAGGCGCTTGGCATAAAATAGCGGATGGCTTAAGAGGGCATTATGAAATTCGAGCATCTGATAGAAATCAACGACCTGAACAACCCGATGACGCAAGTCATTACCCGTGAGCAATTATGGCGCGGCCTGGTAGTGCGCGCGGAATCGCCGAAGTTTTTTGTTCCCTACCTGGACGACTGCACGATCACCGAGCGCGCCGGGCAGACTATTTCCCGCACGCTGAAGTTTGGCGACCTGATCGTCAACGACAAGGTGCTGTACGAGCCTTTGCACCATGTGCATTACGACGTGGCAGCGCAGAACGATATCCCGCATTCGACCTTGCGCATGACAATAGAAGAACCGCAGCCACAGGCCTTGTTCGTGCGCTTTGCGTATGACGACGGCCATACGGAAGCGGAAGACGCGGCCAACGAGATGTATAACGAATACCGCCGCTCGGCTTACCAGGAATCCGATATCGATACGGTCAAGGTGATCCGCGAGATGGTGGAAGAAGGCCTGCTGCCGCCCAGCCTGAATTCCTAGGCAGGAACCGGGTCAGATATCCACAGGGTCGATCTCCACCGACCATTTGACGCGCGTCTTCATGGCGCGCAGCTGACTTATCCACAATTTTGCAAAAGCTTGCAATGCGGGGCGCGACGGCGACTCCACGAGAAGCTGTGCCCGGTCCATATTCGCGACGCGGGTCATCGTCATCGGTATCGGGTCGTTCATCGTGATGCCGGGATGCTCGATGCAAACGGCGGCTTCCTGCAGAAAATCCAGCGCTATCTGCAATTCCCTGGCTTCCGCGCGCAGCAGCGCCTGGTAGATATACGGCGGCATGCCGGCCTGGCGACGCTCTTCCAGCAGGTCGTCGGCAAAGCGGTCGTAGTTGTGCGCCATCAGCCAGTGGTAGAGCGGATGCTGTGGATAACGGGTCTGCACCAGCACTTCGCTGGGATTGCCGCCCTCTTTGGTGGCCGCGCGGCCGGCACGCCCCGCCACCTGCATCAGTTGCGCGAACAGCCTCTCGCTGGCGCGGTAATCCTGGGAGAACAGGGCCGTGTCCGGATTCAATGCGCCGACCAGCGTCAGGTTTTTAAAGTCATGCCCTTTGGCAACCATTTGCGTGCCGATCAGGATATCCACCTCGCCCCGGTGCACAGTATCGAAGGCGGCTTCGGCGCTGCCTTTGAGCCGCGTTGAATCGGCGTCGATGCGGAATACCCTTGCCTCCGGGAAAATAGCTTGCAGGCCTTCTTCTATCCTTTGCGTGCCGCGCCCCAATGGCTGCAGGTCGATATTGCCGCAAGTGGGGCAGGAACGGGGGATGCGCTGTTCCAGTCCGCAGTGGTGGCAACGCAGGCTGCGGTCGCCTTTATGCAGCACCAGATGCGCGGTGCAGCGCGTGCAGTTGCTGATCCAGCCGCAGGCGTCGCAGGCCAGCACCGGTGCATAACCGCGCCTATTTAAAAATAGAAGTGACTGCTCACCCTTCTCCAAACGCTTACGCATGGCGACTATCAGCGTTGGTGTGATACCGTTCTGGGCTTTTTCGCGTTCGGTGTTGATCAGCGTGACGGCAGGCAGCACCGCGTTTTTGACGGCCCTTTCCGGCAGCGCCAGCTTGTTGTAGCGGCCGGTGCGAGCGTGCAGCCAGCTCTCCAGCGATGGCGTGGCGGAGCCCAGCACGACCGGAATATCCAGTTGCCGCGCGCGCCAGATGGCGAGGTCGCGCGCCGAATAACGCAGGCCTTCCTGTTGCTTGTAGGAAGGATCGTGCTCTTCATCGATGACGATCATCTTCAGGTGAGGCAGCGAAGACAGGATCGCCAGCCGGGTGCCGAGCACGATGCGGGCCTGGCCCAGATGCGCAGCCAGCCAGTGCCGCAGGCGTTCGCCTTCGGCCATGCCGCTGTGCAAGGTGGCGATCTGTATGCCGGAAAAACGGCTGCGCAGGTGGCTTTCCAGTTGCGGCGTCAAATTGATCTCGGGCACCAGGATCAGGATCTGGCCCTCAGCGCTTTGCTGCAGGATACGGGCGCTGGCCTGTAAATAGACTTCCGTCTTGCCGCTGCCGGTAACGCCGTACAGCAGGTGGGCGGCAAACCGGCTGCTGCCGGCAATGGCGTCCACCGCGTGTTGCTGGGCGGGATTGAGGCCGGGTTCGGTATTCGGGCTGGCATCGTTGTCCAGGCCTGCCTTGGCCAGTTTCTTGAGGCTGTTGAGCAGCGACGTGGGTTTGGCGGCACGCAGGTTTTTGGGCAATGCCGGTATCGCGACCTCGCCCAGCGGCCGCTGGTAGTAGTCGGCGGCAAAGCCGCACAGCGCCAGCCAGTGCGCAGACAGCGGCGGCACCTGGCTACGCACGGCCAGCACATCCTTCATTTTGTCCGCCGGCACGTCGGTGGTATGGCCGACTTCTACGATCAGGCCCATCACCTCCTGGCGGCCGAAAGGCACCAGCGCCAACTGGCCTGCTTGCGGCACAGGTTCACCTTCCTGCTGCGCGGCCCAGCGGTAGTCAAAGACGCGGTCTAGCGGTGTGTCAAGCGCAATAGTGAGGATAAAGTGTTCCACGAACTTAATGTAAACCTTGAGGAAATGCGCTAACTTCAGGTTTCATAAGTGTTTTTTTGTAAACCTGCAAGTCCTGTGGATAACTTTGTGGAGAAAGGGCTATTGACATCTGCTTTCGCTAGCGTTTACGCGGGTTCTTTGGGAATTAGTGATTCTCAACAAAAAAACTAATCTGTTTTAAATCAACAGCTTATAAATTTTAGTGAACGCGGGAAAATTATTTTTTTCTTGCTTTGAGGCGCTCCTCATTTTTGTGCATAACTATCAAAAAATGTGCAAGTAAATGAGGTTTTTGTTGCGTCTATTTCATTGGCCTGCAAGGCACTTCTGCCCTGCCAGCCGCATGGATACTGGCTTTTGCATAGCAACATGATGTATTGGCAAGGCAGGCGGGCTAGCGGGGCGATAATCGCATGCATCCGGCTGCCATCAAGGCCGGCCGGTATGCCGCGTTTTGCCCCTTTATCGCCGCTTACGCTTCCGTTTGGCGCATCTTGCGGCTGACTTCATGCACGGTTTCGACAAGCACCGTGACCGATTCGGGCGGCGTGAACTGGGAAATGCCATGGCCCAGGTTAAATACGTGGCCGTGGCCGGCGGAGGGCTTGCCGTAGGAAGACAGCGCCGCAGTGACCTGCTCGCGAATCTGATCCGGTCCGGCAAACAGCACTGCCGGGTCCAGGTTGCCCTGCAGGGCCACCTTGCTGCCGACCCTGGCGCGGGCCTGGCCGAGATTGACGGTCCAGTCCAGCCCTACCGCATCGGCGCCGATGTCCGCGATCTGTTCCAGCCACAGGCCGCCGCCCTTGGTGAATACGATGGCGGGGATATGCTGGCCGTCCTTGTTGCGCTTCAGCTGGCGCATCACATCCTGCATGTATTGCAGCGAGAAACGCTGGTAGGCGCCGTCGGCCAGTGCGCCGCCCCAGCTGTCGAAGATCATCACGGCTTGCGCGCCGGCATCGATCTGCGCATTCAGGTAAGCGGCAACCGACGTGGCATTGGTGCGCAGGATATGGTCCATCAGGTCCGGGCGCTTGTACATCATGCTCTTGACGGTATGGAACTCGCGCGAGCCCTGGCCTTCAACCATATAACAGGCCAGTGTCCACGGGCTGCCGGAAAAACCGATCAGCGGCACGCGGCCGTTCAGCGTGGTGCGAATCTGCGTGACCGCATCGAATACATATTGCAGGTTGGCCATATCGGCAACCTGCAGCGCCATGACGGCTTTTTCATCACGCAGCGGGCGCTCGAACTTGGGGCCCTCGCCCTCTTCAAAATACAGGCCCAGACCCATCGCATCCGGCACCGTCAATATGTCGGAGAACAGGATGGCGGCATCCAGTGCAAAGCGGTCCAGCGGCTGTATCGTCACTTCGGTGGCAAAGTCGGGATTCTTCGCCAGGCTCATGAACGAGCCAGCGCCCTTGCGCACTTCGCGGTACTCCGGCAGATAGCGGCCGGCTTGGCGCATCAGCCACAGCGGCGTGTAGTCGGTCTCCTGGCGCATCAGCGCGCGCAGGAAGGTGTCGTTTTTCAGAGGAGCGAATTGTGATGACATGGTTGCTTTCGATTTAGCGCATCAGGCCGAGCACGCAGAGCCTGTGTTTGCATCGGCCTGCGTCCGGATAGGTGATGGCGACGGCACAAGCCGTTGCCGCTATGGCGGTCGCGCTGGATGGCGAAATTGGAATAAACCGACATTATCGCCTAAGCGCTGCCGGAAGGCACATGCGCTTCAGCAATTTCGATTATTTGCATCCATTTTCGGGCTTCTTGGCCGCATTTATCCACAGGCAGAGCCTCATTTATAAACTGTGGATAACTTTGTGGACAGATTATTTTATAAAACGTTAAATTATGTGAAGCATTGGATTACAGAGGGTTACACGGGCTAAATGCTTGATTTCATTGATAGCAGCTGGCGGGAAGCGGCTGCAATACTGGCCCTCGCTCGTATTTCCTTGTAGCACTACTGTGCATAAGTGACGGAAAGTACTATTTTTTTGGCCCCAGTTGCCCAATGCTTAGGCGCATTGCGGCCTCCATATGCTGCGCCCACCTCTGCACGCCTTTTTCGGACGGATGATAGCCGTCTACCGCCATTAATCCGGCTTCGCCAGTATCAAGCTGCATGGGGATATAGTGCACGTCGGCAAGCTCGCGGGCGAGATTCCCCGTAACCCTGTCCAGCGCCCTGGCCTTTTGGCCAAGCACGAAGCGCAAGGGTTGCGGCAGCGATGGGAACGCATGCATGGGCGGCACGCCGGATAGGATGATATGCGCCGGCGCCAGCTTATCCCGCACTGCGGTGATCAGTTGCGCCAATTCCGCGCGGTAACGGGCGGCAGAATGGAAGGATGTTGTGTCGTTGACGCCGAAAGCGATCAGCGCAACGTCCACCGGGGGAACAGGCAATGGCAGGCGCGGCACCAGCACTTGCAGCGCCTGCGCCAGATCGGCGCCATTGAGTCCTACTGCCTGCCAGTTCACCGGCATTTCCACCTGCTGCGCCAGCATGGCGGCCAGCTGTGCGGTAATCGCCTGTGTATGGAAGGTAACGCCTACCCCGGCTACCGGGGACTCGCCTATGGCGACCAGCCGCAGCACCGGGGTCGCTGGCGATGGTTCAGCGCCTTGTGGCGGCCATGACGCTGTGCCATGGGCGGGGCCGCCGGCTTCCGGCAGGCGCGGCGTGATGCGGCGCACGTGCTTGCCTTGCAGGTAGAGCAACGGGTACAGCGGCACAGCCAGCAGTTCAGGCAGGTAGCGGCGCATGAGGCTGTACTAGCTGATCTTCAGCTTGGCCAGTTCGGGCTTCGGCGGCGGATAGGCCAGGTCCAGGCTGGCCAGCTTTTCAACGACGATGCCGGCTATCGCCAGGTTGCGCTGGGTCTTGGAATCGGCCGGGATGATGTACCAGGGCGCAGAATCGGCGTCGGTGGCGGTAAGCACTTTTTCATACTGCGCCTGGTAGGCGTCTCAATACTCGCGCTCGACCAGGTCTTGCGGATCGAACTTCCAGTGCTTGTCGGGGTCGGCAATGCGTTCTTCCAGTCTCTGCTTTTGCTCGTCCTTGGAGATGTGCAGGAAGAATTTCAGGATGACGGTGCCGGTCTCGGTCAGCATGCGTTCGAAATCGCGGATCTGCGCATAGCGCCGTTCGCATTCCTTGTCGTCTATCCAGTCGTGCACGCGGGTGATCAGTACGTCTTCATAATGACTGCGGTTGAAGATGACGATCTCGCCGTTGCCGGGCACTTCCTTATGCACGCGCCACAGGTAGTCGTATTCCTTTTCCACGTTGCTGGGCGCCTTGAATGCGCTGGTGCGGGCGCCAAGCGGATTGATCTGGCCGAAGACGCCGCGTACGGTGCCGTCCTTGCCCGAGGTATCCATGCCCTGCAATACGATCAGCAGCTTGTATTTTTTTTGCGCGTACAGGATTTCCTGATAGTCGGAAATCTGCTGCGCCAGCTTCATCGTGGCGAGCTTGTCGCGCGTCTTGGCCTCGTCCTTTTCTTCCTTGCTTTGTTTCTTGTCGGCGCTATCCAGCGGCCGCTTGCCGGCGTCGGCATCCTTGATCTTGAGCTTGCCGCTGAGGCGGAACAGTTGGCTGACGGTCATCGGTGGTTTTATCCTTTTGTCGGTATGTTGAGGCTACCGTGTTCTATCTTGATGCACTTGTCCATCACGACCTGCATGCCGGCCGCCTCTGCCTTGCGGGCGGCTTCCGCATGGATGACGCCCAGCTGCATCCAGACGCATTTCAGGCCCAGGCGTATCGCTTCATCGACGATGGCCGGGATTTCTTCGGAGCGGCGGAAGCAGTCAACGATGTCGATCTGCCGGCCTTGCAGCCGCAATGCGCGCACCGCATCGTCCAGGCTCGCGTAGCAATGTTCGCCCAGCAGTGTAGCACCCTCTTCCACAGGATTGACCGGCACGATGCGGTAACCCTGGCGCTGCAGGTAGGCCGCCACATCGTAGCTGGGCCTGGAAGGCCTGGGTGACAGGCCGACTACCGCAATGGTGGAAGCGCTTTGCAACAGGGAAGCAATCTCTTTGCTGGTCATCTTGGATGGGAATTTGGGGGTAGGCATTTGGGCAGGCGAAAAAAAAGGCAGCCTGAGGCTGCCTTCATTTTACTGCGAGCGGTACTGCTTTGCCGGAACGGCAAATCCGCCATATTATTGTTAGTGTTTTTGACGCAATCTCTGGATTGCAGCCAGCTGGGCAATTGCCGCAGCCAGTTCAGCCTGAGCCTGTGCGTAGTCAATCTGGGATTCCTGATTGACCAGGGCTTCTTCTGCCCTTTTCTTCGCTTCATTCGCCTTGGCTTCATCCAGGTCTTTACCGCGGATCGCAGTATCGGCCAGGACAGTAACCGTGTCCGGTTGCACTTCCAGCAAACCGCCGGCAACGAAGACGAACTCTTCTTCGGCCTGGCCGCTTACCTTGATGCGTACCGCACCCGGCTTGATGCGGGTGATCAGTGGCGTATGTTTTGGATAGATACCCAATTCACCAGCCTCACCCGGCAACGCGACGAATTCGGCTTCGCCGGAGAAGATCAGCTCTTCCGCGGAAACCACGTCAACGTGAATAGTGTGTGCCATGTTGGACCCTTTTCATTCTTGCTGGATCAAAAAAGCGGAACAGCACAAGTCCGGTTTAACCGGACTCATGCCGATCGGGGTTTAGCCGATTTTTTTCGCTTTTTCGATGGCTTCTTCGATAGTACCTACCATGTAGAACGCTTGTTCCGGCAGATGATCGAGTTCGCCGGATGCAATCATCTTGAAGCCCTTGATTGTATCTTTCAGCGACACGTATTTACCTGGGGAACCGGTAAACACTTCAGCAACGTGGAAAGGCTGCGACAGGAAACGCTGCATCTTACGTGCGCGCGCCACCAGCAGCTTGTCTTCAGGAGCCAGTTCGTCCATACCCAGAATCGCGATAATGTCGCGCAATTCTTTGTAGCGCTGCAAGATACCTTGCACGGCGCGGGCTGTTTCGTAGTGCTCTTGACCAACCACTTGCGGATCCAGCTGGCGCGAAGTGGAATCCAGTGGATCAACCGCTGGGTAGATACCCAGGGAGGCGATGTCACGGGACAGAACGACAGTGGAGTCCAAGTGGGCGAATGTGGTCGCTGGAGATGGATCAGTCAAATCATCCGCTGGAACATAAACGGCTTGAATCGATGTGATCGAACCGGTTTTGGTCGACGTGATACGCTCTTGCAAACGGCCCATTTCTTCGGCCAGAGTAGGCTGGTAACCCACGGCGGAAGGCATACGGCCCAGCAGCGCGGAAACTTCAGTACCGGCCAATGTGTAGCGGTAGATGTTATCGACGAAGAACAGAACGTCTTTACCTTCGTCACGGAAACCTTCCGCAATCGTCAGGCCTGTCAATGCCACGCGCAGACGGTTGCCTGGCGGTTCATTCATCTGGCCGTACACCATCGCTACCTTGGACTTTTCCGGATCGTCCAGATCAACCACTTTAGCGTCAGCCATCTCGTGGTAGAAGTCGTTACCCTCACGAGTACGCTCACCCACGCCGGCGAACACGGACAAGCCGCTGTGCGCTTTAGCGATGTTGTTGATCAGTTCCATCATGTTGACTGTCTTGCCCACACCGGCGCCGCCGAACAGACCAACTTTACCGCCTTTTGCAAACGGGCAAACCAGATCAATCACCTTGATACCGGTTTCCAGCAATTCTTGCGAAGGGGACAGTTCGTCGTAAGCAGGTGCCTTACGATGGATCGATGCGGTAGTTTCACGGCTGACCGGACCACATTCATCGATAGGGTTGCCCAGTACGTCCATGATGCGACCCAGTGTTGCTTTACCGGTCGGCACCATGATAGGGTGGCCCGTGTTTTGAATCACCATGCCGCGACGCAGACCGTCGGAGGTGCCCAGCGCAATAGTACGGACGATACCGTCGCCCAATTGCTGCTGCACTTCCAATGTCAGCTCGGAGCCTTCCATCTTCAGGGCGTCGTAGATCTTAGGCATCGCGTCGCGTGGAAATTCAACGTCCACAACAGCGCCGATACACTGAACGATTTTGCCATCAGCCATGTTCGTTCCTTCAATAATTTAAATTCAGTTTCAGTTGCGTCACTAGACCGCTGCCGCACCGGCGACGATCTCGGAGAGCTCTTTGGTAATTGCAGCCTGACGGGTCTTGTTATAAACCAGTTTCAGTTCACCAATTACATTACCTGCGTTGTCACTGGCTGATTTCATCGCCACCATACGGGCAGACTGTTCAGATGCCATGTTTTCAGCAACAGCCTGATAAATCAGCGCTTCAACATAACGCACCAGCAATTCGTCAATCACCGTGTTCGCATCCGGCTCGTAGATATAATCCCAGGTATGGGAAGACGTCTTGCCTGCTTCGAGCGTGGCAGCCGACAGGGGCAGAAGCTGCTCCATGACCGGCTCTTGCTTCATGGTGTTGATGAATTTGGTGTACGCCAGGTAGACCGCATCCAGTTGTCCTTCCTGGTAGGCGTCCAGCAACAGCTTGACTGGGCCTATCAGTTTATCCAGGTGGGGCGTATCGCCGAGCTGCACTGCGTGCGCCACGACTTTTGCTCCAACCCGGTTCAGGAAACCAAGACCTTTATTACCAATTGCAACCGCTTCAATTTTCGAACCCTTGCTTTCGAGTTCACGCAGTTTGCTGGTGACCAGACGCAATACGTTGGTATTGAGGCCGCCACACAAACCCTTGTCTGTCGTGACAACGATCACTCCGACTTTCCTGGAGTTTTCTTGCACGATCATGAAAGGATGCGTGTACTCAGGGTTTGCTTGTGACAAGTTCGCAGCGATATTACGGATTCTTTCGCTATAGGGACGGGCGGCGCGCATCCGGTCCTGCGCCTTGCGCATTTTGGATGCGGCGACCATTTCCATCGCCTTGGTGATCTTCTTCGTATTTTCTACGCTTTTGATCTTGCCACGTATCTCTTTGCCTGCTGCCATGAGTATTAACTCCTTTTAAACCCGGTTAATGGGGTGGTGTTAATATGCGCCGGATTTTTTGAAATCAGCAATCGCGGCAGACATGGCGGCTTCGCCGTCTTTGTCGAGTTGCTTGGTTTCTTCAATCTTTTGCAACAATGCAGCGTGGCTGGTCTTCATGTAGTTGTGCACACCGGCTTCAAACGCCAGTACTTTCTTGACAGGCACGTCGTCCAGGAAGCCTTTGTTCACGGAGAACAAGGTCACAGCCATCAGCGAGATGGACAGCGGTGCGTACTGAGCCTGTTTCAACAGTTCAGTAACGCGCGCGCCACGGTCCAGCTGCTTGCGGGTCGCTTCGTCCAGATCGGAAGCGAACTGTGCAAACGCGGCCAGCTCACGGTACTGCGCCAAGTCGGTACGGATACCGCCGGACAGGTTTTTGATGACCTTGGTCTGCGCTGCACCACCCACGCGGGATACCGAAATACCCGCATTGATCGCAGGACGGACACCGGCGTTGAACAAGGATGTTTCCAGGAAGATCTGACCGTCGGTAATCGAAATTACGTTGGTTGGAACGAAAGCGGAAACGTCGCCGGCTTGAGTTTCGATGATAGGCAATGCTGTCAGCGAACCTGTTTTGCCTTTGACTTCACCATTGGTGAATTTCTCGACGTAGTCAGGGTTGACGCGCGCTGCACGTTCCAACAGACGGGAATGCAGGTAGAACACGTCGCCAGGGTAAGCTTCACGGCCTGGTGGACGGCGCAGCAGCAGGGATACCTGACGGTAAGCCACAGCTTGCTTGGACAGATCATCATAAATGATCAGCGCGTCTTGACCGCGGTCGCGGAAGTATTCGCCCATTGCACAGCCGGAATAAGCGGACACGTATTGCATCGCAGCGGATTCAGCAGCTGTCGCAGCAACAACGATCGTGTATTCCATCGCGCCGTGTGCTTCCAGGGAACGCACCACGTTTTTGACGGAAGATGCTTTTTGGCCGATCGCTACATAGATACAGGTAACGTTCTGGCCTTTCTGGTTGATCACGGCATCGATCGCTACGGCTGTTTTACCAGTCTGGCGATCGCCAATGATCAGTTCGCGCTGGCCGCGGCCAACTGGAACCATGGAGTCGATGGACTTCAGGCCGGTTTGCAGAGGTTCGGAAACGGATTGACGTGCAATAACGCCAGGAGCGATCTTTTCGATCGGCGCTGTCAGTTTTGCATTGATAGGGCCTTTGCCGTCGATAGGCTGACCCAGCGCATTGACTACGCGGCCGCGCAGTTCAGGACCGATAGGCACTTCCAGGATGCGGCCTGTGCATTTGACAGTGTCGCCTTCGGAGATGTGCTCGTAGTCGCCCAGAATAACGGCGCCGACGGAATCACGTTCCAGGTTCAGCGCCAGGCCGAATGTATTGCCTGGGAATTCCAGCATCTCGCCTTGCATCGCGTCAGACAGACCGTGGATGCGGCAGATACCGTCGGTAACGGAGATAACCGTACCTTGATTGCGGATCTCAGCGGTATTGCCAAGGCCTTGGATCCGGCTCTTGATCAGTTCGCTGATTTCTGATGGGTTGAGTTGCATACTAACTCCTAATATTATTTCTCTGTTGAGACGTCCAGATGGTCCGGGTGCGGCATCCACCGGTCTGCGCATTCATCATTTCATCGCTCCGCTTGTGCGGAACTGCGCTTGTAACCGGGGCTTGAGCCGCTCGCCGGAACTACCTGTACTTCCCTTGCGCTTGGCTCAGATTCTTTACTTGTGACCTTACGCGGTCAGGGCGACTTGCATCTGTTGCAGCTTGGCACGTACCGAAGTATCGAGCACCTCGTCACCAACCACGATACGCACACCACCGATCAGTGAAGCATCCACTTTCACGCTAGGGTGCAGCTTGCGGCCGAATTTCTTTTCCAGTGTCGCCGTCAGTTCGCTCAACTGTGCTGCCGTCAATTCAAATGCGCTGAAAATTTCTGCATCTGCTGCGCCTTCTTGCGCATTCTTCAGATCGTGAAACTGGACAGCGATTTCGGGCAACAGGGTCAAACGGTCATAGTCGGCGAGTGTGTTGATGAAGTTTTTGGCTTCGTCAGTCACCGGCGATTTCAGCACGGACAAGAAGGTCTCCGCTTTTTGATCAGCAGGGACCTTGGGGTTGTGTGCAAGGGCCACTACATCGGGATGCGCAGCAACTTGCCCCATCTCGGATACCAGGTCCGACCAGGCGGACAGGTTACCGGATTGAGCAACGCGAAACAGCGCTTCTGCGTAAGGACGAGCGATCGTTGCGAGTTCAGCCATGATTACAGCTCAGTCTTCAGTTGGCCCAGCAGGTCGGCGTGAGCCGCTGCATTGACCTCACGTTTCAGAATTTGCTCGGCGCCTTTAACTGCCAGTGTTGCCACCTGGTCGCGCAATTCTTCACGTGCTTTAGTTACTTGATTGTCTGCTTCGGCTTTGGCGGCAGCGATGATGCGTGCGGCTTCGGCAGATGCAGTATTCTTGGCTTCGTCAATGATCAGCTGAGCACGTTTTTCTGCATCGAGAACACGCTTCTGGCCTTCTTCGCCTGCGCTTGCCAATTGGGCTTGCACACGCTTTTCAGCCACTTGTGCTTCAGTGCGGGCACGGTCGGCAGCTGCCAGTCCGTCGGCAATTTTTTGCCTGCGCGCATCGATTGCACCAATCAATGGTGGCCACACGAATTTCATCGTGAAGAGTGCCAGGATGAAGAACACTCCAGCCTGGTACCACATTGTCAGATTAAGATTCACGGTAGTTTCCTTATCAAATTAATCGTTCCGTAAGCAGCTTCCTGCCTACGGTACAAGAAGGAAAGCTAATTAGCCTTTGAATGGATTTGCAGTTGCAAAGAACATCGCAATACCAACACCGATAATGAACGCAGCATCGATCAGACCAGCCAGCAACAGCATTTTGCCTTGCAGCTTTTCCATCAATTCTGGTTGACGTGCAGAAGCTTCCAGGTATTTGCCGCCCATCAAAGCGATACCGATACATGCACCCAAAGCGCCCAAACCAATGATCAAACCACAAGCCAGTGCAACGAAAGCGACGTTAGTCATGACAACTCCTTCAAAGTTTAAAAATAATAATAATAAAAATCAAAAAACAAAATACCCAAAACCAAAACTAAAATTCATCCATCCTGACACCAGGCTTAGTGCCCTTCGTGCGCCTGCCCCATGTACACCAGGGTCAACATCATGAAAATAAATGCTTGCAAGAACACGATCAGAATATGGAAGATGGCCCAGATGGAACCTGCAATCAGGTGGCCTACGCCGCCGAACAGGGTTGCCGTGGAGCCGAGCAATGCGATCAGCAGGAACAGCAATTCGCCGGCAAACATATTGCCGAACAACCGCATGCCCAGGGAAAAAGTTTTTGCAGCATATTCAACCGCGTTCAACGCCAGGTTGGCTGGGA
This sequence comes from Undibacterium sp. TJN25, assembly GCF_049339885.1. Taxonomy (NCBI): domain Bacteria; kingdom Pseudomonadati; phylum Pseudomonadota; class Betaproteobacteria; order Burkholderiales; family Oxalobacteraceae; genus Undibacterium; species Undibacterium sp. TJN25. The sequence continues at coordinate 184,578 of NZ_JBMPPM010000003.1, read as the reverse complement.
ACAGCCATGGGCCGAAAGGTGCTGTAAACAATTCTTTCAGGAAGCCGCCAAAGCCTTTGATTTTCAGGCTGTAATAGATCATCAATACGAATACGCCCACCGAGATGCCCAGTGTGCCGTTCAGATCGGCAGTAGGAACGACACGGTGATGGATTTCAGGACTGACGCCGATCGCAGGGAAAATCCACTGCGAGAACAGGTCCACCGGCAGGAAATCCAGCGAGTTCATCAAGGCTACCCAGACGAATACCGACAGGGCCATGGGCGCGATGAAACTGGTATTGCCGTGCACAATGCTCTTGGCCTGGTTGTCGACCATTTCCACCAGCATTTCAACCGCAGATTGAAAGCGGCCTGGAACGCCGGATGTCGCTTTGCGGGCGGCCATGTACATCAGCAGGCTGCCGACGACGCCGCAGGCAACCGACCAGAACAGCGTATCGATATTCAGGATAGACATATCCCACAAACCTTCTTGCGGAATATGCGACGTAGAAAGATGTCCCAGATGGTGGGAGATATATTCTGACGCGGTAGGTGCGTGCTCGGTTGCGCTCATGATAGATATCTAAATAGTAAAATGAAATAACTTTTCAGCGTCACGACGATCCCAGCGATAAACGCTACCCAATTCAAATCGTGATACAAACTAACAACTGCAATCATTAATGCAATTGTTGAAGCAATTTTGACAAATTCACCGATGAAGAAAGTCACCGGGTTCGCGCCACCCGGTTTGAGCACGCTGACGTAAAGTCGCGCAGCAAACAAAGCATTGGGGATCGCACAACATAAGCCGCCCAACAGCGCGGAGATACCTGAAGGAACGCCGCCTATCAGCAACGCAGCAAGCGCAACCAGCAACACTGCCGCCAACTGCAGCAGAACCATACGCGCCATGCCATTTCCTCGTTCATTTTTCGGGCACCGTCTGCCGACAAATACATAAAAACGTATTGATATACCGGCATGTGCCACCACATCGTTCAGGCCAGCACCATATCTCGCTAACCAAAGCCACGGAATTATACGTGGTAGTGCGTCCTATCGTCAAACCTTTCAAAACTTTATACTGTTTGCCCTAAATTGGTGCGATTATTGCGAATTCCGCAATGGCCATCCGCTGGTCAAATAACGGCGCCCAGCTGTTTCAGCCAGTCCCTGCCTTGCTCCCAGCCGCCTAGGCCGGAATCGCCGTTGATATGGCCCTTCGCACCAATGTTGTGAAATCCGGCTCCCCACCGGCCGGCCCATTCTTGCGCCACAGCCATACCACACCATGGATCATTGCTGGAGGCGATTACCTCGCAGGTAAAGGGAAAGCGCATCACCGGCATCGGCGCAAAGCTCGGGGCGGGGAAATCCATGCGGGCAACATCAGGCGGGGCCACCAGCAGCGCGCCACGCACCTTGTCCGCAGCAGCGACGTCCACACCCGGCATGCCGAGGCTGACCCACCACGCCGTCAGCGCGCAGCCGAGGCTATGCGCTGCCAGTACCACGGGCCCGTCCACGGCACTGACAGCGGCGGCCAGGCTTGCCACCCAGTCATCCCTTTGCGGGCGGTCCCAACTCTGCTGCGGTACGCGGACGGCGCCTGGCAGCGCCTGTTCCCAGATGGTTTGCCAGTGGCCGGCACCGGAGTTGTACAGTCCCGGCAACAGCAGGATGGTCGGACCGCCCATGGGCCTGTTACTGCCCGCGGATTTTGAGGATGATGCCGTCCAGCGAATCGAGGTCGGCAAAATCGATGACCATCTGGCCGCGGCCCTTGCTGCCCATCTTCAGCACGACCTGGGTGGCCAGCAGATCGGACAGTTCTTCTTCCAGGCGTGTGATGTCGCGCGATTTTTCCGCCTTGTCGCGCGGCTTGCTGGGAGAAGCCAGTTCGGCCGTGGTGCGCATCACCAGCTTTTCCGCGTCGCGCACCGACATGCGCTTGGCGACGACCTGGTTGGCCAGCTGTATCTGCGTGGCCGCATCGGTCGCCAGCAGCGCGCGCGCATGGCCCATGTCGATATCGCCGGCCATCAGCATCGTCTGTACCGGCTTGGCCAGGTTCAGCAGGCGCAGCAGGTTGGAGACGGCGCTGCGCGAGCGCCCTACCGCTGTTGCCGCCTGCTCATGGGTAAAACTGAAATCCGAGATCAGCCTGTGTATGCCCTGCGCTTCTTCCAGCGGGTTCAGGTCTTCGCGCTGGATATTCTCGATCAGCGCCATCGCCGCGGCGGCCTGGTCGTCCACGTCCTTGACCAGCACCGGCACTTCTTCCAGGCCAGCCATCTGCGAGGCCCGGTAGCGGCGTTCGCCGGCAATGATTTCGTAGCGGGTTACGCCGTTGACGTTGCCTACAGGCCGCACCAGGATAGGCTGCATCAGCCCCTGCGCCTTGATGGACGCCGCCAGCTCCGCCAACGCGCCTTCGTCCATGCGCGTGCGCGGCTGGTATTTGCCGGCCTGCATCTGGCTGACCGGCAGGCTGGTCGGCGCGCCGGCCACATTCGGTACCGATTCGGTAAAGTCGCTAGCGCCGCCCAGCAGCGCATCCAGCCCGCGACCCAGGCCTGTCATTTTTTTCGTTGCCATTTCTTACTCTACGTCCAGTGATTTAATTCTTTCGACCATTTCGGCGCCGAAGGCGATATACGCCTGCGCTCCCTTGGAGGCAGCATCGAATACGACGCCCGGCATGCCATAGGAAGGCGCTTCGGCCAGCCGCACATTGCGCGGGATCACGGTCTTGAAGACCTTGTCGCCGAAATGCTGTTCCAGCTGGTCCGACACCTGCTGAGACAGCGTCATGCGCGGATCGAACATCACGCGCAGCAGGCCGACGATCTTCAGGTCCGGGTTCAGGTTCATGTGCACCTTCTTGATCGTGTTCGACAAGTCGGACAGGCCTTCCAGCGCATAGTATTCGCATTGCATGGGGATGATCACGCCGTGCGCGGCGCACAGGCCGTTCAGCGTCAGCATCGACAACGCGGGGGGGCAATCGATGAGGATGAAATCGTAGTCTTCCTTGACCTCGGCCAGCGCATTGCGCAGGCGCTTGTCGCGGTTCTCCAGCTCCACCATTTCCACCTCGGCGCCGGCCAGCTCGCGGTTGGCCGGCAGCACGTCATAGCGGCCCGATTCTGAACGCTGGCGCGCGGTCTTGACGTCGGTCATGCCCAGCAGCACCTCGTAGATCGATGCTTTCAGCTTGGCCTTGTTGATGCCCGAACCCATCGTCGCATTGCCCTGGGGATCCAGGTCCACCAGCAATACACGCTGGTCCAGCTGCGCCAGCCCGGCGGCAAGGTTGACCGTCGTGGTCGTCTTGCCCACTCCGCCCTTTTGATTTGCTACGCAAAAAATTTTTGCCATGTGTTTATAAGTTGTTATATGCCAGCGTCGGAAGGATCAGTCTACGGTTTTCTTGATATATACCAGGTGGCGCTCGGCTTTCAGGCCGGGCACGCTGAGCGGCTCTACCTGCTCGACCTCCCAGCCTGCCGGCAGGCGGCCGATTTCTTCGTCCGGCGCCACGCCCTTCATTGCAATGAAGCGGCCGCCGTCGGCCAGCAGATGGCCGGACCAGTTGACAAAATTATTAAGCTCGGAAAACGCGCGCGACGTGATGACGTCGAACTTCTGCGCCACTTCCAGGACTTCAACACGGCCGGTATGCACCGTCACATTGGCCAGGCCCAGTTCAGCCTTCGCTTGCGTCAGGAAAGCGGTTTTCTTGCTGACCGTATCGATCATGGAGATACGGACGCCGGGAAAGGTGATCGCCAGGATCATGCCCGGCAAACCGCCGCCCGCGCCTACGTCCAGCACATTCTTTGCACTGGTAAATACGTGCGCCGCCGATAAGGAATCCAGCAGATGCTGTTTGACCATCTCGCGCGGATCGCGCACAGCCGTCAGGTTATACACAGAGTTCCATTTAGACAACAAAGCCAGATAGGAAATCATCTTGTCTATCTGATTATTGCCGATGGGCAAGCCCATGCTTGCCACCCCGTCCGCCAGCATGGCGGTCAGAGCAGGTCGGTCGATTACTGTCATGAAGCCTCGCCTGTCTCTGCAACCGCAACGTCTGCAGCGGCAAATCCTTTGAAGCCGCGTTTTTTCAGATGCACCAACAGCAGCGAGATGGCAGCCGGCGTCACGCCGGAAATGCGGCCGCACTGGCCCAGCGTTTCAGGCCGGTGCTTGTTCAGCTTCTGCTTCACTTCTATCGACAGGCCATTGACGTCGAGGTAATCGAATTCCGCCGGCATTTTCAGATTTTCATAGTGCGCATGGCGTTCCACTTCCTTGGCCTGGCGGTCTATATAGCCGGAATATTTAACCTGGATTTCGACCTGTTCCTTAACCGCTTCATCCTGAACGCCGGGGCCTGCCAACTCCTGGCCTTCCGTGCCGTGCAAACTCATCAGCGCTTCATAGGTAACGTGCGGCCGACGCAGCAAGTCGGCCAGCGAATATTCGCGTTCCAACGCCTTGCCGATGACGCGCTCTGCCTCTACATCGGCCAGGATGCGCGGATTCACCCAGGTGGAACGCAGCCTTTCCATTTCACGTGAAACAGCCTCGCGCTTGGTTTCAAACAGCGCCCATTGCGCATCGCTGACACAACCAAGCTGACGCCCGATTTCAGTCAGGCGCATATCGGCATTGTCTTCACGCAGGCTGAGGCGGAATTCAGCGCGGCTGGTGAACATGCGGTAAGGTTCCTGCACGCCCTTGGTAATCAGGTCGTCCACCAATACACCGAGGTAGGCTTCATCGCGGCGTGGCACCCAGGCATCACGGCCCTGCGTCAGCAGAGCGGCGTTCAGTCCGGCCAGCATGCCTTGTGCGGCGGCTTCTTCGTAACCGGTGGTGCCGTTGATCTGTCCGGCAAAGAACAGGCCTTTGATCGTACGGGTTTCCAGCGAGGTTTTCAGGCCACGCGGATCGAAATAGTCGTATTCAATCGCATAACCGGGACGCAGGATATAGGCGTTTTCCATGCCGCGCATGGACCGCACCAGATCGAGCTGGACATCGAATGGTAGGCTGGTCGAGATACCGTTCGGATAGAACTCGTTGGTCGTCAGGCCTTCCGGTTCCAGGAAAATCTGATGGGATTCCTTGCTGGAAAAGCGGTGGATCTTGTCTTCTATCGACGGGCAATAGCGTGGCCCTACCCCTTCGATGACGCCCGTATACATGGGGCTGCGATCCAGCCCGGCGCGGATGATATCGTGCGTGCGCTCATTGGTGTGCGTAATCCAGCATGGCAATTGCGCCGGATGCATGGCGACATTGCCCATCACAGAGAACACCGGAATAGGATCGAGGTCGCCCGGTTGTTCCTGCATGACGGAAAAATCAATGCTGCGGCCATCTATCCGTGGCGGCGTGCCGGTTTTCAGCCGTCCTTGTGGCAGCGCCAACTCTTTCAGGCGTGCAGACAATGACACCGCCGGCGGATCCCCTGCCCGGCCTGCTGAGTAATTATTCAGTCCCACATGGATCTTCCCATCCAGGAAAGTACCTGCAGTCAGTACTACGGCACGGCCCTTGAACTGGATACCCACTTGCGTAACGGCACCGATGACACGGTCACCTTCAACCAGCAAATCATCCACTGCCTGCTGGAACAGCCATAGATTGGGCTGGTTTTCCAGCCGGCTGCGTATCGCCTGCTTATATAAAATGCGGTCTGCCTGTGCCCTGGTTGCGCGTACTGCCGGGCCCTTGGAAGAATTCAGGATGCGGAACTGGATGCCGGCTTCGTCGGTGGCGATTGCCATCGCGCCGCCCATGGCATCTACTTCCTTGACCAGATGCCCCTTGCCTATGCCGCCTATGGACGGATTGCAGGACATCTGGCCCAGGGTTTCGATATTGTGGGTCAACAACAAGGTTTTTTGCCCCATGCGGGCAGAGGCCAGTGCAGCCTCCGTCCCGGCATGGCCGCCGCCAACCACAATCACGTCGAATTCTTTAGGATAGAACATAGCAGACTTCATTTATCAATCTTGGGGGAGGCACGATTATAGAGGGTTTTGGACTCGGACAAATAATCAAAGCGGAATATAAGCGCCAGTCTGGCCCAATTTGATGAAATATTGATGACCGCCCGGGTCGATGTTTCACGTGAAACATCGACAAAATCCTGCGCTACTAGTCGGTATTACTTAGCAGCCACTCCATGAACCGCGCCAGCAAAGGAGCACATATCAGGCTGACTCCGGCGAATAGCAAGATATAGGAAGAGTTCAAGCGCAATTTAGCGAACAGTCCCGAGTCTTCTTTTTGCGCCGGCTTTGCCGTCTGCCGCTTTTCCGGGGTCGGGAAAACGGACACCGCTTTCTTTACCTTGGCGGTATCGATGGAGACCGGACTACCGGAATCAGGTCGAGGCGGAGCCAAAGGCTTCGGTTCCAGCACAGGCTCAGTGCGTTCTGGCGTGGCATCTGCATCCGCAACAGGAAGATAAAAATCGACGCCTGCCGGTTCTTGTTTTACTTCTTTGGCTAAAACTTCGTCCGGCATCTTGTCCGCGCGTTTCGGCGGCATAGGCATGGGATGGGCATCCGGACTTGCCGATGTACGAGAGTTCTGTAAACTTATGCGGGCGCTACTATCGTGATCCAGGCTGGCATCGCCATGCTCTTCTTCGGGGTCGAAGGAAATGATCGATACCGGGTCGTCATCTTCCTGGCGCAGGAACCTGTCCATCATGTCCGGGTCGACCACGTCGGGCTTTTGCCCTTCTTCAGGAAACATGACTTCGTATAGCAAACCCTTATCGGTCAGCTTACGGATAGCGCGATCAAAGCGCTCGCGGGCCAGGCTTTTCAACTTACCGCGTAAATCGGAATAGGAGCTGACGCCGTCTGCAATGATGAGAACCAGGCGTTCACTCTGCGTCAGGCCGCGATCCTTATTCTGGATTTCGGCCTTGCCAGATTCGGTGCGTTGAAATACTGCCCAGTCCGGATATCCCACGCTGACCTTTCGTCAGTCTTGTTGATCACCGCTATGTTTCACGTGAAACATAGCTCTTTTATTTCAGGAATGCATCATAGCTGGTCTTGAGTATCAATGCGACAACTACCAGCAAAAACATCTTTCGTACAAAGCCTGAACCGTGTTTTATTGCCAGGCGGCTACCAGTCAATGATCCTAACACCCCGCATACCGCCATGGCGAATCCTACTTGCCAAATGACATGATTGCTGTAACCAAACCACAACAAGGCGGCTGCGTTGGTCGCGACATTAAGCACTTTCGCTACGGCTGAAGCACTCAGGAAATCGTAGCCGAAGAAGCGGACAAACAGGAACATCATGAAACTGCCCGTGCCGGGACCGAAAAAGCCATCATAAAAACCTATGCCGCCGCCGACCAGCATCGCCATCCATGTTTCCTTGTTGCCGTGGAAAAGCGGAGTATGCGTCGTTCCGAAATCTTTTTTCTTGAAGGTATAGACAGCGACTGCCACGAGGATGAATGGCAAGGATTTGCGCAGATAGGTTGGCGGGATATGCGTCACCGCAAAGGCGCCGGCAAACGCCAGCAAGAAGGCCATCAAGGCCGCCGGCAACACCATATCCCAGCGCAAGCGCACTGCCCTGACGTAATTCACCGCAGCAGCGCCGGTACCCCATATGCCCGCCAGCTTATTGGTTCCAAGCAGCGTGGCGGGAGCCACATTAGGCATTGCAGAGAACAGGGCAGGTACCTGTATCAGGCCCCCACCTCCCACGACAGCGTCCACAAACCCGGCGAAAAAAGCCGCCAATCCCAGCACTATAAAATCCATCTGATACTCCAGCCAAACTGATAAGAATTATTTCCCTGCAACATCATACAAGATTGCAGCTAAGCCCACAGGCTTGAAATCTATTCAAGTAAAGTCACTGCTCAGAATTGCTACAATAGATGCAACAAGGAGAGAGACTATGAATAATTTTGAATTCCGCACCGTCCCATATATCGTCAGCCAGATCGGCGCGACCAAGCAGCTGGGCGAACTGATTGCACAGCACTACCCTGCTGTCCGGCGCGTACTGCTGGTGACAGACGCCGGCTTCCTGCGGACGGGACTGGTCAATCCCGTCATTGCCAGCCTGGAAAATAAAAAACTGCATGTGGCCGTATTTTCCGATGTGGTCGCCGATCCGCCGGAAGCGGTCGTGCACCAGGCTGTTGCCGACGCCAAGCAAAAGGAAGTAGAACTCGTGGTTGGGCTGGGCGGCGGCAGCTCGATGGACGTCGCCAAGTTGATCGCCGTACTGGCCGGCAGTGAACAGCCCTTGAGCACAATGTACGGCATAGGCAATGTCAAGGGTGGCCGCCTGCCGTTGATCCAGATTCCGACCACCGCCGGCACCGGCTCCGAAGTGACGCCTATCTCCATCGTCACTACCGGCGCCACCACCAAGATGGGTGTCGTCGCGCCGCAGCTGTATGCCGACATTGCCATCCTCGATGCGGAATTGACAACCGGCCTGCCGCCGAAAGTAACGGCAGCAACGGGCATCGATGCGATGGTGCATGCCATAGAAGCCTTCAGCACCAAGCATAAAAAGAACCCCTTGTCCGATATGCTGGCGAAACAGGCGTTGAGTCTGCTGTGGAATAATATCGACCAGGCTTGCACCAATGGCAACAACCTGGAAGCCAGGCAGGCGATGCTGCTGGGCGCGATGCTGGCCGGCCAGTCCTTCGCCAACGCGCCCTGTGCGGCGGTGCACGCGCTGGCCTACCCCATCGGCGGGATCTTCCACGTACCGCACGGCTTGTCCAATTCGCTGGTGCTGCCGCATGTGCTGCGCTTCAATACGCCGAATGCAGCGGGCATGTATGCCGAGCTGGCCGGCATTATTGCACCGGATGCCCAAGGCAGCGACGAGGCGCGCAGCACGGCGCTGATCGCCGCGATGGAAGCGCTGGCGGCGCGTGTGGGCATAGAGACGCAGTTACGCCAGGTAGGCATTGCCGAAAAAGACCTGGATCAGCTGGCCAGCGACGCCATGCTGCAAACCCGCCTGCTGGGCAATAATCCCAGGGACGTTGCGCTGGAAGATGCGCGTGCCATCTACGCGGCAGCGCTGTAGCATTACTGCATTGAAGTGGACTCGGGACGCCGGCTATCAGCCGGCGTTTTCTTTTCAGGGGATTTACGGTCGCGGGTTTGGCAACTGCTGCAGGCGGCTTTCGATATTCTTGCCGACAAAGATGCCGGGATCGGAATGCTCGAAGCCCTGCGCCCTTTCGCGTGCACTGATGCCCGGCAGCGCCAGGTCGTAGGCGACAATAAAGGAGTCCGTCCTGTTCAGCGCCTCTTCAAAGTAGGCCTTGCCGAAATAGGTAAAATCGGCCTCGTTGCTGCAGCCGAACGAGGTCTTGTCTGCTGCCGCCGCGGTGATCACCAGCGTATCGTCGGTTTTCAATGCATCGATAAAACCGCCCGAATAACAGGCCGATACCACGATGACGCGGTTGCGGATGCCCGACGCATCCAGCATCGCACGCAGCCTTTGCGGGTTCAGCACGTAGAACTGCATGCTGTCGAATTCCAATGTAAACGTGTGGTCGTGGGAACCATGCGAACTCAGGTACAGGAACAGCACGTCCCTGTCCTTGTCCATCAGCTGGCCGATGCGGTTCAGGCTCATCTGCATGCTGCTGACGCTGGCGATCGGCGTTTCCCTGACCGACTTCGGGTTGTTGACCAGTATCAGCGAATGGCCGGTCGTACCAAAGCGGCGGTCGAACATGCTGCGCACGTAATTCACCTCCTTCATGAACACATCCTGCCCGGCATAACCTGCCACTCCCAGGAAATACAACGCCGGCCTGCCGCCTGGGCTCGCCTGTAACGCCGCCAGCCGGCTTTGCAGCAATTGCGGCTGCAGGTAGAAGACATCCTCGGCTTGCAGCTCCTGGCGGGCCTGAGGCGCGTAGTCGTGCGGTGCCGCCCATAAGGTACGGTCGATATAGATCTGCGTGAACGGCGCCGCCAGCAGCAGCGCCAGCACCGCCGTCGCCTGGCCAAGGGCAGGAAAACGCAGGTCCAGCAAGCGCACGGTGGCGAGCGCACAGGCCAGCACCAGCCACAGCAGGCGCACCAGGAAACCATAGTGGTCCAGCAGCTGCTGCAGCCTGGCAGACCCTCGCCGCAGCGTGTAGCCCGGCACATAGTCGAGCATATATTCCATGAACAGCATGCCGTAATCAATGACGAGCATCGTCGCCAGCAGCAGTACGGCCACCGCGGCCAGTGCTTGCGGCCGCCGGAAAAAGGCAGTAATGCCCCAGGCTGCCAACAGCACCAGCGGCACGTTCAGCAGCAAGCCGCCCAGGCCGACCGCCACGAACACGCCGTCGCCGCCGGTCTGCAGGTAATCATTGACGAACTGCAGCAAAGCGCCGCACAGCACCAGCAGCGCAAACTGCGCCGGGCTGGCATATACACTGCCGCCGTCCACACGCAGGAAGCAGGCGGCGCGCAACCCCGCCTTCACATTGACGAAGAAGGCGAAAGGACGGTAACTGAGCGGAGTCGGCAGATGATCGTTGAGCGGGGACGACATTGAAGTATTCCAGATCCTTCGGTAGATGAGAGCGTCAAGACATCAGTCTAACGCGCAAATGCAGTTTCCACACTGCCAACCCGCCTGCAGCAGGCGAAAAAAAACCTGGGTACGCAAGGCGTCCCAGGTTTTACAACACTCTCTCTTTTTAGCTACGCTTGCCCAGCCGCGCACCGATTTCACCGACGATGCCGCGGCGGAAAGCCAGCACGCAGACGATGAATATCAGGCCGGTGACGATCGTGATCGACTCGCCCAGCGAATGGAACCAGTCCACCGTGGTAATGCGCGCCAGCAGGTCGCCCAGATCGCCCAGCTTGTTCTCCAGCAGCAGGATGATAACCGCGCCGACGATAGGGCCGGTAATCGTTCCCAGGCCGCCTACCAGCGTCATCAGCACGACGAGGCCGGACATGGTCCAGTGCACGTCGGTCAGCGTTTCAAAGCCCAGCACCAGCGTTTTGGTGGCGCCTGCCAGGCCCGACAGCGCAGCAGACAGCACGAAGGCCAGCAGCTTGTATCTGTCCACGTCATACCCCAGCGACACTGCGCGCGGTTCGTTTTCTTTCACCGCCTTCAGCACCTGGCCGAAAGGCGAATGCACGGTGCGCACAATCAGTGCAAAACCGGCGACGGCAATGAACAGCACCACGTAATACAGTGTCAGGTCGGAACTCAGGTCCAGCATGCCCAGCAGTTTGCCGCGCGGCACCTGCTGCAGGCCGTCTTCGCCGCCGGTGAACTTGGCTTGCAGGAAGACGAAGTACAGCATCTGCGCCAGCGCCAGTGTGATCATCGTGAAATAGATACCCTGGCGGCGTATCGCCAGCATGCCCATCACCAGCCCGATTACCGCGCCGGCCAGCATGCCCAGCAGGATGCCCAGTTCCGGCGTCAGCCCCTTGTCGCGCATCGCCCATCCGGCAATATAGCCGGCCCCGCCGAAGAACGCCGCATGGCCGAAGGACAGCAGTCCGGTAAAGCCGATCAGCAGGTTGAATGCGCAGGCAAACAGCGCAAAGCACAGCAGCTTCATCAGCAGGATGGGGTACACCAGCTGCGGCGCAACCAGCAGCACCGCCAGCGCAATGACAATTCCGATTTTCTTATTCATAGTGAACGCCATTCAGGTTATTTCTCTTTGCCGAACAAGCCGGCAGGACGGATCATCAGCACGATGGCCATCACAACGAACACGACGGTGGCCGAGCCTTCAGGATAGAACACCCGCGTCAGCCCTTCGATAATGCCCAGGCCGAGACCGGTTAGGATAGATCCGAGAATGGAGCCCATGCCGCCGATGACCACCACGGCAAACACCGTGATAATCAGGTTGGAACCCATCAGCGGCGACACCTGTATTACCGGCGCCGCAAGCACGCCGGCAAAGGCGGCCAGGGCTACGCCGAAGCCGTAGGTCAGCGTGACCATCAGGGGCACGTTGATGCCGAAGGCTTCCACCAGCTTGGGGTTTTCGGTACCGGCGCGCAGGTAGGCGCCCAGCTTGGTTTTTTCAATGACGAACCAGGTCGCAAAACACACGATCAGCGAAGCAAATACGACCCAGGCGCGGTAATTCGGCAGGATCATGAAGCCCAGATCGGTCGCCCCTGCCAGCGCATCAGGCACCGAATACGGCTGGCCTGAGACGCCGTAGAACGAGCGGAACAGCCCTTCCAGCAGCAGCGTGATGCCGAAGGTCAGCAGCAGGCCGTAGACATGGTCCAGCTTGTACAGCCAGCGCAGCATGGTCTTCTCGATGATGATGCCGAATACGCCGACCAGCAGCGGCGCAACCACCAGCATCACCCAGTAATTGACGCCGAAATAATTGAGCCCCATCCATGCGAGGAAGGCGCCCATCATGTACAGCGCACCGTGGGAAAAATTAATGACGTTCAACAAGCCGAAAATGACGGCCAGGCCGAGCGACAGCATCGCATAGAACGAGCCGTTGACCAGTCCCAGCAGCAACTGGCTTAACATCGCCTGCAGCGGTATACCAAATATTTCCATGGCGACTTCATGAAAAAAATCACCCAAAAGGGTGAAAAATCAAGGAACTGGGCGCTGCCTGCGGTTCAGGCCCCAGGCAGCGCGCCAGGTGTTAACACAAAAGTTAAAGCAAGCGGATAAGGCTTATTTCCACAGCGAGCACTTGGTCTCGGCCTTGGTGGTGAAAGCCTGTTCGCCAGGAATGGTCTGCACCACTTTATAGTAATCCCATGGATATTTGGAATCCGCCTGGTTTTTCACCTGCATCAGGTACATGTCATGGATCATGCTGCCGTCGGCACGGATATAGCCGTTCTTGGCGTACATATCGTTGATCTTCGTGGCGCGCAGTTTCGCCATGACTTTGTCGGTATCGTCGGAGCCGGCCGCTTTCACCGCATTCAGATACTGGATCGTGGCGGAGTAGTCGGCAGCCTGCAGGCTGGAAGGCATCTTCTTCATCTTGCCGAAGTAGCGGCGCGACCAGGCGCGGGTTTCTTCATTCTGATCCCAGTACCAGCTGTCAGTCAGGTACATGCCATGCGTCAGGTTCAGCGTCAGCGAGTGCACGTCATTGATGAACATCAGCAAGCCGGCCAGTTTCATCGTCTTGGTGATGCCGAATTCATTGGCAGCCTTGATCGAATTGATGGTGTCGCCGCCGGCATTGGCCAGACCCAGGATCTGCGCCTTGGAAGCCTGTGCCTGCAGCAGGAAGGAAGAAAAGTCGGATGCCGACAATGGATGCTTGACCGAGCCGGCCACCGTGCCGCCGGAGGCCTTGACCACTGCCGAAGTATCGCCTTCCAGCGACGCGCCGAACGCGTAATCCGCTGTCAGGAAATACCAGCTCTTGCCGCCCTGCTTCACTACCGCGGAACCCGTGCCCTTGGCCAGTGCGACCGTGTCGTACGCATAGTGCACGGTGTAAGGCGTGCATTCTTCATTGGTCAGGCGGGCCGAGCCGGCGCCGATGGAGATATAAGGTTTTTTCTTTTCGCCGGCAACTTTCGCCATCGACAGGCCGGTACCGGAGTTGGTGCCGCCGATCAGCATGTCTACGCCGTCGCGGTCAAACCATTCGCGCGCCTTGCTGGCAGCGATATCGGCCTTGTTCTGGTGATCGGCTGTCACTACTTCAATTTTCTTGCCCAGCACGGTGCCGCCGAAATCGGCCACCGCCATCTTGATCGCTTCGACGCCGCCCTGGCCGTCGATATCCGAATACAGGCCCGACAAGTCGGTGATGAAACCGATTTTCACTACATCGCCGGATACCTGGGCGGAAGCCGCTCCCGCAAAACCCGCCAGGGCAGCAGATACAGCAAGAGTCAGGGCCTTGAATTTTGTCTTCATTTGTCTTCTCCGTTAATTATTGAAACAGCTCGTTTTAAAACCAGCTTTCTGATCAGTTATATCCGTTATTAATGTACACCGCTGCTTGCTCTTGCTGCATTTGCTACACACCCAACAACTCATTCAGCACCGACATCTTGCCTTCCAGCTCGGAGGACGCGAATGTCTCGACGATCTGGCCATGCTCCATCACGTAGAAACGGTCCGCCAGCGGCGCGGCAAAGCGGAAGTTCTGCTCCACCATGACGATGGTATAGCCCTTCTGTTTCAGCGTCGTGATCATCCTGGCCAGCGCCTGCACGATAACCGGCGCCAGGCCTTCGGAAATTTCGTCCAGCAGCAGCAGGCGGGCGCCGGTGCGCAGGATGCGCGCTACCGCCAGCATCTGCTGCTCACCACCGGACAATCGCGTGCCCTGGCTATTCTTGCGCTCGGCCAAGTTAGGGAACATCGCATAGATTTCATCGATGGACATGCCCTTTTCGGTGCTGGACACCATGGGCGGCAACAACAGGTTTTCTTCGGTGGACAGCGAGGAGAAGATGCCGCGCTCTTCGGGGCAGTAACCCACGCCCAGATGCGCCACCTTGTACGTAGGTAAATGGATCGCTTCGGTGCCGTTGATCTTGATTGAGCCCTTGCGCGCACCGGTCAGACCCATGATCGCGCGCATCGTTGTCGTGCGGCCTGCGCCGTTGCGGCCCAGCAGCGTCACCACTTCGCCGGGGTTCACGACCAGATTCACGTTATGCAGGATATGCGATTCGCCGTACCACGCTTGCAGATTGCTGATTTCCAGTGCCGCCGGAGCACCATTGCTAGCGCTCATGCGTGGGCTCCTTCCAGCGCGCCGGACGTGGTGCCCATATAGGCCTCCATCACTTTGGGGTTTTGCGATACTTCTTCGTAGCGTCCTTCGGCCAGCATGGCGCCGCGTTGCAATACCGAGATCTTGTCGCAGATGCCGGACACCACGTTCATATTATGTTCAACCATCAGGATGGTGCGGCCTACGGAGACCTTCTTGATCAGCTCGGTGACCCGGTGCACGTCTTCATGCCCCATGCCCTGCGTAGGTTCGTCCAGCAGCATCAGCTCCGGCTCCATCGCCAGCGTGGTGGCGATTTCCAGCGCGCGCTTGCGGCCGTATGGAAGGTCAACGGTGATCGTATCGGCGAATTCTGTCAGGTCTACCTGGGCCAGCAATTCCATTGCCTTGTCATTCAACAGCGACAGGCTGTTCTGGCTTTTCCAGAAATGGAAGGAAGTACCCAGGCTGCGCTGCAAGCCTATGCGCACGTTTTCCATTACGCTCAGATGCGGGAATACGGCTGAAATCTGGAACGAACGGATAATGCCCTGGCGCGCAATCTGCGCCGGCCTGGCCGACGTGATGTCGCGGCCATTGAACATGATTTGCCCGGAAGTAGGGACCAGGAATTTGGTCAGCAGGTTGAAACACGTCGTTTTGCCGGCGCCATTGGGGCCGATCAGCGCATGGATATGCCCGCGCTGCACCTTCAGGTTAACCTGGCTGACAGCGGTAAAGCCCTTGAACTCTTTGGTCAAGTTCGTGGTCTCCAGAATGACGTCCGTCATCTGATCTCCTTATTTTTTGGATCTGGGATTTACCTGATCGCGGCTGAGCCGCCATCACATGCATCCCGACATTGCTTGTTACCGCAATTATTTATTCTCTCATCGCTCTATGGCGGCGATTTTATAGAGGCTACACTTTTAGCTAAGCTTTTTATAGTACACAGCGCGCGGAGTTTTCAACAATACGGTATAACTACTGTAAGTAGTAACCACAGGTATTTGCATTCCTTGCCGGGATGCGGTTTTACCACGGCGGCAAGCGTCAAAAAACGCCCTATTAAAACACAGTTTAGTAGGCTGTTGACAGCATAAATGCAGCAGCCTTTTCGGCGATCATGATCGTAGGCGAATTGGTGTTGCCTGAAGTAATCGTCGGCATCACGGAAGCGTCCACTACACGCAAGCCGCGCACGCCACGCACACGCAACTGGCTATCCACCACCGCACTGTCGTCATCAGCCCGCCCCATCTTGCAGGTGCCGACAGGGTGAAAAATCGTCGTGCCTATGTCGCCTGCCGCCCTGGCCAGCTCTTCTTCGGTACGGAACTGGGCGCCGGGTTTCATTTCTTCCGGCGCATATTTGCGCATCGCCGGTGCGGCGACTATGCTGCGCGTCAATGTCAGCGAATCGGCGGCAATTTTTCGGTCTTCTGGCGTGCTGAGATAGTTGGGCGTAATTTTGGGCGCCGCCAGCGGATCGCTGCCGGCAATGCGCACATGCCCGCGCGACGTCGGCCGCAGGTTGCACACGCTGGCGGTAAATGCAGGAAATACATGCAGCGGGTCGCCGAATTTTTCCAGCGACAGCGGCTGCACATGGTATTGCAGGTTGGGCGTTTTCTGCGCCGCATCGGATTTGGTGAATGCACCGAGCTGCGACGGCGCCATCGACATCGGTCCACTTTGGCGCAGCATGTATTCAAGGCCTATGCGCGCCTTGCCCAGCCAGCTATTGGCCATGATATTGAGCGTGCGGGCGCCGCTGATCTTGAAGGAAGAACGGATCTGCAAATGGTCCTGCAGGTTCTCGCCGACACCCGGCAGATCATGCTTTACCTCAACGCCCACGCTATGCAGATGTGCGCCCGCGCCTATGCCGGACTGTTGCAGGATGGCCGGCGAACCTATCGCACCCGCTGTCAGCACCGTTTCACGCTCGGATTCGGCAAACCAGTGCTTGCCGTTGCCGGTAAATTCCACCCCTGTGCATAACTTGCCCAACTCCGTGGCTTCAATGCGCAAGCGCTGCACATGGCAGCCCGTCATGATAGTCAGGTTGGGCCGCGTTGCCGCCGGCCGCAAAAAAGCCTTGGAGGCATTCCAGCGTATGCCGCGCTTCTGGTTGACGTCGAAGTAGCCGCAGCCCTCATTATTGCCGCGGTTGAAGTCATCGCTTTTGGGTATGCCCACCTGTGCCGCCGCCTCGCGGAACGCATCCAGGATTTCCCACGACAGGCGCTGCTTCTCCACCCGCCATTCGCCGCCGGCGCCATGGAAGGCATCGGCGCCGCCATAATGGTCTTCGCTCTTTTTAAACACCGGCAGCACCTCATCCCAGCGCCAGCTCGCGTCGCCGATCAGGTCTGCCCACAGGTCATAATCCCGCTGCTGGCCGCGCATGTAGATCATGCCGTTGATGGACGAGCTGCCACCCAGCACCTTGCCACGCGGATAAATCAGGCTGCGCCCGTTCAGCCCAGGCTCCGCCTCGGTCTTGAACATCCAGTCGGTGCGCGGGTTATTGATGCAGTACAGGTAGCCGACAGGAATATGGATCCACACATAATCATCCTTGCCGCCCGCCTCCAGCAGCAGCACATTGACATTCCGGTCCGCACTCAGCCGGTTCGCCAGCACGCAACCGGCTGAGCCTGCGCCTATGATGATGTAGTCGAATTTACCGGCGGATTCCATGTGTTTTTCCCTTGTAGTGCGTGCAGGATATCATTGAGCATCGACTTCACCTAAGCGCCCAAACTAGGACAACCTGATGTTGACGTTGGGGTTGCAACTGCTTTTGAAGTTATCCGCTGGGGATGCAGCATTTTGTGCATTACAGAAAATGAATCAGAAATGAACGTTGTCGAGGTGTAGCAGGGGTTTCACGGAGCACTGCTCCGTGCCTGCGAAACGGTATTCGCTTGCAATCGAATATGCGCCCTGCAAGGGAAGCGAATTTCGTTCATTTCCCATTTTTTGTAATACAGCAAAATGTGATGGCGCTAAGCGCCATCACCCTTAGACAAGTGCGGTCGCCTTCTCTTTGTTTATTTTTTTTTGGAGCCGCCCAGGTGGCGAAGCAAGAAAAAGTGAGCAGCTGCCGGACTACCCCGGCCAGCAATCTCAAACAAAAGAGCGGGCCCTGCACAACTCGGACAAAAAGAACTACTTCGCTACAGGCATGGCAAATTCCGCGCCTTTCGCAATACTATCCGGCCACCGCTGCATAATCGATTTATAGCGTGTATAGAACCGCACGCCCTCTTCACCATACGCATGCACGTCGCCAAACAGCGAGCGTTTCCAGCCGCCAAACGAGTGCCAGGCCATAGGCACGGGAATAGGCACGTTGATGCCTACCATGCCCACCTCGATGCGGCGCGAAAACTCGCGCGCGGTATTGCCGTCCGACGTGAACAGCGACACGCCATTGCCGAACTCATGCGCATTGATCAGTTCCACCGCCGATGCAAAGTCAGGCACCCGCACTACGCACAGCACCGGCCCGAAGATCTCTTCGCGATGGATCTTCATGTCCTGCTTCACGTGGTCGAACAAGGTGCCGCCGAGGAAGAAACCGCCTTCGTGGCCAGCCACTTTCAGGCCGCGGCCATCCACCAGCAGCTTGGCGCCTTCTTCTATGCCGTCAGCAATATAGCCTTCGATCTTGGCTTTGTGCACAGCGGTCACGACAGGACCCATCTCCGCATCGGACTCCATGCCGTTCTTGATCTTCAGCGCCTTCACGCGCGGCACCAGTTCTTCCACCAGCTTGTCGGCAATGCCGCCGACCGCCACCGCCACCGAGATCGCCATGCAGCGTTCGCCGGCAGAACCGTAGGCCGCGCCCATCAGCGCGTCGACTGCCTGATCCAGGTTGGCATCCGGCATCACCACCAGATGGTTTTTCGCACCGCCCAGCGCCTGTACGCGCTTGCCGCTGCGTGTGCCTTCGCTGTAGATATATTCCGCAATCGGTGTCGAACCGACAAAGGATATTGCCGCCACGTCAGGATGGTGCAGCAGCGCATCCACTGCGACCTTGTCGCCCTGCACAACGTTGAACACGCCGTCCGGCAAGCCGGCCTGCTTCAGCAGTTCCGCCACCAGCAGCGAAGCGGAAGGATCACGCTCCGAAGGCTTCAGGATAAAGGTGTTGCCGGTCGCAATCGCCAGCGGCGCCATCCACATCGGCACCATGAAAGGGAAATTGAACGGGGTAATGCCGGCAGTCACACCCAGCGGCTGGCGCAGGTTGAAGTTGTCGATGCCGCCGCCGATGTTGTCGGAAAACTGCGTCTTGAGCAATTGCGGCATGCCACAGGCAAACTCCACCACCTCGATACCGCGCGTCACCTCGCCCACCGCGTCCGACAACACCTTGCCGTGTTCGCGCGTGATGATCGCTGCAATTTCCTTATGGTGCTTGTCCAGCAACTCCTTGAACCTGAACATCACCCTGGCACGCTTCAGAGGCGCAGTGTCGGCCCAGCCCGGCGCAGCCGCCTTGGCGGCCGCTACGGCCGCATCCACTTCCGCCACGCTGGCCAGCACCACCTTGCCCGACACTTCGCCGGTTGCCGGATTGAACACGTCTTGCTGGCGACCGCTGGAAGAAGGGCTGAGCTGGCCATTGATGTAATGCTGGATCAACGTTGTGGAAGCAGAGGATGACATAAGGAGACCTTTGGATGTGAATGAATATGCCGAGCGTAAACGACGTTTTCTGCACAATCCAATGAGTAATTATCAATTCAATTATAAGTATTTTTTATAATGAAGACGAAATTAACGCCCTCTCATACATTTTTTCCCGTAAATTAGTCAAATTATTATCTGTCTGGCATCATGTAATATAAAATATCACTTCGACAAATTTTCCTTATCCGGAGAAATCAAATTAATCTAAAAGAAGCGCTGCGGGAAGTAGCAATCATCCTCCCTGCCTATAATGAAGAGTTGACGATTGCCGCAACTATCAACGCATTCTTTGAGCAATTACCGCAGGCTTATATTATTGTCATCAATAATAATTCCTCAGATGCAACCGCGGAAATAGCACGTACAACCCTGAAAAATCTCAATGCCCGCGGCAAAGTAATAGACGAGGTCCGCCAGGGCAAGGGCTATGCGGTCCGGCGCGCCTTCGCCGACGTACACGCTGATGTGTATGTGATGGCGGATGCCGACCTTACTTATCCGGCAGAACGCGTGCACGAACTGATTTCCCCGGTGCTGGAAGGCACCGCCGATATGGTGGTCGGCGACCGCCAATCGCTTGGCCACTATAAGAATGAAAACAAGCGGCCGCTGCATAACTTCGGCAACTGGCTGGTCAGCAAGCTGATCAACAAGCTGTTTTCCGCAAAACTGGTCGATATCATGAGCGGCTACCGCGCATTCAACCGCCAATTCGTCAAAACTTATTCCATCCTCGTGGCGGGTTTCCAGATCGAAACCGATATGTCGCTGCATGCGCTGGATAAGCGCTTCCGCATCCTGGAAATCCCGGTCGAATACAAAGACCGGCCGGCAGGCAGCTTCTCCAAGCTAAATACGTTTGGCGACGGCGCCAAAGTTCTGCTGACAATAGTGAAGATACTTCGCTTTTACCGTCCGTTGCTGTTCTTCGGCTGGGCAGCGCTGCTGTTCGGCATGCTGGGACTGCTGGCCGCAGTCCCCGTATTTTCGGACTGGATTCAATATCGTTTCATCTATCACGTGCCGCTGGCAGTACTGGCCACCGCACTGGAGCTGGTTGCAGTGATGTCGCTGGCGGTAGGCCTGATCCTGGACGCCATCAGCTACCAGGCCAAGATGGATTTCGAGCGCCATCTGCTGCGCTGATGCGCAAGCCCCGGCGAAAACTGATGGTAAAGAAATTAAGCACACAGGTTCTCTCCTTTGCCGTGGTTGGCGGCATCGGTTTTCTGATCGATGCCGGCGTGCTGACCTTGTTATCGGTGCACTTCGGCGTCAACGTATATACCGCAAGGGTCGTGTCATTTGCGCTGGCCAGCCTGGGCACCTGGCTGCTGAACCGCAGGCATACCTTCGGCCAGGCGGGCGTCGACAATGCAAAAGCCGGCAGCGGCGAATACCTGCGCTATATGAGCGTGCAGGCGGCTGGTGCAATGATCAATCTCGGTGTCTTCAGCGCCCTGGTGGTGATCCTGCCGTCACTGGCGCGCTACCCCGTGATTCCGCTGGCGGCAGGGTCCGGGGTCGCCATGTTCTTCAATTTTTTCGGCGCGCGCCACTGGATTTACCGCCAATAGACAATCCGTACTAGCGGCCCGGCAGGGACCAGCTACGGGTTTGCAGGTCCAGCGCGCACAATCCCTGTATCTGGTGCACTTCGCTGTATGCGGCCACCCTCACTGCATAATCCGGCCGGTCGGCCGCGTTGAAATTCCAGTCCGGCGGGTTGAAACTGGAATAACCGTTGACGGTAGGCAGGTGGATATATTCGGCAATCAGCATTGCCTCTACGTTATGCCGGTAATAGTCGCGTTCGCCAGCACTTTCGTGCGGGCCGGGCGGACGCCTATCCTGTACAAAAAATGAACGGCAGTCTGCCGGTGCGGGAGGAACCGATTCCAGCATTCGTACTGCAGCCGCCCTTTCCAAGTTAACGGCTCCCAGCCAGTTCAACTCTTCCGCCACCAGCAACGCGCAGCACGGCAGGATCAGCAGCCATGCCAGCCTGCCCTTGAACGAAGACAGGAAATACAGCGCCACGCACAAGACGGGAAACACCAGGAAAATCATGCTGCGAGAAACTACCCGCACCGCCTTGGCTCCTGGGAAATATTGAAAGATCCAGTACCATCCCGAGTGGTCCCCCACTTTCAGCGCTAACATCCATAAAGCCAGCGCCGCCAGAGCCAGGATCAGTATCAATTGCGCTCGTGCATCGCGAACATTACGCACAGCCAGAAAGCCCCCGCACAGAAATACCAGCAGTAGCACAGGCGGCAAACCCATCTGGTTTTCCGAGAACTGGATGGGAAAGCCAATAGCCTCGTGCAGCGCCGGTAAAAATCTCCCATACAAGTAGTTATGCTCGCCGATATTCAGGATATCGTAAGGCTGCAGCAGGTAAGAGAAGGCAGCCGAATAGCTATGCATGCCGGTTTCGCTCGCCTTCGGCAAATACACCAGCAGGAAAGGCAGCAACGCCAGCGCAAGCAACACCAGCACTACCACTGCCGCCAACACGGTTCTCGCGCGCAGCGCAAGCACTTGCCTCAGCAGATATACCGGGCGAATAAGCACAAAGAACAGCAGGGCAAGCACCGTGAAAAAGCTGAAAAACCACAGCATGTAATAGGACGTCATCGCCCATAGCCCGAAGCAGGCCGCAAATCCAGCACCACAGGCCAGCAGCTTGCGCTCATCGTTCTGTAGCAGCGCCCTCCCGGCAAAATACAGCAGCATCGCGCACAACGGTACGAAAGCCACTGTCAGCAACTGCGCATGCATGCTGTGCACGACAATGTTGTTGCTCACATCAAACACCGCCGCGCCAAGCGCCGCATACCAGAAACCCGTCTGCAGCACCTTCCTGGCAAACAGGAAGAACAGCGCAAAGGCGGCAGCCTTCATGCTGATGTTGACCAGCATGGACGCCAGGAAGGGGTCGGCATGCAGCGCACGGAACAGTGAATAAATCACCCCATACAGCAAGTAGCCGTCGTTATACCCCAGGGTTTTGGGGTAAGGGAAGAAATACGCCGTCACCGCCCAGTGCTCCAGTCCACGTAGCACGTTGTACCAGTGCTCCAGAATGGAGATTTCAATCAGGTTATCGTACCGGTCCCCAAGCACAAAAGAAAATCCGTTAGCGAGGTTCGCCCTGAACAGCCATGCAAGCAGCGCCAGCTGTATCAAGACCAGCAGCGTGACGCGGGTGAAAGTGGAATAGCGCTCAGCAGAAAGGGAAAAAGGCGATTGGAATTTCGTCATCAGTATGTCAAGGGATTGGTGTTCGCTCAAAGCCAGATTTTAGGAGTTTATGTGCAACGTTGTAAATCTAATATTTATGTTTGACAACAAATTGCTTCGTCTTGGACTCAACAACCTGGTTGACGATGAAGGAAGCGTCACCTGAGGCAAGCCCGGTACGGCGGCAGTATGCGAGAATGGCAGCCTTACCACGCCTTATTAGGCCTTATGAAGCCCGCATGGACCTGACCCAATTACGCGCCTTTGTGACCGTCGCCCGTGAAGGCAACCTGACCCGCGCAGCAGAACGCCTGCACGTCACCCAGCCGGCGGTCAGCCTGCAGATCAAGTCGCTGCAGGAAAATCTCGGCTTGCAGCTTTTCAATCGCACCGCCAGCGGCATGAACCTCAGCATTGACGGCGCCAAACTACTGCCGTATGCAGAGAGGATACTGGCCAACGTCGCCGAATTCAGGCAGGCCTCGGATTCGCTGCACAATACGCTGTCCGGCGAACTGGCGATAGGCACGATACTGGACCCGGAATTCACCCGTCTCGGCATCTTCCTGAAACGGCTGGTGGAAACTTATCCACAGTTATCCACAAAGCTGCAACACAATATGTCCGGCTCGGTGCTGCAAAGGGTGCGCGCCGGCGAACTGGACGTCGGTTTCTACCTGGGCCGCCCGCCGGAAGACAGCCGGGCTGCCTGCCATGCGCTGACGCTGACCAGCTTCAGCTATCGCGTGGTGGCCCCCAGCGGCTGGAAAAACCGCGTCAGCGGCAAGGACTGGCCGGCGCTGGCGCAACTGCCGTGGATATGGACGCCGCCGGAATCGGCGCACCACCGCTTGCTGGGCAAGGTATTCGCCGATTACGGGGTCAGCCCCAATAAGGTCGCGCTGGTGGACCAGGAGCCGTCAATGCTGGACCTGGTGAAGTCCGGCGTAGGCCTGAGCCTGCTGCGCGACTCCATCGCCATCCGCGAAGCGCATGCGCACGGGCTGGTGATCGCCGATGCGGTCAGCTTATCCACAGAATTGACCTTTATTTCGCTGGAAAAACGCAAGAACGAACCGATGATCTCCGCCGTCTTCAGCTTGCTGAAACAATGCTGGGGCCTGGAGGAAGCTTAACGCGGCCGCAATTGTGAGCAATTGTTGCATTTCGCGGCAAACCTGCTGCAAACTTGCGGCGCAAGCTCACCAGGCAGGGTATATTTCTGTAATCCAATTTCCTGCCCTGCGGAGTACAAGGTGATACGATGCTGCGCCCCAAGCCTGCTGTTTGCCGCCCTCCTGGCGCCGCTGGTAGCCCACGCCGACGGCCTCAAGCTGATCGTGCAGGAATACGCGCCGTTCACGCATACCGATTACCAAGGCACCGACATCCACGGCTTCGTTGCCGACAAGGTCGCCGAGATCATGAAGCGCGCCGGCGAAACCTATACGATCAACAGCACCTCGCTGGCACGCGCCTATCAGGCCGCGCTGACGGAAGAAAACACCTGCCTGTTCGCCTTCCGCCGCACGCCGGACCGCGAAAAATATTTCAAATGGGTGGGGCCTTTGGCCGCAGATAACTGGGTGCTGTACAGCAGAAAGAGCGACACGCGCAGCCTGAAAAGCCTGGAAGACGCCAAATCCTATACGATAGGCTCGTATAAAAATGCCGCCACCGGACTGTATCTGCAGGAACAAGGCTATAAAATCCAGTTCGCCAGCCAGGATGACGATAATCCGCGGCTGCTGGTTAACGGCAGACTCGACTACTGGATAGTCTCCGAACTGCACGGCATGTTCCTGGCCCAGCAGCAAGGTTACTGGGAAGGCATCAGCAAGGCGGTCAAATACCGCAGCATCGACCTGTACATGCTGTGCAATGCCAGGATGGACAAACAGCGCATCGATAATTTCAATTCGTTCAACGCCGACATCGACCGCGACGGCACGATGGAAAAACTGATGCGCAAGTACGGCGTCAAGTAACGGTCCGCATCAAATCGCATTTCCCGGCACATACCGTGCCGATCCTGCAAAATCCGGCGATAATGGCATCCTGAAACAGGCCCAGGAGCCGCAATATGAGATCGACCAAGGCAAGCTATGCCATAGCAAGACTGAAGGACCGCAGCGACAATGCGCCGTATTCAATGGTCACCACCGCGGACGGGCGTTTCTACCTGGTGCTGGCCAACGGCGATGCCGATCCTGAAAAACTGAACGAACCGATGGAACTGGACGAGTTCGTCCGTTTCGTCAATGCCCAAGGCAAACAGACGCCGAAAAAGATCAGCAAGCTGGATGTTGCCTTTGAAGCAAAGCTGCACAAGAAACCGGAATAAATTTTTTAACCCTACACCAGAAAGCCATCGCATGAAAATTCGCGTATTGCCTGCCCTTATTGCCACTGTTGCCGCCGTTTCCGTTGCCGCGCTGTTTGCCCCGGCCTCCGTGCTGGCCGCCGCCAAGCAGCCTCCCAAAGCCGCTGCCGCGCCGCTTACGCTGCAAACCATCGACACCAAGGTCGGCACCGGCCAGGAAGCCAAGGACGGCACCGTCGTCAGCGTCAACTATACCGGCTGGATCTACAGCCCCAAGGCAGACAAGCAGCACGGCCTGCAATTCGACAGCTCCAACGGCCGCGGCCCGTTCAGCTTTCCGCTGGGCCAGGGCCGTGTTATCAAAGGCTGGGACCAGGGCGTGGCCGGCATGAAGGTAGGCGGCAAGCGCACGCTGATCATCCCCAGCGAACTGGCATATGGCGAGAGCGGCGCGGGCGGCAAGATCGCACCGGGCGCGGACCTGATCTTTGACGTTGAGCTGGTCGGAGTACGCTAAATTTTGCAACAACTGACTTATCTTCAGGCCTACCCCGAGCACATCCAGGGTCAGGTCAGGGAACTGCTCGCCCAGGACAAGCTGGGCGAGCTGCTATTGCGCAAATATACAGGCGCGCATGAAATCCGCACCGACAAGGCGCTGTACGCTTACGTGCAAGACCTGAAAAACCGCTATATGCGCAATGGCGAACAAATCAGCAAGGTCGCCTTCGACAGCAAGATCAAGGTTATCCAGCATGCGCTGGGCCAGCACACGTTTATCTCTAGAGTACAAGGCGGCAAGCTCAAGTCCAAGCATGAAATCCGCGTCGCCAGCCTGTTCAAATACGTGCCGGACGAATTCCTTAAAATGATCGTCGTACATGAACTGGCCCACCTGAAAGAGAAAGAGCACAACAAGGCCTTCTACAAGCTGTGCGCGCATATGGAGCCGAACTACCACCAGTACGAACTGGACCTGCGGCTCTACCTGACACAAGTAGAAATGTCCGGCAAGGACCTGTGGATAACCGCCAGCGCCGGAGCAGCATAGCGCTTCTGCACGGGCAAGAGGGCTGTGTGCCGCAACGCACAACACCACGCGCCACTTATCCACAAGCTATCGTCTACACTGATGTTTTCATTTCATCGACGGCATATGGCATATCTACTGGCACTCGATCAAGGCACCTCCAGCTCGCGCAGCATCCTGTTCAACGACAAGGGCGATATCGTCGCCTCGGCCCAGCAGGAATTTCGGCAAATTTTCCCGCAGCCGGGCTGGGTGGAGCACGACCCTGTGGATATCTGGCAGAGCCAGCTGGCGACCTGCCGCGAGGTACTGGCCAAGGCCAACATCGCCGCCCGGGACATCGCCGCGCTGGGCATCACCAACCAGCGTGAAACCACCGTCGTGTGGGAAAAAGCCACCGGCAAACCCGTGTTCAATGCCATCGTCTGGCAAGACCGGCGCACCGAGGCTTTCTGCGATGCGCTGCGCGCGCAAGGAGTGGCCGAGCTGGTGCAGAAAAAAACCGGCCTGGTGCTGGACCCGTATTTTTCCGCCACCAAATTGAAATGGATACTGGACACTGTCCCCAATGCCCGCGCACAGGCAGAACGCGGCGAACTGGCGTTCGGCACCGTGGACAGCTGGCTATGCTGGCAGCTCAGCGACGGCAAGCTGCATATCACCGACGTCAGTAACGCATCACGCACCATGCTGTGGAATATCCATCAAGGCTGCTGGGACCAGGAACTGCTGGACTGCTTCGATATTCCGCGCGCCATGCTGCCCGAGGTCCATCCGTCCAGCTACCGCTATGGTGAAACTACGCTGTTCGGCAGCGCCATCCAGATTGCCGGCATCGCCGGCGACCAGCAGTCGGCATTGTTCGGCCAGGCCTGCTTCAAGCCCGGCATGGCCAAGAATACCTACGGCACTGGTTGCTTCATGCTGATGCATACCGGCAGCGAATGCGCGGTGTCCACCAACGGCCTGATCAGCACAGCCGCCTGCCAGGTCGGCGACCAGCCGCAATATGCGATGGAAGGAAGTGTATTTATCGGCGGCGCCGTAGTGCAATGGCTGCGCGACGGCCTGAAGGCGATCCAGAACTCCACCGATGTGGAACAGCTGGCGGCAACGGTGCCCGATTCCGGCGGCGTGGTGTTCGTGCCGTCGTTTACCGGACTGGGGGCGCCGTACTGGGTGCCTTCCGCCAAGGGCGCCATCCTGGGCCTGAGCCGCGGCACCACGGTCGCCCATATCGCCAGGGCGGCGTTGGAATCAATCGCCTTCCAGAGCACCGACCTGCTGATGGCAATGACGCGCGATGCCGTATCTCCCATCAGCGAACTCAGGGTCGATGGCGGCGCCGCTGCCAACAACCTGCTGCTGCAGTTCCAGGCGAATCTGCTGGGCATCCCGGTAATACGTCCCAAGGTCACGGAAACCACCGCGCTGGGCGCCGCCTATCTGGCGGGCCTGGGCGTGGGCGTGTTCCAGAGTACGGAGGAGTGCGCGTCCCAGTGGCAGATGGAAAGGACTTTCCTGCCGACGATGAGCAGGGACCAGGCTGGCGAACTGATGCGGCAATGGGACCAGGCCATAGGCCGCGTGCGCTGACCTTGCCTGTGGATAAATGGATATTTCCATAAAAAAAGACGGCGTTTTCGCCGTCTTTCCGTGTGCGGTGCTGGTACTAGCCACGACTGCCCGAATCAGCCCTCCGATACCAGCCTGCCGTTGACTTCCTTCACACGGTCACCGACCCTCCAGTCATTCTGTGGAAAAGTACGGAACTTGCCGTCATCCATGCGGACGCGAACGCGGTATGAAGTCGATGTCTTTGAGCGTTTTTCCACTTCATTGCCGGCATAGCCGCCGCCTACCGCACCAGCGACCGTCGCCAATGTATTACCGGTGCCGCCGCCAACCTGGTGGCCCAGCACGCCACCCAGCACGGCACCGGCAGCAACGCCGAGCCCGCTGGTTTGCGCCTGGTGCTGCACCGCCTGTATCGATTCCACCCGTCCGCAATGCCTGCATACTTCACGCGATTCAGTCACGGCAGGCGCGGTATTACCCGAGTTTTGATAGCCGGCGCCGGTATTTGCCTGCGCTACCTGCGCGCTATAGGGCTGCGCGGGCTGTTGTTGCACAGGGGCCTGGGTATTCATGGCGCGTGTGTCGTTGGCCGCATATTGCTGGGGCGGCTGCGCATTGGCGCTCATCGTATTGTCAGGAGCAGCCTGCTGCGCGAGCTGGGCCTGCATGTTTGCATCCACAGGGGCGGACTTGCTCAGGGAATTGGGCAGCACGCCGGTGATGGCGGCAATACCGATCAGACTGACCAGCGTAACGGATACTGCGGCGGCCGCAACCAGCGGGTGAATACGGCGGGTATGATTATTTTCCATTTGGGAACCTCATTGGTTTTATATTTTTAAGTGCGCAGCAAATCGGCGACATTGCAAACAAACTATTGCTGCGATCCAAGTGTACTCGCCATTGCAGCCGCAAAAAAGGCGATTACTGTGTCAGATGTAATGCTTTGTAAGCCACGTCAACATTGTCCTACAAGCCTGCGGGCAATATGTCCGTCACTGTGGATAAGTTCGACCGGAAGGACGCTTTCGCACTTTGCGATTGTCATTTCCACCGGCAACGTACAGAATGAAATGCCGCTTTCCCATGGCGGCTTGCAACGTATCGCCATCATTCCCCGCTTATGCTTACCCCCAGGAGGTAATAAAAATGAAAATAATGAAATGGCTGGCCGGCATCGTTATCGCACTCGCTGTCGTACTGCTGATTACCGCGCTGGCGCTGCCGGATGAATACACGGTAACGCGCAGCGTCGTCATCAACGCACCGGCCGATAAAATCTACCCGCTGATCGCCGCCCCCGCAGAATGGAAAAAATGGTCGGTCTGGAACCAGCGCGATCCGGCGATGCAAATGAGCTTTTCCGGCCCGCCCAGCGGCACCGGCGCCGCATGGGAATGGCAGAGCAAGACGCAGGGCAACGGCGGCATGAAATTCACGGATGCCACGCCCCCCGGCAAGCTGGCCTATGAACTGCATTTTGAGGGTATGGGCAAGCCATCCAGCGGCGCGTTCACCCTTGAACCACAGGCAGGCGGCACCAGGGTCAGCTGGGCCATGCACGGCAATTCGGACGGCAAGTTGACGATGCGGCTATTTGGCCCGTTCATGGACAAAATCATCGGCGGCGATTTCGACAGCGGCTTGAAGAACCTGAAAAAATTGGTGGAGCAATCCTGACGAACCAGCTGCAGCAAGGTATGCAACCCGTATTCACCGCACCTACAAAGGCCCGCCCGTACATGCACGGCGGGCTTTTTTCATGTCCGAGTCCAGCTTGCACCCAGCTTATCCACATGCTTGCCAACAGGCTTACCAACAACTTATAAACTGCTTTTCCCTATGCTTACCCACCGCTTTGACACATGCTTGTCCACAGCTTTATGCACAAATCCGACAGGAGCCGCTTGCTGTGTACACTTTTCATCAATTCTTCATTGACCTGTCACCGGCGTGTCATCAATTCCCCCTACAGTGGTCGGCGACAACACCAGCAACAGACGACCGGGGGATAAAATGCATACTAAAACTTTGGTAGATAATGCCGTCATCAATTCCAGCACCTCAGGCAGCAAGGCCTGGGCAGACCGCCTGTTCACCCACTGGTTCAGCCGCCTCGTCTATGCGCAAATCTGGGAAGACCCAAGATCCGACCTGGACGCGCTGCAACTGAAACCCGGTGCCAACATCCTGACAATCTCATCCGGCGGCTGCAATGCGCTAGCTTACCTGGCGGCCGATCCTGCAGCAGTGCATGCGGTGGACCTGAATGCCAACCACCTCGCCATGCTGGAAATGAAGCAGCGCGCCATCAAGCATTTGCCGGACTACGATGCAGTGCTGGCCTATCTCGGCAACGCCAACCATGTGGATAACCTGAAGCGCTACCGCCGCCATATCCGTCCCCATTTGTCTGAAGCGGCGTCCGGCTTCTGGGAAAGCCGCGACTGGTCGGGCAAGCAGCGCCACCACTA
The DNA here is from genome assembly GCF_049339885.1 of Undibacterium sp. TJN25. Lineage (NCBI taxonomy): Bacteria > Pseudomonadati > Pseudomonadota > Betaproteobacteria > Burkholderiales > Oxalobacteraceae > Undibacterium > Undibacterium sp. TJN25. The sequence continues at coordinate 154,469 of NZ_JBMPPM010000003.1, read as the reverse complement.
TTTCCGCGACAATGCCTACCAGCACGGCTTGCTGGGCGACTTCATTGGTTTCGCGCACTTTTTTGTGCGTATGATGGGCGGCGACATGGGCAAACTGGCCGGCGCGCGTAACCTGGAAGAACAGAAACAGCTGTTCGAGCGCCATCTGGCGCCGGTCTTTGAAACCCGGCTGTTCCGCTTCATTGCACGCCAGCCGATTGCCTTGTACAGCCTGGGCATACCGCCGTCGCAATTCGATGCATTGAAAGAAGACGCACCCGGCGGCCTGGACGGCATGCACCTGCTGTTTAAGGAAAGAATGCGCCATCTGGCCTGCGACTATGCCTTCGATGAAAACTGCTTTGCGCATCAGGCGTTTGCACGCCGCTACGACACCAGCAAACAAAACGCCTTACCGATGTACCTGCAGCGTCAGCATTTCAACAGCCTGCGCAGTAACATCGACCGTGTGCATGGCCACCACATCAGCCTGACGGAATTTCTGCGCGGACAGCCGAAGGAATCGATGCATGCCTACCTGTTCCTGGATGCGCAGGACTGGATGGACGATGTGCAATTGACGGAGCTGTGGGAAGAAGTGACCCGCACCGCCGCGCCGGATGCAAAAGTGGTATTCCGCACGGGCGGCAGCACTTCGCCGCTGGAAAAGAAATTACCGGCGCACCTGCTGCGCGCATGGTTTACCGATGCCGACCACAACCGCGCACTGTATCAGACAGACCGGTCGGCAATCTACGGCGGCATGCATCTGTACCAAAAACACGCAGCCTGAGCCGCATCTTGAGCAAGTTGCATAGCGCAGCTTGCTCAAGGTAAAGTTTATTTAACCGATTTCCAATTTGAACGCCCAGATCCCCACGCGCAACCTGGCCGATGCATTATGGTTGCTGATTGCCCGCGCCCGCGGTGGAACCCATTGGCTGGCCAACGCTGACTGCGAAGTGCATTCGCTGGAAATAGACCACGGCGCCCAGCCAGTCACCCTGCTATCTCGCACCCAAGGCGTAGGCGCGCAAAGCTATGTCGCCAGCCCCCATTCCACCTGGGTCAGTTATCCACAGCATGAAATACAGCGGCGGCTCCCTGCCGGACTCAGCCTGATCGGCAAGGCAGTTACCGCCTGCATGCTGAGCCCGCTATCACTGCTGGTCAAAGGCGGCATGCTGGACCAGGCTGCCATCTTCGGCAACAAGCTGATCTCCACCAACCTGTATCCGGACTGGAGCGGCCCGGAGCTGCAACAGCTGCACCAGCAGCTGGCGGATACTTATCCACAGCGCCCACTGATGGTCAGAAATATTTGTCCACAGGTCAACCCTGGATTGGCGGCTTCCTTGCAGCAACTGGGCTGGCAGCTGGTTCCGTCGCGTATCGTCTATCTATGCGATCCCACCCAAACCGCGGTATGGAAGCACAACCACGTCAAGCAGGACAAAAAACTGCTCGCCGGCGCCGATATGGAGCTGTTGACGCCGCAGCAAATCCAGCCAGCCGACCTGCCGGCAATGCGGGAGGTATTCCGCAGCCTGTTTATCCACAAGCATTCCAGCCTCAATCCCGATTTCACGCCGGCTTTTTTTGAGATGTGCCATGAAAGCAATTTCCTGGACCTGTACGCCTTGCGTTACCAGGGAAAAATAGCCGGCGCGCTGGGCCTGTATGAACATTACGATAAATATGGCGACCGCAACTGGCTGACCACGCCATTGATAGGCTACGACCAGGGGCTTCCGCAAGAACTGGGAATCTACCGGCGCCTGATGTCGCTGCTGCTGCAACAGGCACGGCAAAGGCAGGCGTCGCTGCACTACAGTTCCGGCTCCGGACAGTTCAAGCGCGCCCGCGGCGGCGTCCCCCACATGGAATTCACCGCCATCTACAGCCGGCATCTGCCAAAAATAGCGCGTACCTGCAATAATGCTTTCGCGCATCTGATGCAAAGCCATGCTCCGGCCATCCTCAAAAAGGCAGACTCTCTGTAACAGAGACACTGCAATGCGACAAGTTCATCGCCATGCGCCTGTGGATAAGGCTAGGGATATCCACAGGACAGCATGTGCAAAATGACGAATATCTTTACAGGCCAAAATCTTATCCAGAATGTGTTCTTTTTTAGTACACCGCTTAAGCAGCTATTTATACTGGCGCTAAGAAGATGATTAAAAACAGGAAATTGCACTTATCCACAGAAAACAGCCCTTGTTAACAACTACTACTATGTATATATAAACTAATCGTATACAACAAAACCCGTATTTCTCGTCAAAAGAAACGGACACAGATACCATGCAAACATCCAATTCCAAAAAAATGATCGCCTTCGTCTTTGCAATGCAGGAAGAACAGCAAGGCCTCGAACGCCAGCTGCAAAACAAGGAAGTCCTCATCCGGGGCAAGCGCCGCTATTTGACCGGCAGCTTGTGGGGGCAAGAATGCGTCTGTGTGCTGTCCGGCATTGGTAAAGTTGCCGCTGCCTCAACAGTGACCAGCCTGATAGAGAATTTCAAGGTCGGCAGCATCGTGCTCATCGGAGTTGCCGGCGCCGCCGATGACGCGTTGAAAATCGGCGACATCGTGATTGCTACCACGCTGGTCCAGCACGACATGGATGCCAGTCCGCTATTTCCGAGGTTTGAAATCCCTTTGACAGGCATCAGCCACTTATCCACAGATGTTGCGCTGAGCCGGCAGCTAGGTGACGCCGCCGATTTTTTTCTGGAAAACGACCATGAAAATCATGTGTCGGATGCAGCGATCGCGCAATTCAACCTGCAAAACGTCAAAATTCACCACGGTCTGATTGCCAGCGGTGACCAATTCATCAACGACCGCCAGGTATTGGCCGGCCTGAAGAGGGATCTGCCCGGTTTGCTGGCAGTGGAAATGGAAGGCGCGGCCATCGCGCAGGTCTGCCATGACTTCGAGATCCCTTTTGCGATCCTGAGAACGATCTCGGATGATGCAGGCGAACATGCCGATTACAACTTCAGCCAGTTCATCATCGAAGTGGCGGCGCAATACAGCCTGGGGATTTTGCACAATTTCTGCCGCCAACAACAAAAAACCTGAAAAGGACGTTATTTTTTTGAGCGGTTGTGGATAAGTCCAAGGATATCCACTGCACAGTTTGTGACCAAGACGCTTATTTTAGAGAAAGCGGAAATCTGTCCAGAAGCTGTCCTGTTTACATACACGCTTTTTTCGCCTGTTTATCTTTTTCCTAAGTGATTGATCTTGTTCAGGTAAACAGACTTATCCACAAAAAATCGCTGCGTTAACAACTACTACTATTTATATATCTAACATAGCTATATTTATTACCTGCTGTGGAAAATCCAAAAAAAAGCACATTCACGCAAACGAAGGACCCAGCAAAAGCGGCAAACAAAGCTGCCTATGTTTTTAAAAAACGGTCTGCATCCAAAACAGGTAAAACGCAAAGTTCTGCACACCCGCCTATTCCTGCGGCACACCGTCAAAAGATGAAAATAAAAATAATTCGCAGCCTAAGTGATTGATTTTTATAAAAATCCAAAATGATATACAACGCTGTCTACAGATTTGTCGACAGACTTATCCACAAGCGCTGCATTGCGTTCCGGTTTTTGTCTGGTATAAAGCTAACTTTCCAGCAGATTCCAGGCAAACACGGACAAGGCATATCGGGTTGGCGGCACCGCAGGGCAACAATTTCAATGAATGCATAAGCGATGAAGACAGCGGGCGACGATAAAAAAGAGGCAGGTATTCCGGCAGCGCTGGGTGGGCGCTACCGTGAATTGAGATATGCCCTAAGCTTGTGATGTCAGTGACAGGCAGATTTATGGCTGTGGATAACAAGGGCGGAGGACGCCTGGCATCAGCAAGTGTTGATCTGGATATTGCTCAGGCGGCCGGCGCTTGAAGCAAAATTTTTGGTCAAAATAAATGGGGACTATGGTCGATAGCTGGATAAAGCTGGTTTCCTGCGAAACCAGGCAACAGTTTTGAAGATAAAAGCGGCAGTCCTGAAACGATTGTTCAGAACTTGTCTAGGTGATGTCTATGCATAGCGCCGTGGCGGACCGGCGGCAAGCGCAAACTTATCCACAAGCGGGTTTATTCAGCAGTTGGATGGTCATAAAAAACACCGCATCAATGCAGCCTGCAGTCAGGTTTCGCAGATGGGAAATGATGTGAACAGGTATAGGTGAGGGTGAGCAAACCACGGTCATGCTGGCAGTACCTGCCAGCACAGTGGAATGTGGAAACCAGAGGGAAAAAACGGGCGGTTGCCGACTTATGCACAGCCCTGAATGAAATTGCAGGAAGATGGTGGGGGAAAAAGCGGCTTCCCGTGGAATGGAAAATAAAAAACGGAATCAGTCTGTGACTACATTCCGTTCTTGATAGCAGGGACAGGCCAGGACAGCAGAATAGTGGGGGAGTTGTCTACAGCTTGATCACCGCTTATGGACAGGCTTATCTACAGGGCTGTCCACACGCTTATCCCCTGGATTTGAGAGTTTATCTACAGCTTGTAAACAGCTTATTCACCGTTTGTACGCCGGTTGCCAACAGCATTTCCGCAGGCTTGTCCACAGGGATATCCACCTGTGGACAAGTGTTGCCGCATCGCTTTTTATCAGCTTTGCAGCGTCATCAAGCTGGCATTGCCGCCTGCAGCAGTGGTATTGACGCATAGCGCGCGCTCTGCCACCAGCCTCCATAAAGGCACCTCGGTATTTTCATGGATTTCCACAATTGACACGATGGCGTTGTCCAGCGCTGCGAATACAGGTTTATAGTGGCTGAGCAAGGAGCCCTCCACCAGCGCAAACTGTGCATGCGACTGTTCAGCTTCCGCCTGCTGTATCTGCGCCCTGACTTCATTCGGCAAGCCGGCCGGCAGCAAGCCCATTGTCTGCGCCGGCAGCACAGGCGTGTTGCCGGTGGCCAGCAATGCAGCCAGCTGGTTCAGCAGGCAGTTCACGGTGGTAGCCGCGCAAAATACCCTGCCGCGCGGTGCGAACGACAGGGTATTGCGCTCACCGGTAGGGCCCGGCAATACCAGCGTCATTTTGTAGGGCGTCTGGTACGCATATTTGTCAGCCAGTTCGGCAATTTTTTCGTGGCCATGGGTTTTTGCCCATACCAGCAGCGCTTCCAGCGCTGACGGAGCCTGGCGTTCGTACACGGTATGGCCGCCCAGACTGCCGGAAGGATTTTTTTGCAGGCGTTTTAGGTAGAGCGGTCCGCCTGCCTTTGGGCCGGTGCCGGATTTGCCTTCACCGCCGAAAGGCTGCACGCCGACAACCGCGCCGACGATATTGCGATTCACATAGATGTTGCCGACATGCGCGCGCGAGGTAATGAAATCGATAGTTTCATCGATGCGCGAGTGGATGCCCAGGGTGAGGCCGAAACCGGTGGTATTGATGCTGGCTATCAGCTTGCCGAGGTCGTCTCGCTTGTAGCGCAATACGTGCAATACCGGGCCGAACACTTCCTTGCTGAGTTCGGACAGCGACGAAATTTCCATCACGGTAGGCGCGACAAACGTGCCCTGCGCGCAAGACGGCGCCAGCGGCAGGCTGTAGCTGGCCCTGGCCTGCTGCTGCATGACATCGATATGGCCCTGCAATTGCCTTTGCGCATCGGCGTCAATGACAGGGCCGATATCCACCGCCAACTGGTCGGGTTTGCCGACACGCAGTTCCTGCATTGCACCTTTCAGCATTTCCAGCGTCTTGTCGGCGATATCCACTTGCAGGCATAACACGCGCAAGGCAGAGCAGCGCTGGCCGGCGCTGTCGAAGGCGGAAGACAATACATCCTGCACCACCTGCTCCGGCAATGCGCTGCTGTCGACGATCATCGCGTTCTGACCACCGGTTTCCGCGATCAGCGGGATATCGATGTTTTCTGCGACCGCGCGCTTGCTCAGCGTGCGGTTGATGATCTGTGCTACTTCGGTGGAGCCGGTAAAGATCACACCCTTGACGCGGTGATCCGCCACCAGTTGCGAGCCGACGGTTTCGCCGGTGCCGGGCAGGAATTGCACGGCGCCGCGCGGCACGCCGGCTTCATGCAGCAACTGTATCGCGCGGTAGGCAATCAGCGGCGTCTGTTCCGCCGGCTTGGCCAGCACCACATTGCCGGCTGCCAGCGCAGCACTGACTTCACCGATAAAAATCGCCAGTGGAAAATTCCAGGGGCTGATGCAGACGACCGGGCCCAGCGCCAGCGTATTCGGCAAGTTTTCTACCTGCGCCGCGTAGTAACGCAGGAAATCGACTGCCTCACGTACTTCCGCCAAGGCATTCGGCAATGACTTGCCTGCCTCGCGGATGGCCAGCGCCATGAAGTCCAGGGTTTGCGCTTCCAGCAGGTCTGCAGCCTTTTTCAGGGCTGCTGCGCGGTCCACCGGCGCCGTGGTCTGCCAGTCGATGGCAAACGCTTCTGCCTGCGCCAGCGCGGTCTGCACATCCTGCGCATCCGCTTCTATCACCTGGCCGACAACTTCTCTGCGGTCGGCCGGATTGACGACGTCTTTCACCAGCGTGGCCGATACTTGCCCGTGCAGCAGGGGCACAGCTACCAGTTGCTGTGAGCTGCCGGCGGCAAAGCTGGCGGCGATGCGCTGCAGCTCGATCTCGTTGCTGAAATCCAGGCCGGCGGAATTCTTGCGCTCTGCGCCGAACAGGTCACGCGGCAACGCGATGCCGCCATGCGGCACCCCTTTCAACTGGGAGGCAACTTCCAGCGGATCGGCGATCAGCGTTTCTATCGATACGCTTTCATCGACGATCTGGTTGACGAAAGAAGAATTGGCGCCGTTTTCGAGCAGGCGCCGCACCAGGTAAGCCAGCAGCGTCTGGTGCGAACCGACCGGTGCGTAAATACGGCAAGGCTTGTTCAGCTTGTCCTTGCCTACAACCTGGTCGTACAGCGTTTCACCCATGCCATGCAGGCACTGGAATTCGTAGTCGGTAATATTGGCTTGCTGCGCCCAGCTGTAGATGGTCGCCAGCGTCAGCGCGTTATGCGTTGCAAACTGCGGATAAATCACATCGGTCGCGGCAAGCAGTTTTTGCGCGCACAGCAGGTAGGACACATCGGTATACACCTTGCGCGTGTAGACCGGGAAGCCGCTCATGCCGTCTACTTGCGCGCGCTTGATTTCGGCATCCCAGTAGGCGCCCTTGACCAGGCGCACCATGAATTTGCGATTGCTACGGCGGGCAAGATCCACCAGGTAATCGATCACATAAGGACAGCGCTTCTGATAACCCTGCACGACAAAACCGATGCCGTCAAAGCCGGCCAGGTCGGCATCGAAAGCCAGCGCTTCCATCAAGTCCAGCGACAGTTCAAGCCGGTCTGCTTCTTCGGCATCGATGTTCAGGCCGATGTCGTATTGTTTGGCCAGCAGCAGCAGTTTCTTCAGCAGCGGCAGCAGTTCGTTCAGCGTGCGCTCGCGTTGCGCACGCGAGTAGCGCGGATGCAGTGCAGATAACTTGACCGAGATGCCGGGGCCGTCCTTGATACCGCGGCCATTGGAAGCCTTGCCTATCGCATGGATCGCGGTTTCATAGGCGTTGTAGTAAAACGCGGCATCATGTGCCGTCAGCGCTGCTTCGCCCAGCATGTCGTACGAATAGCGGTAGCCGCGCTTCTCATTGTCCTGGCTGTTCTTCAGCGCTTCTTCTATCGTCTGGCCGGTGACGAACTGGTTGCCCAGCATGCGCATCGCCAGGTCTACGCCCTTGCGTATCAGTGGTTCGCCGCCCTTGGCGATCAGGCGTGTCAACGCCGAGCCCAGGCCTTGTTCGCTATTGGTGGAGACCAGCTTGCCGGTCACCAGCAGGCCCCAGGTAGCCGCATTCACAAACAGCGACGGCGATTCGCCCAGGTGCCTGCTCCAGTCGCCCTTGCTGATCTTGTCGGCGATCAGCCTGTCCGCGGTCTGGTGGTCGGGTATGCGCAACAGCGCTTCGGCCAGGCACATCAGCGCCACGCCTTCTTCGGAAGACAGCGAAAATTCATGCATCAGCGCATCCACGCCGGAGGCGCGCGTACGCTGCTGGCGCACTGAGCTGACCAGCGTGTGAGCAAGACTGCGGATAGCGTCCTTGGTGGATTCCTGCGGCTTGATCTGCGACAGCAGCCATTGCACGGATTCAGCCTCGTCCCGGCGGTATACCTGGGTAATTGCTGCTCTGAGGATGGAAGGATGCGGGATTAATTCAGCTTGGAAATTGGCAAATGGCGTGGAAGAAGGTGTGGCAGCGGACGCGGCAGACGGCGGTGTGATCATATCTTTTTTTATTTAACTAATATGATTTCATTGTATCGACGAATCCTAGGTATTAATTCTGGAAATATGAACATATATCGAAATTTTCTATTTTGTGAGAAAATTACACCGAATTTTATTAATCATATTACGACTTCTTATGCTCGACAAAATCAGTAAAAGAATTCTGGCCGAATTACAAAATGATGGCCGTATCAGTAATGTAGAGCTGGCAACCCGGGTTAACCTCTCCCCGGCGGCCTGTCTGGAACGTGTGCGCAAGCTGCAGGAATCCGGCTATATCCTCGGCTACACTGCGCAGCTGAACCCACATCTGCTGGATGTGGCGCTACTGGTATTCATTGAAGTGGTGCTGGATCGCACCACGCCGGACGTGTTCGACGCCTTTAAACGCGGCGTGCAGGCGATACCGGAGGTGCTGGAATGCCACATGGTAGCCGGCGGCTTCGATTACCTGGTAAAAGCCCGCGTCAAGGACATGAACGCCTACCGCGACTTCCTCGGCAAATCTCTGCTGCAGTTGAACGGCGTGCGCGAAACGCATACCTATGCGGTGATGGAAGAAGTGAAAAACACGACCAACTTGCCGATCAAGTAACATCTTGCCGCCGGTAATGACTGCAGTATTTGCGCAAATCGCAACAAACTGTGGTTTATCAGGTAACAAATTGTCACTATAGTGTAACGCAGTGTTGTTACATTCTCAGTTCTCAGACTAGAGCTGGATGAATGATATGACACGCAGACACGGATTTGCCGCCGGCCTCGGCACGGCCTTCCTTCTTGCCGCCTGCGGCGGCAGCATGCCGGTGGCTGAGCCGCTCTCCCCGGCAGCGGCCCCGGCGACAAAAACAGCCAGGTCTGCCGCTCCTGCCAAAAACGTCATCTTTTTCCTCGGCGACGGCATGGGCATGACAACGTTGACCGCGGCCCGCACCTATGCAGTGGGTGAAGACGGCGACCTCACCATCGATACCTTGCCGGAAACGGCGTTCATCAAGACCTTTTCCAACGATGCGCAGGTGACCGACAGCGCGCCTTCGATGTCGGCCTATATGACCGGCGTGAAGATGAACAACGAAGTGATCTCCATGTCTTCCGACACGGTGGCGGTCGAGCCGGCGGCGGATGCCAACGGCAACAAACTCGCCAATAACTGCGGCGCCCGCAACGGCAGGCCCGCCGTCACGCTGCTGGAAATGGCCAAAGCCCGCGGCCTGTCCGCAGGTGTCGTGACTACCACGCGCATCACGCATGCCACGCCGGCCGCGACCTATTCACATATCTGCCATCGCGACCTGGAAAATGACATCGCCACGGCCATGGTACCCGGCGGCGTGGGGTATAACGCAGCGCTGGGAAGCACCGGCATCGATGTCGTGCTGGGCGGCGGCACGCAATTCTTCACACCGTTCTCCAAAGGCGGCAAACGCGGCGACAACCGCGACCTGATCGCCGAAATGAAGGCCAGGAACTATGCGTTTGCCGCCAATGCCGCAGAGTTCAAGGCAATCGACGGCAGCAAGACGGAGCGCCTGCTTGGCTTGTTTACCTCCAGCCACATGAGCTATGACCTGGACCGCGATCCGGCCAAAGAACCCAGCCTGGCCGACATGACAGGCAAGGCCATGGACGTGCTCGCAAAAAACGGCAAAGGTTATTTCCTGATGGTGGAAGGCGGCCGCATCGACCATGCCTTGCATGAAACCACCGCGAAAAAGGCTTTACAGGACACCGTCGCGTTCGATAACGCGATCAAGGCAGCAATCGCCAAGGCCAGGGTCAGCGATCCCCTGCTTGCAGACACGCTGATTGTCGTCACCGCCGACCATGACCATACGCTGGTGCTAAACGGCTATGCAAAACGCACCGGCAAGACCACTGCCGGCAATCCGGGCGTGCTGGGTGTCGTGAAGAATTATGTCACTGGCGCGGTGGAAAAAGACCTGGACGGCGCGCCCTATTCCATCATCGGCTTCGGCAATGGAGAAAACCGCACGCAGGGCAGCCGTTCGGTACTCGCGGGCCTGGATGACAACACGACCAGCGCCAATACCTATCATCAGGAAGCCGTGATCCGTGTCGCCGCAGGCAGCGAAACCCACGGCGGCACCGACGTGTTCCTGGGAGCGATAGGCAAGGGCGCCGACACTTTCCTCGGCACCATGGACAACACCAGGGTTTTCAGGCTGGTCAAAAACGCCGCGGGCCTGTAAGCCGCTATCGAGGACAAATACGATGAAACCCATGTTGAAGCCTACGTTGACACCTGCGTTGAAAACCATCACGGCAACGTTGCTTGCCGCCGCTTTTTCAGCACCGGCACTGGCTGCCGGCGAAGCGAAAAACATTATTTTCTTCCTCGGTGACGGTATGGGACCCAGCACCGTCACCGCTTCCCGCATCTACAAGTACGGTGAAGCCGGCAGCCTGACCATGGACACGCTGCCGCGCACTGCCCGCATCAAGACGTTTTCCAATGATGCGCAAACTACCGACAGTGCGCCTTCAATGTCGGCCTATATGACCGGCGTGAAGATGAACAATGAAGTCATCTCCATGTCGGCAGAGACCGTAGCGATATCGCCGGGCAAGGATGCCCACGGCAACCTGGGCGTGAACAACTGCGCCGCCGGCAACGGCATGCCGGCTACCACCATCCTGGAACTGGCCAAGGCCAGCGGCAGGGCAGTCGGCTCCATCACCACCACCGAGCTGACGCACGCAACGCCGGCAGCGACCTATGCGCACATCTGCCACCGCAATGCGCAGTATGCGATTGCCGCCCAGGCGGTACCGGGCGGCGCCGGCTACAATCCGGCGCTGGGGGACGGCGTAGACGTGCTGATGGGCGGCGGCCGCAACCACTTCCTGCCGTATGATGCCGGCTCGCAAAAACTGGGCCGTGTCGACGGCCGCAACCTGCTGGCTGAGCTGGCGGCAAAAGGCTATACCGTTGCCGCCACCAGGGCCGACATGCTGGCTGCGCCGAACGGCAAGAAATTCATCGGGCTGTACAGCAGCAAGAGCCATCTGGAGTATGAACTGGACCGTACCGCCGCGCCGCCGCTGGGCGAAGGCGCCACCCAGCCCAGCCTGGCGGAAATGACGACCAAGGCCATGGATCTGCTGTCGCAAAACAGCAAGGGTTATTTCCTGATGGTGGAAGGCGGCCGCATCGACCATGCACTGCACGGCACCAATGCCAAGCGCGCGCTGGTGGATACCATTGCCTTCGACGACGCAGTCAGGGCTGCGCTGGACAAGGCCCGGCTGACCGACCCCACGCTGGCCAATACGCTGATCGTCGTCACCGCCGACCATGACCACACGCTGGCGTTCAACGGCTATGGCAAACGCGGAAACCCCATCCTGGATATCAACCGCGACTATAAAACCGGCCAGCCCAGCAAGGATGCGGACGGCAATACCTATACTACGCTGGTCTTCGGCAACGGCCCCAACCGCCCCAATCTGCGTACGAGCCTGGACAGCAAGACTGTGCTGGCAGATAACTACCTGCAGGAAACCGGCGTGCGCCTGGCTACGGAAACACATGGCGGCGGCGACGTAAAATTGTTATCCACAGGCGCAGGTTCCAGTGGTTTCAAAGGCACGCTGGACAACACCAAAGTTTTCGGCTTGCTGAAGAATGCCTTCGGCCTGTAGGCCGGCCAGCTTGAGATTGCCATGAGACCAGGCTTCAAATTTATCCTGCTTGCCGGCCTCGCGCTGTGCACCGCATTATCGGCTCAGGCGGCCCAGCCGGCGCCTGACCTGGACCTGGTGATCCGCTATTACAGCCGCGTCATGAGTCCGGAGGGCGTACTGAATGAGAGCCGTTATGAAGAAAAGATGCTGCGCCGCCCTGCGCATGTCTGGGTTGCACGCGTGCTGCCGAAAACCGCACGGCAAGAAAATGGAGATGGGCAAGCGCATGAGCACAGGCATTTCAACCATGTCCTTATACCGCGCCACGTGATACTGGACCACGGCGAGGCAAAGATCGAATTTGTCGATGCGGGTGAACAGCAGGTCGTTACGATACCGCCGGCGGAATTTGAGAACGTCAACTTCGATGGTTCCTGGGTCAACGCTTTTTACCTGCTGGACCCGGAACAGCTGAAGGCCCTGCCCATATCCACAAAATTATCCACAGCCGCAGGTGCGCGCTGGCGCGAGAGGGAAAAGAATGGCGTCTACCAGCGTGTCTTGTGGGACGAAAAAAAGCAGATCCCGCTACGCGTGGAAACCGGCGACAGGGCTGGTACTTTCTATCGCCGCATTGATGTAAAGCCGCTTGCGACAGTGAGCAAGGATCTGCCGTGGTTGAATATCAAGGGGTTTGCGCAAAAAGAGTATTCGGATTTTCTGGATTGACAGGCATGGCTCAGGCTACCCGGTAATACAGCGGCCGGGGCGCTATTTGTTTAATGCGCTGCTGAAGGCGGGATTCAGCATGCCTGAAAATGCGGTCCAGGGAATATCAAACTCGACGAATCCCCGGCCTATCATATAGTCGTAACCCTGGCCCGTAATGTGCAGCGCCTTTTTTGTGATGGCCCAGTTGTCAGGCTCGGTTGCGCTGCCGGTATTTTGTACCCCGTCGGGTTTGGTTTCCATGAGGGTCGCCACATATTGCCGCGCATATTTTTCCACTACCTTCTTGTAAGCCTGGCCGGAAAATATTTCGGCAGGCTTGATGCTGCCGGCTTTCGACAGCCACCAGTTGTAGTGGGTATCCTGGTTGCTAGGGTGTGCTGCGCGATACATATAGTCCGATACCGATTCGTGCACGCTGATCAGTTCCGGCGACGCAAAATTGATTGCGTAGCTGCGGCTGATTGAATCTATATCGCAATCATCGTCGGACTTGCATTTCTTGATAAGCACCTGGGCTTCCGCCGGGGTGGTCTCGCCGGACGCATCCTGCCACGTCTTATCCACCCATTGATTGTAGGCGGCAGTGCCGGGCAATTTACTCAGCAAATACATCGGCCTTTCAGTACCTTGCAGGCGCAGGAAGCTCAGGCCATGCTCGCTGACGACAGCACCGCGCAAAGCTTCCAGCCTGGCCCGCATTGTGGCGTCCAGCTGCCTGGCATCCTTGCGGTCCTTCAGCCAGTTGCGCTGGACTTCTTTTACCCTCCTTCTAAGCGGATCGTCAACGCTTGCCAGCAGCTTGCCATAGGTGTCGGCAATCTCCTGATCCAGTTTATCCAGCGAGGGATTTGCGCAGATGGTTTTTTCTACAGGGGTTGAGGATTTTTTACAGTCGAAGCTGGCAGCACTTGCAGAGAGCGGCAATAGCAAAAGAGCGATTTTGAAGGCGTTCAGTTTATTCACAATTCAGCTTTCAATATGTCGAGTGTCAGGGCGTGCTGAAATATCATTGTGCCGGTGTTCTGGATTTCTGTTTGGAACGATGCAGTTCCTTGTTGGCCCAAGCAAGCCCGGGAACTAGGCTTAATGCAAGCAGGCTCAAGAGAAATATATGGCTATTAACTTCGCGCGCGGGGGCGTTAATTTCAGGAGCGTCCATAAGATATGTCACAAAGATCTGGTCCCCGATTTTCGGAGTATTGCAAGAGTTGTTGTTCGTGTTAATTATGGAATTGCCTTTCACCTGCTCGTCTCTCGCTAGGAACTGGTACTCAATACGCTGAGTCTTTCCGCCTTTGCATTCTTTTGCAGTGACAACACCGGCGGTCGAATACCCTGCTTTTTCAAGTTGATGGTCTTTTTGAATGGACGGTAGTGAATAAAGACAGATACCGCCAACCAGGGCTATGGCAGATAGGTAGCGTGCCTTTCTGGAAAGCGGTATGAACAGATAGATTAACGTAGCAGCAAGGAAGAAGATAACAGCGGCCATTATTTATGAAGTGGACATTGTGAAAAATTCATCTGTTTCAAGTATCCGCCAACTGCTTATCCCGTCCCAGCTCAGGAATAATCGTGTCATTGGTCATGTCGATCAGGTTGTCCCTCAGCCATTTGTGCGCCGGGTTGCGGCCGTCGCGTTCGTGCCAGAGCATGTCGATGTGCACGTCGGGCATGTCGAACGGCAGCTTTTTCCAGACCAGTTCGTCGGTCATGCCGGTGGAAGACATCAGGTGGTGCGGTAGCACGGTCAGCAGGTCGGAATTGGCGACGACCCTGCCGCCGGTAAAGAACTGGTTCACCGTGAGCAGGATGTGCCGTTCGCGGCCCATCTGGGCCAGTACATCGTCCACCAGACCGTGCGCGCGGCCGGAGAAGCTGACCAGCAGGTGGTTGGCTTTGCAGTAGTCGTCCAGTGTCAATTCGCCCTTGGCCAGCGGATGGTCTTGCCGCATGACGCACACGTAGTGGCCTGAATACAGGCGGTCATGGCGGATCGGGCTACCGGCGCCCTGGCCGGCGGCCAGCTGCGCCACCACGCCGGGGAAATAGCCGACGGCGATGTCGATATCACCGCGCAGCAGCATGGGGCGCGGCTCGCGCGTCGTCAGCGGCACCATGCGCGCATTCAGTCCCGGGGCATCCCTCTCAATCGCACGCACCAGGCTGGGCATCCACAGTGCTGCGGTGGCATCGGCCATCGCCATGCGGAAGGTGGCCTGCGCCTTGGAGACGTCAAACGTGGTGGGAGCGATGGCGGCTTCCAGTGTGGACAGCGCCTGGCGCACGGCCGGCCACAGCGCCTCGGCGCGCGGCGTCGGCTTGACGCCGTAGGCGGTGCGGATCAGCAGCTCATCGCTGAGCGACGAGCGCAGGCGTTTCAGCGCATTGGATACGGCGGGCTGCGTCATCGCCAGCTTGTCGGCGGCGCGGGTCAGGTTTTGTTCCACCATCACGGTATCGAACACGCGCAGCAGGTTCAAATCCAGCGTCAGGAAGTTCATTTTGCACAATCCCCAGTGAGTCTAATTTGGTTTTGTTGATATTCAGAAACTATATAACAGGTATGGGAAAACGTAATTGGATTTATATATTGCACTGCAATATAGTTACATCATCGCCGAATTAGATAGAAATGTGGAGAAATATTATGAGCTTCCTGACCTTAGCCTTTCCTTTGCAAAGTGCCATTCCAGCCGCTGAGATGGCTGTCAGCAGTGTCGTGGGCGCTGCCCGTCCTTTGCTGGGCATGGGCATCCTGGCCACCGTATTGGTGGTGTTCAAGCCTTTGATTACCGGCCTGCTGCGCGCAGCGCTGCTGGTGATCAGCCCAAGGCAGACCAAAGATGAAAAAGTAGCAAGCCGCAACATGCGCAACATCCTGGCTATCAACAACGTTGCCCGCGAACTGGATTCTACCTCGCCTAGCATGGCAGCGGAATTGCGCGCACTGGCTTCACGCGGCTAATTGCCGTTTTACTGGTTTTGCTGATTTAACCGCACATAACAAGGGGTTAGTAATGCAACATTCTTCTTTATATGCAGTAGTTTCCGGTACTTACCGCGAGACAGACGCTTCCGCGCAATCGGTGGCCGGCTCCAAGAGTCTGGCGTCGATGCTGCCGGCCATGCTGATGACCGGTGTCATCACGCTGGTGGCTACGGCTGTGATGCGGCTGGTCTGGGCTGGTTTCAGTAACGAATTCTTCGCTGCATGGATGGAAGCATGGCTGACTTGCTGGCCCATTGCTTTTCCTGTTGCTTATATGATTACGCCATTGATACGCAAACTGTCCCGCCTACTGAATGCCTCCGGCAATGTCCGGCAAGAAGCTGTGGATAATACTGTTGGTAACGCTGTGAACAACAGTGTCGATAAGTCTGTGGCTAACTCCTATGCCGCGAGGAACAACGCCGGAGAATCCGAAGGCCTGAGCCTGGCCGACATCACCAGCGCTTCCATCCGTGCCACTGCGAAGAACCGCCTGAGCGTACGCCGCTCTGCCGCCGTACGCTGATTTATTCCCCTTTTGTCTCCTCTTGCTTTCCTCCCAAGGCAGGATTTCAACCCGCAAAACCTTGATTTTGCGGGTTTTTTCTTTTAGCCCGCAATACGCCTGATGCCTTGCCCCAGCGGGCTTACCCCTGGCAGCGGGCCGGCCGCAGGAAATCCGGCTATCACTATCTTGCAACGTTTTTGCCGAGGGCAGCACGTCCTGATGTCTTTTTGACTTTGCCGGGTTTTATCCCTGGGCTGGGGATAAGTGCCTGTCGCTTCCTGTGGATAAAATTCAGCCCCGCTTAAAGCAAAACGCGGCATCAGGCCGCGTTCTTCTACTTCACATTGCCGCCTTTGCAGCGGCGTACATGCCGACTCAGGCTGCCAGGCGTTTTTCCAGCTGTGCCTTGGTGGCTACCAGTTCGGCCGGCAAGTGGTGCTGCAGCTTGTCGAACAGTTCGGTATGCAGTTTCAGCTCCGCTTCCCATGCTGCCTTGTCGATAGAGGTAATGGTGTCGAACTGCTGCTGCGTGAAATCCAGGCCGTCCCATTGCAGATCGCTGAATTCAGGCGTGGTGCCGAAGACGTTTTCCACGCCCTTGCCTGTGCCCTCAATGCGTTCCAGCATCCATTTCAGCACGCGCATGTTGTCGCCGAAGCCCGGCCACACGAACTTGCCGTTCTCATCGGTACGGAACCAGTTAACACAGAAAATGCCCGGCAGCTTGGCGCCGGCGGCGGCAATTTTCTCGCCCAGCGTCAGCCAGTGCTGGAAATAGTCGCTCATGTTGTAGCCGATGAATGGCAGCATGGCGAACGGGTCGCGCCGCACTATGCCTTGCTGGCCGACTGCGGCTGCGGTGGTTTCCGATCCCATGGTCGCTGCCATGTAAACGCCTTCCACCCAGTTGCGCGCTTCGGTTACCAGCGGCACGGTGGTGGAGCGGCGGCCGCCGAAAATGAAGGCGGAAATAGGCACGCCGGCAGGATCGTCCCAAGCGGAATCGATGACCGGATTTTGCGTGGCGGCCACGGTGAAGCGCGCATTCGGATGTGCTGCCTTGCGGCCGGTTTCCTTGGCGATTTCCGGCGTCCAGTCCTTGCCTTGCCAGTCGATCAGGTGCGCCGGCGCTTCCTTGGTCAGGCCTTCCCACCAGATGTCGCCGTCGTCGGTCAGCGCGACGTTGGTGAAGATGGTGTTTTCGCCTAGCGAAGCCATGCAGTTGGAGTTGGTGGCGGTGTTGGTGCCCGGCGCCACACCGAAATAGCCGGCTTCCGGGTTGATCGCATACAGCTTGCCGTCGGCGCTCGGTTTGATCCACGCGATATCGTCGCCGATGGTAGTCACTTTCCAGCCGTCAAATGTCTTGGGCGGGATCAGCATGGCAAAATTGGTCTTGCCGCAGGCGGAAGGGAATGCCGCCGCTACATAGTGCTTTTTGCCTTCCGGCGATTCCACGCCCAGGATCAGCATGTGTTCAGCCAGCCAGCCCTGTTCGCGGCCCATGTTGGACGCGATGCGCAGCGCAAAGCATTTCTTGCCCAACAGGGCATTCCCGCCGTAGCCGGAACCGAAAGACCAGATCTCGCGGGTCTCGGGGTAGTGCACGATGTATTTGGTCGCGTTGCAAGGCCATGCAACATCCTTCTCGCCCGCTTGCAAAGGCGCGCCTACGGTGTGTACGCAGGGAACGAATTCGCCGTCGGTGCCCAGCACGTCGTACACAGCTTTGCCCATGCGCGTCATGATGCGCATGTTGACTGCCACGTAAGGAGAATCGGACAGTTCCACGCCGATATGTGCAATCGGCGAGCCCAGCGGGCCCATCGAGAAGGGCACCACGTACATGACGCGGCCTTTCATACTGCCGTCGAACAGGCCGTTCAGCGTGCCGCGCATTTCTGCGGGATCGGTCCAGTTATTGGTGGGGCCGGCGTCTTCCTTGTTCTGCGAGCAGATGAAGGTACGGTCTTCCACCCTGGCCACGTCGGAAGGATCGGAGCAGGCCAGGTAGCTGTTCACGCGCTTGGCGGGATTCAGCTTTTTCATCGTGCCGGCAGCCACCATCAGCGCGCACAGGCGGTCGTATTCTTCCTGGGAGCCGTCGCACCAGTAGATGCTGTCCGGCTTGGTTAGCGACGCAATGTCAGCGACCCAGTTGATCAGTTTTTGTTGTTTGACGTAAGCGGGCACATTCAATGCAGCCACGCCGCCCATGATGGGTTGATTCACGATATTACCTCCAATGCCAAAAGAAAATCTCTGGAGCCGGCAATCCGCGGCATGGACCTTGTCACCTGCGTTGACCCGGTATCCGTCGGCGCATGGCGGATAAGGGCAACGGTGCTCGATGCTAAGGCTTGCTCGCAATGATTCCCGACTGCGCCCGGTAGCGGCACGGCAGGATCGTCGTTAGGGGGCTCTGGGGCGGTACGAGCGCAGGTGCTGGCTCAAGTACGCGCCGGTGGTCACGATGACGGCGGTTCTGTCGGATAATAGGAAGGCAATGGTATTGCATTCCAGACTTGCACCCCGCGTGATGGATTTTGTTAGCGGAGCGTAAGCATCAAAAAGCTACGTAACGAAGCATTGTACACTTGAGCGGAAGCCGGCGCTAATTTTGCGTCAGTATTATTGTAATTAAGGTATTGTTTTTGAAAGTCCAGCCCGGCAGGGCGCAGCTGCCATCCCCGATTCAATAAAGGAAAACTAATGAAAATTGCCATCTTGGACGATTACCAGGACGCGGTCCGCCAACTGAAATGTTTCGAGCTGCTGCAGGGGCACGACGTTAAAGTGTTCAACAGTTCCGCCGTCGGCATAGGCCAGCTGGCGATCCGGCTGGCGCCGTATGAGGCGCTGGTGCTGATCCGCGAACGCACGGCTTTCCCGAAAGCGCTGTTGCAAAAATTGCCGAATCTGAAGCTTTTGTCGCAAACCGGCAAGGTTGCCGGCCATATCGACGTCGCTGCCGCGACGGAACGCGGCGTCACCATCGTCGAAGGCATCGGCGACCCCACCGCTCCGGCTGAACTGACCTGGGCGCTTGTCATGGCCGCGGCCCGCAAGATCCCACAATACAATAGCCTGCTGCAGGACGGCGTGTGGCAGACCTCTTCGCTGCGCGCCGAGCACAATACCTTGGGCTGGGTGCTAAAACGCAAGACGCTGGGCATCTGGGGTTACGGCAAAATAGGCAAGATGATCGCCGCCTACGGCAAGGTCTTCGGCATGAATGTTGTCATCTGGGGCCGCGAACCCAGCCGTGCGCAGGCGATTGCCGACGGTTATCATGCCGCTGCATCAAAAGAGGCTTTTTTTGCTGAAAGCGATGTCATTTCCGTACATCTGCGCTTAAATGATGCAACACGCGGCATTGTTACCGCGGCTGATCTGGCATCGATGAAATCCACCGCGTTGTTCGTCAATACCAGCCGGGCAGAACTGGTGGAGTCCGGCGCACTCGAAGCCGCTTTGCCGAAAGGGCATCCGGGGTTTGCGGCAGTGGACGTATTCGAGACCGAACCTCTGCCTGTGGATAACCCCCTGCTGCGCATGGAAAACGTGCTGGCGACGCCGCATCTGGGTTATGTGGAGCAGGACAGCTACGAGCTATATTTCCGGGCGGCGTTCCAGAACGTGGTGGATTTTGCGGCGGGTACGCCGAAGAATGTGTTGAATCCACTGGGGTGAAGTTTCTAGCCCAACGAATCAGATTTGGTTCCCTCTCCCGGGGGCGGGAGAGGGTTGGGGTGAGGGGCATCAAACTACGATAAAGACCTTGTTAATGCCGCACTAAACCCTCGACGAAGCAAAATGATCGCCAGCGATCACCTCAAAGGCGTCGGATAAGACGCAACGCTGACATTGCCGTCCTTATCCACAGCCTGCACACCAAAAAATATATTGTCCTTGGACAGCTTCGACGTGTATTCGGTCACGTTGCCGATATACACGGCGTGCTGCCAGTCCGCCGCGGTCGTGTCGCGCCATACGATGCGGTAGCCTGCGAGGTCGGGTTCATGGTTAGCCTCCCATACCAGGCGGGTATCGTTTTCCAGCTTGTCGGTGCGTACCTGCACTTTGGATGGCGCTGCCGGCGCCAGTGCCAGCGAGGCAAGTGCCGCTGCATTGATGCGGGCCACTTGCGCGGTGTAGTTGAAATCGACGTATTCGGGCAGGTCGCCTATCTTCACACCGTTTTCAGTGCGCACATCCTGGTGCTGGTGATTGAAGTCTTCGGCCGGTTCGGTGAAGCGCAAGGCGGCGTAGCCCTGTTCCAGGAAAGGCATGTGATCCCCGCCGCGCAGGTAGCGGTCGGCGCGGTTGATGATGGTGACCTTGAAGCCTGGCACGTAGCGTTCACCCTGTTCCTTCACATGGCGCGCCAGCTGGCGTGAGATCGAATCGTTTTCGCCGCCGGTGGTGACCAGTGTGCGGATGTTGTCCGGCATTTCCTTGCGTGCTGGCACGCCTTCGGCGAACAGGCGCACCTGCTTGTTATCCACATGGCCGGTGTCGGAATGCGAGCTGCCGATGATGTCGTTGGTGAACATGCCGGCGATGTTCAGGTTCTTTTCCCTGGCCTGCTGCGCAAAATGGCCGGAGCCGTACAGGCCCTGTTCTTCGGCGGCAACCGCCATGAACACGATATTGGCGTCGAACTTATATTTGGCCATTACGCAGGCCATTTCCATGACGGCGGCGGTACCGGATGCGTCATCGTTGGCGCCGGGGGCGAATGACGTCGCATTCATGATGTCGGTGACGCGCGAATCGTAGTGGCCGCTGACGACGTAATAGCGGTCGCTGGCGGTATCGCCTTTCAATGTTGCCACCACGTTGACGATTTCCGTCGGTGTGCTGATGCGCTTATCCACAGGATGGATATGGCTGTCGTACTGCACGTCCAGCTTGCCGGCGCCGCAGCGTTCCAGCTCGCCCTTGATCCAGCGTCGCGCCGCGCCTATGCCGGTGGTGTCGGACGTGGTATCCGACATCGTATGGCGGGTCTGGAAGCTGACCAGCTTGTTGATCGTGGCTTCTATCCGCTTGGCGGAAATCTCGGCGACGATTTTTTCAATCTCGGGTTTGCGGGCAGCGATCTTCTTTTCCTCTGGCGTGTCGGCGGCATGGCCGGCGGTGGATAACAAAGTAAGCAGGGCGGTGGCGCAAACGGCGGACTGGCGTGGAAATTTCAAGATGACTTCTCCCGGGGTGGTGCGGCACCCTGCTCAGGACGGCAGGCATGGCGCGCGGATTGAATTGCTCCGCAGCATTCTAGAACTATTTTGATAAAAAATCTTTCATCGGCAAATTGGCGATGAAAAATAAGCACTCAGGGGATAGGCAGGTTGAAGGCGGTAGGAATAATGTCGTGCCTGACCACGGGCAGCACGTCACGGCGGCTATCGAAGCTGCCCACGCCCCACAGCCTTTCCCAGCCCGGCGGCCAGCTGAGCGGCAGGCCGCTGTACTCGGCCTGCTTTTGCCGCACGGCGATCACCGGCAGGTGTTGCGGTAGTGATTGCAGCGGATGCTTCTGCTGGTCGCTGCCCAGGCTGTATGCATAGTGCGGCAGCAGTGCTTCGCAGACGGCGTCGAACCACACGGTGTGGTCTTCGTCGCGCCCCAGTGCCTGTGCCAGGCCTTGTGGATCGAATTTGGCCAGCGCATGTATCAACTCTTCTGTCGTTGCACCGGGGGCATCGCCCCAGCCCATCACCGGGTTGAAGTTGTAGTCGGCGCCGGAACCATACCAGCCTTCGCGCCACGGGCGCTGCATCCAGTCGCGCGGACCGGTGAATAGCTGCCAGCGCCAATGCAGGCCGGAAGGTTTGGGCCAGCTGTAAAGATACAGTTTCTGGTAACCGGCCTTGTGCAGTTCTCTGACCATGGCCATCAGGCGTGCATGTGGCATGCGTTCCGGCGGTTCGCGCCGGAACAGGATAGCCTCGCCATCGGCATGCTGGATTTCGTCGGTGGACAGATTCAGGTCCAGCGTGCGCGATTCATTGCCGAAGCGTGCCGCCACCCAGCCTGTCAGCAGGTTGACAGCCGTCAGCACGCCATAACCGCGATGGCGGTGGAAGATGACGGTGCCTGGAGCAATCGGTTTCATGGGTCGTGGAGTCGGAGGTGCGAGGACGGAAGAAAATTTCCGCTGTAGTGTAATGCAAATTTGCGCGGTAAACCAAGCGCGGAAAGTAACAGGCTGTAAGAGCTTGCCAAAGTAGTAAGGGCTACGCGACTTGCCTGGCTGCTTGCAACTTTGCGCAGCGCCCCGCGCGCGTTACAATGTCCGCTACCTCAACTGCATAGCATCCATCATGACCCTGCGCTTCATTGCCACCGGCGGCACTTTCGACAAACACTATGACGAACTGAACGGCAAGCTGGGTTTTGCCGACAGCCACCTGCCGGCGGTGCTGGCGCGCGCCCGCATCACCGTGCCGGTGGAGCTGGAAGTGCCGGAGCTGATGGACTCGCTGGACATGACGGACGTGCACCGCCAGAACATTTTGCAATCCTGCAGGCAGGCGCCGGAAAAGGCCATCGTCATTATCCACGGTACCGACACCATGCGAGAAACCGGGCAAGTGCTGGGCGCCGCCGCGCTGGACAAGGTCATTGTGCTGACCGGCGCGATGATCCCGTATGAGATCGCCAATTCGGATGCGCTGTTCAACCTCGGTTTTGCCGCCGCCGCTGCGCAGCTGCTCGCGCCCGGCGTCTATGTCGCGATGAACGGCCAGGTATTTGCATGGGATAACGTGCAAAAGAACCGTTCCGCAGGCGTGTTTGTCACCAATTAAGCGATCGGCGCATTCATGAAACTGCTGAAACTTTTCATCTCCTGTGTGTTTTTCCTGTTTGCGGGCCTCAGCCATGCGGCGGAAACCCGCTTCGACGACATGTATTTCTATCAGGGCGAAGAGGTGCTGAAGGAAAAAGAGGTGAACTTCCAGGATTTCGCCCGTTTCACCCGCAACGTGCAATCGGCGGTGTGGAAGGCCTTGAAAAAGGTCAAGATGCCGCAGAGTTCCGGCTATATTGTCGTGGCCGTGCGCGCGGACCAGAAAATCGCTGCCTGGCTGGACATGGAGCCGGCGCTGCATGAGTATTACGACGCCGCCGTCACCGATGCCGTCAGCAAGCTGCGCCCGTTCGGTGTATCCGACGGCATCGTCGTATTCGCCATGAAGATGGCAGTGGATACGCCCAAGTTCACCGCCAAGGCCAAGCCCGATGTCAAAGACTGGAAAGACGCGCAGAAAGCCGCGGCGGATCCCGGCGATATAGAAGCCATCGTGCAGGCGGCATGGCCGGAATAGCATTGCAGACAGGTATTCCAGGTTTTCGTCCTGCGTGCGGCGAGGATTTTGAAAATCTGCTGGCGCTGCGCATCGCCGCGATGCAGCCCAGTCTGGAGCGTATAGGCAGGTTTGATCCTCAGCGCGCGCGTGAACGCCTGCGCGCAAGCTATGATGCTGCAGCGACCCGCGTCATTGTCGCCGATGGCGTTGACATCGGCTTTGTCGCGGTAAAGCTTTTGCCACCGGAATCCGGCGCCGGCCTGCTGCTCGACCACCTTTATCTGCATCCGGACTGGCAAGGCCGCGGCCTCGGTGCATGGGCGTTGCGCCAGATCATTGCCGAAGCGGACACCGCCGGCCTGCCCCTGCATGTCGGCGCGTTGCGTGGCAGCGATGCCAACCGCTTTTATCAGAAACACGGATTTGTATACAGCGCCGAAAGCGAGTGGGATATCTACTATGTCCGCCCGGTATCCGTGCCCGATGCCGCCGTGCCGGCTTCCACCGATTGATTCATCCCTGAATACAGAATAACCATGTCAAACTTATCCACAGCCTTATCCACGCCTGATACCGGCCTGCCTATCCAGCCGGGCATCCTGCAGTCCGTGCCGCCGCATGGCCGCTACCTGAGCTTCACGCTGAAATCGTCCGATGCGCTGCATGCAGCACTGGCTGCGCTGCGGGAACTGGCGGACGGCGAACGCCTCGTGGTCGGCTTCGGGCATACGCTGGTTGCCGCGATGGGCGCCGAGGTGCCCGGCTTGCGCGATTTCACCGGCATAGACGGCAGCCGCGTGCGCCTGCCCGCCACGCCGGCCGCACTATGGTGCTGGCTGCGTGAAAACGAAAGGACCGACCTGGTGCACCAGACGCGCCGGTTGCTGCGCGCGTTGCTGCCGGCTTTCGAGCTGCAGCATACGGTGGAGGCTTTTCGCTCCGGCGCCGGCCATGACCTGACCGGTTATGAAGACGGCACAGAAAATCCCAAAGGCGAAGATGCAGTGGCAGCGGCTTTCGCCCAAGGCCAGGGTGCGGGCCTGGATGGCTCCAGTTTTGCCGCTGTCCAGCAGTGGCAGCACCAGTTTGAAAAATTCGAGGCAATGGAAGAGCTGGCGCAAGACCACATGATGGGTCGCCGCCGCAGCGACAATGAAGAACTGGAAGACGCACCGGTGTCGGCGCATGTCAAACGCACCGCGCAGGAAAGTTTCGATCCCGAAGCCTTCGTGCTGCGCCGCTCCATGCCCTGGGCCGACATGCTGCACGCCGGCCTGAACTTCGTCGCCTTCGGTAAATCCTTATACGCGTTCGAGGCTCAGCTGCGTCGCATGAGCGGCGCCGAAGACAAGCATACCGATGCGCTGTTCACGATTTCCAAGCCGGTAACCGGCAGCTATTTCTGGTGTCCGCCCATGCTGGACGGCAAGCTGGATCTGCGCCTGTTGAAGCTGGCCGCCTGATTTCCGCTGAATCAATAGTCAAATAGTCAGAATAATCAGGCGGCGCTTTGCGCCTGCCTGGACTGCTTCAGCAACTCCTGGAAACCTTCCAGCGGTAGCGGTTTGCTGAACAGGTAGCCCTGGAAGGCGTGGCAATCATGCTCGATTAGGAAGCTGCGCTGCGCCAGGGTTTCCACCCCTTCCGCAATCACGTTCAGGCCCAGGTTGACGCCCAGCGAAATGATCGCGCGCACGATGGTGGCATCGTTTTCATCATCGCTGATGTCGCGCACGAAAGAGCGGTCTATTTTCAGCTGGTTCAGCGGCAGGCGCTGCAGGTAGGCCAGCGACGAATAACCGGTGCCGAAATCGTCCATCGAAAAAGCGATGCCCAGTTCGCGCAGTTCATGCATCTTGGCCGTGGTACTGTCCACGTTATCCAGGATCGTGCTTTCGGTCAGCTCTATTTTCAGCCGGGTTGGATTAATCGCGGTGCGCAACAGCATGCTGCGCAGCTTTTCCACAAAATCGACCTGCTGGAACTGCTTGGCGCTGACGTTGACGGCCAGCGTCAGGTGTCGCGTGTCTTCCTTCGCTTCCCATTTTTTCAGTTGCGCACAGGCGGTTTCCAGCACCCAGTTGCCGATCGGCACGATCAGCCCGGTTTCTTCGGCCAGCGGGATGAATTCCGCCGGTGAGATAAAGCCGCGGTCCGGATGTATCCAGCGCAGCAGCGCTTCCGCGCCGATCAGCTGGCCGTCGGCATTGACCTGCACCTGGTAGTACAGCTTGAACTGATTTTGCGCCAGTGCGACCCGCAGATTGGATTCCAGCATCATGCGCACTACCAGCACTGCCTGCATCGCCGGATCGAAAAAGCGCACCGCATCGCGGCCGGAAGTCTTGGCCTCGTACATCGCAGTGTCGGCGCGCTTGAACAGATCCTTGACGGTAATGTCGCCACCGTGGAACAGGCACACCCCTATGCTGCTGGAGCCATGGTGTTCAAAGTCCATGATGTGGTAAGGCTCCGACAGCAGCATGCGTATCTTGTTGGCGATCCTGTCGGCCTGCTGCACCGCCTCGTCGCGTACGATGCTCAGCTCTTCCAGCACGACGACGAATTCGTCGCCGCCCAGGCGGGCCACGGTGTCGCTGTCGCGCACACAGGTCTGCAGCCGGCTTGCGGTTTCCACCAGCAGCAGGTCGCCGGCATCATGACCGCGGGTGTCGTTGAGCGTCTTGAAATTATCCAGGTCGATGAACAGGATCGCGCTATGGTTATCGCTGCGCTTGCTCAATGAAATGAGGTGCTGCAGCCTGTCCATCAACAGGCGCCTGTTGGGCAACTGTGTCAGCGAATCGTAGAAAGCCAGGTTGCGGATTTCTTCTTCATAGCTCTTGTGCCGGCTGATGTCGGTAAAAGAAGCGATGTAGTTGCTGACCTCGCCTTCGGCATTGGTGATGGCCGTCAGCGTGATCATCTGCGGGTAGATGTCGCCGTTTTTGCGCTTGCTCCACATTTCTCCCTGCCAGAACTTGTTTTCCTTTAGCAGCTCGGCGATATTGTCGAAGTAGGCGCGGTCCTGCTGCTTGGATTTATAGATAGGCGGTTTGCGGCCCAGCAGGTCGGCATTTTCATAGCCGGTGATGCGGTTAAAGGCCTGGTTCATCCGCAGGATGGTCCAATTGGCGTCGGTGACGAAAATACCTTCCTGCGATTCAAAGGTAAAGGCTGCGATCTGCAGGTCATGCTCGGCCTGCTTGCGCTCGGTAATGTCGGTGATGAAGCAATGCCACAGCATGCCGCCGTCCGGCTCCGGCTCCGGCAGCGCGTCGATATACAGCCAGCGCACCTGGCCGTTGAGCCTGCGCAGCCGGAACTCGGTCTGCCACGATGTCAGCGTCCTGCCCGCATGGCGTATCAGCGGTTTTGCCTTTTCTACGTCGGCACGGTCTATGCGTTCAAACAGCGCCGATGCATCGTGGCGCACTTCGTCCGGACGAATTTCGAACATCTGGCGGATGGCGTCGCTGGCATAAGGCACGCCGGTGCTGTTGTCCGGGCTGACACGGTATTGCATGATCAGCCCCGGCAGCCGCGAAGCGACCTTGCTGACCCGCTCAAAAGCCTCGCGCAGTTCATCGGCGGCTCTCTTGCTTTCGGTCTGCAGCGCGGTGATGATCAGCGTGACGATGACCAGCGTCGTCATATAGCCCCACAGGATCAACAGGTTGCCCTGGGCATCGTCGCTATTGAAAGGCCCCCTTCCTGTGGCGGTGGCCCAGGCGGCAATGGCGGACGACGCCAGCACTGCCAGCGATGCAGCGCTGATGCCGAAGCGCATTGCCGGCCAGATCATGACGGTGACGGCAATAAAGGTCAGGCGGATATGCGCATGCGGCGACAGAAAGATGAACCAGTTGCTGCCGACGAAGATCAGCGCAAAAATCAGCACTTCCTTGTGTCTCTGCGTGAATTCCGCAACAGTCCGGTAAGACAGCGACAGCAGTACCGGCGCTGCCAGCAGCACGCCTACCGCGTCGCCGGCCCACCAGCTCAGCCACACCTTGACGATGTTGTCGGTAAGCCCGTAGCGCCACAAGGTCAGTGCGCCGCCGCTGGCGGAGATCATCATGCCAACAGTAGCCGCCGCGCTGAACCAGATCACGTCCTTGCGGCGCGAAAAAAAGCGGTCAAAGCGTTCGCGCCGTAAAATCCAGCACGTCAGATTCGGACCCAGCGTATTGCCTATCGCCAGCCAGGCTGCCACGGCCAGGCTGTAGCCGGCAGAAAATTCCAGCAGGAAAGCGGCGATATAGACGGCCGGCACCGCGCGCTTGCCCCAGCGCATCAGGGCCGCCACCGCAACGCCGGTAGGCAGCCAGATCAGGCTGACATTGGGGCTCAGATAAGGGATGGACAAACCCAGGCGGCCGGCGGCGATATACGCAAATACAACGGCGAGGAAACGCAGCATTTCCATCCGCAGGCGGATCTGTTTGCTGCCGGTAGCGGTTTTCAATTGCATGGAACTGGACATGGCAGGCTAACCCCGCACGGGGCGTTCAAGGTGAATCAGGGTAAATCATCATCGTCATGCAGTTCAGGAAGGAAGAGCATCGAACTCGGCAAACATCTGCTGAGATTCGGCCAGCCGACTCAATGGCGTGTAGTCGCAGACGCCGGCAAACTCCGCCCACAAAGCCTGTACCGCAGGATTTTCATGGGCTTGCCGGATGGCCTCGGCAGAACGCCATTCAAACACTTCGACAATACTGCCGTCTGCGGCGCGCATGACATAGCCCGGCTTATCGGTAATCAATTTTTCTTCGGCAAGTATGGTGAGGTGTTTGCCGACGGCAGTTAGCAAAGCCTGGTCCTTGCCAGGCTTGGGCGTATAAGCCACGATCACAAAACGACCCATTTTCTCCCCCAGTCTTCGTCCTGCGCTGCCATCGCGCTTTATTGGAACGCGGCGTAGCCGCAGCTTATTATGCGGCAAGGATAGGGAATTTGCTGTCTTTTCTTGGCGGGGTGTGCAGACAAACGTCTGCACACACGGTACAGACGTCGCTATTGATGTGAGGAAACTAAGAGCGGAGGATAGGAGTCAGCGGCCGGTCATCATCGCGGATCAATATGCCCACAGCTTGTCCGCATCCAGCTGTAGCCAGTATTCACCCTGTTCCAGTTTGTGCGGCGAATAGGCGCGCAGTGTGCTGTCGCTGCCGGCGAGGCCGAACAGGCATTCCCAGCGGTCGCCCAGATACATGCAGGTGCTCAGCGGCAGCCTGATCGCGTTGCCGGCGGCCGTGGAGGACAGGCGCACCTGTTCCAGCCGGATGATGGCTGTCACGCTGCTACCTGTCTTGCCTGCATCAGCACCGCGCACGGTGGCATCCAGGGTGGCGCCGCCTATCTGCAGCTTGACGCGGCTGCCGTCCGAGTGCACCACGGTGCCGCGCAACTTGTTATTGCTGCCCATGAATTCCGCGGTGAACAGCGTATTCGGGGTTTCATACATGCTCTGCGGCGTACCCTGCTGTTCGATGACGCCGTTGTTCAGCAGCAGGATGCGGTCGGAAATCGCCATCGCCTCGCCCTGGTCGTGCGTCACCATCAGCGCCGACAGGTTCAGCCGCACGATCAGCTCACGCAGGAAGGCGCGCGCCTCTTCGCGCAACTTGGCGTCCAGGTTGGACAGCGGTTCATCCAGCAGTATCACCGGCGGGTTATACACGAGTGCGCGCGCAATCGCCACGCGCTGCTGCTGGCCGCCCGATAGCTGGTGCGGGAAGCGTTCGCCCAGATGGCCCAGGCCGAGCTGTGCGAGTACAGCCTTGACCTTGTCGGCGATATCGCTGGAATTCATCTTGCGCAGCTTCAGGCCGTAGCCGACGTTATCGGCCACCGTTTTGTGCGGCCACAGTGCATAGGACTGGAACACCAGGCCCAGGTTGCGCTGCCCGGCAGGCACTTCCAGTTTCTTCGCGCCGTCAAAGAACAGCTTGTCGCCGATATGGATGCTGCCGGTCTTTGGGCTTTCCAGCCCTGCCACAGCGCGCAGCAGCGTGGTCTTGCCGCTGCCGGAAGGGCCCAGCAGCGCCACCACTTCGCCGCGCTGCAGGTCCATCGATACCCCCTTCAGGATGGGGTTGGCGGTAGCGCCGGAGCCGTATTCCAGGGTCAGGTCTTTTACGCTTAATTCAGACATGGTGTTCTCTCGTATTCTGCTAAATGCGTTGAATGCATGGATAAGGTGCGGGTGTTAATGGCTGAGCTTGACGCCGAAGCGCAGCGCCAGCCCCAGGCCGATGGCGACCAGTGCGATATTGATGAAGGACAGCGCCGCGACCAGATCGACCGAGCCGCCGGCCCACAGCGATACGATCAGTGCGCCTATGACCTCGGTGCCCGGCGACAGCAGGTAGACGCCGGTGGAATATTCGCGCTCGAAGATCAGGAACACCATCAGCCACGCGCCCAGCAGGCCGAACTTGACCAGCGGCAGCGTCACATCGCGCGTTACCTGGCCGCGGCTCGCGCCGACTGCGCGCGCGGCCTCTTCCAGTTCCGGCCCGACTTGCAGCAATGCGGTGGAAATCAGACGCAGGCCGTATGCCATCCATACGACTGAATAGGCGATCCATACTGAAAAAATCGTGGAGCGCAGCGCGCGCAGTTGCGGGATCAGGTTTTCCGTCAGCCATAGCGCGACAGGATTGTCAAAGCCCTGCAGTGCGCCGTCCAGCCAGCTTGGCACGAACAGGAACACCCACAGGAAGGACAAGCCCGCCAGCAGGCCGGGAATCGCACGCGGCACCAGTACGCTGTAGTCCAGCAGCCGTGTGATGCCATCCGGCTTGCGGTGCATCGCCAGCGCCACGCCAGCGTAGCAAATCACGGCCAGCCCGCCGCCGATGACGCCGATCAGCACCGTGTTCAGGATGCCGCGCATCAGCGAAGGCTGTTCCAGGATGTCGCGGAAATGCTGCAGCGTCAGTACATCGGCCAATTTCACACCCTCGCCCCAGTAGGAGACGAAGGCACGCAGCACGATGCCGGACAGCGGAATCACAATGGTGAAGACCAGCCAGGCCGCCAGCAGCGCAAACGCCACCCATTTCCATTTGCCGAGCGGCAGCGGTTTCTGGCGCGAACCCTTGCCTTTGATGGACACGTATTTGTTGGCCGATTTCAGCAGCCAGCGCTGTATCATCACCAGCGGCATCGTCACTGCCACCAGGCATACCGCTGCAGCGGCCATCAGGTGGTAGGAAGGCGTGCCCAGCTTGTTGGTCAGCTTGTACAGATAGGTTGCCAGTACCAGATGGCCTTCCGGATCGCCCAGCACCAGCACCAGGCCGAACACTTCAAAGCCGAGGAAGAACACCAGCACGCCGGAAAAGGCCAGCGCGGGCATGATCATCGGCAGCGATACGTGCAGCGCCACTTGGAACGGCGACGCGCCGGCCACCCGCGCAGCCTCTTCCACATCCGAGCCCAGGCTTTTCAGCGCAGCGGAGGAATACAGGTACACATGCGGCACATGCGTCAGCCCGGCGATCACGACGATGCTGATGAAGGAATAAATATTCCATGGCTCCACGCCCAGCAGCTGCTTCACCCACAGCGTATAAAACCCGACTGGCCCCATTGACACCACATAGCCGAAGGCGACCACCATCGGTGATACGAAGATGGGCACCAGCAGCATTGGTTCTATCCAGCTGCGGCCCGGCAGGTCGGTACGTACCATCAGGAAGGCCAGCAGGCCGCCCAGCGGCACGGCGATGATGGCGAGGCCGGATGCCAGGATCAGGCCGTTCCAGAAGGCGTCACGGAAGTCCGGATCGTCAAAGATGAAGCGGTAGGAGTCCAGCCCCAGCGTCTTGACCGGCGCAAAAAAGGGCGCGGACAGGAAACTCTGGAAAAAGATCAGCGACAGCGGCGTGAAGATCGCCAGCAAGGCCAGCGTGACGACAATGCCGCGCGGCCAGTTGATCCGCGACCACTTGCCGCGGGAAGGAAGGCTGAGGGTTTGCATGAGGATGCCTTGTGAATTCGATGACGGCTGCCAGCTAAACAGGGCAGCAGGAAGCGCTGCGCAGGACCCCTCATGCAGACCCGCTGTATCGCTGGTCCACAGGAAGGAATCAGATGAAGAAAATTATTTCTTGCCTGCGGTCTCTTTCCATTGCTTCAGAAAAGCGAGGCGTTTTCCCTGGTCCAGGTATTGCAGCAGCATGGGGTTGACCGGCAGCGGCTTCAGGCCCGTGCCTATCTGTCTGGCCAAGTCGGACGACGTGGTTTCTCCCTTTACGTCAGCGCGGATCGCATACAGCTTGGCTTCATTGGCGATCATCGTCTGGCCGCGTTTGGACAGCGTATAGTCCAGCCACAGCTTGGCCGCGTTCGGATGCTTGGCCGCTTTGCTGATGAACATGACACGCGACAGCACCAGCGTGTAGTCTTTCGGCAGCACGACACCGATCGAAGGGTCCTTGGCCGCGCGCACCAGCGCATAGGAACCGAGGATGTTGTAGCCCAGCAGGTTTTCACCGGAGGAGATGCGCTCCAGCATGGTGCCGGTGGACGACTGTACCCGCAGGCTGACGGCGCCGAAGGCCTTGGCCAGATCCCAGAATTCCTTGTTCTCGCGACTGTCCTGCGTGATGAACATGAAGCCGACGCCGGATTTTTCGATATCGTAGGACGTCACCTTGTTCTTGAACTTGTCCAGCTTGGTGGTGATCAGTTTGGCGAACTCGGCGTGTGTCTTCGGTACTTCAGCCTCGGTCACCAGGCGTTTGTTGTAGACGAATACTGCAGGTTCGAAGGTTGTGCCGTAGGCTGAGTGGTTCCAGATGGCCCATTGCGGTATGCCGGAGGACTCGGGAGACTGGTATTGCAGGCCGTAGCCGTCGGACACCAGCTTGGTCTGCAAGTCCATCGCAGAAGACCACATCAGGTCGGCGCTGTTGCCGCCGGCCGCTGTTTCTGAAATGTAGCGGTTATACACTTCCGTGGAATTCATGTCGTTGTATTCAACCTGCACGTCCGGATACATGGACTTGAAATCCTTGATCATCGGCTCCACCGCCTTGGTGTCGGTTGCGCTGTAGATGACGAGCTTACCCTCTTTTTTCGCCGAGTCGACGATCTTGCCGTAGTCGGCCGGATAGCCGGCCGGCGCCTGCGCGTGGGCCGCCAATGGGGCGGCCAGTGCCGCGCCCAGAGCAATGCCGGCCACTGCGGTGGTGATGAGAGTTCGTCTAAACATGTAAAGTCTCCTGTTTTTGTATTGATTGACTGGTATTTTGTATTTTGTATGTCGTTTAAGCGGAGCGGATCAGCGCAGCAGGCCAAATTCCTTCGCCTGTACCCTGTACTGCTCGACCGTCTTGTTGATATAGGCGGTCAGGTCCTTGCCCGTCATTGCAAACGGATACAGGCCGTGCGCTGCGCGCAGTTGGGCGAACTGCTGGTCTGCCATTGCCTGGTCGAACCTGCCCACCCACTTCTGGTAATCGGCATCGCTGACCTGCGGTCCCATGTAGACGCCGCGGATGATGGGCCAGGTGACGTCGAAGCCTTGTTCGCGCGCGGTCGGCACATTAGCCAGCAGGCCCGGCAGGCGCGCGTCGGACAGCACTGCCAGCACCCGGATCTTGCCGTCGCGTATGTGCAGGCTGGCTTCGGACGCATCGCCCGAAATCGCCTGCACATAGCCCGCCAGTAGTGCTGTAAAGGATTCGCCGCCGCCTTCCAGGGCGACGATGCGCATCACCTTGGGGTCGAGGCTGGCACGCCTGGCGATCAGCGACATCTTCAGCCAATCCTGGCTGCCCACAGTGCCGCCGGCGCCGATGGCGACATCCGACGGCTTGTCCCTGATGGCCTGCATCAGTTCGCGCAGGTTCTTGTACGGCGAATCGCTGCGCACCGCGATCATGCCGTAGTCGGTGCCTATGCCGGCTACCCAGCGCACGTCGCCGGCGCCGGATTTGCCGAACTTGCCTTCAGCCAGGTTCAGCAGCGAACCGCCGGAGTAGACGACCAGCGTATCCTGCTCCGCCTTGCGTTGCGTAATGACCGAATTCCATGCGACGGCGCCTATGCCGCCCGGCAGGTAGCTGATCCGCATGTCCTTGCCCATGGCCTTTTGTATCAGCTTGCAGGTCTGGTCCATGCCGCCGCCGGGCTTGGCTGGTGCCAGGCACAGCGCGCCTGCCGGCTTTGCCGCCGTGGCGGGTGTATCGGCCGCCCGGATGCTGCCGCCAGACACAAATAGTGCCGCGCAGGCCAGCACCACTGCCGCGATGGGCTTGCCTGGCTTGCTATGGGACGCTGGCTGGGAGCGGGTTGACATGGAATGCAGGGAATTTTTCAAGGTGACAGGCATGCTAGTCCTCACATACTTTCAGTTAGCTTTCAGGGGCGGGCTTTAGCCCAAGACTTCATTGTGCAACGCAATATACAGGGGCTTTGCAACAAAGCCGCGCCGAATAGCGCTTTTGCAAAAGGCAGGAATATGGGTATGATAAAAAAAGCAGAATAGAGCAAAAATGCACGAGGAGACCGTGCTTAGACAATTTTAAAAACGGTGCAAGATGCGCATATTGCTGGTTGAAGACCATATAGAACTATCCCGCTGGCTGACCAAAGCCCTGCTGGATGCCCACCTGACCGTAGAGTGTGCGATGAACGGCGCCGATGCCGACGCCTTGCTGCATACGCAGGAATACGGCCTGGTCATCCTGGACCTCACCCTGCCGAAAATGGACGGCCTGGATGTGTTGAAGCGCATGCGCGCACGCGGCGCCAAGACGCCGGTACTGATACTGACGGCTCGCGGCGGCCTGAATGAAAGGGTACAGGGGCTGAACCTGGGCGCGGACGACTACCTGGCCAAACCGTTTGAACTGGCCGAGCTGGAAGCACGGGTCAAGGCGCTGCTGCGCCGCTCGCAGGGCAACGAGGCCGTGACGCTGAGCTGCGGCCCGCTGTCCTTCGATACGGTATCGCGTCTATTTTCTTACGGCGATGCGCCGCTGTCGCTGACGCCGCGCGAATATGCGGTGCTGGAAGCGCTGATCATACGGCGCGGCCAGGCAGTACCGAAAGAAAAGCTGTTCGACGAAGTGTTTGCGCTGGATGACGATGCCAACCTGGATGCCATAGAGATTTATATCCACCGGCTGCGCAAGAAGCTGGACAGCGTCAGCGCCGGCAGCGTCGCCATCACGACGCTGCGCGGTATAGGCTACCTGCTCGAAGCGCGCAGTGCTGCATGAGGCCGAATATTGAAGCCCGATGTATGGAACCGAACGTGAAGCCGCAGGCCGCTTCCGCAAGTCGATGAAAGTACGGCGCTCTCCCGATACCGTCGGTAGCCTGCGCGGCCAATTCCTGCGCTGGCTGCTGATTCCGCTGCTGCTGCTGGTCGCGCTGAATGCCTTTTCCGTGTATCGCAATGCGCTGGACGCTGCCGACCTGGCCTATGACCGCTCGCTGCTGGCGTCTGCTCGCGCGTTGTCGGAAAGAGTCAGCATTGTCGATGGCAAGCTGGTCGCCAATGTGCCCTATGTCGCGCTGGACAGTTTCGAGACAGACACCCTGGGCCGCCTGTACTACAAGGTCACCGGCGTCAACGGCGAATTCATTTCCGGCTACGAAGATTTGCCTACGCTGCCCAAGGATGTGCCGCGTTCTGAAATCTATCCGGCGCTGGTGCATTTTTTTCATGCCGAGTACCAGGGCCAGGCGGTACGCATCGCCGCCTTGCACCAGCCGGTATACGATGACAGGATGCGCGGCATCGCGCTGATTGAGGTCGGCGAGACCATGGATGCCAGGCGCGGCCTGTCGCGCACCATCCTGGTGGATACGCTGCTGCGCCAGGCGGCACTGATCCTGGCAGTGGCGCTGATGGTGTGGGTGGCCGTGCGTTTCGTACTGCACCCGCTGATGCAGCTGAAGGCTAATGTGGAAACCCGCGAACCCACCGACTTGTCCGATTTCGACCCGGCGCTGGTGCACAAGGAAATCCGGCCGCTGATCATTGCGATGAACGGCTATATGGCGCGTCTGCAAACGCTGATCAGCGGCCAGAAGCGTTTCATCGCCGATGCGTCGCACCAGCTGCGCACGCCGCTGACGGTGCTGAAGACGCAGGCCGAACTGGCATTGAGGGAGAACGATACCGAGGCGATGCGGATGATCGTGCAAAGCATCGCCGCTACCACCGATTCCGCGGTGCATCTGGCGAACCGCCTTTTGACGCTGGCCCGCACCGGCCACGGCGCGGCGGAAGGCGTCATGGCGCCGCTGTCGCTGCGCGATATGGCGCGCCAGGTCTGCACCGAGCTGGCCTTGCCCGCCGTTCGCAAGCAGCTGGACCTGTCGCTGGAAGCGGAGCAGGACGTGACGGTAACGGGGCATGAATTGCTGCTGCGTGAAATGCTCAGCAATTTGCTGGATAATGCGATTCGTTATACGCCGCAACAAGGGCAGATCGTGGTCAGGGTGTATGTGAAAGCCGGTGCCAACGGCGTCGGCGAGGCTGTGCTGGAAGTGGAAGACAGCGGTCCCGGCATTGCGGCGGCGGAGCAGGAGCGTGTGTTTGCGCCTTTTTACCGTGCCGGTGCAGCGGTGGAAACCAACCCCGGAGGGGCAGGCCTTGGCCTGAGCATCGTCAGCGATATTGTGTTGTTACATAATGGTCACATCAAGCTCAGCAATGTTGTTGCCGAGCAATGTTTAAGGGTGGTAATCTCTTTCCCACTTGATTAATCCATAGGACTCATCTCACTGCCGTACTCCCGCTGTGCATGAGATGAGTTTTAGTGTTCCGGACGCAGATGCAGGAACGACACGCGCAATTCCTTGTAGCAGGCGGCAAGCCTGCTTTTTTCAGCCGGCAATGGCAACATTGGCTGGCGCGCAGTGCATGGGTGCCGATACTGTGTGCCGTATTGACGACTATCAGTGTGCTGCCCCGGGACGCGCATGCAGAAAAACCCGACATTGTGCTGCTGGTGGCGTCCGGCAACGACGCCAGGGCCAGCGCAGGCAGCGGTGCGCCGCAATCGGCCTTCCGCAATACCATCCAGTTTGTCGAGCGCGGCCTGGATGTTGGTTTCGAGGTCAGGCGCTATCCTTGGAACCGCCTGATCCAGAACCTGAACAACGGCGAAGGCCTGGCGTTTGGCCTGTCCAAGAACAGTTCGCGCATGCAGACGCTGCACTTTTCCGAGCCAGTGTATGCGAATTACGTCTGGCTGATTACCAGGAGCGACGCAAGCTTCCCGTTTTCCGGCATGCAGGACCTGAAAGGAAAATCGCTGGGCATGAACCGCGGCTCCAGCTTCGGCGATGAGTTCGACCGGCAAAAAAATCTGTTGTTCACGGTGGAGGAAGACGCCTACGGCCTGCAAAGCCGGCTCAATAAGCTGCTCAACCACAGGATGGACGCGATCATCTACCAGAACCGCAATGCCGACCCGGAACAGGTGGAAGCCATGCTGAACCAGCGCGTGACGGAGCGCATGCCGGAGATCAAATTGCCGCCTGGCGTCCGTTTCATCGTGCTGCGCAAGCCGCTGATGACGGACAATATCCATTTTGCGATACGCGCGCAGGACGACCATGGCATCATCAAAAAAATCAACGCAGTGATCATCAAGGGCAAAAAAAACGGCGAACTGGCGAAAGCCCTGAGCCAGGAGCCATGATGGCTGGGCGGGATAAAAAAAGCAGTATTCAGGCAGATGCCGCGTTCAATATTGTGCAGGGCACGGCGCTGAGCGAACAGCAGAAGAAAGACCTGCTGCACCGGCTTGCGCGGGTGGAAGGCCAGTTGCGCGGTGTGCAGAAGTTGATTGCCAAAGCTGCCGAACCGGCCGACTGCGAAGCCATCGCCCAGCAGATGGCTGCCGCCCGCAAGGCGCTGGACCGCTCCTTCATCACATTGCTGACCAGCGCTATCCTTACGCACACGGAAGGCGGCGCCGAAAACGGCGAAGCGCAGGCCGAGCGGATACAGCGGCTGGCCGCGCTGCTGGACAAGTTCGGCTGATTTTGCAATAGATCAAGCCCGGCCAGCGTGCGCCCGGCCACAAAGGTAATTGCAGAATGGATGTAGAATGATGCAATGAATATCACACTACCGGAACTGGAAGCGGCCATCAATTACTGGCGCCAGCAACGTCCCGCAACCGGCGACGAATGCGCGCTGTCGCCCGAGGTCAACATTCTCGCGGGCGTGTATGCGCTGATGATATTCCACCGCCAGAAAGAGATACCGGCACAGCAATTGCAGCCGGGAGCACAGAGCCTGTTGCGCGCCTGGCAGGAGCAAAAAACAGCCTGATAGCGGGGCGAAACTGCGTCAAGCCGCCATGTGCCTCGCCTGGCGCGATGGCGCGGACGTGGCCGGTGTGGATGGGGGCAAGGAGTTTTGCTGCTTGCCTTTCGTGGCTGACTTGTCGGGCCCGTGCTGGTGGATGGACTGGCCGGCATAGTCGCTCTTGATCAGCGCCGTTACTGCTTCCCTGTTCATCTTCCTGATATCGGCCAGCCATTCCGCCACCAGCGCCGCCAGCCTTTCCAGTGCAATACGGTGCGTGGCATCGGTCCTGGCGTACAGCCAGTCGGACAGGTCCATGAAGTGCTCGAATGGCGTATCGGCCAGTATCAGCGGCAGCGTGTGTGCGAAACGTCCCGAATTGGCGACCAGGTCCCAGTAGCGAGCAAAGCGTACCAGCCGCTGCATCGTCGCAAAATCGATCGTATTATTGGCCAATATCGTGTACGGCGGGTGCGGATCGAACACCAAACCGTGCTCCTGCGTGTGGCGGATGATGGGCGTGCCGCGCAGGCGCTTCAGGATGCCGAACTGGATTTCATGCGGTTTCAGCGCGTACAGCCGATTGAAGCCTAGTGCGAAGCTTTCCACTGTCTCTCCAGGCAGGCCGGCAATCAAGTCCACGTGCAGATGCGCCTCAGAGTGTTCGCACAGCCAGCGTATGTTTTCTGCGGCCTTGTCGTTGTTCTGCTTGCGGCTGATCCTTGCCTGCACTTCGGGGTTGAAGCTTTGTATGCCTAGCTCAAACTGCAGCGTGCCGGGCGGAAACTTCATGATGCCCTCCTTCAGCGCATCCGGCAGGTGGTCCGGCACCACTTCAAAGTGGGCATATACCGGGTCTTGCGGATCGGCTTCCAGCTTGTCCAGGAAGAACTGCATGATCTTCAGGCTGGTCTTGATGTTGAGGTTAAAGGTACGGTCGACGAATTTGAACAACCGCGCGCCGCGCGCATGCAGACCCTCCATTTCGGCCAGGAACAGGTCGATGTCGAAAGGCCACGCGGTCTTGTCCAGCGCCGACAGGCAGAATTCGCATTTGAACGGGCATCCGCGCGATGCTTCTACGTATAGTGTACGGTTTTTGATGTCGTCGTCGGTGTAGAGGTCGTAGGGCAGCTTGATCTGCGCCATCGGCGGCTGCACGCCGGCATGGATTTTCATCAGCGGCTGCGGGCCGTGCAGGATTTGCCGGCAGACGTCTGGAAATGTGACGTCGCCCCAGCCGGTGATCACGTAGTCGGCCAGTTTGACGATTTGCTGCTCGGCGGTCTCGTACGACACTTCCGGCCCTCCCAGCACTACCACGACATCCGGTGCAACCCGCTTCAGCACCGCGACCAGCTTGGTGGTTTCCTCCACGTTCCAGATATAGACGCCGAAGCCCACGATCAGCTTCTCGCCGGCAACCCGGTAGGACAGCAACTTTTCGACCATGTCGGTGGTCTTGGCGCCGATGACGAATTCCTGCAGCCGGGTTTCTTCCTGCAGCTTCCCCATGTTCGCAAGCAGATAGCGCAAACCCAGCGAAGCATGGGAATAGCGGGCGTTCAGGGTGGACAGCAGGATGGTCATGGTGCGGGGCAGACGGGGTAAAGCCGTATTGTACGCCCTGCGGCAGGCCAGCCGGCCGGAATCCCGGCCGTTAACGGGTTTTCAAAC
The DNA here is from genome assembly GCF_049339885.1 of Undibacterium sp. TJN25. Classification (NCBI taxonomy): domain Bacteria; kingdom Pseudomonadati; phylum Pseudomonadota; class Betaproteobacteria; order Burkholderiales; family Oxalobacteraceae; genus Undibacterium; species Undibacterium sp. TJN25. Next base: position 114,998 of record NZ_JBMPPM010000003.1, on the reverse strand, counting down.
GGTTTTCAGGGTGATTAGGCGCCCCCACAGAAAATAGCGCTGCTTTGCTCCATATCGTTCCGGATCGCCATTTTGCGCGTTTAATCCCGCGTTTTTGCAGTTCGTCGCAAGCCGCTCGCAAGCAGCGCAGGCTTTGACTACAGTACCAACATCGGCAAACAGATAAAGCCGCCGAAAACCCGACAAACCAGAAGACAGAGGCAAACAAAATGAAAACAGCAAACACCTTCACATCCGGCATCATCCTGGCAAGCGCACTGGTGACAGCACTCTTTGCCAGCGGTTGCGCCTATCAGGCTACAGCGCAGCAGCAAGCCAGCACCAGCGTGCAAACAGTGACCGTCACAGCCAAACGCATGACAACAGACGAGAAAATTGCTTACGACACTGCCAACACCACAGCGCAAACAGTCGTCATGGTTGCCAAACGCCTGACAGCGGAACAAAAACTGGCGATGGCGCAAGAAGACATGCGCCTGCAAGCCAGCGCAGCGCGCCATGCCCAGCCAGCAGCCTGAGCGGCGCCTTGATTCGCCATACCAGCCGGAAATGCCTTATCCACCGCAATTTGCCGTAATCCGTCGTAATCTGTAACTCCAGCTTCATCTGCTTGTGCCGTATGCACAATGCGTCAACCGGCAAGCACCTGAGTTGTGCTTGTCACCGTGGCGAGCCGTAAGCGCCTCCGCCATGCCAGGCCGTCAGGTTCATCGTTTTATCCGCTGGCCCCTTGCAAGCATTCCATGTGGTAATTTTTCATGTAAATCAGGCATCATGCCGTCTACTCGCTGTGTTCGGTGAGCAATTCAATACTTAATTGATACTTTTTTGGCATTTCCATGCATGCGCCTGCCACAGTCTGTTGCCGATGCCTATAATGGAAACCACGCTCACTGACCAGAGAGGCTGCGATGGCTACTTCCGCTCCCAGTATTACGCCCGGCCTGCTCTACCATGACGCAGGCACGGCCATAGAATGGCTGTGCCGGGTGCTGGGTTTTGAACAGAAGCTGGTGGTGCCGGGAGAAAATGGCCTCATAGCGCACGCGCACCTGACTTTCGGCAACGGAGGCATCATGCTGTCATCCGCCGAAGCCTATCCTTTTCCGCAGATGTGCCGCTCGCCACGCCAAGCCGGCGGCGTGGGCACCAGCGAAATCATCGTCTATGTCGAGCAAGTTGACGCCCATTATGCGAATGCGGTGCAGAACGGCGCGGAAGTGCTGATTGCGCTGGAAGACAAGCCCTATGGCGGCCGCGGCTATTGTTGCCGCGATCCTGAAGGCTATGTATGGGCTTTCGGCTCCTACGACGCCTGGGCTTAGCGCCGCCTTGGCGCCGCATATGAGGCGGTCAGGCCCTGCTTTGCTATTCCTTTTGTTCCTGCTCCTGTTCCGGGCCGCGTTTTTTGTCGTTTGATCCCGCGTTTTTGCAGTTCGTCGCAAGCCGCTCGCATGCAGAGGAGCGATTGTCTACAGTGCATACATCGGCAAGCGAATACAAAAAGCCGCAAACAACCCCAGACAACCAGCGACAAAGAGGAAATAAAATGAAAACAGCAAACACCTTCAAAACCGGCGTCATCGCAGCAACAGCCCTGGTGGCAGCAATCGTCGTAGCAGTATCGGCCAGCGGTTGCGCCTACCAGGCAACAACAAGCCAGCAGGCAAACGCTGGTGTGCAGACAGTGACAGTCACTGCCAAGCGCATGAGTACTGAAGAAAAAATCGCCTACGACACTGCCAACACCACTGCGCAAACAGTCGTCATGGTGGCAAAACGCCTGACAGCTGAACAAAAATTGGCAATGGCCCAGCAAGACATAGTGCAAGCAAGCGCTGCGCACCGCAGCCAGCCTTCTGCCTGATTGACTGCATAAGGCGGAAAGCGCAGCGCGCCACGCAAAGCAATTGAGTAGTTCAGTAGTTCAGCAGCACCGTATTACAGAGATGTAAAACAATACAGCCTTCACCGGCGAGCACGCCAGACAGTGCCCGCCGAAGCAGCAAGCCGGTCAGGAAAATACCGCCTCCACCGCACGCAAATTACGCTTAGAAGCGTGCTTTCAGATAGGCGGATGGCCCGGTCAGGCGCACATCCAGGTCGGCACTATCGCTATCGCGATTCAGGTGGATTTTGGAAATGCCGTAGTCCACGCCTACACCGATATTCTTCGCAAAATACCATTCCAGCCCTAGTGCACCGCTATAGATGTGGCCGTTGACGTTGCCGCCATTCTTCTTGATGCCGGATGCATCCGCATACAGCCTCAAATCGGGCGAAAAGGCGTGCCGCCATCCCAGTTCCAGCAAGGGGGCGAAGGCATTTTCGCTGACTGAACTATTGCCGGTGGCGGTGACCCCCGCTACCGTGCCGCTCACCGAGCCGCCCAGCCGCGCATGGTAATAGGCGGCACCCACGCCAAGGCCGAATACGTCATTGCCCTTGCCGAACCACCATTTGTAAGCCAGTTGCCCCACGTCCAGCCGCATGTCCGCGTTGATCTGTGCATTGCCGCTGACCGGTTGTCCATTGATGACCGTTGCACCCGACAGGCCCGTCGAATGCGATTTGTCGTAGTTGAAGTAGTCAAGTGACAGGCCCTGGGTGTCGCCAAGCAGCAAATCTGCCTTGATATGCGGAATCGTGACATGTTCGGCATCATAGGCCGGCGTGCTGACGCGGCCGTTGGCGGTATCGGCGTTCAGCTGCAAGCGGGGCTCGGCATAAAAGCCGCCTGCGGAGATACTGAAGCGGTCCAGCGCGGGAGACGGGTCGGCCCAGGCTGCGCCTGCGGTAGAACCCAGTGCGGCGAGCACAGCCGCTGCGTGCAAGGTAACACGGACGGCGCGAGGTGAAAGGATGCGGCGGACAAAGGTAAAGGAGGCAGGTGATGGGTGTTGCATACGGATTCTCCAGGAAGAGGCGACACCTGGCGCAAATTGCCAGGATAGGGAGAAAGCATAGCAAGACGTTAACTCAGGAAATATGGGGTGCATTCCCAAAGTGGCGTGGGGTTTTTCCTACGATGGGAGCACATGGAATAGCGGCGGCCTTTCCATGTGGTTTTATGAACTGGACGTGAAAAAATTATTCCGTCAGCAATTTTTGTTCGGAGCCGCCCTGTTCATACAGGTTGACGTCGTTCAGCGTATCAAAACAGGCGGCTGCCTGCGGGCTCATGCCTACCCTGAGGTGTTCGTCGCCGGATTTCAGCTGGCCATGGTTGACCAGCACGCGCATCTTGCTCAACAGGTCTGCGGTGTGCAGCAGATGTCCTAGCGGCGCCCAGGTGGGCGCTTTGCTGCCGCCGGCCTGCTGCTGCAGAGCCTGCACGACTTCGGCAGGGAAACCCCAGCGTTGCGCGACGCGGTAGGATAGCGTTGCCGCAGCGGACGTAAACGCCATCGAAAAGCCGCGTGAATATTTAAAGCGCGGTTCTTCGCAGACCTGGTCCAGCAGCCGGAAAGCGATGATGAGGCCGACGTTTTTCATCAGTCCGGTCAGGAACGCCTGGAAAGGATCCTGGCCCACGGCCAGCTGATGGCAGGCAATCGCGCATTTTTCCGACTGGTTCCAGATATGCGGCGCGGCACGGCGCGTGTACTGGCCGGAACTGAGATTGATGATGGGGCGAAAAGCCACCTTGGCGATCAGCAGGCGCAGGCCATCCTCGCCCAGTATCATGATGGCCTTGTCCAGGCTGTTGATGCGGTCGGCGGGGTTATACAGCGAGCTGTTGACGGCATTGATCAGTTCGCCCACCAGTACGACATCCTTGACTATGTGCTGCGCCAGCTCACTCGCCGATACGCTCTTGTTGCGCAGGCTGTTCAGCAACTGCGGTATCACGGTCGGCACGCGCGGCACGACAACCGCATCGTTCAGGTCCGACGCCAGCAAGGCAAACAGCGCCTGCAGGATCTTTTGTTCCGTCTCCATGCTGCTGCCCTCGCCCGGATAGCCCATCACCCAGTCGAAGAAGATGGCGTCCACCGCAATGCGGGGTTTCCATGCGACAAATACTTCCTGTTCTTTTGCAGGTGCTTCGGGCTTGAGCGGCTCAGGGATAGTGGCAGGCGCTACCGCAGTAACAACGGCTGTTGCATCGGGCGACGGAATCTCAGCAGGCTTTTGCGGTGTAGTGGGCGCTGCGACTTGTTGCGGCTCTGTATCCGCCTGGGTAAACCAGCGTTTCAGCAAATTATTCAGCGCTTTGCGCACGGTATTCCCCAAAAGAGATGTGCCGGCTGCCGCTATGGCGGAGCCAGCATCGTTAGTTTTTTTGTTGGATCCAGTCTGACAGAATTCGGTTTAAATAGCCATGCGGCATACAGCAACGCGGCGACATTACAACGCAGGAGGCCGGAATACCGTACTGCCCAGGATGCCGTAGGCCATCCATACGGCGACGGCGCTGTAGGCCAGGCGTGGCAGCCAGTCCGCCAGTTGCTGCTGGAAGTGGTCCAGCGCTTCGCTTTCGCCGCGGCTATGGCGCATCAGCATGTCCGGCAACGTGCCGCTGCTCTCGCCGGTGCGGATAAAGCCGATGACGTGCGTGTCGCCAAGGTAGTGCAGACGGGATGCTGCCTGCTCCAGCGTGTCGCCTTGCTGCATGCGCGGTAGAATTTCTTCATAGTCGGCACGTATGACATGGTTGCCGACAGCGCCGCTTGCTTTGGGCAAGGCGTCAAACATGGGCAGGCCGGCTTCCAGCAGCATGCCCAGGTTTTCAAAAAAATCGCGGGCGTTGCGCCGCACATGCATGTTGCCGAATACAGGCAGGCGGGTCAGCAGCCTGTCCATGGCCAGCCCTGGCGCAGTGGGGCCACTACGCTGCCGCCAGTCGCGGTACTGGCCATACAAAAAATACAGCAGACCCAGCACCAGCAACGGTTGCAGGCAGCTTTTCAGGTAGCCGGCGCCACTCAGCGAGCCGGTGATCAGCCTCGGCAGCGGTTGTACGAACAGCGCCAGTGCCATGATGAAAGCGGGCAGCATCATGCGCGACTTCACCGCTTTTTCCAGTTTCAGCTTATACGCATAGGCATCCGCCAGCCGCCGGTACACAGGCGCCGGGCTGCCTGCGGCCAGCGCGGCGCGCAGCAGACTGACTTCCATCGGTGTGAACAGGCCCGTCCTGTCCCCCGCACTGGCCGGATCGATGCCGCGCACGATCAGCTTGCGTGCCGCGTCCAGCCTCGGCTGCGCCGCCGGCGGCAGCTTCAGCAGGCCATACGCCTTGTCAGCCGGAAGCCCGGCTTTTTCCATCGCCGCCAGATGCGTGAACAACTCTGTCCTTGCCGTCAGGGCCAGCGGACGCTGGCGAAGGTTTTGCATACGCGCTTCTCTATTTCTATATCAGTTGATAATGCTTTGCTGGTCCAGTTCTGCTTGCAGCCTGGCCATTTCCTGCATGATGATCTGTGGGAATTCCGGGGTTTCCCACGCGCGGTAATGCTGCTGCGCAAAGGCCAGCGCATTCTGGTAATACAGATAGGCGTTCAGCCGGTTGCGCACATAGTTGTTCTGCGTGCGCACGACCTTGCCCGGCGTGCCCATGACGATGGAGTTGGCCGGTATCACCGTGCCCTCTTTCAGGAAGCTGTGGCCGGCGATGATGCAGTTGTCGCCGATGACACAGCCGTCCATGATCGTCGAGTTGATGCCGATCAGGCAGTTATCCCCTATCGTGCAGCCGTGTATCGTGCAGTGGTGCGTGATGGAGCAGTGGCTGCCGATCAGCGTCGGCGTCTGGTCGCCGATATGCAGCATGACGAAATCCTGGATATTGGTATAGGCACCGACCACAATCTCCTTGTGCTCTGCCCGTGCCACCACGTTGATCCAGATCGATGCATTTTCGTGCACCGTCACCTTGCCGTACAGATGGGCGGTTTCGTGCACATAGGCTGCGTTGTGCAGCGTGACGTCCGGTCCTATGACTGCCATGCCTGTCTCCTTATTGTTTTGGTCTGCCAAGGATACTACAGGCGGCCTATCGGCTGGATACGTCGCTATGCGCGCCTGCCCTTCTCGCACACGTGCACGAAGTGATGGACGGCAACCGCGCCAGCCAGGCGCTGCTGGAAATGACGCTGCTGTTGCAGGAAGAGATTCCGCCCGTGGCGGCTATGGCGACGTTTCCACGTTCAGCAAGATATTCAAACGGCGCAATCAGCTGACGCCTGGTGATTACCGCAGCAGGTTCGGGCTGCACCAGTGAAATGGAGCGCGATAAAAGCTGGTAGTTTTTAGTTTTCCTGCGCGCCGCGTGCGAGTTTTTCCAGCAACAACGCTTTTATCTGCTGCCATTCGATATCGATGATGCTGAAGCGCGCCGAGTTGCGCTTGCGGCCGTCCGGCATGATCCTCTCATTGCGGACAATGCCTTCCAGCGTAGCGCCTATGCGCAGGATGGCCGCCTTCGATTTTTCATTCAGTTCGTCGGTTGTGAACTGTACGCGCACTGCCTGCATTGCCTCAAACGCATGACACAGCAGCAGGTATTTCGCTTCGGTATTGATGCCGGATCTCTGCATCTATGCACTGAGCCAGGTATGGCCGATTTCCATCTTGCGGTTGGCTGCATCGATCTTCCAGAAGCGTGTGCTGCCTGCGATTTCGCCCTTACGGCGGTCAACAATCACAAAGGGCATTACCGTGCCGGCTTGCCGCCCGGCTAGCGCCGTTGCAATGTATTGATGCACGGTGTCCGGGCCGGGGATAACGGTCAGCTTCATTTCCCACAGCCGGCCGTCGGATGCGGCGGTTACCAAGGCCTGCGCGTGATGCTGCTGCAGGGGCTGGAGTTCCACCAGCTCGCCCGACAGCACAAGCTGGTCCGGGTGAGAGGCTTCCTGCGTCATGCCCGCCCTGCGCCGACAGCCTGTTTCAGTTCGCCCAGGCTGCGTTTTTGCTGGCCTCCTGCATCAAAATTATCCGGGTTCAGCCATTGTTCATACGCCTGCTTCAGCTGCGCCCATTCGCTGTCCAGCATCGAGAACCATGCGGTATCGCGGTTGCGCTGCTTGAGCACCACTGCCTGCCGGAATATGCCTTCAAACTGGAAGCCGTAACGCAAAGCCGCGGCACGCGACGGTGCGTTCAGGCTGTCGCACTTCCATTCATAACGGCGGTAGCCCAGTTCATCGAAAACCCTGCGCATCATCAGGAACATTGCTTCGGTGGATGCACGCGTGCGTTGCAGGCGCGGAGAAAAATTGATATTGCCGACCTCGATGACGCCAGAATTGCGGTCTATGCGCATGAAAGCAGCGACGCCCAGCGCCTGGCCGCTGGCCTGGTCGATGATCGCATGCAGCATCGGGTCCGCCAGGCCGCTGACGCCCAGCAGCCATTGCCGGTAGGCGTTGAAATCGGCCGGCGGCTCCGCCATCAGGTAAGTCCAGTGGCTGCCGTCGGTATCATCGCTATTGGCGCGGAACAGCTGTTCCGCATGGCGTTCCACATCCAGCACTTCGATGCGGCAATAACGGCCGGCCATTACGGTCGCCGGCGGCAACTCGCGCGGGCTCCAGCTGGCAAGAGGAAGGCCTATAGGCTGGCCAAGCGGATTGAGTATGTGTGTCATGCCTGATTTCATTGTTGTGATGATTAGCCAGCATAGGGGCAAACTTGGCTTGGCAAAAGGGCCAATAAATAGAAAATTGAAAAAGCCAATGCGGGAGCTTGCACTTGCGGATGCTTATTTTTAACTGCAAATACCTGCTGTAATGCACATTAGCAACAATGTTAGGGGAAATTGCTCTTTCAATAGCAAACCTCAGCGCCTATTATAAAAACTCTGTCTGATTTTAATTTCGCATCGATGAGTGTGACGCTTGCCCTTCCTGCCGCTGCTTCCGGCACTGCTGCTGCTGCGGTAGCCGGCAAGGCTGTTGCCGACGCTCCCAAGGCCGCTACGGGTTCTGCGGAGGACACCGGTGCGGCCAAGAGCGGCACCACCGTCAAGCTTAGCGACGAGGCGCTGGCCCAGTTGCGCAAACTGCAGGCGCGCGACCGCGATGTGCGGAATCATGAGCAGGCCCATCTGGCGGCGGCCGGCGGGCTGGCCACCGGAGGGCCGACGTTTTCGTATGAAAAAGGGCCGGACGGCGTCAGCTATGCGATAGGCGGCGAGGTGCATATCGATGTGTCGCCTGGCCGCACGCCGGAAGATACCATCGCCAAGGCCAGGATCATAGAAGCCGCGGCGCTGGCGCCGGCCGACCCTTCCGGGCCGGACCTGGCGGTGGCGGCAGAAGCCAGGCAGATGGCGCAGCAAGCTTCAGCGGAGTTGCAGCAACAGCAGGCCCAGCAGCAGCAAGCCAAACTGGCCGGCGCGTATTCCGCCGGCACCGGTACTTCGCACAGCGGCAGCCGCGTAGACAACTACGCCTGAAGTATTGTGCCTCAGAGCAGTTTATTACAGGGGGCAGGCAGACAGGCGCGGCATTCTTTTTTTCCCGGCTGAAATAATTTGGATTGTATTTTTTCAGCGCGTTCAACTTCATGAAAACTTCCGCAGCTTTTGCCGCGTTGGTGCCCTCTTCCAGAGCATATTCTTTTTCCACGCAGATACCAGTCTTGTACAGATGCCTGCTGCTGCCATGGCTGTCCGCCGTCCGCCCGTGTCCGTCCGCGCTGTCCGCCATACCACCGGGGTTTGCAGGCGCTGCTGGTATGCATGCTCCGCTACGGTCTGGCGCGCGCTTTTTCATCTTCATCCCCGCATTTTTACGTTTCATCGCATGCCGCTGGCGAGTGCGGGCTGCTTTGCCTAAAGTGGCAACATCGAAGTACCAGCCTTGCAGCACAGACTTCGTAGCGTTCATCAGCAGTATCCCTTACAGCAGCATCCACAAAAGGAAACGGAAATGAAAACCTCCAGCAAATTCCAGTTCGGCCCCGTCCTCGCAGGCATCGTCGCCGGCGCAGTATTGGTCACCGCCAGCGCCTTCCATGGCAGCGCCGGCATACAGACGGCTGCCGCAGAACAGATCCCTACTGTCACCATCGTAGGAAAACGCATGACGGCAGAAGAAAAACTGGCCTATGACATGCAGCAGCCCGATTATGTGCACACCGTCGTGCTGACCGCCAAGCGCCTGACAGCCGAAGAAAAACAGGCCATGGCCGATGAAGACCAGCGCATGCAGCAACTGCTTGCCAAACGTGCCGCACGCAGCGCGCAAAAAGCCGGTTAAGCAGGCCTGGTTCTTCGCAGAAACAAGTAATACAGCATCAGTAATACAAAACAATACAAAAACAACGCGACATACTTCTGCATCATTGCCGGGCGCCAGGCGCCGCATAAGCCGGTTCACGAGACTGACTGAGGATGCAGAAGCAAATGAGGCAAAGGCATAGGCCGATGCCGCACAGGCGAATTTTTCAAGCCGTGTACCCCTAAGCCTTCGGCTGCAATCAATTCCGGATTCTCCTAAAACGCGCAAGCCATCTGATAAGATGGCTGCCTGTCCTCCCTCTTCTCTTTTCACGCAGGAGTTTCCATGGCCCTTCCCACCTTCGTGCCATTACTGCTGGTGCCTTTCATCGGCTGGCGGCTGTATTCGCGCTACCGCAAGCTGGTCGGCAGGCAGACGCCCCGTACCGGCAGGCTATGGATGTCGATGCTGCTGTTTCCGCTGGTGTTCATCCTGATCGGCGTTGGCGCTCTCAGGGATGCGCCGTCGTTTGAATGCCTGCTGCTCGGCGGCGTGCTGGGAGCCGCGCTGGCCTTCTGGGGCCTTAAACTGACCCGTTATGAATCCGGCGCCGACGGCCTGTTCTATACGCCTAACTTCCACATCGGCGTCAGTCTGATGCTGCTGTTCGTCGGCCGCATGGGCTACCGTTTCATGCAGTTGTATACGTCCGGAGGGCTGGATTCGCGCGCCGACGATTTCGGTATCAATCCCGTCACTACCCTGATCATGGGTATCGTTTTTTGCTACTATCCCGTGTATTCTTCGGGCATACTGCGCTGGAGCAAATCGCAGGCCCCATCGCAAAAAACGGAGAACCAAGCTTGAACCACGAGGAAGAAGACCGTATGGTCAATATGGAGATCAAGATATCCCAGCAGGAAGACCTGCTGGATAGCCTGAACCAGACCGTATACCGGCAGCAAAAGAAATTGGATGAACTCGAAGCGCTGTGCACGGCGCTGGCAGGACGCATCAAGGACATGGCCGCGCTGGCAGCCGGCTCCGCTGGGCAAAGGCCGCCGGACGAACGTCCGCCGCATTACTGACCGGCCGGCTACGGATGTGGCAATATTGTTGCCGCACGTCAGTCTTGGCTTTCCTGCCTTCCCGATCTGTAGCATAGTAGAACCACGTGAAGCAAAACGAATGCTGACGCGCATGCGCGCCGCTTGATAAGCGGCGACAGCCATACCTCAGGGAGGAAACAGATCGATGTTGTTAAATCGGCAGAAGCCCTTGCCCAGCTTGAGTTGGCAGCTGACCTTGCAGATTGTCGGCCTGGTGCTGCTGCTGGCGGCAATTGTCGCTCCCTTATTCTACTTTTTGCATGAGCGGCCGCTCGTCAATGCGCTGGCGGAAACCACACAGGGCGAGGCTATCCAGAAGGTGCAGAACAAACTGGAATCCCAGTTCAACCCGGTGGAGCGCATCCTGCGGCAAAGCCTGGCCTGGGGCCAGGGCGGCCTTTACAATGAAAGAGATGTCGAAGGCTTCAACCGTCTGATGGCGCCGCTCGTGCGCAACACCGCTTTCATTTCTTCCATTGTCACCGCCAACCAGCTGGGCGAAGAAATCCTGCTGATCAGGACGCCCAACGGCTGGAAAAACCGGCTGACCCGCGTCGCCGAATGGGGCAACCGCCAGCAATGGCAGGAATGGAAAGACGATCTACCGCCCGCTACCGAGTGGAAGGTGCGCGACTACGATCCGCGCAAGCGGCCCTGGTATCAGGGCGCGATGGAAGGCAAATCCGCGGACGATATCCACTGGTCGGAGCCGTATACGCTGGTGTCCACCGGCGAGCTGGCAATATCCGCGTCCGCCCATTGGCGCAATCCCAATCCCAATTCCGATGTAGCCCACGTCATCGATTTCGACATGACGCTGGCCGATATCTCGCGCCTGACGCGCAGCCTGCAAGTGGGCAAAACAGGCTATGTCGCGCTACTGACGGAAAGCGGAAAACTGATAGGCCTGCCGCATTTGCCGGCGTTTGCGAGCGAAGAAGCATTGCGCGACTATGTGCTGAAGAAGCCGCAGGAGATCGGGCTGGGCAAGGTGCAGGCGGCGCTGGACGTGTGGAAGAACCAGGGCCAAGGGCATGCGGCAATCCGTTTCAACGATGAGGAAGGCCAAGCCTGGATAGGTTCGGTGCGGCCGCTGAACATAGGCCGGCAGGCGCTGACGATCGTCGCGATTGCGCCTGCATCGGATTTTTCGTCAATCTCGCAGCAACTGATCTGGTCGGCGCTGCTGGCGCTGGCTGCAGTGGTCATCGTCAGCGCCATCGTCGCGCGGCACATTGTCAATTGCGTGCGCCAGCCTTTGCAGAGGCTGGCCGAGGAAAGCACGCGCATAGGCAGCATGCAGCTGGACGAACCGGTCAGCGTGGATGCGCGCTTCCGCGAGATCGTGCACCTGACCGAAGCGCAGGAGCGCATGCGCCTGCTGCTGTTGCAAGCCAGGAATGCCATGGAAGAGGCGAACCAGGACCTGGAAGACAGAATCATCGAGCGCACGCAGGAGCTGGAACAGGCCAATGACGAGATGAGCGCGCTACTGCAGCGGCTGCGCGCAACGCAGGCGCAACTGGTGCAAAGTGAAAAATTGTCTGCGCTGGGCGCGCTGGTCGCCGGCGTGTCGCATGAGCTGAATACGCCCATCGGCAATTGCGTGCTGATTGCCAGCACCGTGGAAACCCAGCAGATCGAATTTGAGGAACAAATAAAAGCAGGATTGCGGCGCAGCGTGCTCAGCCATTTCCTCGATACGCTGCGCGACGGCACGCAGATCCTGCAGCGCAACCTGAAGCGCGCTGCGGAATTGGTGCACAGCTTCAAGCAGATTGCGGTGGACCAGAGCAGCGACCAGCGCCGCACGTTTGATCTGCGGGAAACCGTGCATGAGAGCCAGGTGGCGCTCAGCCCCATGCTGAACAAAGCCGGCTGCCGCTTCATCAACGCGCTGCCGCAAGGCCTGCTGATGGACAGTTATCCAGGGCCGTTGGTGCAGGTCATCACCAACCTGACGACGAATGCGATCACGCACGGCTTTGAGCACAGCGTCGGCGGTGAAATCCAGGTCAGCCTGGCGGACGGGCCGACTGAGGAAGGCAGCGTCAGGCTGCTGTTCCGCGACAACGGCCAGGGTATTGCCGAGGCCAACCTGCCGCGCATCTTCGACCCCTTCTTTACGACAAGGCTGGGCCATGGCGGCAGCGGACTGGGCCTGAACATTGTGTATAACCTGGTCACGCGGGTACTGGGCGGCAGCATCAAAGTCAGCAGCGAAGGCGGACGCGGCACCTGTTTCGAGCTGGTGCTGCCGTGCAAGGCGCCGGACAGGGCGCCGGCGGACGAAGAGTTTGAGGCGGATCTGGAATTGAAAGGCTAGATGGCCGGGTCTGGCCGTCCGGCTTTTCTAGTCTAGCCTAACAAGGCCTGCGTCAGCGAGCGTACTTCCTCCGCCGACTCCTGCAGGATGCTGGCCAGCGTGCCGTCGCCGATGGCAAAGTCGATTTCAGACGCTTCCTGCTGTATCGTGGTTGGCGAGCGCAGATCCAGCGGCGACGCTACCTTGGCCAGGTCATTGGCCAGGATCAGCGTATCGCCCAGGGTTTCCGGCGGCATCACGCGCAGGCCATACCACAGCGACTCAACGGCGGCCGACACCGGCTTGGGGATCAGCAGCTTGGTCAGTACGGCGCGTCCTATCGTGGATTCAAAGGCGGCGGCCGCTTCTTCCAGCTCGCCATCCAGCAGGCCCGGGAAATGGTCGGCGCGCGACAGCAGGTAAAACCCGCTGACTTCATGTACGACACCCGCAAACATCGCCGTATCCGGGTCCACATGGCTGACCCGGCGTGCAATCACATGCGCCAGCGCCGCCACGTGCGCGGTATGCTCCCACAGTTTCTGTGCTTTTGCGCTCAGTGCAGGATCAATGATCATGCCGCTTATCTGGCGCACCACGACCGAGGCAACAATGGAGTGCAAGGTGCGGAAACCCAGCAGCGGAATCGCGGTGCGTACATTGGCAACCGCGCCGCCGAAACTGTTGTAGGCAACAGAATTGGCAACGGCGACGACGCGTGCCGCCAGCAAAGGCTCGGTGAGGATCAGCCTGCTGGCTGTTTCCAGGCTGCAATCGGGATCGTCGATCGCCTTTTTTATCTTGAGGGACGCCGCGACGTTGGTCGGGAAAATCAACTCTCCCCGGCTGGCCTGTTCCGCTATGCTTTTAAAGGCTTCGACTCTGTTCATGCAAAAAATTATACCCTTGCACGCCCGAAGTAGCTAAAGGTACAACTCGGCAGAACCGATATTATTGCCGCCAGCCCGGCAAAAACAACACCGGGCTTATAAGCAGACGGGCCTTTGCGGTTCTTTGCCGTTCAGGACTGGCCGGGAACCAGCTGCGAAGTCTGCTCGGCCTTGCTTTTCGCTAACTCTTTTGCAGGATCGCAGCCGCTGACAGCTTCCTTGTCCTCAACAGACAGGTCCCAGCCAGCCGCCATTTTGGAGCTGCGTTTGGCGCCGAGGAAATAACGCGTGCAGGGTTCCACTGCGAAAGTGAAGGTTTGCGGATCGACATTGCGGGCGCCCCGGCCCGGCGCCGCGGACACGACCAGGGTATGCAGGCCAGGGCCTACCGGTCTGGGGTTTTGCAGTGAATAGTCACCGTCGATGGAGATGACCCTGACGCTATAGGTATTGTTTTCCATCCGTGAAACAGGCTGCAGCCTGCCGTCCAGGTACGATAGCGGCGCCGTGCCGCAGGCAGCCACAGCCAGGATTGCCGGAACCGCAATGGCCAGTTTCAGTCCGGTCTTGTTTAGCAGCGCACGCATGGTTTCTCCAGTAGTGAATGATCAATATATATTGATTATAGGACGCCGCCACCGGATTTCGGTGACGGTATGTAACGCCGGGCTTACAATTGTAAGCATGGACAGTAGTACTGATATCAGTGCGGGAGACAGCAGATGAAAGACAGCGAGCAGCAGATGCATGCACAGGTGTACGCGCTTTATCGGCGCATGCTGGAAGGATGGAACACGCGCGATGCCGCGCTGATGGCGGCGCAATTTGCGCCCGACGGCATCAGCATAGGATTTGACGGCAGCCAGATGAGCGGCCAGGACGAGATCAGCAGTACCTTGCAACAGATCTTTGCCCAGCATGCGACACCGCCTTTTGTGCATAAACTCAAGAGCGTGCGCCTGCTGACGCCCGAGGTGGCATTGCTATGCGCCATCGCCGGCATGGCGCCGCCGGGCAAATCCGAGCTGGAGCCCTCGCTGAACGCGGTGCAAACCATCGTCGCGCAATTGTGCGATGGCCAGTGGCGCATCAGCCAGCTGCAGAACACGCCGGCGGCCCTGCATGGACGGCCTGAACTGGTGCAGCAGATGACGGCCGAACTGAAGGATGCCATGCACCTTAACGTGCATTGAGCAAACCATACTACGCCGGATATAAAGGAAACTATCATGACGCGTATCGCCCTGCTGTCCGACATCCACGGCAACCTGCCCGCCTTGCAGGCGGTGCTGCAGGATATTTCTCGCCGTCAGGTAGATCGCATTGTCAACCTGGGCGACAGCCTGTCCGGCCCGCTGTTCCCGCGCGAAACGGCGGAATTCCTGATGCAGCAGGACTGGCTGCAGCTGGCGGGTAACCACGAAAGGCAGATACTGGAATTCAAGCCCGGGCGCGGCGGCGAATCCGACCGCTACGCCTTGTCCACGCTGACGCCGGATATCATGGACTGGCTGCGCGGCCTGCCCGGCACGCTGTGGCTGGATGACGAGGTGTTCCTGTGCCACGGCACGCCGACAACCGACCTAGTGTATTTTCTGGAAACCCTGGAGCCGCAAGGCGTGCGGCTGGCGTCACTGGCCGAGGTGGATGAGCGGCTCGGCGATATCCGCGCCAGGGTCGTTGCCTGCGGCCATACGCATGTGCCGCACGTTATGCGTTCCAGCAGCGGCACATTGATCGTGAACCCCGGCAGCGTGGGTTTGCAGGCGTACAGCGACGAGCATCCTTACCCGCACGTGATGGAAAACGGCACCACCGATGCCCGCTACGCAATCATAGAGAATATCGACGGCAACTGGACAGCGGCGCTGCACAGCGTTGCCTATGATTACCGGGCCGCCGCAGACGCCGCGCTGCTCAGGAACAGGCCGGACTGGCAGCGCTGGCTGCTCACCGGCTATGCTTGAAGCCCACTATTACGCCGAGATCAGTCTCAGGTTGAACGCCCTCTCCACCAGCCATACTGCAGCGATCATGACGATCAGCATCGAGCCAGCGCTGAAGACCAGCCTGCGGTAAGCCCAGGTTCCGCGCAGCAGGAAGGACAGTGGCAGGAAAACAGCGACTATCGTCAGCTGGCCAATTTCCACTCCAAGGTTGAAACCCAGCAGCGCCAGCATCAGCGCCGATTGCGGCAGGCCCAGGTCGGTCAGCACGCTGGCAAAACCGAAGCCGTGGATCAGGCCGAATGCAAACGCCACCACCCAGCGCTTGCCCTGGAACAGTGGATACAGGTTATTCAGCGCCGCCAGGATGACCGAACCGGCAATCGCCGATTCCACCCAGCGCGAAGGCAGGGAAATGTATTGCAGCGCCGCCAGCGTCAGCGTGATCGAATGCGCGAGCGTAAAGGCGGTGACGATCTTCAGCACGTCCAGTGCGGAAGCCTTGAAGCTGGTGCCTGCCTCCCACTTCTTGTTGCGCGACACCAGCACCGCCGGCAGCAGCAGCGATAGCAGGAACAGGATATGGTCGAATCCTATCCAGATGTGCCAGACACCGTGTTTCACATAGTCGAGGAATTGCTGCAGCCGGTCGGCGTCCGCCAGCTTGAACTGCTGCGTGCCGGTATCCGGACTGAAGATCGCAGTCGATACCACGCCTTGCCGGTTCACCAGCTTCAGCAGGCCCTTGTGTTGCGGATCGACGTCGAACAGCAGGCTGTACTGTACCGTCAGCATGTCCACGTTGGGACAGTCTGCTTCAAACATCAGCACCGTATAGGCGCCGTCGGTATGGTCGTCCAGTAGCTGTTTGCCGGGTTTGATATCGCATTTTCTGCCGCTGCTTGCCAGCGACAGCCTGGATAAAGCGTAGGCGGCAATGTCTGCATGGCGGGCGCGTACTTCGTCCCAGCTCAGTTCGCCATTGCCATCGCTGTCCAGCCCTATCGCAAAATCCAGGTCGCGCAAGGCAATATCCCATTGGCCGTGCACGATGTTCTTGCCGCTATTGTCTATGGTCAGGCTCAGGTAGCTGTCGCTGGGTTTATGCGCATGGGCAATGCCTGAACACAAACCCAGGCAGAGCAGCAGGCTCGTTAGAAATGGCTTCAGCATCATGCGTTTCCGTTCGCGGTAAGCCTGGCGATCAGCGGCGCCAATGCCGCATCCTGCAGTCCGTTCTGCCTGATCCAGGCGAGGACAGGCGCAGCGGCCTGCCTGTTGTTGGCGGCAACAGCAGCCTCCAGGTAGATGCGCACATCGGCGGCTTCTTTCTGCACTTCCCAGTTCAGCTGGGCCAGTTTCAGCGCTGCCGTCGCGTTGCCCTTCAGCTGCAATTCATAACGAGCCTGCTCGCGCTGGTGTACGGTATCGCCGCGCATCATTGCCGCGTCAAAGCGCTGGCCCAGCGCCAGGCTCTGCTCTTTCGCCTCTGCGGCGCCGACGGCACGCAGGGCCAGCGCATAGCGCAGCAATAGCGCATCAACCCTGGTCTTGTCCTTGAGCAGTGTGACGACTTCGGCGGCGCGTTTGCGATCCAGCAGGAAATCGGCATACGAGCCCAGCAGATAGCTGTCCGGCGATTCCAGTGCCATCGCCTGGCGGTACCACTGGTCCGCAGCAGCGTTATCGCCGCGCCGTGCGGACATTTCCGCCAACAAGGTCATGACCCAGATGCGGATGCCGGTATCGGCGGCCGGGTCGCGTTGGTAGGCATCCGTCAGCAGTGCATAACTGTGTGCGGCGTCGCCGCTGAGGTTGGCGACATTGCTGAGGCAGGTAACCGTTACCAGTTCGGGCGCCAGCGAATACAGGTGCATGCAGCTATTCTTTGCCTGCGCATACTGGCCCTGTACCTGCAGCACGGTGGCACGCGTCAGCCAGGCCTGTGCATTGTCCCTGTCCTGCTTCAGCACCGCGTTCAAGTCCGCCAGCGCCGCCGGGAACTGGTGCGTGCTTTGCAGCAGCGTGGCGCGCAATACCCTTACCTTGACCGGCGGTTCGGCCTGCGCCCACCATTGCGCCAGCACGGCCTGTGCATAACCCAAATAGCGCGGATCGCCGTCATTGCGTGCTTCGTTGATATATTTTTGCGCCAGCTCGGAAGCGGTATCGACATCATCCGGCCGCGCGGCCAGCAGCTTGCGCAGCCGCTGGAATTCCCGTTGTGCGGGATCATTGCGGCTAGGCAGATGTTCAACGATCTGCCTGCCGTCCCTGGGTTCATACGGCGCGGCGCCGGCGCAAGCTGCCAGGAACATGAATGCCGCTATCGTCAGTGTGATACAACGCATGCTGCCACCTTTTAAAAACTTTGCCATCAATGCCTCGTACTGTGCATGGCCGCTGCAGCCGGCACCTTTCATTGCCGGGCAATGAAGGCATCGGCTGCAGCGGTTACTGTGGCTACAGCGGCTGTGGTCAGATAGGCGTGACCGGCTCGGTATTTTCAGGCGCGGTGGCCTGTATCGTGTCGGTCGACTGCGGCTCCGTCGTTTCAGGGCTGTCGCCGATCAGCTTGGCGACAATACTGAAAAAGGCATCCACCATGCTGACCGGCGGCGTGACCGGCGGTGTCACAGGGGGAGGGCTGCTGGAACTGCCGCCGCAAGCGCTGAGCAGCAGCACCAGCGATAGCGATAAAGACACCGCTGCTGAAGTGCGTAGTTGAAGTTTCATCATCGTCTCCCTATCAGTGTTTCAGCGAACCGGCCAAAGGTGTTTTCAGGTAAGGGAATGCCGTGTCGAAGAAACTCGCATCCAGATAAGCACCGTCGGTAAAATCTATGCTGCCGGAAGGCGCATCGGCCGGTACGCAGCCTATGCTGAGCACACACAGACGGCCCATGACCACGCGCAGCGCAATATCCACCACGTCGTCGCCCGGACGGCGCCCGTTAGGGAAGCCTGCATTGTCGCCGCCGATGACGCCCAGGCGGTTCTGCGTTGCCGACACCGGAGTGGTGGTATTCAGGCGCAGCATTTCGGAAGGCACGACATTGGCAGGCTGGTTGACGCCCTTGACACCGGTCAGGAAAGCCGCGACCAGGTCATTGCGCGGGAAATTTGTCGGCGCCTTGACGCCGGCGCTGCCGAACAATACCTGTACCAGTGCAGGCAACGTAGGGTTGGTCACATAGGTGAGGAACTGTGTATCGCCGGATGGTTTGCTATGGTTGAACTGGTCCTTGTCTTTCAGGCCGATCACGACTTCATTCACCAGCGGCATGCCCAGACGTGATACCTGCGTCCATGCGCCGCCTTCCTTGGAGGCCGTGCCGGTATTCGGCGTCGGGTTGATCAGGCGCCCTTGCCTGACACTGGCCGTGGTCCATCCGCCGATGACGGTTTCCGTGCCATTGGTCAGGCAGGCAGTCGGCACTTCCATTTCGATGGCGGTGACGTTCTTGTTGGCAAGATCGTCGTGCCCGGCTTTTTCCGCATTTGGGTCAAAGACTGTGGCCGGGGCCTGGATATTGATCAAGTCAAAGGTTTCACCAAGGTTGACGACAAACGGGTCCTTGCGCTGGCCGACAAACACTTTGCCCGGCGTGGCGCAGCCTGGAATATTGACTGCGTACACATGCTTGGCTGCGTAGCCCGCATAGTCAGGGATGGATTTGTTGCCGATATTATCGATAGGCTTGTCGAAGCTGGTGCCGCCGCCGCTGGCATTGGTGACCTGGCTGCGAGTACCGGTACGGCGGTCGCCCTTGACCATGGTGATGCTATAGGTTTCGCGCACATTGATGCCGGCAGGATTCACGCCGTCGATTGCGCCGCCATTGATGACGAGCGGAATGGAGACTTGCTTGCCACCGACCGTCAGCTGCGTATCTTTATTCTGGTTGGTAAAGCGGAACTGGAAAGTCAGGTCTTCCTTGCCGTCGCCATTGTTGTCGATATGGATTTCATACAGCGCATCCGGGTCCATCTCATAATAATTGGGGCCGTCGCCAGGGTTTTGCAGTGGTACGTAATCGGCAATGATCGTGGTGTACGCGCCGCGGCCGTTTTCGTAACTACGGAACATGTAGAAATCCGTACCGTCAACTTTAGGCTGGCGCGTCAGGAACGGTGCTTCGCGGTGGCTGGATGCCTGTGCTGGCAGTGCCGCCAGCCCATACACCGCGCCGGCAGCGGTGGCGGCAAGCAATATTTTTCTGGATGCTGCAATTACGGTAGGTCTCATGGTCAACTCCTCGGGGTAGGAAAGGCGGGATACAGATTCTTATGATTTGGTCTGCATACGATCTACGTGAGAAAGAAGACAACGGATTCAACTTTGTAAAAGTTTGTTGAAATTCCTAAGATTGTGGTTCCGGAAAGAAAGATGGAGCCTTGCGGCTCCACATAAGCTGGTTGATGTTTGCAATGCTCAGGCCAGCCTGATGACCCGCCCCTGTTGTGCGTCGATCTTGCCGTCATGCAGTTTGCCGATCAGGGTTTGCGCTGCGGCAAAACCTTCTTCCTCAACGATCTTCATCCACTGGTGACCAGGGTCGCTGATATGCCGGATGAAACTGGCCTGCGCGGCATTGAAGCGCTCATTGACGACTTGCGGACCCCAGTCTGCATTGCGCTTGCGGATCTGCACCGGTGCAAAATACAGCGCAGGTTTCGGGCCGGGCAAGC
Source organism: Undibacterium sp. TJN25 (assembly GCF_049339885.1). Taxonomy (NCBI): domain Bacteria; kingdom Pseudomonadati; phylum Pseudomonadota; class Betaproteobacteria; order Burkholderiales; family Oxalobacteraceae; genus Undibacterium; species Undibacterium sp. TJN25. The sequence continues at coordinate 94,886 of NZ_JBMPPM010000003.1, read as the reverse complement.
CTGCGTCAACGGTCACGCCGGTATTTTGCGCGGAACCGGCAAAGCAGTCGTAGTCCAGCGCATCGCCGTAATGATGATGGGTACGCGCGCGCAACTCCACGTCGCCAGAAAAATCCACATACGTGGTCGGCAGGTCCGCCGGCTGGGTTTCCAGTTCTTCATAGCTGACGGTCTTGTGATAGCAGCCCAGCCCCTCGACAAAAGCGCGGTTGCGTTCCGAGGTCAGCGCGACCAGCTCTACCTGGGGAAATTCTTTCAGGCAAAACGCAGTGCCGTACGCGGTTTTGCTGGAAGCGCTGGAAACGACCAGCCTTTGCGCGCCGAAGAAAGCATTGTCCTGCAGGAAGTCCGCCAGCATGAAGGACGTGATGAATAGCGGCCGCACCAGCATCTGGTAGTTTTCCAGCGGCTGCGAATACGCGGTATCCGCGCTGCAGCGGGTATATTGGTTATAGGCAGAGACCAGCGTACGCCTGTGCTCGGAGCCGTCATAGAAGCCGCGTTCGGTCACACGTTCCGCCTCCATGCGGATATGGCTGGCGATGGGGAAGTAGCCATAGAAACGTTCCCCGGTTTCCACGCCCTGCACGGTCGATGCCACGACATCGGCAAAGCCCCATACCGGCATGTGGCCCCAGCCTTCAACACCGGTAGGGAAAAACTGCCAGTACTGCATGGAATCGCCGAAAGCGGCATAGGTAATATTATTGGTCGTGATCGCGCAGCGCTGTATCTTCAGCAGTACTTCGCCATCTGCCAGCGCCGCGTTTTGCTCAGTATGGATGATACGGCTCTTGCCGAGTGCGCTCTTGTCGGTCAGCAGCTGGGTCAGCATATAGGTGCTATTGGTACTCATGAGGTCTCCTGTGATAAAACGTGTGCTTATGGATAATGCAAATTGAGGTACATCACTGTAAGCTGGCGGCGAGGCGTCGTGGTTCGGAAACTGCAGGCGGATGAATGAACAAAAAGGCGGAGGAGATTTGGCAAAAAATACCGGCAGCAGCCCTGCAGCGGCGGCGAACAAGCCGCTGAAACGGCCTTCGCAGGCCCGGGCGCGTTTCACGATACAGGCAATCTACGACGCCTTTGTTCGGATTTGGCACGCGCAGGGATGGGCCGGTGTGACGACGCGCGCGCTGGCGCTGGAAACCGGCATCGCAGTCGGCACGCTGTACGACTATTTTCCAAACAAGCAGGCGGTGCTGTCAGGCTATGTCAGGCATTGCATGGAGCAATTGCTGGAGGTGCTGCAAACGCAGGTGATAGCGCCCACGGACCTGGATTGGCAACACAGGGTGCAGCGCCTGGTGGCGCTGACTTGCGGTGCCCGGCAGGCCGGCGCCGCTTATTTCGACCACGACATGCTGATGCTGGAAGGCCAGATTGCAGAAACCAAGCACCACCGGCGCGTCTATCAGGAATTGCTGGAAAAATGGCAGGCGGCGCTGGCTGCCTGCGACGATCTGCCGCGCCGGCCCACCGCAGAAACCGTACAGGCGCTGCTGCTGGCAGCATGGGGCGGCCGGCGTTACTTGCTGCTGGTGCAACCGGAAGGAATGGCGCTGGAGAACTGGTCCGCCGAGATGGCGCGCTTGTTTTGCCAGGCGCTGGTGTCAGAAGGAGACAGGCAGGACAATGAGGATAATGGACATTAGCGCGGCGATGGCTTTATACGGATTAGCAGGCATCGCCGCAGCTTTATGGTGTGCTCAGCCTTTTTCCAGCTTCAGTGTGCGCATCAGCTTGCCGGCGTTGGCCATGAGGGACGCTGCGGGTTTCGCCATGACAGCCGGGGCCGGCGTATCGTAGGCTTGCAGTGCCGGTGCAGGTACGTAGGAATGGTCCAGCTTGAAGGCAGACACGGTTTGCGCCAGGTTGGCCGCCTGTTCTTCCATGCTCTCCGCTGCTGCCGCGGCCTGTTCCACCAAGGCCGCATTCTGCTGAGTCATCTCGTCCATCTGCGTAATGGCCTGGTTGACCTCTTCTATGCCCGAGCTCTGCTCCTGGCCGGCTGCGGTGATTTCCGCCATGATTTCCGCAACCCGTTTCACCGAGCTGACGATGTCGTCCATGGTCTTGCCCGCTGCATCGACCAGCTTGCCGCCGGAGTTGACGGTTTCCACCGAATCGCCGATCAGCGTCTTGATCTCTTTTGCCGCGCTGGCCGAGCGCTGCGCCAGATTGCGCACCTCGCTGGCAACCACGGCAAAGCCGCGGCCCTGCTCGCCGGCACGTGCGGCTTCCACTGCGGCGTTCAGCGCCAGGATATTGGTCTGGAAGGCGATGCCGTCGATAACGCCGATGATGTCCACGATCTTGCGCGAGCTTTCTCGGATGGACGTCATGGTTTGCACGACCTGGCCTACTTCCTTGCCGCCTTTGACAGCGTGGTTGCTGGCTGCCACCACCAGGTGGTTGGCCTGGCGCGCATTTTCGGCATTGTGCCGCACGGTAGCGGTGATTTCTTCCATCGAGCTGGCCGTTTCTTCCAGTGCGCCGGCCTGTGTTTCCGTGCGCGACGACAGGTCCGCATTACCGACCGAGATTTCACCGGATGCAGTGGCAATGGCATCGGTGCCTATTCGTACTTCGCTGACAATGCGGTGCAGGCTGTCGTTCATGTCCTTCAGCGCGTTCAGCAATTCACTGATTTCATCCTGGCCGGTGATCTCTTCGCGGAAGGTCAGCTCGCCGGAAGCAACGCGCTTGGCAATCGTCAGCGCATCGCGCAGCGGCGTGGTGATGCTGCGCGTCAGGAACAGCGAAAACGCCGCGCCTATCACCAGCGCTACCGCGCCGATGGCAAACAGCGAGAAAGTCAGTTTCTTGCCGGTGGCTTCGGTGCGCCCCGCCAGGTCTTGCGACGCATCGCTTTGCAGGGCGACCAGCTTGTTCAGTTCGACCAGGGTTTTCTGGTACAGCGGTTCTATCTGCGTTGAGATGACCTTGACCGCTTCGTCATTATTGAAGGCAGTAATCAGGCGCAGGGTTTCCTTGAAGGGCGCATCGATCTGGGCTTCCAGGTTGCTGATGTCGGTAACGACTTTTTTTTCCGCATCGGTCAGGCCGCTGGCCAGAAGCTTGTCGCGCGCAGTCTGGAAGATCTGGCGCTGCGTCTTGGCGATGGCCTGTTGCTTGTTCATTTCGCTGATTTCATTTTGCAGGCCGATATTGCGAATGGCAATACCGCCTTCCAGCAGGCTGCTTTTCATCGCTGCCGCTTGCGCACTCTTGGTGTTGACCGTTTCCAGCCCGGCGATCATCTGCCTGCGGTTATTGGTGCTGAACACACTGTCGGCCGCCAATACGATGATCAGCATTGCCAGTATTACGCCAAAGCCGATTGCCAGCCTGACCCCAATACGCAGATTGCGCAAATCCATAGCATTCTCCCAGTTGATGCGATATTAAATAGCTATGTGATTACCGTGCGGTAATTTTCTAACACATACAGTGCATACAAGCAACTACCGTACCAGACAATTTGCAATACAAAATATCGAATGCCCGTCAAATTGCGAAGAAACAACGGTGGATTATTGTTTCCCGGTTAATTCTTTGCTTACTACACTGTATGCGGTTTCACGCTCTTGGTGCGTTCATGGTAGATCAAAATTGCCGGCACGCATAATTTTCCTGCCGCCCTTGTTCATTGCGTAGCACAACAATAAGTCCTGGAGACGGAGGAGGAAGTTGCGAATGGAAGGGCCGTCAAATTCAGCAGTAGCGGGTTTGATTGTTCGGACGGAGGTGTGGGCAGCGTATCAGGCAGCGATGGCGGATCAAGTTGAAGAGGGAATGGGTGGCTGCAGCGGCGACGGCTGGGAGGGATAGGATAAAGCGGCCAAGCAGTGCGCAACAACCGGCAGGCGCCGGCTGTTGCGTATAGTAATGATGACTTAAATGATGCGCTCGCCGCTGGCAGGATCGAACAGCGCTGCCTTGGACAGGTTGAAGGACAGCATCATCGTATGGCCCGGCAGCACTGCTTCACGCGGATGCGCGCGACAGGTGACGGCGGCGCCGTTCAGCCGCGTGGTCAGCAGCGTGTCGGGGCCGGTAGGTTCCACCAGGTTGATCAGGCAAGGAAGTTCCTGGCCGGTATCGCCGTGGGCGCTGCCAACGTCGGTGATCTGTTCCGGGCGTACACCCAGCGTCAAGTCTTTGCCGGCGTGCGCTCGCAATTTTTCTGCGTCGAACGGCAGCTTCAGGCGCATCGTCTTGCCTTCATTTTCAATCGGGATGTAGACGTCCTGGCCTTCTATCTGCAGCTTGCAATTGATGAAGTTCATTGACGGCGAGCCGATGAATCCGGCGACAAACAGGTTGGCCGGATTGTCGTAGATTTCCTGTGGCGTGCCCAGTTGCTGCACGACACCGTCTTTCATCACGGCGATTAGGTCGCCCATTGTCATCGCTTCGATCTGGTCATGCGTAACATAGACGATGGTGGATTTCAGGCGATGGTGCAGCAGCTTGATTTCCGCCCGCATTTCCACGCGCAGCTTGGCATCCAGGTTGGACAGCGGTTCATCGAACAGGAACAGCGAAGGCTTGCGGGAGATGGCGCGGCCCATTGCCACACGCTGGCGCTGGCCACCGGACAGCTGCGCCGGACGGCGATCCAGCAGATGCGTAATCTGCAGGGTTTCGGCCACGCGGGCGACGATTTCTTCCTGCTCCTTCTTCGGCACTTTCTTCACGCCGAGACCGAAGGCGATATTCTCCCGTACTGTCATCGACGGATACAGCGCATAGGACTGGAATACCATCGCAATGTCGCGGTCTTTCGGTGGCAGGTCATTGACGACCTTGTCGTCGATCAGGATCTCGCCCGAGGTCACGTCTTCCAGGCCGGCAATCATGTTCAGCAGCGTGGATTTACCGGAGCCGGAGCCGCCGACCAGGATCAGGAACTGGCCGTCCTTGATTTCAATGTCGATGCCCTTCAGGACTTCGACGCCATTCGGGTACACCTTGCGGATATTGCGGATCGTTAAATTTGACATTCTTATTCCTTAACCTTTGACTGCGCCTGCGGTCAAGCCACGCACGAAATAACGGCCGGCGACCATGTAAACCACGAGAGTCGGTATCGCCGCAATAATGGCGGCAGCCATATCGACGTTGTATTCCTTCACGCCGGTCGTTGTATTGACCAGGTTGTTCAAGCCCACTGTGACCGGCTGCGAATCGCCGCTGGCAAATACGATGCCGAACAGGAAGTCGTTCCAGATCTGCGTGAACTGCCAGATGATGCAGACCACGAAGATAGGACCGGAAATTGGCAGCACGATCTTGCGGAAGATCAGGAAGAACCCGGCACCGTCTATACGGGCGGCCTTGATCAGTTCTTCCGGCACGCCTATATAGTAGTTGCGGAAAAACAGCGTCGTGAACGCAGTGCCGTAGACCACATGCACGAATACCAGGCCGAAGGTGGTGTTGGCCAGGCCGAAATCGCCCAGCAGGCGCGCCATCGGCAGGATCACCACCTGGAATGGAATGAAGCAGCCTACCAGCAAGGCGGTGAACAGGATTTCCGACCCGCGGAAACGCCAGTGCGCAAACACGTAGCCATTGAAGGCCCCGAGGAATGTGGAGATCAGCACTGCCGGGATCACCATCTTCAGCGAATTGACGAAGAAGGGCTGCAAGCCGTTGCAGGTAACGCCGGTGCAGGCGGTGGACCAGGCCTTGGACCAGGACGCGGTGTTCAGCGAGGCCGGCAGCGACAGCAGGTTGCCGGAGCGGATTTCGTCCAGCGTCTTGAACGATGTCGATACCATCACATACAGCGGCGCAATGTAATACAGCGCAAACAGCACCAGCAGCAGGTACAGGACGATGCGTCCGGGAGTCAGTTTTTTAGAATTTTGCATTATCTCATCGCCTTTGCGCTGCGCGCTTCGAGATACATCAGAGGCACCAGCACCGCGACGATGGTTGCCAGCATCATCATTGCCGACGCCGCGCCCAGGCCGAGCTGGCCGCGCGTGAACGAAAACTGGTACATGAAGATGGCCGGCACTGAAGAGGAATTGCCGGGACCGCCGGCAGTCAGCGCGATGATCAGGTCGAAGCTCTTGATGGCAATGTGCGACAGGATCAGCAGCACGCTGAAGAATACGGGGCGCATGGCCGGAATGATGATGCGGCGGTAGATGGTCGGCAGCGAAGCGCCATCGACCTGGGCCGCCTTGATGATTTCATCGTCTATGCCGCGCAGGCCAGCCAGGAACAGCGCCATCACGAAGCCGGAAGACTGCCAGACCGCTGCAATTACGACGGTGTAGATAGCCATGTCGGAATTGACGAGCCAGTCGAAGGTGAACGAAGCCCAGCCCCAATCGTGCATCAGCTTTTCCAGCCCCAGGCTGGGATTGAGCATCCATTTCCACGCGGTGCCGGTAACGATAAAGGACAACGCCATCGGGTACAGGTAGATAGCGCGCAGGCCGCCTTCGGCACGGATTTTCTGGTCGAGCAGGATCGCCATGAACAGACCTACCGCGACGCTTGTCAGGATGAACAGCGAGCCGAAAATACCCAGGTTCGTCAGCGATGTCCACCAGCGCTCATTGTCGAACAGGGAGTAATACTGCGTCAGCCCGGCGAAATCGAAATTCGGCATCAACCGCGATTCGGTCAGCGAGATGTAGCCGGTCAAAAAGATGAAACCATAGACGAATAACAGGCTGGCGGCGAGCGTCGGGCTCAATACCAGCTGCGGTATCCATCGATCAAATAACTTGCGTAGTGACATAGGGACGGCTGTAGGAGAATGAAAAGCGGGAGGTACCGGGAATGTTTCTTTTGAACACTGCCAACTAAGCGCTGCTAAACAAATGCACCGGACCGCCGGGCGGCAGGCCGATGCATTGCTTTCACCTCAGATAATACCTCGGAATGATTACTTCGTTTTTGCCGCTTTTGCCAGCGCTGCAACTGCGTCTTTGGAGCTCATGTTGGAGTTCATGAACTTCGCGATGACGTCGGTGACTGCGCCCTGTGTTGCTGTAGGCAATGCCATGCCGTGTGCAAAGGAAGGAAGCAGGCCGCCATTTTTGTTGGTGGAGTCCATGTCGTCCATCGATTTGATTGCGCATTCGTCAAACTTGGCGCGGGATACGCCGGAGCGCACAGGAATCGAACCTTTGTTCAGGTTGAAAATGGATTGGAACTTAGGATCCATGATCGCATTGGCCAGGGCAATCTGGCCTTTCTTGGCATCGGCATCCTTCTGTGTAAACATCGCGAACGAATCGACGTTGAAGGTGTAAGCCTTGTCTGTGCCTGGTGCTGCTACGCACAGGTAGTCTTTGCCAGGAACTTTGCCGGCAGCGGAAAACTCGCCCTTGGCCCAGTCACCCATGAACTGGAAGCCTGCCTTGCCGTTGATGACCATCGCTGTCGCCAGATTCCAGTCGCGGCCCGCTGCATCCTTGTCGATGTAGGTCTTGACCTTGCCCAGCGTGTCGAACACTTTTACCATGGTCGGGCTGGTCAGTTCTTTCTGGTCCAGTTTCAGGATCGCTTTTTTGTAGAACTCGGTGCCGCCTACGCCCAGGGCAACCGTTTCAAATACGGTTGCGTCCTGCCATGGCTGGCCGCCGTGGGCGATGGCAATGCCACCCGATTTCTTGATTTTTTCAGCAGCGTCGAAGAACGCATCCCATGTAGTAGGCGTGCCGACCACACCGGCTTTTTTCAGTACTTCCGGGTTGACCCACATCCAGTTGACGCGGTGCACGTTGACCGGCGCTGCAACATAGTGGCCTTTGTATTTCATGATGTCGGCAACGACTTTAGGCAGGACTGCATCCCATTTGCCTGGAATGGCCGCGTCGTCGATATTTGCCAGCACGCCTTCCTGGCCCCATTCCTGGATCGATGGTCCCTTGATCTGCGCTGCAGTCGGAGGGTTGCCGGAAATGACGCGTGCTTTCAGTGCTGTCGCGGCATTTTCGCCGGCGCCGCCTGCTACTGCGAAATCTTTCCAGCCGAAGCCGGCTTCCTTGACCATGATCTGCAGCTGGCCTACGGATTTTGCTTCACCGCCGGACGTCCAGTAATGCAGAACTTCCACATCGGTAGCGAAAGCGCTGCCAGCGCAAGCGAGAGCGGTCATCATGACGAGTTCTTTCAGTTTCATCTCCAAATTCCTTATTATGGGTCCAGCATAGTTTGAAAGGTTCCGTCGCGGCACAGCTGTTAAGCCGGAACACTTGGGTGCGCCTGTGCCGACGCTATATCAAATCCGGCCGCACTTCCGGCCGCCATCATCAGAACGCATCCCACTTCTCTTCATGAGATAAATCCGGATGAACGGATTACGCCGGGATTGTGATGCATGGTCCTGTACATCGCAAGCCGGACGTCAAACGCGCCTTCCGTTTGGAAGGCGCGTTTTTATTGTTAGAACCAGGTTTCCAGCTGTACGCCGTAAGAAGCGCCGCTGGTGTTGTTGCCATAGACCGGGCCGGAATTGTTGTTGGCGTTGACGGCTGCTGTTGCTGCGTCATTCCATTTGCCATACGTTACGTAGGCGCGCAATTCAGGACGGGACCACAGGCCAGGACCGGCAGAGATCGTTGGAGCAAATGTGATCTTGGTCAGGCGCTGTGCAGGGCCGCCGGTTGGAGATGTGACGCGGTCTGTACCGAGTTCCATCTGCAACTTGAAGTTCTTGGTCAACGCATAGACAGGACGTGCACCGATGGAAGTCCAGGTAGTGGAGCCGCCTGCATCGGATTTGTCACGCTGTACCAGAGCGACAAATTCCATGCCGAAGTTTTCCGAAGGCTGTACCCATACGTCATCGAATACACGCAGACGGGTTACGTCGGAACCCAGCAGTGTGCTGCCGGATGCGCCGATACGGTCATTGCCTACGCCGATACCTGTACCTGGGCCTACGCCGTACTGGATACCGAAGGTGTTGGCGCCGCCGAATACCTTGTCTTGCTTATGGAAAACAGAAATCTGCCAGCCGTTGTGCTTGGTGCCCTTGATCGTGTCGTCGCCCTGTGCCGTGATGATGGTAGCGGCGAAGTCCATGGTGCCGCCTGCATTGACCGGAACGTCCTGGTAGATGAAGTTCTGACGGGTTGCGGCGGTTGTGCTGACGACTTTGGTGACTGGATCAGTCGACGTTGCATCATTGTCTTTAAAGAACGCGTAGCCGATTTTACCTGGGCCGACTTTGTACTGGTCGATACCGCCGCCGGTACCGTTAAAGTTGATGTATTGCAAATCCAGCATGTGGATATCAGGACGGAAGTAGTAACGCTTACCGATCCAGGCAGTACCGCCGTTCAGGAAATCCAGGCCGCGTGCTTCTACATAGGCTTTTGCCAGTTCCAGCTTGGCGCCTGCGAAATCGGAATTCGGATTGTAGGCATCTGCCCATACTGTTGCCAGGTAGCTAACGCCGTCTACCTTGGCGATTTCTTTGGTGTAGCCGCCTTCGAAATACGAGTCGCACTCATTGCCGAGACGATATTTCATGGTGTTGCCGCCCAGGCCGAAGCAGCTTTGTGGGCCGTGAGTGGAGCTGGTGCCTGCGCCTGCACGGAGGTAACCGTGGAAGCCTTCTTCATCGGCGTAAGCCGATCCACATGCTAATGCCAGGGTGATTGCTGCAGGTAAAGCTTTCAATATGATGCGATTCATGGGTGTGTCTCCTCGGTCGTTTTGTCTTATCAAGTAAAAGGCCGATGTTGAGCTTTTACCGTCCAGAAATCATTCTGGCAACTGAATGGTAACTATACTACGTAAAAATTTCAACACATTATGTTGTAATCCTACGAATTTTCGCATTATCATGAGCCCATTGGCCGAATTCGGCGTTTCTTTGATGATCATCAATGCCTACTGATAACAATAAAGCTTCCAGCTCACAGCCTTACGCATCGTCTTCGATCATTACTTCTTCTCCTGGCATTCCACGCCTATTGGCAGACATAGGCGGCACCAACGCGCGCTTCGCGCTGGAGACTGCGCCCGGCAAGATAGAGGCTGTTGCGGTGTTGCCGTGTGAAGACTACGCAACACTCGACGATGCAATGGAGGCTTATCTTGCGGATCCGGCCATTGCTGAGCTGGCCGTTGGCGGTGTCCGCTATTGCGCAGTGGCGATTGCGAATCCCGTCAATGGCGACCAGGTTCGGATGACCAATCATCATTGGCAATTCTCGATAGAAACGGTGCGCCGCAAGCTGGGGTTTGACCAGTTCCTGGTGGTCAATGATTTCACGGCGCTGGCCATGTCGCTGCCTTATCTGGCTGTGGATCAAAAACGACAGATTGGCGGCGGCGACGCCAAAACGGACAACGTGATCGGCTTGATCGGCGCCGGAACCGGCCTCGGCGTTTCGGGGTTGATTCCGAGCAATGGCCGCTGGACTGCGCTGAAAAGCGAAGGCGGCCATGTGACTTTTTCTCCGGCGGATGAATGCGAAGTAGGTATTTTGCGTTTCGCATGGCGCGAGTTCAGCCATGTATCTGCCGAGCGTGTGCTATCCGGTGACGGCCTGGAGCTGATTTACCGCGCACTGGCAGATATGCAGGGCCTGTCGGTGGAGCCGCTGCCGGCGCCGGAAATTTCCCGCCGCGCACTGGCTGGCGAATCTCCCTTGTGCGCAGAAGCGGTGGACCGTTTTTGCGGCATGCTGGGCACGATCGCCGGCAATGTTGCCGTCACGCTCGGCGCGCTCGGCGGCATCTACATCGGCGGCGGCATCGTACCGCGGCTGGGCGACCGTTTCCTGGCATCGCCCTTCCGCCAGCGCTTTGAGCAAAAGGGCCGTTTCGACAGCTATCTTGCTCAGATCCCGACCTTCGTCATCACTGCGGAATACCCGGCGTTCCTGGGAGTTTCGGCGATATTGACGGAAAATATCAGCGATGCCGCCGCCAATCCACGAGCTTGATTTTTTTTGCACGCCGCTTTGCATGATCCCGGTGAAAATTCCTGCGACGCAAGTCGCCAGGAATGCTGCCGGGGAACACAAATCCGAATTAGAATTCAGGGGTTTTTGCCGATAAAAATTAGGAAATACCGACCGTACAATACGGAAGCGTGAATCCAATATAGAGGGGCACTCCATGAAAAAAGACCGGAAAACGGAAGCAGACCGGTTCAGCGACGGACCGCGCCTGCTGGCCGATATCGGCAGCGTCAATGCGCGCTTCTCGCTGGAAACCAGGCCCGGCCACTTTGAGGCCGTTGCCTCGCTGCCCTGCGCCAACTACGAATCCCTGCAGGAAACCATACAGGCCTACATGGGCAGTCCGGAAGCCCGCGCCGCCGGCGCGGTGCGCGTCTACCATGCAGCCATCGCGATCGGTAATCCCATCGATGATGACATCATCAAGATGATGAACCATCACTGGTCATTTTCCATCGAAGCGATGCGCATTGCACTGAGCCTGGACACGCTGCTGGTCGTCAATGACTTTACCGCGCTGGCGATGGCCTTGCCTCATCTGCTGCCTGAAGAAAGGCAGCAAATCGGCGAGGGCACTGCACGCGCAGAAGGCGTGATCGGGCTGATGGGGCCGGGTAGCGGCCTGGGCGTGTCCGGCATGATACCGGCCGGCGACCGCTGGATTGCGCTCGGCAGCGAAGGCGGCCACGTCAGCTTCAGTCCCTGCGACCGGCGCGAAATGGATGTGCTGGCCTTTGCATGGCGCGAAATGTCGCACGTATCGGCAGAGAGGATGGCCTCTGGCCGCGGGCTGGAACTGATCTACCGCGCGCTGTCCGAAAGGGCGGGCAAGACCAATGTAACGCCGCTGGCCGCTGCCGAAGTGACCAGCCGTGCGCTGAACGGCAGCTGCGACATCTGCGTGGAAGCGGTGGACTGTTTTTGCGCGATCCTCGGCTCCATCGCCGGCAACCTGGCGATGACGCTGGGCGCGCTGGGCGGTATCTATATCGGCGGCGGCATCGTGCCGCGCCTCGGGCCGCTGCTGGCAAAATCGCAGTTCCGCTCGCGCTTTGAAGAGAAAGGCCGCCTGAGCAGCTACCTGGCGCACATCCCTACCTACGTGATCACGGCCGAATTGCCGACCTTCCTCGGCATTTCGGCGATCCTGGCGCAAAAGCTGAAGCTGGCCAATGCCAGCGCGCCGGTGCTGGAAAAAATACGCCAGGCGCGCGAGCGCATGAGCCAATCCGAATGCAAGGTGGCCGACTGGGTGCTGCGTGAGCCGAATGCGATGCTGACCTTGCCGATTGCCGAAATTGCGCAGCGCATCGGCGTCAGCCAGCCCACGGTAATGCGCTTCTGCCGCTCCATCGGCGTGCAGGGCCTGGCCGATTTCAAGCTGAAGCTGGCCTCCGGCATGACATCCGGCCAGTCCGGCGGCGCCATCACCGTTGCGCACGCGCATGTGGAAATTTCCGACTCAGACACCGAGCTGGCGCACAAGGTGCTGGGCAATAATGCCTCGGCGGCGCTGGCGCTGCGCGAGACGCTGGACATCAAGGCGCTGACGGCTGCCATAGAATTACTGCGCAATGCCAGCCGCGTGGAGTTGCTCAGCGTCGGCAGTGCGCGCGTAGTGGCGGAGGACATGCAGCAGAAGCTGCTGCACCTGGGCATCATCAGCACGTACTTCCCGGACCCGCAGGCGCAGGAAATCAGCGCCGCGATGCTGACCCCGAATGACGTGGTGCTGGTGGTATCGCGCTCGGGCGCTCGGCCCGAGCTGTTGAAGTCGGTCAAGGTGGCGCGTGCCTGCGGCGCCAAGATCCTGGCCATTACCAACAGCAGTTCGCCGCTGGCCAAGCTGGCCGATATCCTGCTGACGCTGAACCATCCGGAAGGCAACCTGAACTTCGTACCGATGATCGTGCGACTGCTGCAACTGATGCTGTTGGATATCCTGTCGGTAGGCCTGGCGCGGCGTGATACCGCCTCGCAGGCGCAACGCTCGGTCGCGGGCGATGAAGACAGCGGCCAGCACGGCAGCCCGCGCGTGGTCGCCAAATTCAAGTTCAGCGGGCATCTGGAGTAGCTTGAAACTCCAATGCCCGTCCTAGCGGATGTCTAGCCCTGCAGCCTGACAGCGCGGTACAGCTCTTCCGCCAGTGCCAGTGCGGGTGGCGTGGCGCCGGCTGAAGTGCAGGCTGCCGCACCGGCGGCGACGGCAAAACGCAGATGTTCGCCGCCGTTGCGCTCTGCATGCGACATCAGGCTATACAACAGCCCGCCTATGCTGGCGTCGCCGGCGCCTACGGTATCCACGACGCTAATCGCAGGCGGGGCCGCCTGCCAGACTTCATCGCCACGGTACAAGGCCGCACCCTGCGCCCCGCGTGTAAACAGGAACATGGCCTGCGGATTCCAGCTGCGCAGCGTCGCGAATGCGGCGGCGATGTCATCGCTGCGGAACAAGCCCTGCAGGTCTTCATCCGATACCTTGATCACGTCGGCCAGCTCGGCCATGCGGCGCAAGGTGGGGTCGTAATGTTCGTCCATCAAGGCGCGAAAATTCGGATCGTAGCTGATTGACACGCCTGCCTGCTTGAGTTCCCCGGCCAGCGCCAGTAACTTGCCCGCCAGCGGCTGGCGCGCCAGGCTGATGCCACCGAAATGCACCCATTGCGCTTGTTGCTGCCATTGCGGCGGCAACAGCGCCGGGTTGAAATGCAGGTCGGCGCTGTCATCGCCGACAAAAAAATACTGCGGCGGGTTCAGCTGATACACCATGGCCAGCAACGGCGATTTGGCAAAGCGCTGCAGGAAGCGCACATCCAGCGCCGCCTCTGCATTGGCCTGGGCCAGCGCATCGCCGAATACATCCCGGCTCACCGCGCCGGCGAAGGCGCTGTCTATGCCCAAGCTGGCGACTACGCGCGCCACGTTCCAGGTGGAACCGCCGACCTGCGAGGTCCAGCTGTCGGCCCCGGTGCGCAGCATGTCGGTCAGGGCTTCGCCGGCGGCGACAAAGCGCGGCAGTGCGCTCATACGCTACTCCCCGTGCTGCCAGCACGGCCATGCTCAGGCAGCACGTTCAATACTTCATAGCAGGCGCCCATCGTGTGGTAGTCGACCTTGCCGGCCGGACTCTTTTCCGCGCTGTATTTTTTATTGTCGGCGTTCAATATGCGGTACCAGGCGCCGTGCTGGTGGTCAACCATGTGCTGCCAGCTATAGCCCCAGATCTGGTCGTAGTGCGTCCAGTATTTGCCGTCGCCGGTGCGCGCCGCTAGCACGGCGGCTGCCGCAAGGCTTTCTGCCTGTACCCAGAAATATTTGTCGCTGTCGCAGATTTCATTCTGTGGCCCGAAGCCGTAAAAGATACCTCCATGCTCGCTATCCCAGGCCTTATCGAGTGCAATGTCGAACAGTTCTGCGGCCCGCGGGGCTAGCCAGGCGGATGGCCCTGCCATGCCGGCCGCATGGCGTTCCATGATCAGCAGCAGCTTGGCCCATTCCGTCAAATGGCCGGGCTGGTAACCCCATGGGCGGAAGATATTGGTCTTGTCGTCCAGGTTATATTCCCAGTCCACCGACCAGTCGGCATGGTAATGCTCCCAGATCATGCCGCCGGCCAATGCGGCCTGGCGCACCGTGATGTTGTGCGCCAGCGTTTCGGCGCGATGCAGGTAGCGCGTTTCGCCGCTGGCCTCAAACGCCGCCAGCAATGCCTCGCATGCATGCATATTGGCGTTCTGGCCGCGGTAGGGGTCGAGTACCGACCAGTCGACGCTGGCTTCGTCGGCATACAAGCCGTAGTCCGCTTGCCAGAAACGCTGCTCCATCAGCGCAAAGGTTTCCTCCATATAGCCGCGCGCTTCTGTTATGCCGGCCAGCAGCGCATGCGAATAAGCGAGTAATACAAAGGCCAGACCGTAGCAGTGGTTATTGCCGTCAGTGACGGTCTTTTTTCCATCCTGCCAGGACAATTGCCATGCATAACCTCCGGTATTGCTGTCGCGGTGCACATTGCGCAGAAAATCCAGGCCGTGCCGCAGGGCGTTCAAATAGTCGGCGTTGCCGAATTGGCGGTAGGCCATCGCATAATTGAAGACGAAACGCGTGCTGCTGACCAGATGGCGTGTTGTCGCATCGTAGATGCTGCCGTCATCCATGAAGAAATGATAAAAGCCGCCGCTGGCGTCTATGCAGCGTGGATGGTAGAAACGCATTGTGTGGTCTATGTGCGCCAGCAGCATGTCGCGCGAACGGAAATCAGGAGTCATGGTGTCTCGGAATTGGTCGAAAAAATATCGCAACTGGAAGGTGAAATCTAGAAGCGAAATGTAGCATGCGCGCGCGCATTGCGCAGCATGGTTTGCGCGCTTTTAAGCGCATGCGGATCGAGCCCGAGAAGCCGCGCAGCTTCTCGATGCGGCGCATTGCTATACTGTATGCATTCGCCAGAATATCCCTTACGGAAGGAAACCCAATTGTCAGATAGTCCCACGCTGCCCACAGGCCGCTACCGCGCTTTCCTGTTCGATATGGACGGCACCATTATCAGCTCCATTGCCGCGGCCGAACGTGTGTGGGGCGCATGGGCGCAACGTCACGGCCTTGATGTGGAAAATTTTTTGCCGACGATACACGGCGCCCGCTCGGTTGACACGGTGGCGCGGCTGGCGCTGCCCGGCGTGGATGCCGAAGCGGAGGCACGTGCCATCACACAGGCGGAAATCGACGATGTCGAAGGCATCCTGCAGATATCGGGTGCTGCGCAGTTCCTGAATTCGCTGCCTGCGGACAAATGGGCGATCGTGACTTCCGCGCCCAAAGCCCTGGCGGCGAGGCGCTTGCAGGCCGCAGGCGTTCCCGTGCCGGCCGTGCTGGTAACAGCCGAAGACGTGGCTGCCGGCAAGCCTGATCCCGGCGGCTATCTGCTGGCGGCGCGCAAGCTGGGTGTGGCTGCCGCCGATTGCCTGGTGTTTGAAGATGCGCCGGTCGGCATCGCTGCCGGTGTCGCCGCCGGCGCCACGCTGGCCGTCGTTACTGCTACCCACCGCCATCCGATGGATACGCCGCATGCGTCGATCGCCGGCTACGACGGCATCCTCGCCATACAGGATGCGGATGGCTGCCTGCGGCTTGAAAAAAGATCTGCCTGATTTTGTCCTTGGGGGACTGATTAAGTGGCTGATTAAGTGCGGAACTATTTTTGCAGCAGCGGCTGGGCGCGGCGCTGCTTGAACTGCAGCCGGTAATCCGCCGGCGACAAGCCGGTTTCCCGTTTGAACAGGCGGCGGAAAGAACCGGGATCGGCATAGCCTATGCGTTCGGCCACCGTTTCCAGCGTTAGCGTCGAGGTTTCCAGCAGGCGCTTGGCCAGGTCGATTTTCAGCAATTGCGAATATTCGGTCGGCGTGCTGCCGAGCGCCTGGTGGAAATGCCGTATCACCGTGCGTTCGCTGACCGCCAGGTGCGCGGCCAAATCCTGCAGGCTAAACGGCAGGTCCTGGCGCTTGCTCATCCATTTTTGTGCACGCAGCACCAGCGCATTGCTGTGCGGCTGGCTATCCTGCTGCGTCATGCTGATGCTGATATAGGGCATTTGCGACGTGCGGTTGGCATCGATGAGCATGCTTTTGGCGCAGATGGCGGCAATGTCCTGCCCGGCGTAACGCTGCACCAGGTGCAGCGCCAGGTTCAGGTAGCTGGTGCCGGCGCCGGTGCAGATCAGCCTTTCATGTTCCGTCATCACATCCGCCAGACGCAGTTCTACTTGCGGGTAACGTGCGCGGAATGCGCGTTCCAGCCACCATGTAGTCGTTGCGTGACCGCCGTCCAGCAGCTGTGTTTCGGCCAGCAAAAAGCTGGCGCTGCAATTGGCTGCCAGCACGCTGCCCTGGCTATACCTTTGCTGCAGCAAGGCCAGCATGGGCTGCAGCAGCGCCAGGTTGGCGAGCAGGCCGGACACGCCCTTGTCGATATAGATGCCCGGCAGCAGCACGACATCGACGCCGGTGGCAGCGGCATCGATGGCGCCGTCTGCTTCCAGCCGTATGCCGGATGGCGTCCTGACCCCTACACCGTCCAGCGAGCGCAGGCTCCATTTGAACAGCGGCCCGGCCTGCCCGCCGTTCTTGGATGCCCAGATTGCATTGGCGGCAGCAAAAATATCCAGCGGGGCGGTCACGGCAGAGGCCATGCAGTTCGGATAGATCCACAATTCGATATTGCACATCGCTGAATGCCCCTGTTGTCAGTTTCGGCTTGAATTGAGTCAATACTGACACTATCCGGCTTTGCCCGCAATATCTACAATGGATTATCAATTCTATTTGCATCGGGCAAGCATCATGGTGAAAGACAAATTTTCGGCGGAAGCCTATAACCAGGCCGGCAAGGATTTCCTGCCCGGCCACCTGGGTATTGTCATTAAGGCCATGGCGCAGGGCGAAGTGCGGGCGGAACTGCCGGTAGTGCCGCACCTGATGGCGCCCAATGGCTTCCTGCACGCCGGCAGCGTGGTGACATTGGCGGATACCTGCTGCGGCTACGGCTGCGTGGCCCACCTGCCGGACGGCGCCAGCGGTTTCACGACGATAGAACTAAAATCCAATCACCTGGGTACCGCGCGTGAAGGCGTGATCCAGTGCGTGGCAACGGCAGTGCATCTGGGCCGGACGACCCAGGTCTGGGACGCGACGGTCAGCCAAAACGGCAAAACCATCGCGCTGTTCCGTTGCACACAGATGGTCTTGTTTCCTAAAAAATAGAGGCAGTCATGGCAGAAGCAGAAACCACTCAAACTCATAGCGTGCTGGAACAGTGGCTGGCGCGCGAAGCCGAAGTACGGGCCGCGATTCGCGGCTACGGCGTATCGAGCATGGAGCAGATGAAATCGCGCAGCGGGTTTGAATTCCTGGATGCCATCATCAAGGGCGAGCTATTGGCCGCTCCGATAGCCGAGACGCTGGGCTTTCTCGCGATAGAGGGCGAACCCGGTCGCATTGTATTCCAGGGTACGCCCGGCCGTGAGCACTACAACCCGCTGGGCAGTGTGCACGGCGGCTATTTCTGTACCTTGCTGGACTCGGCGGTGGGCTGCGCGGTGCAATCGGTATTACCGAAAGGCGTGGGCTACACGACGCTGGAAATCAAGGTCAACATGATACGCGCAATGACGGACAAGACCGGCCCGGTCCGGGCTGAAGGCAAGGTGATACAGGTAGGCAGCCGCGTGGGTACGGCGGAAGGGCGCATTGTCGATGCGAACGGCAAGCTGTATGCGCATGCAACGACGACCTGCCTGATTTTTCCTTTGCCATAACAGAGGCCAAGGGATTCAGGAGCCAAGCGGCGCGGCGGGCTTCAGCGATTACCGAGGCTGCTGCAGCCGTTACTGACGTACCAGCCCTGCTTTTTCCAGCCGTTCCGCCAGTTCTTTTGCTGCCAACCAGCGTCGCGCCGGCGCAGGGTGGCTGCGGCTGTCGAAATTTGGCTTGGCGCTGTTGCGCGATAGTTTCCTGAAATACCCGGCCAGCCTCATGGGTGGCCAGCCGGTGCGCCAGGCGAGTTTCAATCCTTCGCTGTCGGCTTCCAGTTCCTGCGCGCTGTTGAAGTCGTCCAGCTTGCGCATCAGCGCTTCATCATTGTCCACCGCATATTCCAGCTCGGCAAAGGGCTTTTGCCGCCATGCGGGTTCGATACGCATCGCTTCTTCGTATTCCTTCAGGTTGTGCTGCTGTATCGCATGCTGCATTTCGTGCGCCAGCAGCATTGCCAGTTCGGCGTCGTCCAGGCGCTGGCTACTTACGAATTGCTGGCCAACCAGCAGCTTGCCGCCCGCCATGCAAAAGGCGTTTTCGTCAACGTCGGCGCTGGTATGGATTTCCCAGGCCCAGCCCGCGGTGTGCGGGTAATCGGTGGCGGCGCGGGCGATCAGCGGTTTTGCTATGCGGTCCACCCGCACCAGAAAAGCGGCGTCGCTGTCCAGCGCGTAACGGTTTGCGATTTCGGATACGCGTTCGCGGTACAGGCGCGCAGCCCCGGCGGCGACTTCTTCCTGCGTCAGCGCGCAGGCGGAAGCGCACAGCAACGGCATCAGCAAAAGAATCAGCATGCGTGGCATGGCTTAGGACGGGGATGTGATGGTGGAATGGTAGCAGCAAACGGTGGAAATGCTCGTATGCCCGCGGGCGGGGAGTGGAAATTCGCTGGTGCTGCTGAAGCGGCGCTTCTGTCTCTATCCAGTCAGGCGGAGAGATAGCCTGACCGGACAGAGGGAGAAAGACGAGCTCTTTATTGGCTGTTTGCTGCTTCCTTTTCCTGCAGCGCGCGCCACATTACCTTGCCGGTGCCGGATTTTGGCAGCGTGTCGACGAATTCGACGATGCGCGGCGTTTTGTAGGCAGCCATCTTCTCATGCGACCAGGCGATGATTTCTTCCGCGGTGATGTCGCTGCCCGGTTTCCGGACGACGATGGCCTTGACCGTTTCGCCGCGGTAGGCGTCGCGCGAGGCGATGATGCAGCATTCCTGGATGGCTGGATGCTGGTACATCATCGATTCCACTTCAGCCGGCCACACCTTGTAGCCGCTGGCATTGATCATGCGCTTGAGCCTGTCGGTAAAGAAAAAGAAGCCTTCTTCATCCACATAGCCGAGGTCGCCGCTACGGAAAAAGCGTTTGCCGTCCAAATCGGCAAAGGATTCCGCGGTCTTTTGTGGGTCATTCCAGTAGCCTTTGAATACCTGCGGGCCGTTGATCCAGATCTCGCCGGTCTCGCCCTGTTTCACCTCTTGCAGCGTGACGGGATCGACGACGCGTGAATCGGTGCTGAAGTAAGGAATGCCCAGGCATTGCTGCTTCATCCTTTGCGGCGGGTTCAGGTGCGAAGGCGCCATGGTCTCGGACAGGCCGTAGCCTTCCATATACGTCTGGCCCGTCAGCGCCAGCAGCTTTTGTGCAATCGCAGCCGGCATTGCGGCGCCGCCGCCGGATACCCGGCTCAGCTTGGAAATATCGTATTCGGCCAGGCGCGGATTGGACAGGAAATCGATCATCATCGCCGGCACCAGCGTCCAGCTGGTCACCTGGTAGCGGGTAATCAGCTGGCCTGCCACATCTTTGTCCCAGCGCGGCAGGATCACCAGCGCGCCGCCGCAGTAGACGGCGCCGTTCATCACCGACTGCATGCCGGTGACGTGGAAGAAAGGCAATACGGCCAGTGCGACCATGTCCGGGTTGATGGAGCCGGACCACACCGGGCTGCCGACGACGTTGAACATCACCGATGCATGCGTATGGATGCAGCCCTTGGGTTTGCCGGTTGTGCCGGAGGTATAAGGCATGCAGGCCAGGTCTTCCGGGCCTGCCAGATGTGGGCCGGGAGCCTGCTGCGCAGCGATTGCGTCTTTCCAGGAGATAACGCCGGCCTGTACCGGCACCTGGCGCGGCGCGCTGACAAAGTCGGGCACGGCCAGGTCGGTCGATGCCGGCAGGAAATCGGAGTAAGTGGCCACCACGGCATGCTGGAGGATGGTGCTGCCCACCAATGGCAGCATGCGCGGGAAGATATCCTGCGAGGCAATGGCGACCTTGGCGCCGCTATCGGCAATGTAGTGTGCCAGTTCGTCGGTCATCAGCATGGGATTGACCGGCACCACCATCGCATCGGCGCGCATGATCGCATAGTAGGCGATGACGAACTGGGGGCAGTTCTGCATGTCCAGCAGCACGCGGTCGCCGCGCTGCACGCCGCATACCTGCTGCAGGTAGCCGGCCAGCGCCAGCACTTCGGCGTTAAATTCGGCGTAAGTCAGCGTCCTGTCGTAGAAAATGATGGCTGGCTTGTGCGGATAGCGTTTTGCGGAAATTTCCAGGTTGGTATAGACGCTGGTTTCAGGGGCCGTCAGGAAGTGCGGCAGGCCGGTGGGCCAGTGCGGGTAGTGCAGGGTATTCATGTCTCGTGTCTCTTTTATAGTGGGTTTTGAATCCTTGTTTCGCACTAGAGTGCCACATCTAAAAGATTTTTGCACGGTCGTTCACAAATTTGCAACGCAAAAACGACCCCGCCTGTCACACTTGAATACTCCTACATTTCCAGGCTCAGCGTCACCGAGCCGTATTTGTGCGAATTGACCTGCGTCGTAAATTCTTTACTGTTGATGTAGTGCGCATACGCGACCTTGCCGCCGCGCCATTGCCATGCAAAGCCCAGCGCCGCATCGCCTGTCAGGTACTTTTTGTGCACCGAGGGGCTGGACGAAAAAGTATTGCCGTCCAGGAATATATTCCTTGCCACCAGACGTCCGTCGAGTGCCAGGAAAGCGTGCACGCCGCTGGTGGCATAGCGGCTGCCCTCACCCTCTATGGGGGAGTTGCTGTCGCCGCCAGGTCGTATCGGCGCCGAGCCGAAATCGTCAGGCAGGCCGGTGCCCAGACGGAACTCCATGCCTGCATTGGCATAAGTCTGCACATTGCCGAGGCTGGCGCCGTAATGCGAGATGGCGTCGAAGTGCAGCACGCCGCCGCTGCCGGCCTTGGACACTTTGTATTTGCGTTCGGCGACCAGTTGCAGGCCGAGTTCATTGTGCAACTGGTTGTCCCAGCCGTAGAACAGGCCGATGCCGCGCAGGTTGTGGATAAAATCCTGCGTCTGCTTGCCCAGCGCCGCCGGCCCCACCACGCCGATATTGACTTCCACGGTGTCCATGCGGTCCAGCTCGACATCGAGTTTTTCTGTCAGCCGGTTCGGCAGCGCTCCCTGCGGCGGTACGCTTTTGCGGGCGTTATAGCCCAGGCCGAGATACAGCCAGCCTGCATACGGGCGGTCATTGGGAATGACATCGCGGCGCAGCCTGTCTTGCGGCGTATACATCGACTGTCCCAGCGTGACGACCATGTTGCGCGACGTGAAGTCGCCGGGATGCACCGCAGTAAACAGCGAGTTGAGCCCCTTGATCCATTCCGGCAGGCAGGCCGCCTCGGTATAGCTGCGCAGGTTGGACGACACCCAGGACAGCTTGACGCCGTTGGTGTAGTCGCGGTCGGTACCGGTGAACAGGTCGTTTTCAAAATACAGGTTGCTGACCGACGGATAGGAAATGAACTCATTCACGCCCTTGCGGATGCCGCTGCATTGCGATTCGATATCCGCCATTGCGGGCTGGACGGCGGCGGAAGGCTGGGACGCGGGGACTGGCGGATTTTCCTGCAGGGTCTGGGCTGTTACGGTGGGCGCAAGCAGGGTAAATAAAAACAGCGCAGGCGCGGCAATCAATAAAGGTTTAGTCGTTCGCATTCATTTCCTGGCTGGACGCGGATTGGTTGCAGGGGTAGCTTCCCTGGGTTTTCTGGACGGCTTGCCGCAGGTGGAGTCCGCGGTCTTGTCGAAATCGTCCCAGCAGGGCTCGTCGCCGAATTGCTCGATCAGGTAGTCGACAAAAGTCCGCACCTTGGCCGACAGATGCTGCCGGCTCGCATAGACCGCCTGTATCATGCTGGCCGGCGGCACATAGTCGGCCAGCAGGTGCACCAGTTTCTTGTCGCGAATATCGTTGCCGACGATGAAGCTGGGCTGCAGCACCAGCCCCATGCCGCCGACTGCCGCTTCGCGCAGGATGTCGCCGTTGTTGGCATTGATGTGGCTGCCGTTCAGCTTGACGGTATAGGTCTTGCCTGCCTTGACGAAGGTCCAGGCATCCGGACTGCTGGCATAGCTGTAGCGCAGGCATACATGCTGCTGCCGTTCTATGTCCTGCGGCGTCTGCGGTGTGCCGTATTTTTTCAGGTAGGCGGGAGACGCGCACAGGATCAGCCGGGCAGGCGCAATCTTGCGCGCGACCAGGCTGGAATCCTGGATGCGGCCTATGCGTATGCCCAGGTCATAGCCTTCATCGACGAGGTTGACGACACGGTCGGACAGGGAAATGTCGAGCTTCACGTCGGGATAGCGCTGCATGTATTCGGGCAAGATGCGGCCGAGATGGTTGACCGCAAAGGACATCGGCACCGTCATGCGCAACGTGCCGGTAGGGTTGGCGGCGCTCATGCCGGCTTCCAGCACCGCATTGTCGATATCCAGCAAAACCTGGTGGCAGCGCTCCAGGTAATTACTGCCGGCCTCGGTCAGGCTCAGGCGGCGGGTGCTGCGGTTGAACAGGCGTGCGCCTATATAAGTTTCGAGGTCGGCGATATAGCGGGTGACGGAGGGATTGGACGTATCCAGCGCCCTCGCCGCGCCGGAAAAGCTACCTGCTTCGGCCACTTTGACGAACATGCGCATCGCTTGAAACAAGTCCATTTGCACCCCTTTTTATTATTCAGGAAACCGGAATAATTATTTTCTCACATCCCCATTTTTCTATCAAACTGAAGAATATATGCTGTGTCCATGGTGCAGGCGATACCCGTCGCGCCCAGCCTCATTCCATCAACCGACACAGGAGACTTATCATGAACGACAAAAGCAGCCAGTTCGCCGCCACGCTATTGCGTGCAGGTTTCGGCATTATCCTGATTGCGCACGCCTTGCTGAAGGTGCTGGTGTTTACCATGCCCGGCACGGTGGGTTTTTTCGTCAGCCAGGGTTTTCCCGGCTGGATGGCTTACCCGGTGGTGGCAATAGAATTTCTCGGCGGCGTGGCGCTGGTGCTGGGTTTCCAGACCCGTGCGGCTGCGCTGGCGACGCTGCCTGTCTTGCTGGGCGCGCTGACGGTGCACGCCGGCAACGGCTGGGTGTTCAATGCGCCTAACGGCGGCTGGGAATATCCGGCATTGCTGGCAGTACTGGCTGTCGTTGTCGCCCTGCAGGCCGGGCTGGGTGTGGGAATAGCTTCCATCTCCAGCCGTCGTGATGCGGTTTTGCCCAGGCACGCTGCCTGAACCGGAATACGCGCTTGCGGAACTACATTCAGGCCCCAAGTACCTTAAATATGGGTTTATATAGGTTTAACGACTTAGGCTCAACAAATTAACACCCGGCCGAAGGAAGGCAAAAACAGCCTTCCTTCGGTTTGTGGCTCTGTTACCGAAAGGCAGGAAACAATGTCCGATTCAGCACGCATGCCGGCAATCTTCTTTGGGCACGGCAGTCCGATGAATGCACTGGAAGACAATCGCTATACACAGGCCTGGGAAGCTTTTGGCAAGCAGTTCCCCCGTCCCAAGGCCATCCTTGCAGTGTCCGCTCACTGGACCACGCGCGGCACCGCGGTTACCGCTGCCACCGCACCGGTGACCATCCACGATTTCGGTGGATTTCCACAGGCGCTGTTCGATGTGCGCTATCCGGCGCCGGGTGATCCTGCCTTGGCTGCGCGGGTGGCAGAATTGCTGGCGCCGCTGCCGGTCGGCATGGACCAGCAATGGGGGCTGGACCACGGCACCTGGTCGGTGCTGGTGAAGACTTATCCACAGGCCGATATCCCCGTCGTGCAACTCAGCATCGATATTGAAAAACCGCCTGCCTACCACTTTGCACTGGGCCAGAAGTTGCAGGCTTTGCGCGACGAGGGTGTGATGATCATCGGCACCGGCAACGTTGTGCATAACCTGCGCCGGCTGGACCGGGATGCTTCCGGCCAGGGCTGGGGCTGGGCGGCGCGTTTCAACAATGCGATACGAAAGTACTTGCAGGAGGGCGACTTGCAGGGTGTCGTCAACTACCAGTCGCTGGGGCAGGATGCCTTGCTGTCCGTACCTACGCCTGAGCACTTCCTGCCTTTACTGTACATCCTCGGCAGCAAGGCGGAGGGGGACGTGCTGGACATCCCCTTGGACGGGATGGAGATGGGCGCTATCAGTATGTTGTCGGTGGTGGTTTCTTAACAGGGCTGGGCGGCCATATCAGGCAACTTTTTGCTGCAAGCTCAGCCCTTCTCAGAGGCGCATTAGCCGGCAAGCTGTTCAAAGCACCCAGCCAGGAATGCCGTCACTGCCTGTATGCGCGGCGCGTGACGTAAATCATTGTGGACGGCGATCCAGACTTCCCGCTCCAGCGCCGCACCGGTATGCGCCAAGCGCGCCAGGCGTTCGTCCTGTCCGCCCATAAAGTCGGGTAGGACGGCGATGCCTACTCCGGCCACTGTCGCTGCTGCCTGTATGGCGAGATCGTTGCTGCGCAGGACAATGGGGGCGGAGCCTGCGTGAGCCAGCAGCCAGCTTTGCTGCGGCGTATCGTCCATGCTGATGTCGTAAGCGATATAAGTGGGGGCATCGGCGCCATGGGCTGCCAGATAGGCGTGTGAGGCGTAGAAGGAAAAAGTCACCGTCGCAAGCTTGCGCACCACTAGTTCGGCGTCGACCGGCCGGCTCAGGCGTATCGCAATATCCGCTTCTCGCCGCACCAGCGACACATTACGCGTTTCGCCGCCCAGTTCGATATGCAGGTCGGGATATCGGCTGCGCAATTCTCCCAGGCGCGGCGCGATGAGCGCTGCCGCCATTGTCGGTGGTGCACTGACCGTAACCTCGCCCGCTACGCTGGACTGGCCGGCCGATGCCGTCCGCTCAACCGCGAACGACTCCAGTTCCATACGCTTGCCAAGCTCGGCAATGCGCTCCCCATCCGGCGTCAGGAAATAGGCGCGCGGCCTCCTTTCCACCAGCTTGAGACCTAATGCACTTTCCAATGCGGCAACGCGGCGGGCCACGGTCGCGTGGTCCACCTTGAGCTGGCGCGCCGCGGCAGAGAGCGATTTCCCTTGGGCAAATACGGTGAAATGGCGCAAGTCTTCCCAGTCAAACATGGGCATTTCCTCACAAGCTAGGTGAAATATTGGGGAATTCCGCTCCTTCGGCGTCCTCTGTAGGATAGCAAATATCTGCACGAAGGCCTACGGCCAGGAGAAAGAATATGACTACGCATCAAACAGTGGCGGTCCCCCGGGGGACCGCCGTTCATCGTCCGCCGCCCTTGACAGGGAGCTGGAAAATTGCCGCCGCCGCATGGATGGTGACAGCGGTTTTCATCTTGTCCAATTCCGCCATGCCGCTATATGTGCACTGGCAGCGGCAATTTGCTTTTTCGTCCGCCACGCTGACGGTGATTTTCGCTTCTTATATCGCAGGCCTGCTCGGCGCGCTGCTGGTCGCCGGTCAGTTGTCCGACCGGCTGGGACGCAAGGCGGTGCTGGTTCCCGGTTTCCTGATCGCCATGGCGGCCTGCGGCCTGTTTGCCGTGGCGGACTCGGTTGCGGCCTTGATCGCGGCGCGTTTGCTGACCGGGGTCGCTGTCGGCATCATCGTGTCTTCCGGCATGGCGGCAGTGGTGGACGTGGGTGGCCCGGACCGCAAGCGCCAGGCATCGCTGGCCGCCTCGGTCGCCATGGTGCTGGGCGCCGGGCTGGGGCCTTTGCTGGCCGGCACGCTGGCGCAAGTGATGGATAGTCCTGTTGCGGTGATCTTCGGCATCGAGTTCCTGCTGCTGGCGACGGCGCTGGCCGTCATCGTTGTCATGCCCCTGCCTGGCGCTCCGCGCGGCAACGGTGCCGTTCCCGCCGGGCGCTTGCGCCTGCCATCCGTGCCCGCGAGCAATCGGATGGATCTGGCACTGGGCATCGCCGTGTTTGCGCCGGGAATTTCGGCTACGTCGTTTGTGTTGTCGCTGGGGGCAGCATTGTTGTCCAGGCTGTTGCACGTCAGCAGCCCGATGGTAGCCGGTGGTATGGCCTGCCTCATGTTCATGAGCGCGACCGGCGTGCAGTTCGCCGTCAAGAAACTACCGATGCGCAACATATTGCTGCTTGGCGCTGCGGCGACGGCCCTGTCCATGGTGGCCATGATACTGGCTGTGCATGCCGCCGCGCCTTCCATGCTGCTGGCCGCCGCCGTTCTGGCAGGCATGGGCCAGGGGCTGGGCCAGCTGGGCGGATTGACCTTGATCGGCATGAAAGTGCCGGACCAGCAGCGTGCCCAGGCGAATTCACTACTGAATATCGGCGCCTATATTCCGGCAGGGTTGCTGCCGGTTGCCACCGGTTTCTTGATTGACCATGCCGGCCTGGCGGTGGGCGCCACCGCATTCGCTGCAGTGCTGATTGCAGCTGCCGTAGCGGCAGCAGGCTTTGTCGCGGCACGCCTGCCACGCTGATGGCCTCTGGAGTCATTGAGAAAATCCACCCCTTTTTTGAGGTCAACATGAACAAGCAGGATTCTGTAAAAATTGTCGAAGCTTTTTGGGCCGCGGTCTGGCAAGGCAAAGACTTTGACGCGATTGACCGCTTCTGCGCCGAGGATGTCATAGTCACGTCCGGTGGCGTAGACGTCGTCTCAAGAGCCAGTTTTAAAGTGTGGGCGAAGCAGTTCAACCACCTTATCAGTGGTCTCGAATTCGATGTCGTCGAGACTTTTCAAAACGAAGACGGCAGTCGGGTAGCTTCGCGCTGGCGCGTCAGCGGCAGGAATAACGGAATGTTCGGCCTGCCGGCGGACCAGCGTGAAGTCAGCTTTACCGGAACGGCAATCTGGCAAATCCGCGAAGATGGCAAGTTGCTGCACAACTGGGTTGAGCGCGCCAGCTGGGAAGCGTATACCACGCTCAGAGCGGGCTGAATTGCTGTATCAGGCAGCCTTTTCCTGCAGGGTAAGCCTGACTTCCAGGCCGCCTTCGGGGATGTTGACCAATTGCAGCGAGCCGCCGTGTTGCTGGGCGATATTCTGGGCGATGGTGAGTCCCAGGCCGGTGCCGCCGGTATCGCGCGAGCGTGAAGTTTCCACGCGGTAGAAGGGCTCGAATACCTTGTTCAACTGGTCCGGCGGGATACCGTGGCCACCGTCGCGGACGCGGATCTGTATCAGTTTC
The DNA here is from genome assembly GCF_049339885.1 of Undibacterium sp. TJN25. Lineage (NCBI taxonomy): Bacteria > Pseudomonadati > Pseudomonadota > Betaproteobacteria > Burkholderiales > Oxalobacteraceae > Undibacterium > Undibacterium sp. TJN25. Next base: position 67,141 of record NZ_JBMPPM010000003.1, on the reverse strand, counting down.
TTACCGGCGTCGGTGACGGCTTCGGTACTGACCTTGGCGTACTGGCCATATTTAACGGCATTGTCGATCAGGTTGATCAGGCAGCGGCGCAATGCTACCGGCCTGGCCATGACCGTGATGCCGGGTTTGCCGGCGAAACTGACTTCCTGGCCGGCATCCACTGCATCGGCGCAGACGCTGTCGATCAGTGAGTCCAGGTCCAGCGGTTTCAGCGGTTCATTGCTGTCCATGCTGCGGGCCAGGTCCAGGCCTTCCTTGACCATCGCCTGCATTGCCGACAGGTCGTCGATCAGCTTGTCGCGCAATTCGTTGTCGTTGACCTTTTCCAGGCGCAGGCGCAGGCGCGTCAGTGGGGTTTGCAAGTCATGCGTGATGGCCGCCAGCATGTGCGTGCGCTGCTGTATGTGGTGGCGGATGCGCGACTGCATGGAGTTGAATGCATGGGTGGCCTGCACGATCTCGCTCGCGCCTTTTTCTTCCAGCGCCGGATGGTTGATATCATTCCCCAGGTCCTTGGCCGCCTGCGCCAGCTGTTTCAGCGGATGCATCGTCATGCGCGAGATCAGGAAGGCCAGTACGGCAATGCTGAGCAGGAACAGCGCCAGCGACACGACAAAGTCCGTGCTCAGCGGCGGCACCGGGCTGCGCGGTGGAATCACCGTCAGGCGCACCGTCGTGCCGTCATGCAGCGTGATGCCTATTGCTTCGCAGGGGCCGCTGACACCGCGTGCTTCCGGCGACAAAGGCGCCGGGCAGTTGCTAGGATTCATGGGCATGAACTGCACATGGAAGTTTTTGCTCAGGCGCTCCAGCAGTGCGCCGGCAAACGGCGTATGCGGCTCGGCGTCGGGGATGGTGGCCGGTAGTTTTGCAATCTGCAGGCCCAGCCGGGGGGCCGTGCTCAGGAAGGATTCGCGGTTGTCCGAGGGCAGCGCATCCAACGCCAGTATCAGTTGCTCAGCCCGTTCCACCGAATGGGACTCCCGGTACTGGGCGATGGTTTTTTGCCGCTCGCCGAAGGCCAGCCACCAGGTCAGCGCGGTAGAGCTCATGACGCCGAGCAGCAGGATGGCGAATACCCGCCCTGACATGGAGCTGAGAATTTTCATGAATTAATTCTCGGGCGTGACGGCGACGGACAGTACATAGCCGCCATTCCTGACCGTTTTAATGATTTGCGGCGAGCGCGCATCTTCACGCAGCTTTTGCCGCAGGCGGCTGATCTGGATGTCGATGGAACGGTCGAACGGATCGGCATCGCGGCCATGCGTCATGTTCAGCAACTGGTCGCGGTTCAATATCCGGTTCGGGTGGTCCAGGAAGATGCCCAGCATGCGGAATTCGGCGCCGGACAGGGCGATCACCATGCCTTCGGGGCTGATCAGGTGGCGCGCGGTCAGGTCCAGCGTCCATTCGGCGAATTTCAGTTTCTGCACCTGCTCGCCATTGACGCCCAGGCTGGAAGTCTGTGTGCGCCGCAATACGCTGCGCACGCGGGCCAGCAGTTCGCGCGGCTCAAAAGGTTTCGGCAGATAGTCGTCGGCGCCCATCTCCAGGCCCAGGATACGGTCCAGCGGTTCGCCGCGGGCAGTCAGCATGATGACCGGCACCGAAGACTTGGCGCGCAGGTTGCGGCACAGCGTCAGGCCGTCGTCTCCCGGCAGGTTCAGGTCCAGTACCACCAGGTCCACATGGTGTTCGTCCAGCATTGCCCACATGGCAATGCCGTCCGCCGCGGTTACGGTATCGTAGCCATTGCCGTTCAGGTAGTCTGCCAGCAGACTGCGGATATCGCGGTCGTCGTCGACTATTAATAACTTGGTAGGTGTATCCATGCTTGCCATCATCACTTATGTTTGCTTGTGTAAAACGCATCTCACTGCCATTGATGAAATGAGTTTTAGCTATTATGGAGGCATACGCCCCATATAAAAAGGGATTTTGTATCCACTTGTTATGATAATGCCGGGCTGAAACAGTGCGAAACAAACGATCCTGCCCCCCTCCCCGATTGTTACTTTGCGATACAAAGCCCATGGGCAGAGACACTTGCCAGTTACATAATCAGGTCAACATGCTTCCCATGTGCAAGGCACATAAAGCCTGCAACCAGCTTGCCGCAGCAGCCCGGTCTTCACCGGCATCCGCGGCGCTCTACAAGCAGCTTTAATTCACTCACCAAGGAAGATCATGAAATCGCTGAAAAACAAATTCTTTATAGGATTGACCGCATTGACGATGACCGCCGGCGCCTACGCACAAAGCGCTTCCGCACCGGCCGCCCCCACTGCTGCCCCTGTAGCCAAGCATGCCGGCATGGACCGCGCCAAATGGGCAGAAAAAATGAAGGCTCGCATGGCCAAGCACCAGGCTGAGCTGCATGCCAAGCTGAAGCTGACCGCCGCCCAGGAACCGGCCTGGAAAACCTTCATCGACGCCACCGCGCCAGGCCCCATGCCGATGCATAAGCCGGAAGACCGCAAGGCTTTCGACAAGCTGAATACGCCGGACCGCATGGAAAAGGGCCTGCAAATGATGAAAGAGCACCAGGCGAAGATGGAAGCGCATCTGGCTGCGCTGAAAACTTTCTACGCTGTGCTGACGCCTGAGCAGCAGAAAACTTTTGATGCTGCGCATCGGCATATGCATGGACATCGGGGTAGCTGGGGGCATCATGGCGGTGGGGCTAAGCCTGCTGACAAGAAGCAGTAATTTGATGCTGTCTTATGTTTGATTGCGGGTAGTTGATTTTTGGGATCGCTGGCCGGGGGTAGCCCGGCATGCTACTTACTTTTTTTGCTTCGCCAAAAAAAGTAAGCAAAAAAAGGCGACCGCAAGCCTCGCCCCTTCGGGGTGCCCGATTGTGCAGTACAAAAAATGGGAAACAGACGAAACTCGCCTGCGGCTCAAACAACGTCTGTTTCTGATCCATTTTCTGTACCGCACAATCGGCGAGGCTCCGAGCGGTTAAACGTCAAGAGCAACGACAGAGTCAAGAACAGCAGCAATCAGATTCTCCAGAATTTGAAGAAGCGAATCTGTTAAAGCTAAATCGGTTGGGGTGGTTGTTGGGGGTGTTTTTGATGCTGCAGTTGCGGCTGTTTTTGAAGTTAAATCCGCTCGGGACGCTGCATTTTGCTGCGTTACAGAAAATGGATCAGAAACAGGTGTGTCTGAGCGCAGCGAGTTTCGCCTGTTTCCCATTTTTTGTAATGCAGCAAAATGTGATGACGCACAGCGTCATCACCCGAGGGGCAAGTCTGCGGTCGCCTTTTGTTTGCTTACTTTATTTTGGCGAAGCAAAATAAAGTAAGTGGCCGCCGGGCCACCCCCGGCTTGTACCCACGTTAGTGGAATTCAAATAAGCGAGCCGCAATTTCAACGAAGCGCTAAGCAAACTTACGCGCAGCATCCAATCCCAATCCCGCCCCAATACTCCCAAACAAATCCCCTTCCACCTTCTTTGCCGACGGTACAAGCGCTCCGATGCGGTCGCGCAGGCCGCGTACGCCGCTGGAGCCGCCGGTGAAGAAGACGGTGTCGACTTCGGCTGCCTTGACGCCGGCATCGCTCAGTACCTTGCTGACTGCCTGCTCGACGCTGGAGATCAGGTGCGAGATGGAGGCCTGGAAGCCGGCTTGGTCCAGGCTCAAGCTGCAGTCGGTGCCGCGTTTGTTGCGCAGGCGCTCCAGCGGCAGGTCGATGCTGTCCTGGCCGGACAGCAGGATCTTGCCTTCTTCGGATTTCAGCGCGAGCCAGTGGCCATCGCGCTGTTCTATCAGGTACAGCAGGCGGTCGAAACGGGCGCGTACATTGGCGTCGCTGATGTCGCGGTACACGTCTTGCAGCTCGCGCCAGATTTTTTGCGTGTAGTTCAGGTTGATCGTGTGCCAGGTGGCCAGGTTGAAGTAGTAGCCGGACGGCACATCGGTATTGCTGCCGAGCCGGCCGCCCAGGCCCAGCAGCGGCATTACATGGCCCAGGCTCAGGTATTTGTCAAAGTCGGTGCCGCCTATGTGCACGCCGCCGTTGCCCAGGATGTCGTCGCGCCGCTCCGCTTTCTTTGCGCGTTCGGGCGACAGGCGCACCAGCGAAAAGTCCGATGTACCGCCGCCGATGTCGGCAATCAGCACCAGTTCTTCCCTGTCTATCCGGGATTCATAATCGAAAGCGGCGGCAATCGGCTCGTACTGGAAGGCGATGTCGCGGAAACCGGCGGCGCGGGCGATTTCTTCCAGCGTGGATTCTGCCTTTTTATCGGCGGCGGCGTCGTCATCAATGAAGTACACCGGGCGGCCCAGCACGGCTTGCGTAAAGACCTGGCCGGCGGATTGTTCTGCGCGTTTTTTCAGCTCGCCGATGAAATAGGCGAGCAGCTGGCGGAAGGGCAAGGCCCTGCCCTGCACCTCGGTCTGGCCGTCGATCAGGCTGGTGCCCAGCAGGCTTTTCATTGAGCGCATCAGGCGCCCTTCGTAGCCGGCCAGGTAAGTCGTCAGCGCGGCGCGGCCATAGCTGACCTGGTCGTCTTCGGCATTGAAGAACACCACCGAAGGCAGCGTGACCTTATCCTCTTCCAGCGCCAGCAGCGCAGGCGTGCCGGGCTGGTGCCAGCCTACGGTTGAATTGGAGGTGCCGAAGTCCACTCCACATGCAATTGCCATGACGCTTCCTGATTAAAAATTGGGCACGGATTATAGAACGAATAGCGGCGTCTCGTCATTTTTATTGTGGGATGCTGTTAATTTACTATGTAGCTTAATATACCTGTTGCGCCCTTATTGATGCGTTGGGTTCATGGTGCTGCCGGTAATTCCCGGCTTGTCCGCGCGCACTACCAGCAACTGGTCTATGCGGTAATGGTCAATATCCACTACTTCGAACTGGTAGCCGCCGTAAAACACGCAATCGGTGCGTTTAGGGATCTTTTTCAGCATTGTCATCATGAAGCCGGCAATGGTTTCATAACTTTCCTGCTCCGGCAATGCATCCAGGCCCAGCGCGCGGCAGACATCATCCACCGACGTGGCGCCGTCGATCAGCCAGGAATCGGCATCGCGGCGCACGATCTGGTCTTCACCGAAAGGATGGACCAGGTTGCCCATCAGCGTGCTGAGCACGTCGTTGAGCGTGATGACGCCGACCACGTGCGCGTATTCATTGAGGATCACGGCGAAATCCTCGCGCGTGCCCTTGAAATGCTCCAGCATTTCCGACAGGGTCAGCGAATCGGGCACGGCCAGCGCGGTGCGCATCGACAGCTCCTGCACCTTGGTGAAGGCCTGGTTGGTCAGCACCCGCTTCAGGATGTCCTTGGACTCCACATAACCGACCACGTTGTCGATATGGCCGTCGCAGACCAGGAATTTGGTATGCGGATGTTCAGCAATTTTCTGGCGTATCACGATGTCGGTATCCTGCAGCGTGAAATAGACGACATCGCCACGCTGTGTCATCGCCGATGGTACGGTGCGGCTTTCCAGTTCGAACACATTGCCGATCAGGTGGTGTTCGCTTTCCAGCAGTACGCCGGCTTCGGCGCCGGCATCGACGATCGCATAGATGTCGTCCGACGTGATTTTTTCATCGCGCTGCGTGGAGATATTGAACAGCTTGAAGATCAGGTTGGCCAGTCCGTTGAAAATCCAGATCAGCGGCTTGAGCAGCGCTACGCAGGCATTCATCGGGCCCACAACCGCCATTGCGATGGATTCCGGCGCCGTCATGGCCAGCCGCTTGGGCATCAGGTCGGCAAACAGGACAAAGAGCGAGGTTACCAGCACGAAGGCGACCAGGAAACTGGCGCTGTCCACCCACGGACTGTCGCCCAGCATCGCATGGAAAGCGACCGAAAAATACGGCGACAAGGCCTGTTCGCCAAGGATACCGCCCAGTATGGAGACTGCATTCAATGCGATCTGCACGGCGGTAAAAAAGTGGCCGGGCTGCTGTTGCAGCTCCAGCACGCGCGCTGCGCGGATGTTTCCCTCCGCGAATAGTACCTGCAGCTTGATCTTGCGCGCGGCCGCCAGCGAGATTTCCGACATCGAAAAAAAGGCGCTGATGGCAATCAGCAGGGCAATGATTAAAAAATGGTCGAACAGGGGCATAGGCAATTCCTTTCATCATTCCTGCAAGGCACAAGGCATTACAGCGTCAGGAGTGCGGGCGCTGAGCCGCGCAGGAATACGCCGTGCGGCCCAGGGTTTCTTATAGATATTCTTGCAATCATATACTATGGCAAGCTGGCTGCGCCGGGTATTTCCCAACTGCACTATCGCGCCGGCCATAAAAAAAGCGGACCGCAGTCCGCTTTTTGCTTTTCCGGCAGCCCGGTTTTACCTGGCCATGTGCGCGTTGGACTGGTCCAGCACGAGTTCGGGATTATTCGCTTCGTCAGGCAGTTCATTGTTGAGCACTTTGTTGAGCCTGACCATATCCACGTCATTGCCCCATTTGCCGACGACGACGGTGGCAACGCCATTGCCGATCAGGTTGGTCAGCGCGCGCGCTTCGGACATGAAACGGTCGATGCCGAGGATCAGCGCCAGGCCTTCAACCGGGATGGTGCCGGTGGAGGACAGCGTGGCCGCCAGTACGATGAAGCCGCTGCCGGTGATGCCTGCCGCGCCTTTGGAGGCGACCAGCAGGAAGATCAGCAGCGAGATCTGGTGGCCTATCGTCAGGGTCGTGTTGGTGGCCTGGGCGATGAAGATCGCAGCCATCGTCAGGTAGATCGCGGTGCCATCCAGGTTGAACGAATAGCCCGTAGGGATGACCAGGCCGACCACGGATTTCTTGACGCCCAGGTTTTCCATCTTGGCGATCATGCGTGGCAGCGCGGATTCGGAGGATGATGTGCCCAGCACGATCAGCAGTTCTTCCTTGATGTAGGAAACGAATTTCCAGATATTGAAACCGTGGAAATAGGCAACCAGGCCCAGCACGCCGAAGATGAAGATCAGGCAAGTGATATAGAAGGTACCCATCAGGTAGCCCAGCGACAGCAGCGAGGAGACGCCGTATTTGCCGATGGTGAAAGCCATCGCGCCGAATGCGCCTATCGGTGCCGCCTTCATGATGTAGCCGACGATGCCGAACATCACGTGCGACACTTTTTCAATAAAATCAAACACCAGCGTGCCGCGGCCGCCAAAACGGTGCAAGGCAAAACCGAAGAACACGGCAACGACCAGGATCTGCAGGATGTCGCCCTTGGCGAAGGCATCGAAGATCGTGTTCGGGATCATCGCCATCAGGTATTCGACGATGCCGCCCAGCTTGCCGGGGCCAGCATAAGCCAGCGCTTCCTTGGCGTTGATCTTGGTCAGGTCGACGTTCATGCCGGCGCCTGGCTGCAAGACGTTGACAACGACGAGGCCGATGATCAGCGCCAGCGTGCTGACGATTTCAAAGTACAGCAGCGCCATGCCGCCGGTCTTGCCGACCTTCTTCATGTCTTCCATGCCGGCGATGCCGACCACGACGGTACAGAAGATGATAGGCGCGATCATCATTTTGATCAGCTTGATGAAACCGTCACCGAGCGGCTTCATGGCGGCGCCGGTCTGCGGATAGAAATGGCCCAGCAGAACGCCGATGACGATGGCTACGATAACCTGAAAGTATAGGGATTTATAAAGCGGTTGCTTCATGTATTGTCTCCGATTAATAATTATGCGCTGAGACTGCGCATCCAAAAGGAGATGCCAGGTGAATCAGCGATTGAGCGATGATGGCATGCCGGAAATCGGTTTTCCCGGTTGCGCATGGCCGTCATCATCAGCGATGTAGATGATACGGGCAATTGTGGGTTTCCACATGATGAGCAGTTTTCATGTATCTTACTGTATCGCCAACTTTTTTCGCAGCGGCGCTGTGCTGCTGTGCAGCCGTGCCAAGGTGTAGTTCAGGCGGCGATGGGCGGTCGTCCGGAAGCCTGTTTTTCCAGCAGCAGCGCGATGGTTTGCCCCAGCTGGCGCAGTGCAAGGTCTAGTGCCGGGGAATACGGCTGGCCGCAGTTGATGCGTAAAAAGTGGTCGAAGCGGCACGAATTGGAAAACATCAGCCCCGGCGACAGCAAGATATCCTGGCGCAGTGCCGCATCGAATACTGCCTGCGATGACAATTGTTGAGGCAGTTCCACCCATAGCGAGACGCCGCCGTCCGGTATCGTCAGCCGCGTGCCCGCCGGAAAATAGGCGGCAATCGCTTCCGCGGTGCGTTCCCTTTGTGATTTCAGCGCACTGCGCAGCCGCCGCAGGTGCCGGTCATAGCTGGCGGACGCCATGAATTCTGCGACGATGATCTGCGACCACTCTTCGTTATAGCGGGTTTGCGCATACTTCAGCATATTGATGCGCGCATGCCAGCGGCCGCCTACCATCCATCCCAGCCGCAATCCCGGCGCCAGGATCTTGTGCAGCGATGCACAATAGATGACGTTACCGGTCTTGTCCCAGGATTTGGCTGCCAGCAGCAGGGTCTCGCTATTGGCCAGCGCGCTGTAGGAGTCGTCTTCTATCAGCGGTATGTGCTGCGCTTCGCATAGCTGCACCAGTCTTTCCTTGTGCGCGTCCGGCATGATGCTGCCCAGCGGGTTCTGCAGATGCGGCACCACCACGACGGCCTTGATATTGTTATACATCTGCATTGCCAGTTCCAGCGCTTCCAGCGAGATGCCGGTTTGCGGGCTGGTCGGAATTTCCAGCGCCTTCATGCCCAGGCTTTCCAGCACCTGCAGCAGACCGAAAAAGCTGGGCGACTCCACGGCGATCACGTCGCCTGCCTGCGCCACGGCCCGCAGCGCCAGGTTCAGCGCTTCTATGCAGCCATGCGTAACGACAATGTCGTCCGGCGCAATGGTCAGGCCGTAAGCCATTGCCCGTTTGGCCAGTGTGGCCTTGAACGCCGGGTTGCCGCGCGGCGGGCAGGCCTTGGTCAGGATATCGGGCCGCTGCCGCAGCGCGCGCAGCGCCAGGTTTTTCAGTTCCTGTTCGGGGTACAGTTCCGGCGCGCCGGTGGCGCGTGCCAGGTTGATTTTTACCGGCCTTTGCCCTTGCGAGATGATACCGGACACCCTTTCATGGATGCCGACGAATTGCGCCGGATCTATCGCTTGCCCGGCCTTGGGTTCGGCCAGCGGCACCAGCGCGACGCGCTTGGGCTGCCGCACGAAATAGCCGGAGCGCGGCCTGGCTTCCAGCCAGCCTTCCGCTTCCATATACCGGCACAGCGCCAAGGTGGTGGACAGGCTGACGCCGTGCAGTTGCATCAGCTTGCGCACCGAAGGCATGCGGTCGCCGCTGGCCAGCGTGCCGGCCTTGATTGCCGCCACATAGTGGGCCGCCAGTTTGCGATACAGGGTTTGAGTGTCCATGGCGCATCATTCCATTGCCGGGTGAGCCTGCATAGATACAGCCAGGCCGAATTCAGACAATAACAGATGTAAAAAACGTCTGCTGATGCGATACAGATAGGTTTTTGCTGTGCCTGTAATCGTCAATGCGGCGGCGCTATGCTGACAAGACTGCCCATCACGGAGATTGCCATGCATAGTACGACCATATTGACTGCCGGCCAGACCTTCCATTTCCACTCGCAGCTAGGCGATACGCTCTATCTGAATGCGGGTTCGGCACTGATCTGCCCGGCGCCGGCGTGGCTGGAGACGCCGTATTTCGAAGAGGAACGCATGCTGCGGGAGGGGGAGCCCTATGTAACCGGCAATAGCGGATGGATGACGATAACGACTGTGGAAGGATGCGAATTCATCCGGATTGCGCCTGCCAGCCGGATGAAAAGATGGATGGACGCTTTACAGCAAAGCAGCCTGTTGGGCAAATTTCCCGGCATATTGCAGCTAAAACGCTGGCTTCGGCCTATTTGAAGTCGAATTCCCGCATGATGAATTCTTCCAGGTTTGCCTGGTCTTCAGGGCGGGCCGACATGGTTACCGTGCGGCCGAGGCGGCGCGATTCCCAGCTGAAATCGCCGGTGTAGTAAGTGCGTATCAGCTGTATCATGCGGCGCACGATGGCCAGGTTGACGTCGCCGCCCAGGCCGGCATCCACCTGGATGACCTGGCGCCAGCGGTTGTTGGCGTTTGGTTTCCAGCCGTTGAACGCGAAAGTCGCTTCACGCGTACCCTTGTGTAATATCTCGAATACGCCGCCGGCGCCTTCGGTATTGGCCCGCTGCATGCTGTGCTTGACGTTGGCTTCCGCCACTTCCTGCGGCGACATGCCGCGCCCGGCCTGGGCCGCTGTATCGTTTTCCTGTTTTGCCCGGTCTTCCACTGCCTGGCGGCGCTGGCGCGCAGCGGCCAGCATGCTCGACATATCCGGTTCACTGGTGGTGACGGACGGCGGCGGCGGGATAGGCGAAGGCTTGGGAGCCTCCTGCGCCAGCACAGGCGTAGGCGGGGATTTTCTTGGCGGCGTAATCGCCTTCGGCGTTTTTGGGGCCGGTTTGGACTGGCTTTTCTTGGGTTGCGCTTCCTGCGCAATTTTTGCCACGGTCTTCTGATCGAGGATCAGCACCATCGCAGGATGTTCTTCGCCGCCGATTTTGACTTTAGGGGTATGGTGCGTCAGGATCAGGTATAGCAAAAATCCATGCGCCAGCAGAGCAAGTATGATTCCGAGCAGGTTACGAGGGCGGAAACGGATGTGCAAATGCGTTTCGCCTTGCTCTGCCCATTCGCCTTCAGGTTGCTCGAAATAAAACTTCATGTATTAATTGCAAGGAGAAAACCCCGTTTAGGACGGCATTTCGCACATCGCGGCGCGTTAAAAGGGGCAAGCTTAACCCAAACAGTAGTAAACACATGTAACAAATTCTTACTTATCATCAGAATTACTTATATCAGGCCGAACCAGCCCAGCAGCGCGCCGGCGGCGAGCAGCCACAGCAGGTGCAGCCGGGTACGCCAGATCAGCAGCGCAGTCACACCGGTCGCCAGCCACAGCCGCCAGTCTTGAGACGGAGTACCGTGGCCGGACCCCAAAATCCAGCCGGTGGCAATCAGCAGTCCGATGACGATAGGGGCCATGCCCAGCTTGAAGCTGCGTACCGCCCGCATCTCGCGGTTGCGGTGCCCCCAGCGGGCGGCTGTGTACGTCAGCGTCGTGCTGGGCAGCAGGATACCGGTCATGGTAATTACCATCCCCAGCAGGCCGGTCCAGCCGTTGCCGGCATTCAGGCCGATATTCCATCCCATCAGCGCGATAAACAGTACATTGGGGCCGGGTGCGGCCTGGGCAATGGCGATGGAGGCATTGAACTGGGCGTCGGTCAGCCAGTGCTGCTCGATCACGAGGTAGCGGTGCATTTCCGGCGTAGTGGAAATGGCGCCGCCTATCGACATCAGCGACAGCATCATATAGTGCAGAAACAGCGTGATCCAGTCGCCCAGCGCCAGGGTCAGTTGTAGCGCGCCGCTCATTTGCCTAATTTCCTATAAGCAAGTATGCAAGCCGTGCCGCCCACACCCAGTAATACGTAGATCAGCGGCCAGCGCATGACCGCGATGCAAAAAAAGCACAGCACAGCCAGTACCGCGCAGGTGCGAATGCCGAGGGGATTGTTTTTCAGTGCGCCGGAAAGACGTAGGCCGGCGGAGATGATGAGTCCCGCCGTCACGGCGCTCATGCCGCGCAGCGCGCCGGCAACGCCCGGGTGGCCGGCAAACTGCGCGTAGACCATCGCCATCAACAGTACGATGACCAGCGGCACCGCCAGCATGCCGGCCATTGCCGCCAGTGCGCCCGGCAGCCCGAAATAACGGCTGCCTATCATCAGCGAAATGTTAACTACGTTCGGACCCGGCATGATTTGCGCCACCGCCCAGTCTTCGATGAATTCTTCCCTGGTCAGCCAGCGCTTTTTTTCTACCAGTTCATGCTGCACGATGGCGAGGACGCCGCCGAAGCCTTGCAGTGCGAGCAGCGTGAAAGAGATAAACAGGTCGGTCAGGGATTTCGGTTGCGGTCGGGCGGGATCGGGAGGCGAGGGGGGCAGGCTGTTCATCAGTGAAATAAAGGCGGCAGATAGAGTATCGGGCGGCGGCGAAGACGACAGGAATGCTGAACACCTTGCTCAAGAGCGCATGCTTGCGGCTGCCCGCCTATTGTAAACCAAGCGGCAGCGAGTGGATACCGCGCCCTCTCCCGCTGTACGTGCCGCGCCGTCAGCGGTTTTCCTGGCGTGAGCTGTGGGCCCTGATCCGTGCGCGCCATTCGCCCAGCACCGTCAGCGCGCCCTGGAACTCGCGTTCTATCAGGTCCGCTTCCGCATTCGTGATAACGCCGTCCATCAGCGCCGAAGATACCGCTTCCGCCACGTCGCCCACCTGGCTCATCACGCGGCATACGGTCTGCGACAGATCATCGCTGCTGAGCTGGTCCGGCTCCGGTACGACAAAAGCCGCCATGCCGTGGCGGCCCAGCAGTGCATGCAGCGGCAGCAGCGCATCCTTGACGCCCGCTTTATGGCAAAACTCCACGATCAGCGAAGTTTCCTCAAACGATGGATAGTGCGACTCTATGCCCGGCGCCAGTTTGTTGCGCAGCACGTTGGCCGATATTTCCATCTTTAGCGCCAGCGCTTCCAGCCCTCCCGGATAAGCACGCGCTACTTTATACAGTGCGTCGTGCTGGTTCATGTCCGAGTATTTGCGTGTCATGGTGAATTTCCCTTTTTATTACCGATGCGCTTTGTTTTTCTGTCCACTAAGATTCCCTCCACTGCAGCAAGCAAAGAGTTCAAAGATTGAGTTCAGAGATTGTACCGAAGTAAAAGCAAAAAAAGGGAAGAGCAATAGCGCACAATGGTACAGAGGATAAGGTAAGGTATTGTTACTATCGTTGATCGATTAATTAGTAAAATGATAGCATTCGTGCGGAATATAAAACACAGGATCTTCCCTGTAACCAGCATGTCGGGAAAAACATGATGCAGATAAAAGCAGCAGCGATGATAAGAATGATGGTGCTGACGATGGCCGTCGCGGTGTCCGTCGCCGGCATCGGCGAAGCGCAGGCCAGTTCCAGCAGCAGCCGCTCCAGCAGCACCAGCAGCAGCCGTTCCAGCAGTTCGTCGTTCAAGAGCGGATTTTCTTCGCAGAAATCGTCGAGTTCATCCGGTTCGTCCGTTTCGTCCAGCAAATCATCGTCCTATGGTTTCGGCAACAGCGCCAAATCGTCGGATGGCGCCGATTCGGGCTCCAGTTCCAGCAAGAAAACCGGCTTCGGCTCGTTCAGCAAGAGTTCCGACGCAGGCTCTGCGCCTTCGTCCGACTCCGCAACGCCCAGGTCCAAATCCGCGCTCAGCAAGGATTTGGACCAGAACGCCGCGAATGCCAATGCGCTGAAAACCCTGGACGCCAGAAATGCAGCGAAGGAAAGCCGTGACAATCCGCGTTATGCGCAGCAATCGGCAGCGGGCGGCCCGTTGTATCCTCCGGGCGGCGTGCAGCAGGCGCCGGCAGGCGGACAGCCCATCATCATCCAGAACAATGGCGGCGGCTCATCCAACGGCTGGATGTGGTTCCTGCTGGGCCAGAGCATGCACAGCCACGACAGGGAGAGGGTCATCATCGACCGCGGCAATTCCTCGTCCGGCAATGACGACATATCAATGAGGCCGGCCGGTACTGCCGGCAGCCAGGGCACAGGGGTAACAGAGGCGACCGGCAATGCGCCGGAACATCCGGGATTCTTCATGCATCTGGTGCGCATCCTGTTCTGGCTGGCGGTGCTGGGTGCCGTGGGCGGCGGTATCTACTACCTGGCAAAACGCAAAGGCATCAGCAAGTCGGCGAACTACACTTTGGGGAAATTCTGAAATGGCATGGAGAGATGCATATAAATATGTGCGCGGCATCGCAGCGCGCCACGGCATGGACAGCAGCGAGCACCGCGAAGATCAGAGCCTGCCGCTGGGCGGCCGTATAGGCGGCATGCTGAAGATGCAGATGACCCCGTTCATCCATGCCAGCACCAACGGTTCGCTGATGCAGATACCGGATGACAGGGATACGCTGATCCGGGCGGTCAGCCGAGTCAACCTTGACATGTCGGGCAGCCTGTTCCGCTATTACCTGGCGACCGGCGACGATGACGGCCAGGAAAAATATCTGCAACTCTACCAGGACGACAAGGGCCAGGTGGCGGAGCTGATGTATTGTACGCGGCTGACCCGGCTGATTCCCGAAACCGAGGAAGACCAGGAAGCCTATATGGGCGAAGCCGGTTATGGCCTGGGCGACAAATCCTACACGCTGTGGCGCGAGCAGCTGGCAGGCCTGGGGTTGGACGATGCGGATCTGAAGAGCGTATTCGGCGATGGCGACAGCATCACTTACCAGCGCGATGCCGGCGATCCGCAGGCTGAATTTGTCCGTCCGTTTTCCGGCACCGAAACCCGGATAGACGATGCCGGCGGCGAGCACGGGCTGAAGCAGCAGGTGGTCTTCATGCCTTATGCGAGGAAACTGGAGGGCGGCACGGAATTCCTGCTGATTACGACCGAAATCGTATTAAGTCAGGACGGGGATAGCAACAAACGCGGCATCCATGTCGACTTCATGATAGGGATACCGCTGGAGCAGGACAGGGTAGTGATCCAATAACAGTAAGCTGATAAAAAAAAAGAGCTGTACGGCAGTATCAGACGGTAGCGATACCGGTAGCAATATTTCTTTATTGAGAGGAAGCAAAATGAGTAACTTGAATGGTTGGGGCCTGACAGCACGTTTGATTTCCAAGCACTTCGGCGTGCTGGGCGACAAGGTATCGGAAGCGATCGCCAATTTCGACCCTGAAACGGCAACCGAAGCCGACCGTGACCGCCTGGCCGATACACTGAGGCAGACGGCGCAAAAACTGGCCGCTGCGCGTTCTTCCTTTGACAAGGAACATGCGGATGTCGCCAAGCTGCGCGATCTGATCGCCACGGATGAAAAAGCGTCGGAAACGTTGGCGGATCGCCTGGCTGCAGGAAAAATATCGGAATCGACGGTCAGCCTGTTCTGCGATGAACTGGAAGCCAACAAGGCAAAACTGCCGCTGGAAATTCAGGAAGAGGCGGATGCGCAGGAATATATGAACGAACTGCAAAAGATCGTTGATGCGTTGTCCAACCAGCTGGCCGATTTTGACGCTGCCGCTAAAAAAGCGATGCAGGCGCTGGCATCAGCCAATGCACAGAAAGACCTGCAGGCCCTGCGCAACGAACGTCAAGAGCAGCTGTCCAGCCTGTCCGGCCTCAAAGGCAACAGCACTGCGCTGAACGCACTGACTCGCCGCGCCCAGGCAGTCAGCAATGAAGCCGCTGGCATGAAGATCGTTGCCGACATCGCGCAAAAACCGCTGGACCAGGCCGCCGAGATTGACGCCATCCGTAAATCGGTTGCCCAGCCTGATACCGCCGGTGAAACCACGCTGGAACGCCTGAAGCGTCTGTCCGGCAAATCGGCGGCAGCAGCCTGAGTGTAAGTACGAGTGTAAATGTTTAAGTTCCGGTCTGCGCGGGCCGGATATCCATAAGCGGCAGGACGGGGAACCCCGCCCTGCCGCTTATTTTTTTTGGGGCTTGCTGTCACGGCAGGTGGGCGCCTGCCTTTTGCTTTTGCTTTTGCTGTTCCTGCTCCATATATTGCCTTACCTGTTCAAAGCTGACCCTGCCGCTGCTGCGTGCATCGATGTGCGAAAAATTCTTTGCGACATAGCCCAGGCCTGCCGCCCGCGCCTGTTCTGCCGTCAGCGTACCTGAGCGGCGTGCGTCGGCAGCATCGAACTGTTTCTTTAGTTTTTGCATCGCCTGCTCTTGCAATGCGGCGCCGGAGGCCGGGGCCTGCGTCGGCGCTATGCGTTTTTCGGGCGGCACATAGGGATCCGCATGCGGCGGCTGCAGAATTTGCGGCGGCGGGGAGGAGGCAGTTTTTTCCTGCGCCCAGCTGCCGGCGCAGATCAGGCTGCATATCAGGAAGGTATAAAGTTTCATCATCTGTCCTTGCTAGTTCAGGCCGGCGGCAGGGTTGGCCGCCACCGCGCGCGCATAAAAAGCCGCGAGCTCCGCCTTGGCCAGTTTGCGCGAATCGTCGGTCAGGTAATTCATGTGGCCGCCCGGATGCACGGTGACCTGGATGTTGGCGTTGTTGCCCAGCCTGGCGAGATCCATTTCGGTCTGGTAGAACGGCGTCGCCAGATCGTGGTAGCCGCTAATCGCCAGCACTTTCATCGACGGGTTTTGCAGCATTGCAGCGGCCAGGTCGGGCACGGTGTCCGGCAGTTTCTGGTTGTCGTGGCTGAAATCCCAGGTAGTGATGGCGTTCGAGCTGATGGTATACGCGGAGTTGGCGCTGTATTTCAGTTGCCTTGTCATGTAGTCGGCCAGGTTATTGGTGAACGCAGGTGTGATCAGCGTGGAGGAGGGATCGCCTTCACTGGACAGCGGGCTGTCTTTCGATGCAAAAACCCGTGCGTCATACCGGCCTATCAGCTGGCCAAACACCAGGCCCACCTGGAAAGTGCCCGGATCGGTATCCAGGTTGCTGCGCCACACATAGTCAGCCATGCCGGTGAAATTGACCAGTTGCGTCACCAGTTCGGCACCCGGCGGGGTCTTGTTCGCGATATAGGCGGCCACTGCAGGCCGGTAGATGGCTGCACTGAATGCACGCATTTGCTGGGCATAAGCAGGCAGGTCCGCGGGAACCGGGTTGGTCAGCAGGTAATTGGCGCCTATGGCGGCATAAGAAGGGATATACCCTTCGCAGCTGACGGTGCCGATAATGAACATGCTGCAATTGCTGTTGTAGTTCAATATGGGCGATTGCAACACTACACCGGCGACCTTGATGCCGGCGCTTTCCAGCAAGTTGGCCAGTACCGCAGTGCGCGGGCCGCCGTAGGATTCACCGAACAGGAATTTTGGCGAACTGTCCCTCTGGTTGACTTTGACATAGCGCGCGACAAAGTCGCGGAAAGCGGCGGCATCCTGGTCCACGCCCCAGAAGGTCTGGTTGGTGTTCGGTGCAATTGCCTGCGAATAGCCGCTGCCTATAGCGTCCACAAATACCAGGTCGCTGGTATCCAGCAGGCTTTCCGCATTGTCGACCAGCGGCGCTGGGTCGGGCAGTACGTTGGCCGGCATATTGGTGACGATGCGTTTGGGGCCGTAAGAGCCCAGATGCAGCCACACTGTGGATGAACCCGGGCCGCCGTTATAGAAAAACGTGACCGGGCGCGCTGCCTTGTCCTGCGTGCTGCCGTCGGCAGTGTAGGCAACATAGAAAAAACTGGCCTTGGGCTGGCCACTGACCGCGTCGCTGGCGGTCAGGTGGCCGGTGGTGGCGGTGTAGCTGATCTGCTTGCCGTTGACCGTCAGTTGCGCATGGGTGACTGCCGCCTGTTCACCGGCCGCCGCCAGGGATGCGTTGCCGGCGCTGGAATAATGGACGGGGTCGGCAAATGCCACGTCGCTGCTCCCGCCATTGTCCGGCGCCGTCGGCGGCGTTACCGGCACAGATGGCGCAGATCCACCGCCGCCGCAGGCGGCCAGCGCCAATAACAATGCGCCCAGCAGGCCGGTAAGAATATTCTGTGTTGCCTTGTGCATGTAATACTGCTCCAGGTGTCTATGGCGCCATTATCCGTCTATTGGCAGACATTGCAAGCAGGCGTGCCGCGTGGGCAAGCTTGCTCATGGTAGCGGGCCACGGCTTTGGTATGAGCGGCAATCTTCGCTGATGAACGGCAAATAAAACTCCCTCCGGCACCATGGGCGGCGGAGGGGTTTGCACGCGGCGGAAGGCCGCCGGCGTTTCAATCACATGCTGAAGCGCGGTTATTAAAGCGGCTGTATTCCTGCCAGTACCCAGCCGCCCTGGCCGTTGACCGGTTTGGTCATGTTCCACACTTCGGCAAAAGCTTCAGCCGGAGCCTGTTCGCTTTCCTTGATCATGCCGCTGAACTTGACGCTGGCCAGATAGTCCTTCGCTGTGGTTTCCACGCCCAGCAATTCTGCATCCAGGCTGACCACATCGGTATGGTTGGCGCTGGCGCCGCGTTCCTGCAATTGCAGACGCAGTTCGCCAAACATTTCCGGTGTCGTGAACTCGCGGATATCGTTGACATCAGCCCTGTCCCAGGCCGCCTGCAGGCGGATATAGTAGGTCTTGGAGTTGCGCAGGAAAGCATTGACGTCAAAGTCCGCGGGCACTTCCCAGTTTCCGGCGTTGGCGCTATTGCCTGCATCAAATGAAGCGGATGCAGTAGATGCAGCAGTGCCGGACTGGAATGCCGCCGGCTGGTCCACACGGGAACCGATTTCCGGTACCCCGTTAGCCTGCCCGCCTCCATAGGCATTTGCAAAAGCCGGCTTTTGCGCACCTGCGCTGCGGTTCTTGATCATGCGGTAGATGAACATGCCTGCTGCTGCCAGCAAGCCTATCATCAGGATGGAACTCAGCATGCTGGCCATTGCGCCGCCCATGCCCATGCTGGAGAATAGCGCGCCCAGACCAAGGCCGAGCAGTGCGCCGCCCAGGATACCTTTCCATGGGCTGGCCGGTTTAGGCGGCGTCGCGCCAGGAGTTGCTGCCGGCGCAGGCTTGGCCGCAGCAGGTGCCGCCGCCGGAGGCGCCTGACGGGAAACGTTCTGCGATTGCCGGCCGATGGCGCCGCCGCCACCTACGCGCTTGGCCTCCGCATCTGCCACGCCCAGCGACACTGCGCCTAGCGCGATCATCATGGTGAGCAAGAATTTTTTCATGTTAGCTCCTATAGTGTATTTCCTGCGCAAAGCGCCGGATTCATCGGTTAGCCGACGATACATGCATGGTAGGGCACAGTGAACGATGGAAAAAGCGAAGATAATAGAAGGATTACTTCGTTAAAGCAGAAGTAACTAGGCTTATATGATTCGTTTTGAAGTTAAAATGACAATTATCCCGTTCATCATGGCATCAAGGGAGCCAGGTGTTCTTGCTCGACACGGTCATTACAGCGGCAATCATTGCATGCGGTCTGTGCTGACCTCAATGTCCGGTAAATTTGACAATGCCACCCCAGCAACGCGCTGAGGCGTAGAATCCAGTACGCAAGCCATCTACTGTAGTAAGCGCCCGATGCCGATCAATAAAAAACCTTACCTTCAAAACCTGTCGATCAAGCCGTCCCCTGACATTGAATGGGAGTCTTATCCATTCAACATACCGGCAGTCAGGGAGCTGGACAAACTGAAATTTCACGCCGATGTGACCTTCTTCGTCGGCGAGAACGGTGCCGGCAAATCAACCATGATGGAGGCTATTGCACTGGCGCTTGGATTCGGCCATGAAGGCGGGACCAGGAATGTTCGCTTCCAGACATCCACTTCCGAATCCAGCTTGCACAGACACTTAAAGCTGGTGAGGAGTTTTGCAACACCAAGGGATGCTTACTTTCTTCGTGCAGAAACATTTTTCAATGTGTCGACGTATATGGACCAAGGTGGGGCAGGTGTCGGTTATGGCGACAAGCTGCTGCACGCGCATTCGCATGGCGAGGCTTTCATGGCGGTTCTTCTCAATAAACTACGAGGCCAGGGCTTGTATCTGCTCGACGAGCCAGAGGCTGCACTATCTCCCACCAGGCAACTGGCCGCACTGCGCGCCATCAACCAATTGGTCGGCGACGACTCGCAATTCATCATCGCGACGCATTCCCCCATCCTTTTGTCGTATCCGAACGCGACGATATTTCAGTTTGACGACACCGGAGTGCGCCAGGTTGAGTTTGAGGAGACCGAACACTTCGCGATCACCAAAGATTTTCTCAATCATTACCCAAGAAGGCTTGAGCAGCTGATGCAGGACACTGAAGAGTAGTTGTAGCTTCCTGGTGGCCGGCTGTCGAGCCGGCGCCAAGTGCTGTTGATGACGAAGCCTCGACCGCTACCGTCAGCCAGGGACCACAGCCGCGCTGTTTGCCGCCGAGCCCTGTATGGCCAAGATGGGCGGCACCTTTACCGCCCACAATGTGCCAGGCGGAGTCAGCTTTGTGCTGAGCCTGCAGCGAGGGGCCGGCTAGGTGCGGCGGCAGTGTTTGTCCTGGCATCACGCCAGCGCGTCCATGCGGTAGTCAGCCCGAACATGATGACGATGATGGTGGCCCAGGCCGCGTAGCAGACCAGCAGCGTGGGTTCATACCCCTCCGGCAGTTTCTGGCCGCGGCCGACGAAGGAGGGATGGTAGTTGTAGCGCAGGCCCATGTACACCCAGGCCAGCGCGTGTATCAGCGCGATGTGCACGCAATAGAAAAACAGCGGCGCGCGCCCGAACAGCGACAGCACCGGCACCCGCTGCTTTACGTATTTGTCCAGCAGCACCAGTATGCCCAGGCTGATGCCCAGCGTGGAACACAGGTACAGCAGCGAAGGCGGATATTTATGTACACGCATGAAGGACAGGAAGCTGAACACGCTGCCCTTTGCCTGTTCTGACCACGGGTCGGGATCGCCGTAGATGTTGCCGAAGCGCAGTCCCACGAAGACCAGCAGCAGCGCTGCGGCGCTCAACGCCAGGAAGCGGCGGCGTTTTTCCGCTTCCCATAAAAATACCGGCCCCATCGCATAACCGGCTGCCATCAATCCCACCCAGGGCATTAGCGGATAGGCAAATGCAACGCCGAAGTGCTCGCCCAGCGGCAGGAAGCCGCCCTGGTGCCAGGCCTTGAACAGTACGCCGGAGGTAGGGCCGTGCAGCGCGTCCAGCAGGTTGTGCGGCAATATCAGCAGTGCCGCGATGATGGCGACCAGCGGGCGCGGCAGCCAAATCAGCGCCGACAGGAAAATCATGCCCATGCCCAGCGCCCAGATCACCTGCAGGATGATGACGTTGTAGCCGAATTGCCAGCTAAAGCTGATCCACGTGCATTCCAGCACTACCAGCATTGCGCCGCGCCCCAGCAGGTAGCGGGAATTATTCGACAGCCCGGCCTTTTGCTGGCGCAGGAAGGCCGATACGCCGGCCAGCAGCACAAAGGTAGGCGCACACAGGTTGGTGATCCAGCGCGTCCAGTACCAGCCCGGGCTGGTCTGCATCAGATCCATGGGATCAAAAGGCGTCGCCGCGAAAAAATCGCGGGTATGGTCCAGGGCCATCAATACGATGACAATGCCGCGCAGCAAATCTATGGCCGGCAGGCGGGCGGGTTTTAACACGATATCTCTCCCCAAGCTGTTTTTTTAAGATTTAGTGATTCTTTTCCGCCAGGCTGAATACGCCGCCATGCGTCGCCGTCAGTATGGCTTCCACCGCCGCATGCTTGATCTTGCGTTCGGTGGAAACTGCATAAAACTGTTCCTGCACCTGCGTCAGTTCGCCCACCAGCTCGGCGCCGAACTGCTCCTGCACATCCGTTGCAAGGATGGACGCTGCCGGAAACAGCCCGAGGCCGCTGCGGCCGAAGGTGCTCAGCAGCGCACTGTCCTCAAATTCCCCAACCACGTCCGGCCTCACATTATGCAATTCAAACCACTGGTCTATGCGTCCGCGTATCGCGTTGTTGCGCGTCGGCAGCAGCACCGGCGCACCGTGCAGGCTGGACGGGAAGTTATCGCGGTATTTCTGTGCCAGCGCCGGTATGCCGAACAGCATCACCTGGCATTCACCCAGCGGATGGCTGAATACGCGCAGGCTGGTGCCTGCGCTGACCGGCCGGTCCGTCAGCACCACGTCCAGCTTATGCAGGGCAAGGTCGGCCAGCAGCGATTCAAACTTGCCTTCATAGCATTCCAGCCTGACTTTTTGCGGCAAGTGCAGCGCGGTTTCCAGCAAGCGGTAAGCGATCAGTTTGGGCAGCGAGTCGGAAATGCCCACCGTCAGCCGCATGCTGCTGCCGAGGTCGGTTTCGGCCAGCGCGTCCTGCATCTGCTCTTCCAGCAGGAAGATTTGGTCGGCATAGCTCAGCGCCACCCTGCCGGCTTCGGTCATCACCAGCCGACGCCCCTGCGTAGTCAGCAGCGACTTGCCGATCGCCTGTTCCAGCAGTGACAGCTGCATGCTGATGGTCTGCACGGCCACGCCCAGACGTTCGGCGGCGCGGGTCACGCCGCCCTCTTTGGCGACTACCCAGAAATAGTACAGGTGCCGCAGGTTCAGGCCGGTGTGTTTCATGGCACTTTCTTCATCGCCGCTGCATTCATCGGCATCAGACTGCCGCTGAGCGGCGGGCCAGCAAATCCAGCCAGCGGTCGGCGCCGTCCGCATCGCTGATCACGAGTGCAAAGTCGGTCACTGTGCGGGCTGCGCGTTCCAGCAGTTGGATATCGGCCTCATGCTGGCGTGCCACGTGCGGGTCTTCCAGGAACAGGATACGGCGTACCTTGCGTTCCAGCACCAGCTCTGCAATCTGCGCGTCGCCGCCCAGCGGGCCCGACAAAAAGGGTTGGACCCAGTTGCGGCCGGCGTCTTCGCCCTTGATTTTTTGCGCAAGCTGGTTCAGGAGGCCACCGGTGGTGCCGGTAGCATAGCGTTGCGTGTAGCCATCCAGCAGCGCAAAATGCCGTTCCGCCAGGCCCAGCATGCGTTCTTTCATCGCATCATGCGCGATCAGCGCAATGCCTTCGCCGGCAAAGCCGAATGCCGCATCCAGGCTGGCATCGGATGCCGCGCCAGCGGCCAGCGCTTCCAGCTCCAGCCATTCGCGCGCGCTGGCCAATGTGGACAGGAAGGGTTTGCCGTGGATCACGCATTGCCGTTTCAGCGCGAGCGCTTCCGGGAAGATGGAAGAAGGGTCCACCGGGTCGATCAGGTAGATCACCGCATCCACGGCGCGCTCCGGCTCGCTGTCCACGACGCGCGACACCAGTTTCATCAGCCCGCCCTCGCGCCCGTAGGGGAAGCGCTGCATCGCAGGGTAGCCGTTGACCAAGTCGTGCGAGATCAGCGCATCCAGCGTCCTGCCGACCACGATCAGTTCCGGCTGCAGCACGCTGATAGCTTCTTTTGCACCGCGGAACAGCTGCACCAGCGCCGAATTGGGCGCATCCTGATGGGAACGGTTGGCGATCAAGCCTATGCGCAGGCGGCGTGGGGGCGTTGTCATCGGATCAGGCACCGGTTTGGAAAAGATAAGTATAGTTTACTGCAAGAGGGCAACAAGAATGGTATTTTATCCATGGTCCGGCGTTTCCTGACGTTTCCTCAATGCGCTGCACGGCAAGGGACAGCTTGCCCGTGAAATTCAGGCATAATCCTGCCTATTCCAGTCCCTGAACCGGTACCGGCGCTGCTGCCGGCCGCACAGCAATGCCCTTGCCGATTTCCCCTTCTCCCTGCCAACTGATACAGGATGCTTCCATACTGGGCCGGCAGGTCTGGGTCAAGCGTGACGATTTGCTGCATGCCGAGGTCTCGGGCAATAAATTCCGCAAGCTCAAATATCCACTGATGCAGCTGCAAGGCCGCAAGGCCAGCCTGGTGACGATGGGCGGCCCATGGTCCAACCATCTTCATGCCGTCGCGCATGCGGCGGCGCTGCTCGGCCACTCGTCAACAGGCCTGGTACGCGGCCCGCATGCAACGGACAGCGCCACGCTGGACGATTGCCGGCGGCTGGGCATGCGCATCCTGTTCGTGCCGCGCGAAGAATACCGCGCACTGCGCGTGGATGCCGGGCGCTGGCGCGCCTGTATCGGCATCGGCGCGGACCAGGACGCCGATGATTTTCTCTGGCTGCCGGAAGGCGGAAGTTCCGCGTCCGCGCTGCATGGTGTCGCCGAATTGGTCGATGAACTGCCATTTGTCCCGGATACGATGCTGGTCGCCTGCGGCACGGGCGCGACGCTGGCCGGCTTGCTGGCAGGCCTGAAAGGGCAAGGCCGAGTGCTGGGCATTGCAGTGCTGAAGAACGCCGACTACCTGCGCGCCGAAATTGCATCGCTGCTGCAACAGGCGGGTTATCCGGCTTACGATAACTATGAACTGCTGACCGGCCATCACCACGGCGGTTATGCCAGGACCACGCCGGAGCTGCTGGAGTTTTGCACCGGCTTCACGGCGGAAACCGGCATTCCCGTCGAACCTGTGTACACCGGGAAAATGTTCTATGCGCTGAAGCTGCTGGTCGCCGCCGGTAAATTCCGCGACGATGAGCGTGTGCTCGCCCTGCATACCGGCGGTTTGCAGGGAGCGCGAGGGTTTTCGCCTCCCGCAGAAAGTCCGCAATGAACCAAGCATTCGCCAACGCCAGCGCCACCGGCAAAATCGCCAAAGTACTGATCATCGGCTACGTATGGCCGGAACCGCGTTCATCCGCTGCCGGCAGCCGCATGATGGAATTTATTCAGTTATTTGTGGCGCAGCAATGGCAGGTCACTTTCGCCAGCGCTGCTGCGCTGTCGGAACACCGTGCCGATTTGCCGTCACTGGGCGTGGCCGAAATCAGCATTGCCGTCAATTGCGACAGCTTCAACGATGTTGTCGCCGCGCTGCAACCGGATCTGGTGCTGTTCGACCGGTTCTTTACCGAAGAACAGTTCGGCTGGCGGGTGGAACAGGCCTGCCCGCAGGCCTTGCGCGTGCTGGACACGGTGGATCTGCACAGCCTGCGCAATACCCGGCAACGGCTGCTGAAGCAGGCTCAGCAGGCATTCGCCAACGAAACGCAGAAGCAAAGCGTGGGGCGGGTGCTGGCTGCGCCTGAGCAGCTGTATGCGGCAATGGCAGATGACGACATGGCGCAGCGCGAAATCGCGGCCATCTACCGTTGCGACATCAGCCTGCTGATTTCGGATACGGAACGGAATTTTTTGCAGCAGCAGTTTGCGGTGCCGGCAACGCTGCTGCATCACTGTGCGCTGATGTCATCCGCCTCCGTGCAATCCGGCACCGATCTGCCGTTTGAGCAACGCCGCCACTTCATCAGCATCGGTAACTTCCGCCATGCGCCGAACTGGGATGCGGTGCTGTGGCTCAAGCATGCACTATGGCCGGCGATACGCCGACAGTTGCCGCAGGCCGAGCTGCATGTGTACGGCTCCTATCCGCCGCCGAAGGCCATGGCCCTGCACAATCCCGCGCAGGGTTTCCACATGCTGGGCTGGGCGGAAGATGCGCATACGGTGATGGTGCATGGCCGCGTATGCCTGGCGCCGCTGCGCTTCGGCGCGGGCATCAAGGGCAAGCTGGCCGACGCCATGCTGTGCGGTACGCCCAGCGTCACCACCGCCATCGGCGCCGAAGGCATGCGTGGTAACTTGCCCTGGGCGGGTGCGGTAGCAGACGAGAGCGAAACATTCGCTGCCGCTGCAGTGGCCCTGTATCAGGACCAGGCGTTATGGCAGCAGGCGCGGCAGCAT
This sequence comes from Undibacterium sp. TJN25, assembly GCF_049339885.1. Lineage (NCBI taxonomy): Bacteria > Pseudomonadati > Pseudomonadota > Betaproteobacteria > Burkholderiales > Oxalobacteraceae > Undibacterium > Undibacterium sp. TJN25. The sequence goes on along the minus strand of NZ_JBMPPM010000003.1, from coordinate 41,797 downwards.
GGCAGCGATATCCTGCGCCTGCGGTTCTCAAAAGAAGAGATGGCAAAAGACCTGCTCGCCTGCCTGCAAGATGCGAGGAGCAACCAGGCAGCGTACCGGCAGCGCAACTTTACCGGCGCGATGCTGCGCCACCATCTGCACAAGAGCACGCAATACATGTCGCAGTGGATCGCCGCCAAGAACAAAGCGGCGGGCCAATAAAAAACGGCCCGGGCATAAAGCGGGGGCCGTGCATTGCCGGGTAAGGGAATCAGGACTTGGTCTTGGCCGGATATTTGATCGTCATTTCCTGCAGCACGTTGTCGGCGTGGTCCACTTCCTGCATGACCCACAGCATATAGCGTATATCTACATGGATCGCGCGCGTGATCGCCGGGTCGAAATACCAGTCCTTGGTCACCGACTCATAGGTGGAGTCGAAATTCAGGCCCACCAGTTCGCCGCGTTTGTTCATCACTGCCGAGCCGGAATTGCCGCCGGTGGTATCGGTGCTGGTCAGGAAATTCACCGGCACGGTGCCCAGCGCTGCATCGCGATATACGCCATAGCGTTTGGCCGTCACTGCGTCCACCAGCCCTTTCGGCGATTCAAACGGCTCCTTGCCGGTGGTTTTCTCCAGCACGCCTTCGACTGTCGTGAACGGCCCCTTGCTGATGCCGTCGCGTGGTGAATACGGCGCTACCGTGCCGTAAGTGACGCGCAAGGTAGAGTTGGCATCCGGGTACACCGGCTTGCCCTGCGATTTTTTCCATGCGATTACTGCCTGCATATACTGCGGCACGACGCGCTCCAGGTTGCCGTCCACGTCCTTGCGGCGGTTTTCCAGCGACAGCGCCACCTCGTTGAGTTTTACCGCGAGCTGCAGCATGGGGTCATCGGATCTGGCGATACTTTTTGCGTCCTTGTTCAGCCAGCCCAGCCGCGTGGCGGTATCGGCCAGCCCGGTTTGCGCATACAGGCTTGCCAGTGCTTCCGGCGCCGGTAATAAGGCATCCAGTCCTTGCGGGTGTTCTTCCGCAGCGCGCTTGCGGTAGCGCTGCAAGGCGGCTGTCCAGCGCGCCCGGTCCACATCGGCGACGAGAGATTGTTCCAGCCGCGCCAGGCGCGCCTTGATGAAAGGCAGGTCGCGTTCCTGGTAGCCGGCTTCGCGCCGGGCATCCGGTTTCTGTCTTTCCAGCGCCAGCCGGTAGATCGTGCGCGCACTGCGCAGCAGTTCGCTCGCAGTGGCGATGGCATAGGCCGATTGTTCCTCGCTGAGCGCCATGTCGGCGCCAATCGCTGCGTTCAGTTCTGCCAGCATTGCATTGTTTTTCGTGGCATCGGCCTGCTGTGTCAGCCACTGCCGGAATTCCGCATCCTGTGCATCCTTGATCGCGGCAATGTCCTTGCGTGCAAAACCATCCAGCAGGCCCTGGGTTTTCTTCAGGCTATTGTTGATGCTCTTCACCACGTTGGCATAGCGCACATCCCATTCCGCATTGCCCTGTGTGGACTGCGCGATCACGGCCAGGTCGGCGGTGGCTTCCGCCACATATTTGGGATAGCTGGAATCGCGTGCAAAACGGATTTCCACCGGCAATTTATAACGGCTGGTGCGGCCCGGATAACCGGCCAGCAGCACAGGGTCGCCCACGGTCATGCCGGCCGCTGACACCGTCAGGAAATCTTTGGAGTGGTAAGGCACATTGTCCCGCGAAGGGTCGGCAGGTTTGCCATCCTTGCCCACATAGGCGCGCAGGAAAGAGAAATCGCCGGTATGGCGCGGCCATTCGAAATTATCGACGTCGCCGCCGAAATTGCCTATGCTCTCCGCCGGCGCGTACACCAGCCGCACGTCGCGTATCATCAGCTGCCGTATGCGATAGTATTCCAGCCCGCGGTGGAAGGCTGGCACCGAGCAGCGGTAGTTCTTGTCCTGCTCGCACTCCTGCACCAGCTGCTTGATGCGGTCCTCCACCTGTTCGCTGCGCTGCCGCCCGGACAGGTTGGCGCCCAGGCCCTTCAGTACGCGCGCTGTGACGTTTTCCACCTTGTCCGTTACGTAGATCAGCTGGTTCGATCCGGCGGGCAACTCTTCCGCCCGTGTTTTTGCCAGGAAACCGTTGGCAATATAGTTATGCGCCGCCGTCGAATTGCGCTGTATCGCGCCGTAGCCGCAATGATGGTTGGTCACCACCAGCCCGCTATCGGATACAAACGATGCCGAGCAGCCGCCCAGCGACACGATGGTGTTCATCGGGTGTTTGGTGATGTCGGCCAGTTTTTCGGCCGGGATCGTGATGCCTATGCGTTGCAGTTCGGATTTCAATTGCGGCAACTGGTATGGCTGCCATTGTCCTTCGTCGGCAAGTGCCGGGAGGCTTGTTCCCAGCAGGGCGAGCGGAAGGAGGATCGTTTTTAACGATGTGGTGGGCAAAGTGGTCTCTTTATGGGTGTGGGGTGGGGAACGGGCTAGTATATAAGGGGGGAGATTCTGCCGTCAAATGGACGATATGGCATTGTTTTGCTGCTGGGGCGCGGCGTAGCATGCCAAAAAGGCGACCGCAGACTCGCCCTACGGGTTGGGCAATATGCGCCATCACATCAGGTTACTGGATTTTGTATCCACGGAAATAAAGCAAGATTTCAGCGGAGCAGACTATAGCAGCTGTGGCTAGCGTGGTTTGATGCTGCCCGCCAGTGTGCTGGCCGGATAGTAGCGTTGGAAGGCGTTCCAGACCATGCCTGTTTTGGCGGAGCGTTCCAATAGTTCGCGCAAGGCTGCGCGGTCGGCGTCGCCCAGTGCTTTGGAGATGTAGGCGCCGCTGTCGCTCCATGGGAGTTCGTCTATGGGCTCGAAGCGTAGTTTTTCCAGCAGGCCGGGTGTGTGTGGTTCGTCCTGTATGGCGCCGGCCATGATAGAGGGCGCCATGATGGTGACGTCCGCGATGCCGGACTGCAGCAGCCGGGCGACGGAAACGGCGTCGGTATCCAGGTACACCCTGCCCTGGCGGGTCAGTTCCTTCACCAGTTTCTGGTAGGTGTCGCCGAAGTCGAAGCCGCGCACCAGCGCGACTTTCAGTTCGTGCCTGTCCAGCAGGTCTTGCGCGTTGCGGATGGGCGGGCGGCTGGAGGTGACGGTGATGATGGTGGCGCGGCCGAAAATCAGCGGTACAAATGTGCCTTGTGCATCCCTGCGCGCGGATTTGGATGCGGGAATCAGCAGGTCGGCCTTGCCGGACTCAAACAGCGCATCCAGCCTTGCCCGCGGCACAACCGAAAATTCAAAGCTGCATCCGTCCTTGCTGCTGGCGGCGCGCAGTACATCCGGATACACGCCGCTAATGCTATCGCCACTGATGACGACGCTCTGGCCTATGGGAGAAATCGGGACGTTGATCGTGCGGGAGCAAGCTGCCTCAGCATACAGCGGCGCAAGCGCCAGCAGGCCCGGCGCAGCTGCGCGGCAGGCATAGTAGGCAAGATGCGCGAGAAATGCTTTTTTCACTTTTGGCGGTGGACATGAAAAGTGGGGAGTGCGGTCAGTATGCCACAGCATAAAGGCTTGATACCACTTCCGCTAACAGGTCTTAATATCGGTGTTCGTCCACCAAATGCTTGTTAAAGCTATATTTTGTTCCACCTTGCAGTACGTCGGTCAGCCGCTTGGGGTTGGCTGCCGAGATGAAAACATCTGCCACGCCATCCTTCACACGGAATTTGGTTGCCGGGCTCAGGATATTGTTGGCCTTGATCATCAGGTGGCGGATGATCTTGGATTTTTCGCTGCAGATCAGGAAATGGTTTTCCTTGCGGAAGTTGGCCAGGGGAATATTCAGCCACCAGCCTTCATCGCTGGCATAACGCACAACCTGGGAAAACTGGGTGTTGCCGTCATTTAGCACATTGGCTTGCAGGGATTCATTGGCGATCTGTATCGCTTCGGACTTGTTCATGATGGCCTTTTAATCGATTCGGGCCGGGAACCGGTGCAAAGCAGCACCCATTCCTGGCAGGCCCTATTGTAAACCCCTATACCCGGCCCGGCAAAAGCCCTGAACGGGCTTAGCGTACCCTGCGCATCGAAGACAGCTGGTTCGCCAGTCCGCCCAGATTGCCATAGCGCCCCGGGCCGAATACGGTGCAGCGGCCACGGAAATCGCCGTCGGTGCAGAATTCCCACTGGCCTTCATGGATGACAAAAGACTGTATCCGGTCGTTAAAGCCGCCGCTGCGGAAGCTGGAGAGGTCTTGCCCCACTTCAAAACGGTCGCCGCCGAAGTTGCCACCGCTGAACAATTCTACATTGGCGCGCGGCGGATAATTATTGGCCGGTGGCGGAGGCAGTTCCTGGTGCGGACGGTCCCAGCCGCCGGGTGCAGGGCGGCCTTCGTAATTGTCTTCATAGCGGCCGCCCGGCACCACGCGCGCAGAGGAGATCGCCCTGGACATGCCGTTCAGGTCCGGATAACGGCCCGGGCTATAGACACGGCATTCGCCGCCGTAGTTGGCGTCGCGGCACAGGGACCAGTTGCCTTCCAGAACCACGATACTCATCGTGCTGTCATTAAAACCCTGTTCCCTCAGGTTGTTTGCGTCTTCGGTGATGCTGATCGACTGGCCGCCGAAATTCGGGCCGGAATACATATTGAGAACAGGCCGCCTGCCTGGCCGGCCAGGCGCCGGTACAGGACCGTTGGTATTGCCGTAGTAGCCGTCATTGTCGCCGCCGGGGCGGCCGCCGTAATTTCCCGCATTGCGCCCCAATTCGCGCACTGACGAGATGCGGTTGTTCAGGCGCGGATCCAGTTCCGGATATTCGCCGCGTTCCAGCTGGGTACAGGTGCCGCGGAATCCTTCATCACTGCATACTTCCCAGCGGCCCGAGCGCACGACCAGGCTCGACGCCCGGTCATTGAAGGCGGCGTCGCGCAAACTGGGGGCGCTGTCGCGCAGTTCCAGCTGCCGCCCGCCGAAGCCGCTACGTTCATACAATGTGATGTCGCCTGCATGGGCAATGCCGCACAAGGCAGCGAGTGCCAGCAAGCCGGCAAGCGCGCCTGATTTGACATGGGGAGTGTGCGTCCGGTGTTTCATGGCTTTTCCTTATAGTTATGCCGCCAGCGAGGATGGCTGGCGGTGCATGCATCGTGCGTTCGAATGATTCATCAACGCTTGCTCCAGCAAGTCGTTGACCGTTTTTTTATTACAAGACGTAACATGCCTTTTGCTCTGTGCGCAAACACACGGAGCAAAGGCTTCCCGTCTGATACAGTTTCTGGCAAGTAAATTGGGTTCGCTTATGCTGCGAAGCAGGCCGAGCTTAACAAATTTACTTACACAATAATTAAAAAACCACTTATTGCCGCCCGGTTGAGCGTGTACGCTGGCCTCCCGCCGCGCAACGTTTGCTCCGTCCATTGAACGCGGCCGCATTATACCGGACCCCATGCTCGCCAATCTCTCTTTCCGCCAACTGCTGTTAGCCGGTTTCCTGTTCATCGCAGTGCTGCTGAGCGGCACCTCGGTGCATGCGCTGCTGACGATGGAAAGACTGACCCAGCAGAGCCGTATCGTGGCGCACCAGGCGGTAAAACTGACAGAGGAATCGCAGCGGCTGGCAGAAAGAACAGTGGCAATGGAGCGCAGCGCGCGCCAGTACCTGGTGCTGGATGACCCCGCCTTCCGCGATATTTTCTACGGCGCCTGGCGCGAGGCGCAGGCATCGCTGCAATCGCTGGCGCAGGCCATTCCCGACCTGCCGCCGCAGCAGGTTAAGGACTGGAATGGCGAGGGCGAGCTAGCCTGGAAGGTATTGCAGGAAGGTCGCCAACCGAACAAGAACAAGATGTTTAAAAGCCAGCAGGCGCTTTACCAGGCCTTTGTCCGCCTGCCCGAAATCAATGACCAGCTGGCGCTGGCCGGCAAGCGCGAGATAGAGCGCCGCAACGACCAGGCGCTGGCTGAACTGGAACGCCAGCGGCGGCTGCTGATGGGCCTGGTGTCGGGCGCAACGGCCAGCGCCATCCTGCTCGCGTTGTCGTTCGGCATGTGGCTGTCGCGTCCCTTGGCGCAGGTGGAAGTGGCGATTGAGCGCCTTGGCGAAAACAAGTTTGATCAGAACATCGCCATCAGCGGGCCGCGCGACCTGCGCCGGCTGGGGCGGCAACTGGACTGGCTGCGCCGGCGGCTCGCGGACCTGGAGGCCGACAAGGCGCGTTTCCTGCGCCATATTTCGCATGAACTGAAAACGCCGCTGGCGGCGTTGCGCGAAGGCGTGGCGCTGCTGGAAGACGGCGTGGCAGGGGCCTTGTCGGACAACCAGCGCGAAATAGCCCGCATCCTGCGGCAGAATACCGCGTCGCTGCAAACTCAGATAGAAGACCTGCTGCGCTACAATGCTGCGGCTTTCGATGCCCAGCACATGCAGCGCACGCCGGTGGACCTGGCGCGGATGCTGGACACTGTCATTGACAGCCAGCGCCTGCAATGGCAGTCGCGTGGTTTGCAGGTAAAAACGCAGCTGGCGCCCGGTACGCCGGACAGCATCGCCGCCGATGCTGAAAAGCTGGGCGTGGCGCTGGCCAACCTGCTGTCCAATGCTGTGCGCTTCAGTCCCGAAGGCGGCACGATCCGCTTCGTCGTGGCGAATACCGCGACGGATACCGGCGGCCAGCTTTGCATAGATTGCATGGATGAAGGGCCGGGCGTTGCTGCGGCAGATGCCGAACGTATTTTCGAACCCTTTTACCAGGGCGCGCGCCAGCCCTCCGGCGCCCGCAGCGGCAACGGTATAGGCTTGTCCATCGTCCGCGAATACGTCGCCGCGCATGGCGGCAAAGTACAGCTGTTGCCTGCCGCAACGGGCGCCCATTTTAGGATAGAACTACCGTATGAACGCTAAATTACCCACCCTCCGGTATGTCCTTTGCAGTGTCGTGTTTTTTGCGCTGGCGGGCTGCAAGACACTGCCGCCCGCCGCTGAAGCGGCGCCTCCGGTCATTTTGGTTCAGCCCGCGCCTGTTCCGGCCAGCAGCTCCAGTGAAACCGAAGACCTGCTGGCCTACTTCCAGAGAGTGCGCCTGCTGCCCTCCGCTGAATTGCCGCGCCTGATGGCAGACCTGAACGTGTTGGCGAAGACCCCGCACCGTGAAGTGCAGAGGGCAATCCTGTTCGGCTTCATGCGCGGCAGCGGCGACCTGGCGCGGGCGATGGCGGCGCTGGACGGGGTTGTCAAATCCAGCGATGCGGAGGCCGAGCATCTCAAGCCGCTGGCCTACTTCCTGTCTGCCAATTACAGCGAATGGCGTCGGCTGGACGAGGCTGCCGACAAGCAGAGCCAGCAATTGAAAGACGCGCAGCGGCGCGCCGACCAGTTGAGCCAGAAGCTGGAAGACCTGAAGGCGATAGAGCGGCAATTGCCGACGCGCCCGCGCATGCCGGCCACGCCGGGCACGGGCAGTGTGCCCCCGGCGCCTCCGGCCGACGGCAAACAATAACGCAGGCATACCGCCAGGGGACCACCATGAAAACCCGCAATGAACAAGCCCACTTGCTGCTGGTCGATGACGACCCCGACCTGCTGACGCTGATTTCGATGCGCCTGTCCGCCGCCGGTTACCGCGTGACCGCGGTTGGCAGTGCGGAAGCGGCGCTGGCCAGGCTGGCGATAGAAATGCCGGCGCTGGTGATTACCGATGTGCGGCTGCCGGGCCGCGACGGCCTCGCATTGTTCGATGACATCCGCAGCCAGCATGCCGCACTGCCTGTCATACTGCTGACGGCGCACGGCACGATACCGGATGCGGTGGCGGCCACGGCGCACGGCGCCTATGCCTACCTGACCAAACCCTTTGACGGCAATGTGCTGCTGGAGAAGGTCGCCCATGCGCTGAGCCTGACCAGCCCTACATCCGGCCCGGCCGGCAAGGACGAGACCTGGCGGGCAGAACTGATCAGCCGCAGCCAGCGCATGGCCGAACTGCTGGCCGAGGCCAGGCTGGTGGCTGGCACCGACGCCAGCGTGCTGATCCAGGGAGAGAGCGGCACCGGCAAGGAATTGCTGGCGCGCGCGATCCACCGCGCCAGCCAGCGCGCCAAGGCGCCATTCATTGCCGTCAATTGCGGTGCGATACCGGAGCAGTTGCTGGAATCCGAACTGTTCGGCCATGTCAAAGGCTCGTTCACCGGCGCGGTCGCGCACCGCAACGGCCTGTTCCAGGCAGCGCACGGCGGCACCTTGTTCCTGGACGAAATCGGCGACATGCCTTTGCCGCTGCAGGTAAAGCTGCTGCGGGTATTACAGGAGCGCACGGTGCGGCAGGTGGGGTCCGACCAGGTCATCAACGTGGATGTACGGGTGCTGTCGGCCACCCATCGCGACCTGGATGTGGCGATGAAAGAAGGCCTGTTCCGCGAAGACCTGTATTACCGCCTCAACGTCGTCACGCTGGCGCTGCCGTCGCTGGCGGAACGGCGCGAAGACATTGCATTGCTGGCGAACCATTTTCGCCAGGCACTGGCCGAGAAATACGACAAGCCCATCAACGGTTTTGCGCCCGATGCGCTGGCGGCGCTGATGGCTGCGCCTTGGCCCGGCAACGTGCGCCAGTTGCATAACGTCGTCGAGCAGGTCTGTGCGTTGGCCACCACGCCGCTGGTGCCGCTGTCGCTGGTGCAGCGGGCATTGCGGGTGCCTTCGCTGGAGGTACTCAGCTATACCGAAGCCCGCCAGCGCTTCGAGCGCGATTACCTGATACAGCTGCTGAAACTGACCGACGGCAACGTTTCCGACGCCGCCAGGCTGGCCGACCGCAACCGTACCGAGTTCTACCGGCTACTGCAAAAACATGCGCTGACACCGAGCCTGTTCAGGGCCGACGGAGAGGGTGTCGTCGATGAGCGACAGGAATAAATTTATTAAAATCAATGACTTATGATTTTGCCTTTTTTATATGTCGCCAAAACCCGACAGAAAATCATTTAAAACCATGGTTTTGCAGGCGGTTTTTGCAAGCAACCATGGCTAAGTAATTGAATTGATTAACACTTTTCAGTGCTGGCACGGCGTGTGCTGTATGGCTAGGGAGTGGCACTGCAATGAACACGTAAATGAATAATTTCCGCAGTGTTGCCTTCAACCCAGAACTGAAAGGATTTACCATGCAAAACCGTAAACTGATCGCTCCATTTTTCGCCGCTGCGCTGTTGTCCCTTACTGCAGCATCATCTTTCGCCGCCGACGCTGCAACAGCGCAAGCGGATAAACCGACCGTGACGCAGAAAGCTGCCGTTGCCGTGGATGATTCCGTGATCACTGCCAAAGTGAAGAGCGCGCTGGTTTCGGACAAAGAAGTGTCCGCATTGAAAATCAACGTCACCACCAAGCAGGGCGTCGTCATCCTGACAGGCGCAGTGCCTAACACTGAAGCCGGCGACCGCGTCATCAAGATGGTTGCCGCTATCGAAGGCGTGAAAGATATCCAGAACCAGCTGCAAGTGAAAGCCAGCTAATTTGCATGCGCTGTAAAGGTTTGCCGCCTTAGAGCTAGTCATTCCTTCATGGATGGCCGTGCTCGGACCGGGATTGTCGCAAGACAGTCCCGGTTTTTTTATGCGGGCAAGAAATGGCCTGGATGGAGCATGGCGTAATGTTGGATGCCCGGAGTTATGGAGGCTTACGCTAAAACCTTGCTGTGGATTGCTCCCGGGGCGGTTTTTAGCTTGCGGATTTATTCTTCTTCGCCATCGCCGTCTTCCACTTTCGGTGCTGCCGGCGGGGGCGCGGTTTTATCCAAAGGCGTCGGCCGTTTGCCCAGCAGGTAATAATCGAGCGCCTTCCTTACAATGGGCGCTGCCGCTTCCGCGCCCTTGCCGGCGTTTTCGACGATGACGGCAATCGCGATGCGCGGATGGTCTGCCGGTGCAAATGCGGTGTACCACGCATGGTCGTGCAGCCGTTCCGCCAGCCGGCCGGCATTGTACTTTTCATTCTTTTTCAGCGTAAACACCTGCGCGGTGCCAGTCTTGCCGCCGGAGACATATTCGGCGTTGGCAAACACCCCCCTGGACGTGCCCTCGCGTGCCACTCCCACCATTGCCTGTTTGATGGTTTCGATGTTTTCCGGTTTCAGCGGGATGCGCCCGCTTTCCTTGTTCACCGTCGGCGTCCTGGCATGGGTCTGCGGGTCTTCCAGCATTTTCACCAGGTGCGGCTTCATCACTACACCGTTATTGACCAGCGTCGCGACCGCATGCGCCATCTGCAAGGGCGTGAACGTGTTATAGCCCTGGCCGTTACCCAGCGAGATGGTGTCGCCGGCGTTCCACTTTTGCTGCGCGACATTTTTGGACGAACGGCGCTTCCAGTCGGTGGAAGGCAGCAGCCCCGACCTTTCATTCTCCAGGTCGATGCCGGTCTTCTGGCCGAAGCCGAAAGGCTGCATGAAGTCATGGATTGCATCCACGCCCAGGTCGTTCGCCAGGATGAAGTAATACGTATTGCAAGACACTACGATGGATTTATACAGGTCTACCGTACCATGGCCACCCACCTTGTCATCGTTAAAGCGGTGATTGCCCAGGTTGAAGAAACCGGCGTCATAGATGGACATCGCCGGGGTACGCTTTCCCAGTTCCAGACCGGCCAGCGCCATGAAGGGTTTGTAGGTGGAGCCGGGCGGGTAGGCGCCCGTCAGAGGGCGGTTCAGCAAGGGCCGGTCCTGCGAGGTGTTCAGTTCATTCCAGCTCTGCTGTTCTATGCCTTCGACAAACAGGTTGGGGTCATAGGTCGGCTTGGATACAAAGGCCAGCACGTCGCCGGTTTCCGGTTCTATCGCCACCAGTGCGCCGCGCCGGTCGCCGAAGGCTTCTTCAACGATTTTTTGCAGTTCTATGTCCACCGACAAGACCAGGTTGGTGCCGGAAGTGGGTGCGTTACGCGACAGCAGGCGCATTGCGCGGCCGGACGCCGTGGTTTCCACCTTCTCAAAGCCAGTGGTCCCGTGCAGCAGTTTCTCGTAGCTTTTTTCCAGCCCTTCCTTGCCGATATAGCTAGTTCCCTTGTAGTTGGCGCCGTCATCGGAGTCGGCGATATTCTCGGCATCCTTCTGGCTGATGCGGCCTATGTAGCCCAGTACGTGCGACGCGGTCTCGCCCAGCGGATAGCGACGGAACACGCGCGCCTGTATCTCCACGCCGGGAAAACGGAAGCGCTGTGCGGTAAAGCGGGCGATTTCCTCGTCGGTGAGCCGGGTGCGGATAGGCACGCTTTCAAAATTCTTGGACTCTTCCAATAGCTTGACGAACTGCTTGCGGTTCTTCGGCTGGATATCCACCAGCATGCCCAGTTTGTCCAGCAGCGTATCCATGTCTTCGGCAATCTTGGACGGCGTGATCTCCAGCGTATAGGCCGAGTAATTCTGCGCCAGCACCGCGCCGTTCCTGTCCATGATCAGGCCGCGGTTGGGCACCACCGGCACGGTCAGGATGCGGTTTTCATCGGACTGCGCCGCATACTGGTCGTGCTTGATGATCTGCAGCCAGGCAAAGCGCGTGATCAGCGCGAGAAAGCAAAAAAAGATGAGAATGCCGGCAAACAGCAGGCGCATCCTGAATAAACGGAGCTCGCGCTCGGTGTTGCGGAGTTCGGTCATTTGGGAAGAGGTTGACGGCGGATGTGCGGCATCGTGCGCAGGCAGCAGGAGGTATAAAGAATGGATGGGGCAGTGCGATTTTCGGGCTGCCGCAAGTATAGCGACAGCCGCATGGTTTGTGCGGGTGTTTGCCTGCCCTGGAACAGATTTATTTGATGGCGCAAGCGTGGGATTTACGGCCGCAGCGTGCGCCGGAGGTAACGGATATGCAGCGCCATCGGCGCGCCGGTGTTTATGCCGCCGGCACCGGCAATGCAGGCATGGGCTTGAACCCCGGCAGTGCTTCCACCCGCGCCAGCCATGCACGCACTTGCGGATAGGCATCCAGGGGAATGCGCCCTTCCGGCGCATGGGCGATATACGGGTAGCAGGCCAGATCGGCCAGCGTTGCATGGCCGGCCGCAAGGTACTCCTTGCCTTGCGGGTAGCCATCCATGAAGCGCAGCAGGTCATGGGCGATACCGGCGGCAGATACCGGATCGCCCGGCATGCCCCATTGCAGCGCCATGCGTGCCGTGCAAGGTCCATACTTGATTTCGCCGGCTGCGATGGAAAACCAGCGCTGTATCTGTGCAGCAGTCACCGGATCGTCCGGCAGCCAGCAGCTATCCGGCGCATAGCGCTTGACCAGGTAGACCATGATTGCATTGCTGTCGCACAGCACCAGCTCGCCATCTTGCAGTACCGGGATCTGGCCCAGCGGATTCAGCGTGCGGAATTCTGCGCCTTTACGCTGCGGCGCTGCGGCCTCGACAAAACGGTAGGGAATGTCCAGCATGCGCAGCAGCAGTTCCACGCGGTGGCTGTGGCCGGAATAGAGGGTGCCGTGCAGCGTGATGGCGGGCTCGGGGGCGGCGGTGTAAGTGTTGCTCATGGAAGGCTCCTTGCGATGGATACGCGCAGCGTAACTGTTCCTGAATGCGGCGTAAATAATGCTATAGTGGAAATCAGCTTTCCACGAACAGGAAGAATGAGCCGATATGGACCGCCTGGATGAACTGACTGTATTCCTTGCCATACTCGACACCGCCAGCCTTAGCGGCGCAGGCCGCAAGCTGCGCCGCTCGCCGCCGGCAATCACGCGCTCACTGGCCGCACTGGAAGAACGGGTCGGCACGCGGCTGATGGAGCGCACCACGCGCCGGCTGGCGCCGACCGAGGCCGGCATGCGCCTGGCCGAACTGGCGCGGCGAGTGCTGGCAGATTATGAAGAGGCGGTGCGCGAAGACGTAGATGCGCCGTTGCGCGGCACGCTGAAGCTGACCGCGCCGCAGGTATTCGGCCGCCGCCATGTGACGCCGGTTGTCATCAGTTTCATGGATCTATATCCGGCGGTGCAAGTGGAGCTGCTGCTGAGCGACCGCAACCAGGATTTGATAGAAGAAGGCCTGGATATGGCCGTGCGCATAGGCCATCTGGCAGACGCAGGCTTTGTGGCGCGCAAGGTCGGCGAAGTGCGCCGGCTGCTGGTGGCCAGCCCGGCTTACCTGAACCGGCGCGGCACCCCCAAAACGCCGGAAGACTTGGCCGAGCATGATCTTATCCACACCACCGGCCTGCGCTCGGCGCTGGAGTGGCGCTTCCGTCATGCCGGGAGCGACCATAGCGTGAAGATTGCGCCGCGGCTGCTGGTCAACGATGTGGATGCGATGCTGCATGCGGTACGTGCCGGCCGCGGCCTGGGCCGGCCCTTGTCCTACCAGGCGGCGGACGACCTTGCCAGCGGCAGCCTGGTGCGGCTGATGCCGGAGTGGGAATCTGAATCGGTACCGGTCAACCTCGTGGTATCCAGCGCCCGCTACATGGCCCCCAAGCTGCGCGCTTTCCTTGAGCATGCGGCAACGGAACTGGGCAAGCTGGACGTGCTGCAGCGGCTGAAAAAATAGCTTCTTCGCTGGGTTTCGTTGGGTTTCGTTGTCTCGCATCCCGGCTGCATAACCTTATTGCGCGCCCAGCAGGAACACCTTGGTCATGCCCCTGGCGGCGCCCTGTACCTGCAGCAGCACTTCCAGCCCCGTCGGCGTGGCGCCTCCGGACGGAGCCACGTCTATGCCGGGCTGGCGCCAGCCCGTGCCGTCACTGAGCCAGACGCGTACTCCCATGCCGGCCACGCCGGTCTGCAGCACCACATCGCGGCTGTTTGCCACGTCGGCGGCTTCAGCCTGCCACAGTGCATCCAGCGTCGCCAGATCACGCGTCGCTGCCGATTCGCGGCGCGACAATACGCCGTCGCGCAAATGGTATGCCACTACCTGCACGCGGGAAGGCTGGTTGTCGGCAAACACATTGCGCACCAGCACCAGGCGGTTTTGCGCCACCACCAGTGGCGCGCGGTTGGGCAAGGTGGAGTAGCTAATCAGGTGTTCGCAGTCGCTCTCCATCTGTGCAAATGCCAGCTGGACGCCATGCGCCTTTTCCAGTTCGCCGGTGAGGCTGTTGCGTGCGCGGATGATAACGTCCAGCCCGCGCCAGCCCAGCATAGCGATGATCGCCATCACCGAAACCGCCACCAGCAGTTCCACCAGCGTAAATCCATATTTACGCTTTATCGGTATCGTTGTCTTCATCTGTGGATGAGCATTCCAGAATAAGAAAGCGGGAACATCCCCGCAGCCGTCAAGCTGCGGGGATGTTTGCTACAGCCTGCCTGACCCAGGCTTAGGGGCAGCTACCGATGATGTAGTACCCGGCCGAAGTCTGCGCCAGCGTGGCGGTGTAGAACAGGTTATCCAGCCCCATGTTCTGGTTGGAACCGTTGGCCAGTGCATAGCCGCCGCTGTCATGCGCCCGCCCGGCCTGTACATGGGCATAGTTGCTGGCATTGGTCGTGGTGCAGGTAAACGCTGCCTTCGTGGTGGCCGATACCGTACCCGACAATGCGCTCTCTACTGAGCCCGAGCCTACCGAGCTGGCCTGGAAGCTATAAGTGGTGCTGGCCGCCAGCCCGGTGCTGGTGTACGACGTGGCGGTTAGAGGTGTGGCCGTTACTTTGACGCCGTTGCGGTAGATGTTGTAGCCGGTAGCGCCGCTGACGGCATTCCATGTCAATGGCACGGTGCTGGCAGTGGTAGTGCCTGCTGCGAGGCCGGTGGGCGGCAATATGGCCGGCGGTGGGCCCACCAAGAATTGCGGGATGCTGCACGCAGCAGACGTGAGGCCGGTGCCGCTGTCGCTGGCCGTTACCGTTCCGGTGTAGGTGCCATTGCTCAGCGCGTAGCCTTTGCTGAAGCTGGCGCCGCTGCCTGCGGGCGTATCGTTGACGGCGGTAGGCCCGCTCAGCTGCACGCGGTAGCTGCTGATGCTGCCGGCGGAATCGGTCGCCGCGCCGCTGACGGTGGCGGTGGAGCCGGACACCGTTGTATTGCATGAAGTCATCACCGGTGCAGCTACCGTGGAAACGCGCAGGTTATTGGTGAACCAGAAGTTCATCAGGAAGGAGGGGTAGTTAACCTTGGTGGAGTCCACATAGTTGCTGTTCTGGCCGCCGCTGCCGGCCGGCCACGCATGCGCCATGCCGGTGACGGTGATTTCTGTCGTACGTAATTTGCCGTTGCTGTCGGTATAGGGGATGTTGCTGCCGCCGGTAGCCACGGTCACTGCGCTGCCCTGTGTAAACGTGCCGCCATAGACACCGCGCATTGCCGCCGCATCCATCGGGCCGTAGGCTTGCGCCACTGTATAGTCGCTGGTGCCCCACACTACGCTGGCAATCTGCGTCGCAAATTTGGCAGTATTGGCGCCGGCCAGGCTGCGGCAGTTATTGGTGGCGGTAGCGGCTGTGTAGCCGGACGGCACATAGCCTATCTGCAAGGTCGTGGTGCCCGGAGGCGGGCCGGCATTGATGCCGACGCCGGCAAAGATGTCCGGCGCCATGCAGCCCAGCGCCATGGTTTCGCCGCCGCCGGAAGACAGGCCGGTCACATACACCTGGTTAGGGTCGATCGCATATTGCGGATTTGTCACGAAACGGCTGATCAGGTCCAGCAGGATGGCGTCATGGCCGGAAGTGCGGTTATGGTTCGTGCTGGCATAGTCCCAGCAATGGTTGCTATACACATTGCCGGTAGCGTTCGGTGCCAGGATCACGGCGCCGTATTGATCGCCCACCGCCTTCCAGTTAAAGCCGTTGTTGGCCGTTTTGTCGATCACGTCTCCGGCGGCGGTCTGCGTGCAGCCGTGCAGCACCAGCACCAGCGCGCGTTTGCCGGCCAGCGTGGGCTGGGTGGCGGGCCAGTAGAAATAGCCGGTCAGGTTGCCGCCGTTGACGGTGTCCGCGGCCCAGGTCTGGTTGCTGCTCCAGGCGCCGGGGCCGGCGGCAACCTGTGCTTGCGCGGCGAATGCGGGCAGCAGGAAGGCGATGGCGGCGAGGAATTTCCCCAAGCGCCCGGCGACAGTGTTGCAATGTAATGCCATGATGGTGTCTCCATTGTGGATAGATAGGAATGCAGAGGATGCGACGTTTTTCGTTCTTGTTTTGATAGTATGAAATGCGCAGCCTGAGCCGCACAGACGCGAGCCATCCTCCCGTTGAAACGGGTAATACGGCAACGTACTGTGATGAATCGCAGCGCACGGATGGAACGCAGGCGTTCCGCGCTGGAGCTATTCGATGAGGCGGTGTGAGTTGAAGTTTTGCAAGGCGGTCTCCTTTGATTTTATAAATACATCACTGTTCCTTCGACTGATGCTCGGTCAACCTCAGAGCCCGGCAATCAATTCCTGGAGAGCAAATCCATATTAAAATAGAATTTCAAAAAAACAAGGTCGCCAGTAGTTTTACGGTATAAATGGTTTGTCCGATTTCGCTTCAATTCCCAGGGAAATGTACCCCGGATGTAGCGCAGCGAAATCCGGGAGCAACCCACAGGTGCCGGCAACCGGCATATTTTTCCAGCCCCGCATTCTCTCAATTTCCCCTAAGCAACGGTCGCACGAAATCCCGCACCACGCCCATAAGAGTCACATACGCGTCACATTTGAAATGTAGATTTGACCACAAGTTCCAGGCTCACATCCCATCCCCCTTTTCTTTTGTGAAGGCATCTTGTCATGAGTACCAGCGCCGAAACCATGGACGCCCTTGCGTCCCCGCCTCTTTCCTCTCCACCCAACCCGTCCCGTCCACACATCGACCAGAAAAACGGACCGGTCACTGCCATCATTTTCATCGCACTGCTGGCGATAGGCCTGCTGTTCAGCGCCTACAGTCTGACAGCGGATGTGACCGATGCCGGCGGCGGCACCGGCAGCTGGCTGCCCTACTTCCTGCTGGGCGTGGCGCTGCTGATTGCGCTGGGGTTCGAGTTCGTCAACGGTTTCCACGATACCGCGAATGCGGTTGCCACCGTCATCTACACGCACTCGCTGCCGCCCAACGTGGCGGTAATGTGGTCCGGTTTCTTTAACTTTGTCGGCGTGCTGGTGTCCAGCGGCGCGGTGGCGTTTGGCATTATCTCGCTGCTGCCGGTGGAGCTGATCCTGCAAGTCGGCTCCGGCTCCGGCTTTGCGATGGTGTTTGCGCTGCTGATCGCCGCCATCATGTGGAACCTGGGCACCTGGTGGCTGGGTTTGCCGGCTTCTTCTTCGCACACAATGGTTGGCTCCATCCTCGGTGTGGGCGTGGCCAATGCGCTGATGCACGGCCGTGACGGCACCAGCGGCGTGGACTGGGAACAAGCTGCCAAGATCGGTTATTCGCTGCTGCTGTCGCCGCTGGTCGGCTTTGTGTGCGCCGCCCTGCTGCTGCTGGCGCTGCGCGCGTTTGTCAAAAACAAGGAACTGTATGAAGCGCCAACCGGCAATGCGCCGCCGCCATGGTGGATACGCGGCCTGTTGATCCTGACCTGCACCGGCGTATCCTTTGCGCACGGCTCCAATGACGGCCAAAAAGGCATGGGCCTGATCATGCTGATTCTGGTTGGTACGGTGCCAATGGCCTACGCGCTGAACCGCGCCATGCCGGTTGGCCAGGTAGCACAGTTCGCCGCGGTAGCGCAGGTAACACAGCAGTCGCTGCAAAAATACGGCCCGCCGAATACGCTGGCCGCTGCCGACACACGCAAAACCGTGTCCGACTACATCCGCACCCGTGAGCTGAAGCCGGAAGTGGTGCCTGCGCTGGCGACGCTGGCCGGCTCCATCGGCGACCAGGTCAAGGAACACGGCTCGCTGGCCAAAGTGCCGACCGCTTCCGTTGCCAACGTGCGTAACGACATGTACCTGGCGGCAGAAGCCATCCGCCTGCTGGACAAGAATGCCGCCACCGGTTTTGATGCGGACACCAAGTCCAACCTGAAGGCTTTCAAGAAACAGATAGACGATGCGACCAAGTTCATTCCGCTGTGGGTGAAGGTTGCCGTCGCCATCGCGCTGGGCCTGGGCACCATGGTCGGCTGGAAGCGCATTGTCGTCACCGTTGGTGAAAAAATCGGCAAGACCCACCTGACCTACGCACAAGGCGCTTCGGCAGAGTTGGTCGCCATGGTGACCATCGGCGCGGCAGATACCTTCGGCCTGCCGGTATCGACTACCCATGTGCTGTCGTCCGGCATTGCCGGCACGATGGCGGCCAACCGTTCCGGTCTGCAGTTGTCCACTATCCGCAACCTGGCCGTGGCCTGGGTGCTGACCTTGCCGGTGGCGATCATCTTGTCTGCTTCTTTGTACTGGCTGTTTTCGCACCTGTTCTGATGTAGGCGTGCGAGAAAAAACCAAAGCCCAGATGGTTTGAAGAAACTGAGCTGGGCTTTTTTGTTGGCGGAAGTTGGAAGTTCGGAAAAAACAGGGCGGATACCGGACCCGCCCCGCAAAGGGGAAATGTCAGAAGCGGTAACCGATAGACCCGCCCACCGATGCGCTGGTGCGGCGTCCCACCAGCGGGCTATCGCCGGCTTCACTACCCAGACGCGTCACATCCGCACCCACCGTCGTAATCCAGTTCTGCGTCAGTGCATGGCGCCACATCACGCCGACGCTGCCTGCCGCAATACCGGCCTCCGGCGTATAGACGGCATTGCTGCTGGTGACAGACTGCGCCGGCGTCACGCCATAATAGGTCCCCATCAGCGTCTTGTTGCCATAGCCGATGCCGGCGGATACCTGCACCAGATCCTGCTTGGTCGAATAGACATCGTAGCGGCCTGTCACATCAAGTTCGGTGCCGCGACGCTCCCCCAGTGTCTGGCGTAACGCAGTGTTCACGTGGAAAGGGCCGTTGTCATAATTACCGAACAGGTTGATTTGCGCGCGGGTATCAATATCACCCATGCCGCGCAGCCGGTTCGGGCTATGGTCGTTGTCGCCCGCCGATTCCCTGCGCGACCCGCTCGGGCCTATGCTGGCCGCAAACGAAAAGCCGTTGTAGTTATCCACCAGCCGGTAGCCCAGGCCGTCTCTCGTGCTGAGGAAGACGCCGTTGGAAAAATTCGCTTCGCCGAACAGCCCGGCGCGCCATTTGGATTTATCGCCGAAGAATGCGTCGCCATAAGAAATTCCTGCACCGATAGTCTGCTCCGCCTGCGCATTGGAACGCGCGCTTGCCACAGGCGACGCCAGCAGGGAATTATCCGCGGCGAGAACAGGCAAGGCCGGCAATGCGGCAGCGAGGGTCAACAGGGCGAGTAGCTTGCGCTTCATAATCTATTCCTTTTTTCAAACGATGGAGTGAACCGTAGCGCCGAGTAGTAAGGCAGGCCGCCGGTTCGGAAAGAAGATTAGCAAAGGAGAAGGCGAGGTACCAGCCGGATGTGCGAAGCGCACGGAGATGGCATAGTTAGTACTGTAAGGCGATACTTTTTAGGGAAATTGAACTTTTTGGAGTTAGAATGGGCGGCATATCTTGAACGAACACAGCCGCCAAACCCCCTCTCCCGCGCGGGTGAGGGGACGGAAACCGGCGTGCCCCAAGAACCGTAGCCTGGGTGGAGCGCAGCGCAACCCGGGGGCAAACAGTCGGCTTCTGCGCGAATGATGGAAATGCTATGGTGGTAAAAAGCCCGACATTGGCGGGTTTCCCGGGTTGCGCTGCGCTCCACCCAGGCTACAAAGGCAGGCGTCCGCAGGCGCCTAACGCAGCCGCCTCACATAATCGCCTTAATCCTGTCATACCCCGCCCGGCTGATCGGAATCTGCTTGCCGTCCCGCATCAGCGCCACATGGCTATCCTTGGTCTGGCGTTCTATGCTTTGCAGCTTTTCTATATTGATGATGTAAGAGCGGTGCACACGCACGAATTTCTTCGGGTCCAGCTGGGTTTCCAGGTCCGACAGCCGCTGCGTCTTCAGGTAGCATTTGCCTTCGGTCTGGATGCTGACATAGTCATCCTGTGCTTCCGCATAATCCATCTTCTCCACGGGAATCACATGCACCTGGTTACGGTCGCGGATCAGGATGCGTTCCAGTTTGTCTGCCGGCTGCGCCAGCAGATTTTCCAGCGCGGGTAAGCTCTGGCCCAGTGCCTTGCGGGCTTGCGACAGTGCTTCGTCAAAGCGGGTTTGCGAGAACGGTTTCAGCAAGTAATCCACTGCATGCAGGTCGAAAGCCTTCAGCGCATACTGGTCGTAAGCCGTGGTAAAGATCACGCCGCTGCTGCGGCCGGTGAGTTCCAGCACTTCCAGCCCCGTCAGCTTGGGCATCTGTATGTCCAGAAAAACCAGGTCCGGGTTCAGGCCGCTGATGTCCTTCACTGCCTGCAGGCCGTTGTCGCATTCGCCGATGATCTCTATATCCGTATGGCTGCCCAGGTATTCCCGCACCAGGCGGCGCGCCAGTTCTTCGTCGTCGACGATTAATGCCTTGATGGTTTCGCTCATGTTTTCAGGTTGCCTCAGTTTTTACGCTGCCACATACGTTAGCGGCAGCGCCATTTCCACCGTAAACTGCCCATCCGCCAATGCCCAGCTGGCACGGGCACGGCCGCCGTAGATGCTGGCAAAGCGCTGCTGCAGGTTCCTCAGCCCAGTGCCGTTGCCTGCTGCTGTGCTGGGTTCGATGTCCACCGGGTTGCTGACCGCGAGGTGCAGCCATCCATCCCGCGCAAACGCCCGTATGCTGACCGTGCCGCCGTCCACCAGATCGCGTATGCCGTGCTTGATGGCGTTTTCCACCAGCGGCTGCAAGATCATCGGCGGGATCAGCGCGGCTTGCGCATCGTCGGCGATATCGATATCAGACCCCAGCTTTTTGCCGAAGCGTATCTTCTCTATCGCCAGGAAGCTGCGGCACAGCGCAACCTCATCGGCCAGCGGGATAACTTGTTTTTCCGACAGGGCCAGCGTTTGCCGGAAAAACTGCGCCAGCTCTATCGTCATGCTGCGCGCCGCCGGGCCGTCCATCGTCGTCAGCGCGCTAATGGAATTCAAGCTGTTGAACAGGAAATGCGGGTTGATCTGCGTGCGCAGCACCTGCAGCTCTGCATCGCGGGCCAGCACGCGGGATTCTGCCGCGCGGCGCTCAGCCAGGCGCACATTGTCAAACGCGATCAGCACGTCATGGCCGAGGATGGACAACAGGTAAAAGCCGCAGCCTGCTGCAAACAGCATCACCGCCACATGCTGGGCTACCGGCACCGGCGCATAATCAGTGCTGAGACCCTGCGCCAGCTGGTTCCAGCCCTGGCAGATCGCCAGCCATGCAAAGCCGGCGAGCAAAGAAGAACCGCCGAACGCCGCCAGTGCAAACAGAAAGCGCCGGTTTGCCATCGGCAGCGAGCGGCATACGTAATACGCGGAAGACGCCACAAAGCTGTACAGGAAGGCGACCGGCAGCGCAAACAACAGCGCGCTGCCCCACTGCGCCAGATCCGCCGTCACCAGCAGCAGCGCGATGAACAGGCCTGTCAGCATCCACGCAGCCAGGTACCATAGCAGCTTGCGTGGATTGGTCAGTATGGGATGCATTTATATCCTGGATGGACGTGGAAAGGGAGAGTCAATTCTTCACTTCCACGCCGCCCATGATCGCCTCGCCCACAATCACCAGCCGTTTCCCGGCCACCAGCGGCGGCACCGTCTTGTCATCCATGCCGCCCAGGATGGGCGTGCCGTTCATCACCACCGACCAGTCGTTGGGCACCTTGATGACAATGCCACCCCACATTGCAAACACGCTGAGGGTCGCTTCGCTGACGATGGATGCCTGGCGCAAATCCAGCTCCACGCCACCCATCACTGCCAGAATGTCGCCGCCCTTGAAGGTCTGCGAATCGCTTTTCAGGTTATGCCCGCTCATCACGGCCACCACGTCCACGCTGGAGTTATCGCCGTCCACCAGCTCCACGCCGTCGCGCCGGCTGCGCCATTGCTTGCCGTACAGCCCGCGGGACAAGACCATGGCGCCCGCAAAGATCACAAACGCAGGCCACCAGTCGCGCCAACGGAAATACATGATGCCCAGTCGCTGCAAGATCATGCCGCAGCCCACCAGCACCAGCACGCCACCCAGCACATAGGCGCTGGTATGCCGCGCCTGATACAGCTTCATTACGCCGAAGCCGACAAACACCAGCGGCCAGAAAGGCAGGATGTCGCTGGTATCGAAGATATGCAGGTTGTTCAGCAGGGCCAGCGCGCCGACGATGATGATGAAGGCGCCGAAGAACACCCGGCTCTGGTTGCGGTCGCGGCTCATTTGGAGGACTCCTCTTTGGCAGTATGGGTGTCATCAGACAGGTAGGGCGTGCCGCGCAGCAAAACGCTGATGCCCCAGGCGATAAGGATCATCGGCCATGTATTGCTAAAAGTCCACCCCCACAGGTGCTCCAGGCAGGCATACAGCCAGAACGCCAGCGCAATATGGAAAACGCCCTTCAGTACATGCGCGGGCCTCTTCGCAAACACGATATCGGCTACCCCGTACACTGCCAACGCCGCCGGCCACAGATGCCACAGTGCCCGCACATCCATGTCGATCAGGTCCAGCCTGTCGCACAGAAAGATAAATCCGATGGCAATCAGTGTCACACCCCATACCAGGTGCTTGCGCGTATCGAAGTCGTTGCCAAGGCGGTTGCGGCGCGCTTCACTGCGGCTTTCTTTATCAGCTTGTTGTAACTTGTCAGACATTTTCTTTTCCTTTCTGGATGAAAACCGGGCTCAGGGCCATTTGCATTTGGTGAGATCTTGGCAGAGGCCCAATGCGGTTTTGTTGTCAGCAGGGTCAAGATAATGGATGGGCGCGGGCTTGTCGTGGGGTATTCGGTGAATGGCAGTGGGAGGTCGGTGAGTGACGAATTTCCGTAGCGTAAAGCCAGGCGGAAAGAAAAAAGGCTCCCCTAGGGAGCCTTTTCGGTACTCAGCACTCTGAAGATTCTTATTTCTTCACAGGCTCAGCAGACATGGCAGGACCGCTAGCCGCAGAAGCAGAAGCAGGTGCAGCACCAGCGGCAGCAGCCGGTGCAGTAATTTCAATCTTCGCTTTTGCTTTCAGGTCATCCAGCAGCTTTTTCAGGTTTTGCTGTTGCAGCTGCTGAGCGATCTTCGGTTTGACTTCTTCCAGGCTAGGCACTGGTTCTGGGCGGGAATCTTCCAGCATGATCACGTGGAAGCCGAATTGTGATTTGATCGGCTCTTCAGTGAATTTGCCTTTTTCCAGTTTTGCTACCGCAGCGCTGAATTCCGGCACCATGCCGCGTGGATCAAACCAGCCCAGGTCGCCGCCTTTGTCTTTGGAGCCCGGGTCCATGGATTTGGCTTTGGCCAGCGCTTCAAACTGTTTTGGATCTTTCTTCAGCTTGGCGATGATGTCCTTGGCTTCGTCTTCTGTCTTCACCAGGATGTGGCGCGCTTCGTATTGCTTGCCGGATTGCGCAGCGACCTTGTCGTATTCGGCTTTGATGGCTTCATCCGTTGGCTTGGTGTTCTTGATGTAGTCCTGCACAAAGGCATTGGCCAGGATGGATTGCTTGGTCATCTCGATCTGCTCTTGCACTTCCGGTGTCTTGTCCAGGCCTTTGGTGGTGGCTTCTTGCGCAACCAGCAGCTGCATTGCCAGGTTATCGATCACCAATTTACGGGTTTCTGCATTGTCCGGCATGCCTTGCTGCACGGCTTGCTGTTGCATGATCTGGTCCAGGCGTTTTTCACTGATAGGCATGCCGTTAACGGTAGCGGCAACCGGGCCTTTGTCGGCGCCGGCAGCTGTGGCGGCGGATTTGTCGCCTTCTTTTGGAGTACAGGCGCTCAGGGCCAGCAATGCGACGGCGGCGCTTACAGCGATGGCTACACGGGATTTGATCAACACGGATATTCCTTTATTGGGTAAATAGGTAATGCACGCTTGGTCAGCCCAGGCCTGCATTACAGGATAGCGCGGGGCGCCGCAACATGCGGTTTTATGAAACGACGGAGCATTCTACTTGGGAATTGTGAGGGTTTGCTAGCAAATTACTTTTGCTTGCAATGCTTTTTGGCAATCATTTAATAAAACGCTGCCTTGGCCGCTGGGATGACATATGTTGGGGATAAAATTATCTTTATGATATTGTTGTCATCATTGCCAATTCTCTCCCCTTTATGACTATTCCTGCAAAAATCATCGGTTTGTCTCTTTACCCGGCACAACGCCGTAACTTGACTCTCATGACCGTATTCATGCTGGTTGCCGTCCTGGCCCTTAGTGCCTGCAACAGCAAAAAACAAGAACCCCACACAGACAGCTTGAAGCGCAGCGCGCTGATGGAACTGGTTTTCCCCGCAGACCCGCAACAGCCGACCGCCAAGACGCGGCAAGTGCTGATGCCCGGCGACCAGCTCAAGGCTGAGCCCACCATGCAAACCGCCACGGTGGAACCGCTGTATGTTGTGCAGCTGGACGATGCGCATGCGGTGATGCTGACGCAGACGCTGCCGGCGGATGAGGCAGGCAATGCAATGACTTGCCATGCCTGCAGCAACTATATAGGCGCCTATTCGTTCACGCACGATGAGCGGGGCTGGCGGCTCAGCAAGCGGCAGGATGTGGTGGCGTCCATCGGCGTGGAAGGCAGCCTGGGCAAAACCAGCATCCTGAAGACCGAACGGGATGGCAAGCCGGCGTTTGTCTTTGCCGCTGAATGGGGCAGCTGCTGGCAGGGTTATTGCGGCAGTTGGCTGTCCTTGATAGACCTGACGGCAGACGGTGCGCAACAGGCCGCGGCTGATATTCCTTCCGGCGCGGAGAGCTCGGGCGCTACCGGTGACTGCGAAGAGGCGCCTGCTACTGAACCTGCGAAGGCATCGGCCGCGCCGCAAGATGCCTCAAAGCCTGCGGAGGACGATACAGACCAAGGGAAGCGTATGTCGGCGGGCCCCTGCTTTGACGTGTCATCCAAATGGGTGCTGAATGGCACGCAGCTCAGTTTTGATTTCAAGGGCGTTACGCGTAATACGGAAGAAGCGGGCAAGAGCAAATCGCTGGTCAAAATAAATGAACGTACCGTGTATGAAATGAAGGACGGCAAGTTTGCGCTGAAGTCGGGCAAGAACCCGGTGCCGGGCTTTTAATTGCGGTCAGCGCGCAAGTGCGGCCTGCAATATAGGTATGATATGCATGTGTTTTTGATAGGAAGGTTTTAGATGCATGCGATGTTGTTGAGCCCTTTGCCGGTGCCGGGAGGCAATGGTGAAACCTGATACGCTCCGGGCCGTTTTTTTTGACGTGGACGGCGTGCTGCTGGATTCGCTGCCGCAACATCTGGCGTTTTGCGCGGAGAAGGCCCGCCAGTACGGTTTGTTTGAGTTGCAAATGCCGACAGTGGCGGTGTTCAAGCGCATGGTCAAGCATGGCATCAGCGTCAGCCCGATGCTGAATTTTTTTCTGGCCGTTGGCTTTCCGCCGCTGCTGGCAGAGCGCGGCGTGGAAGAGTACGAGCGCGAGTTTTCACGCGGACATCGCCCCGAGCCGTTTCCCGGCATCGAACAGATGCTAGTGCGCCTGCATGGCGCCGGTATTGCGCTGGGGCTGGTGACGTCGAACACGCGTGCCAACGTGGAGCCCGCGCTGTCGGCCGTGATGCCGTATTTTGATCCGGCCTGCCTGTTTTATTTCGACCGGCAGGTGCAGTCGCAAGACAAGGCGTGGTGCCTGGCCGAAGGCAGCCGTGTGTTGCAGCTGGAGGCATCGCAATCCGTCTATGTGGGCGACCAGCCTGCGGATGCCGTTGCTGCGCAAGCGGCAGGCTGGCATTTTCTGGGCGTTTCTTACGGCTGGGGGTTTGAGGTGGGCGAGCAGTCGCTACCCATGGCTGCCAGCGTGCCGGCGATTGCGGAACAACTGCTGGCCGACTGACTGCATTTCTTGGAGTGGGGCAGTAAAACTATTGGACAGAGGAGCTGAGCATGGCTGTATGGAGGAACAGGAAACGAGCACCTGACCCCAGCGAGCTACAAAAGCTGCGTTTCGATTATGCGTGGAAGTGGTTCAACTTCCACGCAGAACAGCGCACCAAGATGTTCAACTTCATGTTGATCGGCCTGGGCATCTTTGCTTCCGCCGTGGTCAGCGCCATCGACAAGAAATTGCCTGCGGCGGCGATGCTGCTCAGTGTCGCCGGGGCGGTCGTCGCACTCTCCTTTTTATTGATAGACCGCAGGAACCGCAAGCTCTATGTCGTGGCAATGGATATCCTGTATGACGCGGAAAAAAACCTGGTATTCGCGGATAAGGACGATTTTTCCGATCATAAGGGCGAGACGCGGCATTTCGGCATCGTCAGCCGTATAGCGCTGGAAGACAAAGACGACGACAAGGGCAAGCTCAGCAACCTGTTGCGCGGAGTGGAAGAAGGACGGCACCGTTACCTGATGCCCTTCCTTACTGTGTTTTTTGCGCTGCTGTTCTGCGGCGCCGCCTTTTACTCCTATTTGCAATGGAAAGAGCCGTCCACGGATATCACTCCGCCTTCTCTGCAGATTGTGTGCTGCCAGCTTGCAGGAACAGGGAGTGCCGGCGGTGAAGAAACTGGTGTCCCGCCGCCGAATCCGATAAAACCCGGCCAGGTCACTACTCCGCCCGATTCTGTCACGATAGACGGCAACGGCACCATCAGCGGCTGGCACTGGCTGGCGCTGGTCTTTGGCCTGGTGCTGGTGACAGGTGGTGTCGCGATATTTTTCAAGGGGCATAAATTGCTGGGCAGCATGGGCGTTGCCGCCGGCGTGGCTACCAGCATTTTGCCCAACCTGTCGATTCCCTTGACGGCGCAATTCCATTTCGATCCCAAGATCGAAGCCAAGCTGGCAGACAAGATAGAACCGCATATCGAGGCGCACCTGAAGGCCTTGTTCCAGTTCCAGCCCGCCGTCGTGGCATCTGCCCGGTTTGACGGCTTTAGCCAGGGCCAGGCGAAGCTGGATTGCGACAGCGAAGACAACAAGAAAATCATCGACGGCATCAGGGAAGGCATCACCAAGGCCAGTGACAAAAAGCTGCAAGCCATCGTATTGCTCGTCGGTGGAACAGACCGCAAGGCCTTGTCTCCGGCATCGCGCCAGCGTTTTGAGTCGAATGCCGGCCTGGCGCGCGCCAGGGTCAGCGAAGTGGAACGCTGCCTCAAGCCGGAAACCGCGCAGCGCCCGGTCCAGGTCATACGCCTGATTACCGGCCCCTCGTATACGCCGGAAGCGCATGAAGCGCCTGATATAGAGCGCCAGAAGATGGCGTCTGACCGGGAGGTACGGGCGTTTGTTGTGGGGGTACCGGTGGCGGATAAGCCTTGATACATAAAAGAGAAATGTTCCCTGTAAAGTACGATTGATTTGACTGATGAAGTCCCGATTTCCCAGGCCTTCAAGGTGATTCTGAAACGTGCTATCTTTGCAAAACTTGTAACTTTATAAAATTATTATGGCAAAAATGTGGATGATACGCGGCGAGGCTGGTCGGCTGTATGACGAGTTCCGCGATAGAGGCGTAGCCGCGATTAGTTGGTCGAAATTGGCACCGGATGCTAAGCCAGGAATGAGCAAGAAACAGCTGACTCAGCTCTATCTTGAACGTGAGCCTCATGTGAAGCTTGGTACGGCGATCTCTGGTGCGGCGCAAGTATGGCGGTTCATTAATGAGATTGAGGTGGGCGACTGGATAGTCACCTACTCGCCCGCTAACAGAACTTATCTTGTAGGGAAAGTTACAGGGCCGTATCAGCATAAATCAGAGTGGGTTACAGATGACATGCCGATGATTCGGCCGGTTCAATGGCAGCAAAACGAAGTGCAACGCGACACGTTAAGTCAGAGCAGCAAGAACACTTTAGGCGCCACATTAACGGTATTTCTGGTTCCTGATTTAACGATGGAGGAGCTATTGTTGGGTGCAGAAGGACGCACTCCTTCTATACCCACCAATGCCGATGAAGTTGAACCGGAACTTAACCCATTGGCTGGACTTGAATCGCTCGCGATTGAGCGAATAAAAGACTTGGTAAGTGAACTGGATTGGAGCGAGATGCAAGATCTCGTTGCCGGCCTGCTTCGTGCGATGGGTTACAAGACGCAAGTCTCTCCTGCCGGTCCGGATAGAGGCAAAGATATTATTGCATCGCCAGATGGCTTCGGTTTTGAGAATCCCCGCATTATTGTTGAAGTAAAACATCGCAACGGGCAGATGGGGACGCAACAGATTCGAAGCTTTTTAGGTGGACGGCACAAAGATGATCGTGGACTTTATGTAAGCACCGGTGGATTTTCCAAGGAAGCCTATTATGAAGCTGAGCGCGCTAGCGTACCGCTGACCTTATGGACGCTCGATAATCTCGTCCGCGCGCTGATTGAACATTACGAGCAGACAGACTCCGAAACCAAGCGCTTAGTGCCGCTTAAAAAAACCTATGTGCCGGCTTGAGTTTTTTCGAATGCTAGAACTCTGGCTAAAGGCGTGATCAAAGGATGGAAACTAATAAATTTACAACGGACCTCAAGAGTGTTGAAGAACAAGCAAAAGCGCTCGTATTGATGAAAATTCTGGTTCTCGGCAGTCGCGAAATTGAGCAGGGTAAATTTCGCGATGTAGATGAGGTATTTGCTGGACTGGAGAAGACTGGTCGCTGAGGGGGACGGACCTACTACCCGTTTTTTTAAGAGGGCTATCGCTGCCCTCTATCCTCGCAGTCACTGCAGTCGAATGGCTGTGTCGAATACCCACGTACGGCGAATTTCGATCACGTCATACTGGCGTGCCAGGCCGGGAGGAAATTTGCCATAGGGCGCCTGGCTGGCCACCACTTCCAGTATCGCCTTGTCGATAGCGGGCACACCGCTGGAGACCACGAAAGTCACCTTCTCCACCGAGCCGTCAGCGCGGATTGCGATTGTTACCATCGGTGGCGTGTGCGGCTGTTTTACCACGTCGCGGACCATGTCCAGTGTCATGTTCTTTTCGATTTTTCGGCTGACGTTTTCTGCGTACAGAACAAAATCGGCATTCGGGTCTGCGCGTCCGTAGAGCCATCCTCGACGCAGGCCGCTTATGCCGGGCAGTAGCGAGCGTGAGGGGTTGGCCGCCGCATCGCGCTGGGCTGCTTCTTCTTTCATTTGTTTGCCGATCGCGCGCAGCCGTTCTTCGTGCTTTGCTTCCTGCTCGGCGCGCTCGCGCTGCTCCTGATCTTTTTTAGCTTGCTCTTGCCGGCCTGCCTCTTGTTTGGCCGCTTCCTGACGTGCTGTCTCTGCTTTTGCGGCATCTTGCCGTGCGGTGTCCTGCTGTTGCTGTGCCTGCCGCGCCGCTTCAAGCTGCGTTTGCCTTGCTTGCTCCTGTTTTGCCGCTTCCTTGCGCTCGGCATCCCGTTTCGCCGCCTCGGCGGATTCTTGTGCCTGCCGGGCGGCGTCTTGTCTAGCCTTTTCTTCCTGTCTTGCTTGCTCCTGCCGTTGCGCTTCTTGCCTCTGTGCTTCGCGGCGTTGGTTCTCTTGCCTGCTTAGCTCCTGGTGTTCTGCTTCTTTTTTTGCAGCTTCGTTTTTGGCCGTTTGCTCGGCACGGGCGGCTTCTTGTCTCAGTTGCTCTTGCCGTGCCGCTTCAAGCTGTGCTTGCCTTGCCTGTTCCTGCTTCGCCTGCTCCTGTTTGATGGCTTCCTTGCGTTCTGTTTCTCTTCTTGCCGCCTCGGCGCGCTCCTGTTGTTGCCGGGCGGCGTCCTGCCTTGCCTTTTCTTCCTGTTTTGCCAGCTCTTGCCGCTGTGCCTCACGGCGCAGGTTTTCTTGTCTGTTGAGTTCCTGGCGTTCGGCTTCCTTGCGTGCCGCTTCATTTTTAGCCGCTTGCTCGACGCGGGCGCTTTCTTGCCGTAATTGTTCTTGCCGTGCTATCTCAAGCTGCGCTTGCCTTCCCTGCTCCTGTTTTGCGGCCTCTTTACGCTCAGCCTCGCGCCGCAAAGCTTCCCGTCGTACAGATTCGGCTTTGGCTGTCTGCTCAGCACGAGCGGTTTCCTGTCTCAGCTGCTCCTGCTTTGCCTGCTCTTGTTTTGTGGCTTCCCTGCGCTCCGCATCACGCTGCAAAGCATCAGATTGCTGCTGCTCCTGCTGCTGCCGGGCGGCTTCCTGCGCTGATTTTTCTGCCTGTTTTATCTGCTCTTGCCTTAGCGTCTCGCGTCGCAGGTTTTCTTGCCTGTTTTGCTCCTGACGCTCTGCTTCTTGTCGTGCTGCTTCATCGTTCTTGGCCGCTAGCTCAGCGCGTGCCACTTCCTGCCGCTGCTGCTGCTGCACGTGCCAGTCTGACTCGCGCTGCGCGACTGCCAGCAGTTCCGTTTGCCGCAGTTTTTCTGATGCCTGCTTGTCATCTTCGGGTTGGGCCTGCGACTTTTCTTCCTGTTTATCCTGCTCGGCGTTCTTCTGTAGGACCGTGCTTGAGTTCTCGGGGACAGGCGCTTCGCTTTTCTGGCTGGCAGTGTTCTGCGCGATGGAGTCTACGGTGGTGTCTTTCCGCGGCACTTCAGATGAGCCTGAAATGTCCGTATCAACCTGCTTCACGGGTGTTTTGACTGGCTTGAGGGTGTGTGCTGGAGTGAGAGCCTTTGCCGGGATAGGCGTCGGCTGCGGCAAAGGGGGCGGAGTTGCATCGGAGTCCGCTTCGTTGTGCTCAACGAGAAAAGGAAGAACAGCGATTGATGTCACGACGGGCGCCATTGCCGGTTTGTCTGCTGTAGCTAAGGCCGTGTCCGTCATTTCTGGCCACGGTGCTTCTGCCGGTAAGGACGCCGGTGCATTCGCTGCAGGCTGCGGCAGTTCAAGGATGACTTGCAGATCGCTGGCCCCCAGGCGTCTTTCTTCCCACGGAAAGTGGAGCTCGGGAAGCCCGAAGGTCTGGCCGCCGAGGGCGATGCTCAGCAGCAGCACGTGGAACACCAGCGAGAGCACCATCGCGGTGCTCAAGCGTTTGTAATCGTGTTGAAGAAAGCCCGCAATGTTCAAATGGAAGGCCCTTTGTGCAGGCTTAAAAACGCCTGCGAAAGCACGTCGGCATGCGTGGCCTTCATCCCATAGTCGGGATACCTCCCGGACGATCGATCATGAACTTCGGGGTCTTTGGAATGGCTCGTCATGTCGCAGAGTCTTATGCTTCGTCCTGTGGTTCCGATCTTATTAATCCTCTCTAAGGAGTGTAACATGAAAGCATTGAACGTTTTGATTTTGGCCTCCGCCACCATGATGGGTGCAAATGCAATGGCTGCAGAAAAGCCGGCAATTGCCCTGGTACACGGCGCCTTTGAAGATGCACATATCTGGGACGGCGTCAGCGCCAAGTTGCAAGCGGACGGTTACCGCGTCATTAATGTGAATCTGCCGGGTCGCCCAAGCGCGCCGATGGCCCCTAACCTGGTCAGCAATGACGTCTATCGCGATGTCGTACTCAAGGCAATTGGCAGCGAATCGAAACCAGTCGTACTGGTTGGACACAGCTTTGGCGGCATCGCAGTGACGAACGTGGCCGAAGCCGCACCGGAAAAAATCAAGACGGCTGTTTATCTCGCCGCCTACCTGCCACAGGACGGTGAATCGATGCTGTCTCTGGCCAAGCAGGATCGCGACAGCAAGGCGGGTCCGGCACTCAAGATTGATGAAGCCAAGGGAATGATTTCGGTCAACTACGCCGCCCGTGCCGACCTGTTCGCCAATGGTGCGCCGGAAGGTCTGCGCAAGGTATTGCCTGATCTGATCATCGACGAACCCCTGGGCCCGATTGTGACGCCTGTCAAGCTCACTGCGGCGCGCTTTGGCCAGGTAGACAAGGTCTACATTCATACCGCGCAGGATCAGGTCGTCAGCCCTTACCTGCAACAAAAAATGGTCGCTGCCACGCCAGTCCGCCTCGAGTTCACGCTCAATACTGGCCACACCCCGTTCCTGACCGATGTTCCCGGTTTGGTATCGGCCATCGAGAAATCTGCAAATTAAAAATTCACCCCTTACTTATCCGTCATATTTATTCGTACTACCGGCGTGCACAAGCCGCCGGCTTCACTACACACTTTATAAAGGAATGATCATGAGCCGCTTATTCAACCAACCTGTCGCCGAATCCACCGGACACGCAGCGCAGCTTTACACCGCCATCAAGGCAACCGTCGGTCTTGTACCCAACGCCTACGTCAACATCGGCAGCAATAGCCCCGTCGCATTGGAAACACTGCTCAACATTGACGGCGCGCTGAAAAAGGGGACCCTGGGAGCCAAAGAAGGCGAAGTCGTGAAACTCGTTGTCAGCCAGGCTGCGGAATGCGACTACTGCCTGGCCGCCCATACGTTGATCGGCAAAAAAAACGGACTGAGCAAGGAAGACGTGCTGGCGATCCGCCGCGGCACACCATCGAGCGACGCCCGCATGGATACGCTGGCCAGCTTCACCCGGGAACTGATTTCGACAAAAGGAACTGTGCAGGCTTCCGCGGTTGCAAACATCAAGGCGGCCGGTTTCACCGACACGCAGATCGTTGAGATAGCCCTGGCGATCACCAGCATCACATTCACCAATCTGTTCAACCGGATTAATGATACCGTGGTTGATTTCCCACCTGCTGACTAATGAATGTTTGATGCTGCGCGGAGATGGAAAGGACGATTCAAGCCTAACGCGATATGTTGATTTTTCGCTAGTCTTGAATCAAATGAGCCGGCAATTCCAATTCACTGAAATTGACATATGCTGCGCTATTTGTTTATGACGAAAAGGGGCCAAATGGCCCCTTTTCCTTGTCATTCATTGTGATGGTGTGTTTGTATGGGACTGACGGGTTTTTTGCTTATCGTGAGTCCCGACAAAATTACACATCAATATTCCCCGCCCTCAACGCATTGCTCTCAATGAAAGCACGGCGCGGCTCCACATCATCACCCATCAGCGTGGTAAAGATCTGGTCGGCGGCAATCGCGTCTTCTATCTGTACCTTCAGCAGGCGGCGCACGGTTGGGTCCATCGTGGTTTCCCACAGCTGGCTTGGGTTCATCTCGCCCAGACCTTTGTAGCGTTGCTTGGAGACGCCGCGTTCTGCTTCGTCGCGCAGCCACAGCATGGCCTGGTGGAAGTCTGCTACAGCGGATTCCTTGGCTTTTTCGCCTTCGCCGCGACGGATGAAGGCGCCTTCGGTGATCAGGCCGGTGAAGGTCTGCGCGGCGGTTTCCAGCACTTGGTAATCGGCGCTGTCGACGAAGTCGGCATCGATGCTGCTGACCTTGATGTTGCCATGGTACATGCGCTCTATGCGCAGCGTGAATTTCTCTGACAGGTCATCGGTAGTGACTGTGGCTTTGACGGCCGGGTCATTGATGGCGGCAGTCAGCTTCTGCGCGGAAACTTCGGCGTTTTCTGCCGTGTCCAGCTTCAGCGTGACGCCGGTCATGATGGCGGTCAGCGCGGCGCGGTCTATCATGCGGGTCAGTCGCAGCATGATGGCGTTGGCCAGGTTGTACTGGACGACGAACTTGCCGAGCGAATCGCCGGTGATGGGGTCTTTGCCCGTGCCGGGAATCAGCGCAGCGCCGGTCAGCGCCACGGTCATCATGTAGCTGGCTTCTTCTACATCGTCTTTCAGGTAGCGCTCATCGCGGCCGGCCTTTACCTTGTACAGCGGCGGCTGGGCGATGTAGATGTGGCCGCGTTCCACCAGTTGCGGCATCTGGCGGTAGAACAGTGTCAACAGCAGCGTACGAATGTGGGCGCCGTCGACGTCGGCATCGGTCATGATGATGATGCGGTGGTAGCGCAGCTTGTCGATATTGAACTCATCCGGGCCTATGCTGGTGCCCAGTGTGGCGATCAGCGTGGTGATCTGTTCGGAAGACAGCATTTTTTCAAAACGTGCTTTTTCCACGTTCAGCACTTTACCGCGCAGTGGCAGAATCGCCTGGAATTTGCGGTCGCGGCCTTGTTTGGCCGAGCCGCCCGCGGAGTCACCTTCGACGATGTACAGTTCGCACAGCGCCGGATCTTTTTCCTGGCAGTCGGCCAGTTTGGCAGACAGGCCCAGGCCGTCCATCACGCCTTTACGGCGCGTCAGTTCTCGCGCTTTGCGGGCCGCTTCACGGGCGCGCGAGGCTTCCACAATCTTGCCGCAGATGATCTTGGCATCGTTCGGTTTTTCCATCAGGTAGTCGGTCAGCGTCTTGGCGACGATCTCTTCCACCGGGCCGCGCACTTCGCTGGAAACCAGCTTGTCCTTGGTCTGCGAGCTGAACTTCGGCTCCGGCACTTTGACTGACAGTACGCAGGTCAGGCCTTCGCGCATGTCGTCGCCGGTGACTTCTACCTTGGCCTTCTTGGCGTAGTCGTGTTCTTCAATGTATTTGTTGATGACGCGGGTCATCGCGGCGCGCAGGCCGGTCAGGTGGGTGCCGCCGTCGCGCTGCGGGATGTTATTGGTGAAGCACAATACCTGTTCATTGTAGGCATCGTTCCACTGCATCGACACGTCCACGGTGATGTTGGTGCCCTGGTCGGACATGCGTTCGCCGGTGGCCTGGAAAATGGTCGGGTGCAGCACGCTCTTGCTTTTGTTGATGTACTCGACAAAGCCGCGGGTGCCGCCTTCAAACGCAAACAATTCTTCCTTGCCGGTGCGTTGGTCGGTCAGCTTGATGCGCACGCCGTTATTCAGGAAAGACAGTTCGCGGATACGCTTGGCCAGTATTTCGTAATGGAACTCTACATGCGTGAAGATTTCTTCGTCGGCCCAGAAATGCACTTCGGTGCCGCGCTTGTCGGTATCACCGATGACCTTGATCGGCGAGGTGATAATGCCGTCCACGGTTTCCAGTTCGCGGTTTTGCGGCACGCCGCGCACGAAATCCATCGTGTGCACTTTGCCGTCGCGGCGGATGGTCAGCTTCAGCAGCTTGGACAGGCCGTTCACGCAGGACACGCCCACGCCGTGCAGGCCGCCGGAGACTTTGTACGAGTTCTGGTCGAACTTGCCGCCGGCGTGCAGCTCGGTCATGACGATTTCTGCGGCGCTGCGTTTAGGATCGTGCTTGTCGTCCCACTTGATGCCGGTCGGGATGCCGCGGCCGTTATCGGTGATGGAGATGGAGTTGTCGCTATGGATGGTGACGTGGATCTCGGTGCAATGCCCCGCCAGCGATTCATCGATGGAGTTGTCCAGCACTTCGAATACGAGATGGTGCAAGCCGGTGCCGTCCGAGGTGTCGCCAATATACATGCCGGGGCGTTTACGCACGGCTTCCAGGCCTTCCAGAATCTGGATGGAGGATGCGCCGTACTGATTTGGCTGTGATGGAGTGTTGTCTTGGGAATTCTCGGACATGGCTACCTTCTAAAGAGTTACATCTGTTCTGTTGAACCGGGGAGCGAAGCTCCCCTTTGTTGCGATTTACTTTACTGCTGCCTGGCTTGTATCTTTTTCGCCCGGATGAAGCGGGGCGAAATCCGGTTTTGCGTATTTCCCGGCGCTTGCTGGCGCCGTTCCCGGATTGCGCGGTGCTCCATCCAGGCTACAAGGGCCTGGGCCGGGCGCTTATATGCGCATCGGCATGACGACGTATTTGAAGTCGGTCTTCTCAGGGATCGTGATCAGCGCGGAAGAATTGGAGTCGCCCAGCGCGACGTTGATCTGGTCGCATTTGAGGTTGTTCAATACATCCAGCAGGTAGGTCACGTTGAAGCCGATATCGACGCTGTCTCCGCCGTAGTCGATTTCAATTTCTTCTACCGCTTCTTCCTGGTCGGCATTGGTGGAGCTGATCTTCATGCTGCCGGGGCCGATCACGCAACGCACGCCCTTGAACTTGTCGCTGGTCATGATGGCGGCGCGCTGCAGGGAGCGCAGCAGCTGTTCGCGGCCGATGGTGAAGTTGTTTTTGTAGCCCTTGGGGATCACGCGGTTGAAATCCGGGAACTTGCCTTCCACCAGCTTGGAGATCAGTTCGATATCCGCAAAGGTCAGCTTGACCTGGTTGTTGGCGATGTCCAGCTGCACCAGGTCTTCCTTGTCTTCCAGCAGGCGTTGCAGTTCCAGGATGGTTTTGCGCGGGATAATGACTTCCTGGCGCGGGAATTCCTGTTCTACCTCTACCTGGCAAAACGCCAGGCGGTGGCCGTCGGTCGCCACGGCGATGACGTTCTTGCCGTCCACGACCAGCAGCAGGCCGTTCAGGTAATAACGGATATCCTGTTGCGCCATCGAGAAGTGCACCATGTTGAACAGGTGCTTCAGCGTTTTTTGCGGCAGGCTGACACTGGCATTGAAATGCTCGGCCTGGGCCACGGTAGGGAATTCTTCCGCCGCCAGGGTTTGCAGTGCAAAGCGCGATTTGCCGGATTGCACCGTCATGCGCTTGTTGGACAGGGTCAGCGACACGTCCTGGTCGTCCGGCAGTGCGCGCAGGATGTCCAGCAGCTTGCGGGCCGCGACTGTCGTGGCGGTGACTTCGCCGCCCGAACCGATCTCTGCATGCGTGGTGATCTGTACTTCGATGTCGGTGGACAGGAACGAGATTTTTTCACCATCTTTGCGGATGAGGATATTGGCCAGAATCGGCAAAGTGTGCCGACGCTCGACAATACCGCTCACAATTTGCAGAGGCCGGAGCAGGGTATCCCGGTGGGTTTTAACCAATTGCATGTGTATATCCCTCGCGTAATGTTTAATTGATGGATTCTATGTTTTTGTAAAACTAAAATCTGGTAACGCCAACTCTTTAAAACTTGTTCAACTGCCTGTGCAATGCTGTTTGTAGCCTGGATGGAGCGCAGCGCAATCCGGGGAAACTTCGCGGACATTGACATGCACGCCAGTTTTCCCGGTGAGCTGGGCCGGGTTTGCTCCCCGGATTACGCGATGCTTCATCCAGGCTACCTGTACTGATTTTTTGTTTCTACTGCGAAATCCAGGTGCTGCCAATCGATTGCTGCCCGAGCGCTTAGCCTTTTAACGTCTGCTCCAGCACGTGCAGCTCATGGTTGCATTCCGGGTTCTTGCTGCGGTCTGCCGCTATCTTGCGCACCGCATGCAACACGGTAGTATGGTCGCGGCCGCCGAAGAGTTCGCCGATTTCGGGCAGGCTCTTCTGTGTCAGCTCCTTGGCCAGGTACATCGCAATCTGGCGCGGGCGGGCGATATTGGCCGGACGTTTCTTCGAATACATGTCGGCGACCTTGATGTTGAAAAAGTCAGCCACGGTCTTCTGGATATTTTCCACGGAGATCTGGCGGTTCTGTACCGAGAGCAGGTCTTTCAGCGCTTCCTTGGTAACGTCGATCGTGATCTCTTTGCCGTGGAAACGGGAATAGGCCAGGATCTTGCGCAAGGCGCCTTCCAGCTCGCGCACGTTGGAGCGCAGGTGCTTGGCGACAAAGAAGGCCACGTCGTCGGAGAAATGCACGCCTTCCGAAGTCGCTTTTTTCAGCAGAATGGCGACCCGCATTTCCAGTTCCGGCGGCTCGATTGCGACCGTCAGGCCGGAATCGAAACGCGAGATCAGGCGGTCATCCATGCCGCTGATTTCTTTCGGATAGGTATCGCTGGTGATGATGATCTGTTTCTTGGCCGCGATCAGCGCCTCGAACGCATAGAAAAACTCTTCCTGCGTACGGCTCTTGCCGCCGAAGAACTGGATATCATCGATCAGCAGCAAATCCAGCGAATGGTAGTAGCGCTTGAATTCGTCGAAACCCTTGCGCTGGTAAGCGGTCACTACGTCGCGCACATACTGTTCGGCGTGGATGTAACGTATCTTGGCGCCAGGATTGTCGACCAGAATCTGGTTGCCTATCGCGTGAATCAAATGCGTCTTGCCCAGGCCTACGCCGCCATACAGGAACAGCGGGTTGTACGAGCCGCCGGGGTTGTTGGCCACCTGAATGGCCGCTGCGCGCGCCAGCTGGTTGGCCTTACCGGTGACGAGGCTGTCAAAGGTCAGCGCAGAATTGATGCGGCTTTGCTCGCGGCGCGGCGATACCTCTGGTTGCGCGGCGGACAGTTCCAGCAACTCGCCGGTGGCGTCGTTGTCGGTGCCGTCGCGCTGCTCCCTGGCTTCGCGGTTGGCAGACTGCATGGAGTTGGCGGCAGCCGAAGGCGCCGGTTTTTTATTGGTGCGCGGGTCGAGGATGAATTGCACGTCCACGGCCTCATCCCAGAACTGTACGGCGAGCTCGGTGATGCGGCTGGCGAACTGGGTCTTGACCCAGTCCAGCTTGAAACGGTTAGGCGCGCCAATGCGCAGCTTGCCGTCTTCAAAATCGATCGGCGCCAGCGGTTTGATCCACGCACTATACTGTTGCGGCGTTAGCTCCTGCTCCAATTGGGAGGAGCAGGCCTGCCAGAAATTTTCCATGAACACTCTATCTATGAATACTTGCTCGCGGCCGGCAGTGTCGTCCATCCGTTGCGTGGCGCTACATGCGCCTTTCGCCAGGATATACAGCACCGTTGCGGGCTTTTTGTTGTTTACAACCGACACTGGCAAATCCAGTTGCGCCGTTGCAAAATAGGCAAAATAACCCAGCCACATTAATCCTCTATTCTACCCTTGCTCGGACGAGTTATCCACAGGCGAGTGAGGAAATTTCTTTGCTGCGGAGCAGTGCTGGCTTTGCCGGGCGGATACCCCGGTAAACCTGGTTTGAGTGCACCGGACGGGTGCGGAGCGCCATTATAATTTACGCTAAGTGATTGACAGGTAAGCAGAAAATAGTGATAATCCAAGGTTCCCTACCCTCTTTTATTGAGTGGTGCGCCGATTCGCTGCTTATTTATGTTTTGCTGATGTTTTTTTGTTCACGCAAAATAATGAAAAATAATAAATAAACCAGCAGGTTTTGACCGGCGCAGCACACCATGAGCAGCGGTTTTGGGGCAGTAGTGGTTAGCTAGTGGAAACAGTTTTACTCGACCGCTACCCGTAATTCCGATTTTTTATTTGCTCAAATAGCGAGACCAACATGAAACGTACTTACCAACCTTCCGTCGTTCGCCGCAAGCGCACCCACGGTTTCCGCGCACGCATGGCAACCCGCGGTGGCCGCGCTGTATTGAACGCACGTCGCGCCAAAGGCCGTAAACGCCTGGCAGCCTGATACACGCAGGCCATGGTCAGCGGCATTTGCAGCAGCCCAGGCTAATTGCATGATCGACACTATGAGTGGCGATTTTGCTCGCGTACGGCGCATCGTTAAAACGGATGAATTTTCATCCGTTTTTCGTTTGCGCCCCGTGCAAAAGACCCCCCATTTTGTGCTGTATGCGCGGCCCAATACGCTGACGCATGCGCGCCTCGGCGTGGTGGCGGCAAAGCGGTTCGCGCCGCGCGCCGTTACGCGCAACACCATCAAACGTGTGACGCGTGAAATTTTCAGACGTTCTGCCCTCATCAACGTGGATTGCATTGTGCGCTTGTCAAAGCCGGTCAATAGCAAGGCAGGTCCCGCCACTACCGCGCAGCTGAAGCGCGAGTTGCGGGGCGAAATCGTGCGCCTGTTTGCTTCGCAAGCGGGCGGCATTGCCGCGCCTGCCGCTGTTATGGCCTCCACTATCGCGTCCGCCGGCGGCCAGCCATGAAATCGCCGCTGCAGTCTGTGCTGATGGGTTTGCTGCGCGGATACCAGCTGGCGATCAGCCCCATGCTGGGCCAGAATTGCCGTTTCTACCCGACCTGCTCCAACTATGCGATAGAAGCGATCAGGGAGCACGGGGCCTGCAAGGGCGGCTTGCTGGCAGGCAAACGTTTGTGTAAATGCCATCCCTGGCACCCCGGCGGCATCGATATGGTGCCGCCCAAGGCTGAAAAACAGCAAGTAGTCCCCATATCCGACGATGCTTCTATACAATCCGGCGGTGCGTCTGCAGAAACTGGCAGGCAGCGCCCCGGCTTTGCAGAGGCTACCGGTCACTCTTCACCATTCTCCTGACTATACAAATGGATATCAAACGTACCGTCCTGTGGGTTGTTCTTACGGTGTCAATGTTGCTCCTCTGGGACAACTGGCAGCGTTTTAACGGCAAGCCATCGATGTTCACCCCGACGCACGCGACCCAGGCCAAGGACGCGGCGGCTGCGGCTCCAGCCAGCGGCGCGGCGGCTTCCAGCGGCACTACTGTGGCTGCCGCACCCGGCACTGCCGCCGGCGATACGCCTGCCGTCAAGAGCGAGCGCATCACCATTACGACCGATGTGCTGAAGGCCGATATCGATACTATCGGTGGCGAACTGAAGCGCCTGGAACTGTTACAGCATAAAGATGCGCACGACAAGGCCCATAACATCGT
The DNA here is from genome assembly GCF_049339885.1 of Undibacterium sp. TJN25. NCBI lineage: Bacteria > Pseudomonadati > Pseudomonadota > Betaproteobacteria > Burkholderiales > Oxalobacteraceae > Undibacterium > Undibacterium sp. TJN25. The sequence continues at coordinate 1,495 of NZ_JBMPPM010000003.1, read as the reverse complement.
GCTGTTCGACGACAGCGCCAAGCGTGTGTATCTGGCACAGACCGGTTTGCTGGGCGGCGCCTTCCCCAACCACAAGTCAGGCTTTATCGCCAAGCCGGGCCCGCGCACGCTGGACGGCAGCAATGAAGTGCAGCTGGTGCTGGAATCGGAACAAAACGGCGTCAAGCTGACCAAGACCTACACCTTCAAGAAGGGTGACTACGTCATCGACGTGAAGCACACCGTCACCAACAACAGCGGCGCACCGATCACGCCTTCCCTGTACCTGCAACTGCTGCACGACGGCACCAAGCCTGAAGGCGGCTCGATGTTCAGCGGCCCAAGCGAATTCTATGCGCCTGCCGTCTATACCGATGCCGACAAATTCCAGAAGCTGGATTTTGAGAAGATCCACAAGGCAGAAATCGAAAAAATCGGCAAGAGCAATGACAACCACGCAACCAAGGCCGATAACGGCTGGGTCGCGGTGATCCAGCATTTCTTCGTCTCCGCGTTCATCCCGCCGCAAAAAGTGCAGCGTGAAATCTATACCCGCACGATTAGCGACAATCTGTATGCAGTTGGCAGTATCTTGCCTTTGGGTACGATTGCACCGGGCGCAACGGTAACGATGGATGCGACGCTGTATTCCGGCCCGCAAAACACGTCTTCGCTGGAAAAAATCGCTCCCGGCCTGGAACTGGTCAAGGATTACGGTTTCCTGGCGATCATCGCCAAACCTTTGTTCTGGCTGATGGAGCATATCCATGCATTGCTGGGCAACTGGGGCTGGACGATCGTGCTGTTCACCATCGTCATCAAGCTGGCGCTGTTCCCGCTGTCCGCCGCAGGCTACCGCAGCATGGCAAAAATGAAAGTGGTCACGCCGAAGATGACGGCGATCCGCGAGCGCTTCAAGGGCGATCCGCAGAAGATGAACCAGGCAATGATGGAGCTGTACAAGACCGAGAAGATCAACCCGCTGGGCGGTTGCTTCCCTATCCTGATCCAGATGCCGGTGTTCCTGGCGCTGTACTGGGTGCTGCAGGCGTCGGTCGAAATGCGCGGCGCGCCGTGGATGGGCTGGATTCATGACCTGACTGCGCCGGATCCGCTGTACATCCTGCCGGTGGTTTACGCGATTTCGATGTTCATCCAGACCAAGCTGAACCCGGCCCCGGCCGATCCGGTACAGGCGAAGATGATGATGTTCATGCCGCTGGCATTCTCGGTAATGTTCTTCTTCTTCCCGTCCGGCCTGGTGCTGTATTGGGTAGTGAACAACGTGTTGTCGATTGCACAGCAGTGGATCATCAACAACAAATTGATCCCGCAGGCGCCCAAGGCTGCCTAGCCTCCGGCACCGCCGAACAAAAAAGCCCGTGCTCGTGAACTGAACCCCAAAAGTTGGACACCGACTTTTGGGTTTTTTTCATGACGAAACACAATGAGCAGTTCAAACTGGCAGTAGTTCAACCGTACCTAAACGGCTTGGCTGGCTATAACACCATAGCCA